>JACKEA010000007.1 GCA_020633235.1 Polyangiaceae bacterium | reverse complement strand
ATTGGGGGGCGACCGATCCCCCCTGATCGGCGAGCTCGAGCTGCTTCGGCGCGCCCTGGCGTTGCTCGTTCCGCGATCGACGGGCTGATTCCGCGCCGAATCGACAAGCCACCCGATAAAAAGATCGTCGTTGAGCCGCCGCTTGCGAGAGAGGACCAACTCGGGTGAGCACTGGGGTTAGGGGGGCGTACTTGTCTTCCGAAACCCGCTGCGCGGTGCAGTGGCAAACACCGCCACCTGCGGCGCGTGCGGCGGAGTCGTGGAGGCCGAGGCGAAACAGTGCCGTCACTGCGGCGCCGAGCTCTTTGCGCCGAAGAAGAAGCGAAGGCGAAAGCGAAATCCCACCGACATGAATCGATGAATGTTGGTTCGGCGCGGAACCTCGCGTCGAGAGTGCCCGTCGTGGATAAGCTGGTATGCTCCCGGCAGCGTGTTCGGGCTCTCCGCAGGACAGGTCGTCGGGGACAAGTATCGTCTCACCCGGGTTCTCGCCCATGGCGGCATGGGCGCAGTGTGGGTCGCGCGGCACGTGGAGTTGGACGTGGACGTCGCGGTGAAGACCATCACCTTTGCCCACGGAGAGCGCGGGAGCGAGCTGCGCGCGCGCTTTCGTCGCGAGGCCAAGGTGGCGGCGCGGCTGCGCGGTCCGAACATCGTGCGCATCTCGGACTACGGCGTGCAGGACGACACGCCGTACCTGGTGATGGAGCTGCTCGAGGGGGAAGATCTTCGCGCCCGGCTGGATCGCACGCAGGTCTCGAGCGTGAGCGAGGCGACGCGGATCCTGTCGGGCGTCGCAGCGGCGCTGGAGGTCGCCCACGCGGAGGGCGTGGTCCACCGCGACGTGAAACCCAGCAACGTGTTCCTGGCGCAAGAAGGCGGCGTGGAGGTCGTGAAGCTCTTGGACTTTGGCGTGGCCAAGGCCCTGGCCGACGACCTGACGGCGGATGCCACCACGACCGGGCAAACGGTAGGCTCGCCGCGCTACATGAGCCCGGAGCAAGTGCGCTCTGCGCCCTTCGATCAACGTAGCGACATCTGGTCCCTCGGTGCCGTCGCCTTCGAGATGCTCGCGGGTCGACCGTTGTTCGACGCGCAAGCCGCGGGGGACGTGATGGGTCAGGTGCTGTGCGATCCGATCCCCAAGCTCTCGGAGTGCGTGGACGGACTGCCGCGCGAGCTCGACAACGTGCTGTTGCGCGCCCTCGCGCGGGAGCCGCAGGACCGCTATGCCTCCGCGCTGGCGTTCGCTCAGGACTTCGCTGCCATCGCGCGGCGCCATGGCGCCATGGAGAGTACGGGGCGCGCGCGGAGCCCGGTGAAGACGCTGGGGCGTTCGTCCACCACGATGGCGACGCCCCCTGGCGACGACAAGGTGGAGTCGATCCATCCCGTGGCTTCGAGCCCGCTGCCGGGGGCAACGCTCGGCCCGCGCTCGAGCCCGCGACGCCGGGCCGGCCTGGTGGGGGGCGGCATCGCGATGATTGCGATCGTCGCCGTGGCGTACCTGGTGTCGCGCGGCAGTGCGGAACCGGCTCCCGCCACGGCAATGCCTTCGGCGGAGCCCGAGGTGGAGACGCGAGAAGCCCCCGAGCCCGTGCCCGCGGCGCCCAGCACGAGCGCACCCGTCGTGGTACCCACGACGACCGCCGTCGCCGCACCGCCACAGCCCAAGCGCGCTGCACCGTACCGCCCCGCGGCGAAGCCCAAGCCTCAGCCCAAGAGCGTGACGCGCGACTCGGACTTCGGCATTCCGATCAAAACCGCCCCCGCGCCATGACCCCGCCGACCGTCGGCGCCAGCTGAACCCGCGAGCGCGTGGGCGGCCACAAAAGGAGCGCGGCGCCCGTCGCGGCGAAGACACCCCCGGCGACGAAGCTCACGGTGCTCACGGTGCCCAACGTATGCCCACGGCTGGCACGGTCTTCGTCTTCCGGGCGGCACTTCAAACCGGTGCACCCGTCGAGCACTGCATCGGCGTCGCGCTTCGCCAGAACACCCGTGACGGCCCCCACCCCGATACCCGCGGCGCCCACACTGAGCGCGACGATCCCCGGCCAGCGTACGGGCTCGGAGATCACACGCCGCGCAGGTGGTGGCGCGGGGGGCGGCGGCGGAGCGCCGAAGTCCAAGGTGATGCTGGCGTTCTGTCCTTCTTCCAGCGTGACTTGCCGTTTCACTCGGCGCCCGCTGGCATCCAGCGCTTCCACTGCGTGCGGTCCGGGATCCAGCTCCACGATCCCCGGCTTCATCTCGCTGCCGTCCACCTGCGTCGTCCGCGGCCCAGGGCGAGCGTTCACGATCCGGATCGAGAGCGTCGGGATCCGTATGCTCAGGGCGTCGAGCTCCCGCGCCGCGTCCACCCGCGCTTCCTTCCACAGCGCGGGCTCGTCTTGACTCTTGGGCTCGCGAACCACTCGCTGATAGAGCGCCTTGGCCTCCAGCAGCTTCGCGCTCTTGACCAGACAGCGAGCCATGTAAAGAGAGAAGACGGGAGAATGGTACAGCCCATCGGCGCTGCGAAAACGAGCGAGAGCTTCTTGGTAGTGGCCCTGTCGGAACGCTTCGAGGCCTTGGCGCCCGAGCTCGATGGCCTGCTCCGCCTGAGACGCCGTCTGGGCCCGCGCGCTCGTGGCGAAGCACAACGTCAACGCGAGCGCGACGACTCTCAGTTGCACGCGGTCCCACCCACGGCGTCGAGCCGGACGACTTCCGTCTGCGAGGAGCTGCCACCCCAAACGAAGACCTGAACGTCGATCGCGTCCAGGGAGGCGAGCTGCGGAGAGCTCACCGTGCCCTGCTCGATGAAATGAGTGCCGTCGCCGGACGTCTCGAAGTGCAGCTCGCTGCCATCGTGGCGGATCTGGAGATACGCATGCTTGGAGAGATCGAACGGTACGTTGTTGAAGTCGTAGCTCGGAGCGTCGGCTTGGGACGCTCGGTGGTAGCCTGCCAAAGAACCCGAGATCAGCTCCATGTAGAAGCCGACACTCGCGCTGCTTTCCAACGCAAACTGCAGCTTGGTACCTGTATCTGCCCGCGGCGGCGTGTCGATTCGAAGCCACACGCGACGGCCACGCATGTCCAGCGCGTGCTTCGACCTCAGGCTCACGTTCAACGCCGGGGTCGGCACGAAGGTCAAGCCGAGCGTTCCGCCGTCGTAGTCCACCGTCGCGTTGGAGCTGAACAGGTCCCACAACGCGGGAGAGGGGCCGGCTTCGAAGTCGTCGACGAAGGGCGCGCCCAAACAGGTGCTGGCCGCAGCGTCGTGCGTGCCGCTGAAGTCCAGGTCCCCATCCGGCCAAATGATGGAGTTGCAGCCCGCGAGCAGCGACACCGCCACGACCTGCGAAAGCTTGAAGAACTCTTCCAGAGCCAAGGAGCGGCTCAAGGTAGCACAGGAAGCTAGCGCCTCGCCGACGAGCGCTGATGTTCGCAGACGTAGCCGATGTACCAGTAGTCCTGGTTCTCGGTCGCGGATCCGTAGTCGCGCAGGTCGGGACCCATGAGACGATAGTGGATCGCTTCGGCAAAGCTCCGCTCCCACACGATCTCGTAAGCGCCACCGCAGTCACGCTGCATCAGCTCCAGCGCGCTCTGGCGGCGGGAATCGATGACCGCGCCCATGCCCTGGTTCAAGTACTTGACGACACCGACCTCCGCGCCCCTCGTACCTCGAGTGGAGGTGACGAGGGACGCGCCACAGCCGCAGAGCAGCAGACTGAACACAAACCCGACTGCCGTCGTTCGGAGCTCGTTGGACATCGGATGCGGCTAGAACGTGGGCTTTGAGGGCAGCGTGTAGCTCAAACACTGCGTCGGCAGTGCGGGCTGTGCCGGCAGGTCCACGGTTCGGCCCCAGCACAGCACGTCGTTCGCGCTGGTGATCCCGCAGCTCACGTACGCTCCCGCGGAAAGCTCGGTGAACTGCTGGCTCGGAATGCCGCTCGACTCGCCAAACGAGTCACTGCCCCAACAGAATGCGTTGCTCGGACTGCTGATGTGATTTGCGTAGCCGCTGTTCAGCCCGCAGGTGTGGTAGTAGCCCGCCGCCACCGCCGTCCACCCGTACATTCCGGGCGCGTACGCCGGAAAGATTCGGGTCCCCGCGGGATCTTCCTCGTCGAGAACGGCGAACGGGTCATTGCCTCCGCGCAGGCCTTTGCCGTCGGATTCTCCATACGTGTTGCTGCCCCAGCACAGGAGTTGGCTACCCCGCAGCGTGCATGCGTGATAGCGGCCGGCGCTCGTGCCGTGCGGTGGGGTGGAACCGAGGAGACTGAAGAAGTGCGACGGCGAAGGCGCCACGGATCCTCCCGACCAGCAACCCAGGATCTTGGTCCGGAGGCTGGGGTCGTCGTACTCGGCGCAGGCGTAGCCGTGGCCCGAGGCGATGCCCGTCGCGTTGACGACGGATGCGGGCGGTGGCGTGGTGATGTTGCCCCAGCACCGCGGGTTGCCGCCGCTGTCGATCGCGCAGGTGTGACTCGGCCCCGCGTCGATGTGTTGATAACCGGTGCCGACTGGCGGAGTCGCCTGACCGAAGTAGTCGTTGCCCCAGCAATGGATGCTGCCCTTCGTCGTGAGCCCACAGGTGTGGAGCGTGCCGGCGCTCACTTCTTTCCAGCGATTGTGGCGGAGGTAGCTCGGTACCGTTGCCTGCCCGTAGTCGTTGCGACCGAAGCATTGGATCCCCCCGCAATTGTCGATGACGCAGCCGTGGGAACCGCCAACGTCGAGGCCATGATAGGACGCGGCAATCCAAGTGCCGAGCTCGAAGCCTTGCTGAACCGAACCGGTCTCTCCATCGCCCGCCCCACCACATCCGGCAGCCAAGGCTGCTCCCACGAAGATCATCGCGTATGTCCTCATTCATGTCCTCCTGATCGGGGGCTGCTGCTTACAGCCGGGCGGAGAACTAGCAACGGCCACGCCAATCCGGCTGCACGGAAAAGTCGCCCGAGATCGGAAGGGACGTCGAGGATGGTGGGGGAAGCGAGTCCACGCCTTTGGAGCAAACAAACCAGGCGCCTCACGGCGTGTAGGTCACGGTGCCGACCGTGAGGTTCTCCAATCCTGGATAGGGGAACTCCTTCCAGTTGACGAAGTCCGTGGAGTAGCCGCGAGTCTGCACGTTCACCATCACGAAGCGCGACGTACCTCGTGCCGTGGCCAGCGGTAGAAATCCGGGCGAAGAGCCGGACCACACCGTGGCGTCCGCGGAGCTCACGTAGCTGCCGTCCAAGCGTTGCAGGTACCATTTGCCCGCGATGAAACGAACGTCGCGAAAGGCGCTGCCCGCGCTGGCATCACAGGGAGACCATGCGCTGCCATCTGCCGACGTGACGCAGTGGTCGGGCCCCACGGCCACGAACACGCCGTTGCCGTAGGCTATATCGTACAGCTCGCCGGGCGCGGACTGCATCGGCGCCCAGCTGGCGCCGGCGTCGGTGCTGGTCGTCCAGATCCCGTTGCCCCCGCCCCAGTCGTGGCCCACCGCCACCACGCGACCATTTCCCGTCACGACGCCGCGGAGATGTCCGTCGTAGTAGCTTCCGGTGCTCTGCCAGGTGAGCGAATAGTCCGTCGAGCGCAAGCGAAGTCCCGCGCCGCCCACCGCAATGAGCGCACCATCGGCAAAGGTCACTTCCTCCAAGAAGTTGTCGTAGGGAGGTGACGGCGCTGCGTCCGTGTTGGTGCCCAGCACGTCCTGACGAAAGTTCACGCCATCACACGTGGTCGAGATGTACGCGTTATCGTAGCCACCCACGGCCACGAAGATGCCGCCGCCGTAGCCGACGCCGCGAATGAGATTTCGGGTGTGCCCGGGCGTCGTAGGTCCCTTCGACGAAGTGGTGACGTCCTGCCAAACCTCGCCGTCGAGGGTCGAAGCGATCCGCCCGTCGGTTCCGCTGGCGGCGACGAACAGCTCGGAACCCACGGCGGGGCCCGCCTTCCCCCCGGGGCAGTGCGCCGCCGTCAGCACCACGCCGCCCGCTTCCGGCGCGCTTGCCTCGCTGTCACCGGCGTCTACGGCGGGCGAGCCACCAGCGGAGCTGTCCGCCTTCACGGAAGACTCCAAGCCCGCGTCGAGAGCACCAGCGGGAGAATCCGGCGAGGGCGAAGAAGAACAAGCGACGACCACGAGCCCCAGCAGCGCACCCTTCATGGCCGCGGCGATGTGCAAGGCATGTACCGCGCACGCATTCCATCGCGCGACGCTCATTCCGTCCCTGCGCACCTCCTCCCACTGGAGACAATGGACCCTTCATCGGGTCCGATAGGTCCATTCGGACCCAACGAAAACGGCGAAAATTCGCCCACTTTGGGCTGGAACGCCCCTTGCTGTTCCCACCGAGGTGACTCGTCCTGGCTGGCACTTGGCCAGCGCCCTCGCGATGGCGGCCGTCGCAGGGTGCGCTGGTGAAATCTCCCAACCTGGAGGCGGTTCTGTCGACGGACCGCCCTCCTCGACCCAAGCGTGCAACGCAAACACGCCAGGGCCAAGCCCGCTCCGGCGCATCACGCGCCAGCAGTACGAGAACACGATCCAGGAGCTGTTCCAGGGTGCGGTTACGCCCAGCGCGAAGTTCCCACAGGCGCACGTCGTCGACACCTTCAGCAACGATCTGACACGCAACATCGTCGACCAAGTGGGCGCCGAAGCCATCGCCGACGCCGCTGAAGACGTCTCCACGGCTCTGGCGACCGTGATGCCCGCTTGGCTCGGCTGCGACCCGGCAGCCAAGAGCGAGGCGGCATGCCTGGACGTGTTCCTGTCCGAGCAGGCGCCGCGGATCCAGCGCCGCCCCCTCGACGCCGCCGAAGCCCAGACGCTGAAGAAGCTGTTCGACACCGTGCGTCCGCTGTCGATCGATTTCTCGTCGGCGCTCGCGGAGCTGGTGCGCGCCGAGCTCATGAGCCCGCAGTTCTTGTACCTCGACGAGCGCGCGGACCCCGCGCTGCAAGACGGCGCGCGCGTGCGCTTCGACGACTACCAGATCGCATCGAAGCTCTCGTACCTGCTGTGGGACTCGATGCCGGACGCGACCCTGTTCCAGCACGCCGCTGCAGGGCAGCTCCGCACCAAAGCGCAGGTCCGGGCCGAAGCCGAGCGCATGTTGGAGGACCCGCGCGCCCACGCCACGGTGGGTCGCTTCTACCGGGAATGGCTGCAGCTGCCGCGGCTGGACGACGCCGTGAAAGACGCCACGGAGTTTCCCCAGTTCGGCCCCGCGCTGGTGGCGTCCATGAAGGAAGAGGTCACGCGCTTCGCCGATCAGATCACCTGGGGCCCCTCGGCCACTCTCGATGCCCTGCTGCTCGAGCATCATCGCCCCGTAGACGCGTCTCTCGCCGCCATGTACGGCGTTCAGGCCCCGTCGGACTGGAGCACGGTGGAGCTGCCCGCGGATCAGCGCGCCGGCCTGCTCACCACCGCGGCCTTCCTCTCGGCCCACGCGCACCCCGGCAGGACCTCCCCAACCAAGCGCGGGCGCTTCGTGCGGGAAGGGCTCTTGTGCCAACCGATGAAACCGCCGCCCGCAAACGTGGACACCACACTGCCCGCGAAGGATCCGACCAAGACCTTGAAGGAACAGCTGGCTCTGCACCGTTCGGATCCCACTTGCGCCAGCTGTCACGATGCCATGGATCCGATTGGCTTCGGCTTCGAGCACTACGACGCCCTGGGCACCTGGCGAACCGCCGATGGTCAGCAGCCCGTGGACGCCACCGGCGAGATCCTGAAGAGCAAGAGCGCGGACGGAACCTTCGACGGTGCCCTCGAGCTCTCGGCGCACTTGGCCCAGAGCCCGCAAGTGAAGAGCTGCTTCGCAGCCCAGTGGTATCGGTTTGCCGCGGGCCGTCCACTCGAATCCGGCGACGACTGTCAGGTTCGAATCTTGGGCGACGAGTTCGTGGGCAGCGGCACGGACCTGCGGGCGCTGATCGTGGAGCTGACCCAGACCCAGTCGTTCCTCTATCGCCCGCCTGCAGACATGGAGGCTGCCCCGTGAAGATCCAGCGACGCAAATTCCTGGCCGGGCTCGGCGCCGCGTCCCTGAGCTTGCCCTTCTTGCCCTACATGCAACGCATCGCCGGTGCCGCACCGAGCACGTCGCCGATTCGTCTGATCGTGTTCTTTCACGAAGCGGGCACGTTGGTAGACGAATGGAAACCCGGCGCGGGGTTCAATCTGACCGGCGCCGTGCCCGCGAGCGAGGCCCTGCTCGGTCCCCTCGAGCCTTTCAAGGACAAGCTCGTGGTGCTGAGCGGCTTGGCCACGCCCACCGCGGAGCTCCCCACCAATCTGTCGGGGCACGGTCGAAGCAAGGTGGGACTCCTCACCGGTGAGGGCGTGGTGGGCGGCGCGATGGAAGGCTGGTCCAACGGGCCCAGCGTGGAGCAGGTGTACGCGGAGCGCCTCGGGCCGGTCACGCCGAAGCGCAGCGTCGACGTACAGATCGGTGAGACGCAAGTCACGACCGACACGATCATTTCCTTTTCCGCGGCGGACCAACCAGTCACCTCCAGAGAGGCGGATCCCAAAGCTCTGTACGACACGCTGTTCTCGGGCTTGTCGTCTCCAACGGATCCCAACGCCCAGAACAAGCTCCAGCGCGACCTGGCCGTGCTCGGCGCAGCGCAGGAGAATTTCCAGACCTTCCGCGAGCGCTTGGGCAGCTCCGATCGCCAGCGCCTGGATGCCCATTCCGGCTACCTGAAAGACATCGAAGACCGGCTGAAGACCAACGGCTCCGGGGGCGCCGGTTGCCAGAAGCCGACTCTGCCAGGCAGCGTGGACCTGGGCAATCACGACACCACCGGCAAGCTGTTTTCGGATCTCGTGACCATGGCGCTGGCGTGTGACCTCACTCGCGTCGCGACCATCGCCTTCAACACCACGAGCAACTACCAGTTCCCGTGGACCGGCGTCAGCATTCCCTACGCAGGCACTACCTATGGCAACTGGCACGACTACATCCACGACCCGGTGGAGAATCAGCCGCTCTCGGATCGGCAAGTCAAGCGCGCCATCTTGCGCTGGCACATGGAACAGCTCGCGTACCTCTTGAACGCTCTCGACTCCATCCCCGAGGGCAACGGAACGCTGCTCGACAACACCTTGGTGCTCAGCTTGAGCGACCACGGGGACGCCGCCTATCACTACACCTGGGACTTGCCGGTGATCTTGGCGGGCGGGGCCGGCGGCGCGCTGAAGACCGGACGCCACCTGGACGTGCCCGGCACCAGCAACAACGATCTGCTCGTCAGCATCCTCAACATATTGGGCTACGACGACAAGACCTTCGGGCGCAGCGAATACTGCTCCGGAGGCGTCCCCGGCCTGCTTTAGTCCGCGTGAAGGCCGAATTGTCGCAATGGGGTTTGGCGGGCTCCGAGGGTTGTGCCAGTTTTCCCCTCGAAGTGAGGCCCGCCCGCGACGACGAGACCCTGCTGACGAGTCGGCCCCAAGCCGGCCCCTTGCCCATCGTGCTCACGGTGCGGGGCGGGACCGCGGAGCCGGCGCAGCGCTTGTTGGAATCCGGTGGCGTGCTGCTGGGCGCCGGCGCCAGCGCCGACGTCATCATCGATGATCCTCGCGTCTCGCGTTCCCACGCTCGCATCGAGCTCGTGGCGGAAGGCGTTGAGGTCACGGACCTCGACAGCACCAACGGCACCTTCTACCAGGGCACCCGCATCCACCGCGTGGTGCTGCCACCGGGAAGCCGCATCCAGGTCGGCGACTCCATCATCAGCATCGACCCTGATCTGACTCAGCTGGAGACGCCTTCCGCGCGGGAGCGTCTCGCCTACCGCGGCCTGCTCGGCCGCTCGAAATCGATGCTGGACGTGTTCAGCAAGCTCTCGCGTCTCGAGGGCTCCTTGGTAAACGTGTTGGTGCACGGCGAGTCCGGCGTGGGCAAGGAGCTGATCGCGAAGGCGCTGCACCAGGGCTCGGCGCTGTGTGACGGACCCTTCGTGCTGGTGAACTGCGCGTCCCTGCGGGGTGATCTGGCCCGCAGCGAGCTGTTCGGACATCGCAAGGGCGCCTTCACGGGAGCGGTGGAAACGCGCGTCGGCGCTCTCGAGCTGGCAGATGGCGGCACGCTGTTCCTGGACGAGATCGGTGAGCTGCCGCTGGACGTGCAGCCGCTCTTGCTGCGCGCCCTGGAGACCGGCGACGTGCAGCGCGTTGGCGAGCAGCAGGTGCGACAAGTCCGGGTCCGGGTGATCGCGGCAACCCATCGCGATCTGCGGAGCATGACGCAGTCCGGTGAGTTCCGCGAGGATCTCTACTTCCGCCTGGCCGTGGTCACGTTGAACGTGCCGCCGTTGCGGGAGCGCCCGGAGGACATCCCGCTGTTGGCGAATCACTTTGCGCGCCACACCGGACTCCCGGAGCTGCCAGAAGACATCCTCGCCGAGCTCGGCCGGCGCGAGTGGCGGGGCAACGGCCGCGAGCTGCGCAACGCCGTGCACGCCTATCGCGCCCTGGGCACCCTCGACCCACAGGTCAAGCAGAGCAGCGACGAGCTGGAGAGCTTCTTCCGTCGCATCTCCGATCCTTCACGATCGTTTCAAGAGCAGAAGCAACTCATAACGGACACTTTCGGTCGCGTCTTCTTCGAGCGCCTGTTGGAGGAGTGTGGCGGCAATCGCTCCGAAGCGGCGCGCCGCATGGGGATGGATCGCAGCTACTTCGGGAAGCTCCTCGGCCGCTACGGTGTGGGCGACGAGTGACGGGGCTCGCGCCGGACCAACAAAAACCCTA
This sequence comes from Polyangiaceae bacterium, assembly GCA_020633235.1. Lineage (NCBI taxonomy): Bacteria > Pseudomonadati > Myxococcota > Polyangiales > Polyangiaceae > Polyangiaceae bacterium. The sequence goes on along the minus strand of JACKEA010000007.1, from coordinate 603,826 downwards.
AACCTTCGTCTTCCTCTTGTCGGGGCGGCGCGGAAACGCCCCTCCACTTTTTTTCGTCGCTGCCAAATCCTGGGGCCGCCCGCCGGACATTGCCCGAGTGATTGCTTGGCAGGAGAAGAAACATGCGACTTCAAACCATGGCTTGGATGGCGCTGTCCCTCGGCGTCTTGGTGGGCTGCTCCAGTGACGACCACGAGCTCGGCGGCAGCGGCGGGCAGGCGGGATCCGGTGGCGCGACGGGCGGCAGCGGCGGCGCGACGGGAGGCTCCGGCGGACAGGCCGGCGCAGCGGGCGGCAGCGGCGGAGTGGCGGGAAGTGCCGGCGCGGAGTCGGCGTGCACGACTGCAGGCGGCGTGGTGGCCACGTCTCTCTGCTGTCAGGCGACGGGGGACTTTCCGAACACGTGCCTCGTGGGCGCGTGCGGCTGTGCGCCGAGCTCGAGCCACGACGTGAAGGTGTGCAACTGCCCCACGGACTCCTGTTGGGACGGAAGTGACTGCGTTCCGAATGGACTGGGCGGTGCTGGCGGCGGCGGTGGCGCGGCCGGTGCAGCCGGCAGTGGCGGAGCGGGCGGTGCGCCCTCGAGCTGCGTGAGCTCCGGTGGCACCGTGGAGCAGAACCTGTGCTGCAATGCCACCAGCGACTTCCCGGACACCTGCAGCATTGGCGCGTGCTCGTGCTCTCCGCAGAACAGCCACAATGTATCGGTGTGCAAGTGCCCGGCGGGCAAGTGCTTCGACGGAACTCAGTGCATCTAGAGCGGTGAGCGCATACTGTCGAACCCACGCATGCGGGTGAATGCTTGACCGGCGCTCGCCGGCTCATCGGACTTTTCTGCGTCGTGGCAGCTTTTGTCACGCACGAGTCGGTGGCGTACGCGAACAGCTTCACACTCTCGTATCACGCCCGGGGCCTGTGCCCGGGCGAGGGCGAGCTCCTGCGGCAAGTGCAGGCCCGCACGGGGCTCGCTCGGCGTGTGAAGGAGCACGGAGCACTGGACGTCAGCGTGGAAGTGAAGGGCGAAAACGGATCGGCGCACGGCACCATGGCTTGGAGCGAAGCCGGCGCGACCACCGAGCGCGAGGTGGAGGGCGCAGACTGCGACGAAGTGGTGAGCGCGCTGGCGCTGATGCTGGCGTTGGCCCTCGACCCCGATGCAGCCACCGGTCCGTTGCCGCCGCCCCCGGCTCCCACACCAGCACCAACGCTGCCGCCTCCGGCGATGGCGCCGGTGCCCCGCGTCGTGAAGTCGGAACCCGCATTTCACTTCGGAGGCGGCGTCACCTTTGGCATGACGAGCGGCGTGGCGCCGGAGCTCCGGCCCTATCTGGGGCTCGGCCTGGAAGTGACGCGCGATCATGCACGGCTCGGGCTATCGGGCTTGGTGTCGAAGGGCACGGCGGACACGGCGACTGGGAGCGCTGATCTGTCGTGGTGGGCGCTGCGGCTCGCGGCGTGCCCGGCACAGCTCGCCAGCGGCGGGTGGTTCGTGGAGCCCTGTGCCACCTTCGACGCGGGCAAGCTCTCGGGCAGCGGCTACGACACTCGAAACCGCCGCTCTGCTTCCGCAACCTGGTACGGCCCCGGTGCCCAGCTGCGGGCGGGCGTCGTCGGCTTCGGCGTGCTCGCGGTCACGGTCGAAGGCGGCGCGGTGGCGCCCCTCGCGAGAGATCGCTTCTACTTCGCGCCGGACGAAACCGCGCACCAGATCCCGAGCCTGGCCGGCTACGTGGGTGCTGCGCTCGGAGCGCGGCTGTGAACGAGGCCGTGGCGCTCCGCACGGAGGCTGCTCCCACCACGCGGCGGCTGGAGCGGCTGTTCGCCGCGCACTACGCCTGGGTGTGGCGCACGCTGCGCCGCCTCGGTGTACCGGAAGCAAGCGTGGACGACGCGGCGCAACAGGTGTTCCTGGTGGTGAGCAAGAACCTGGAGCGCGTGGAGAAGCAGAGCGAGCGCGCATATCTGATGAGCGTGGCCCTGCGGGTCGCCTCCAACGCACGGCGCAGCGCCAGTCGCCGCCGCGACGAAGCCGACGAAACCGTCGCCGAGCAGGGCGCGGCAGAGCCGGATCCCGAGCAGCTCTTGGACATGAAGCAGCGCCGAGAGCTCTTGGATGCCTGGCTGGACGCCCTGCCCCTGGAGCTCCGCGCGCCCTTCGTGCTGTTCGAGCTCGAAGGGCTCGAGCTCGCCGAGATCGCTCGCGCGCTCGACGTGCCCCTGGGCACGGTGAAGACACGGCTGCGCCGCGCGCGGAGCTTGTTCTTGGATGCCAGCCGCACCGGAGGTGAGCCGTGAGCGACGAATTCCGACGCCTCGTCGACAGCGACCTCGATCCTCGGGTGCAGAAGGTGCTCGCTTCCGGCCTGGGAGATGGTCCGTCCCCGGAAGCGGTGAAGACCGCGGCCGCGGCCCTCGGCATCTCCGCCGGCGCGGCCACCGTCGCCCAGGTGGCGGCGAGCAAACCGACGCTCACGCTGTTGGTGCTCAAGTGGCTCGGCATCGGCGTCGTCGCCGGGATGGTGACGTCCACGGCGGCACTGACGTTGTCCGCCAAAGAAGAAGCTCCGCCGCGCGTCGTCCAGGTAGCGCCGCCGGCAGCCACGGCCGTACATGTCGCCTCGCCGCAGGTGGAACAAGCGGCGCCCGTGCCCAGCGCCGAGCCGCCACCGGCGCCGCGGGCCGCTTTCGCCGCCGCCGAGCCCAGCGCAGAGCCCGCCCCCGGGCCGTCCGTGGCGAGCTTCGCAGCGCCTTCCGACAAGAGCTCCCTCTCGCGGGAGATCGCGCTCTTGGACGAAGCCCGCCGCTCGCTCCGCACGGGCAACCCGGGCGCCACCCTCGCCGCGCTGGACCGCTACGACGCAGCGTCCACGTCCCACGCCCTGGGCGCGGAAGCGTTACTGCTCCGCGTGCGCGCGTTGGCCCAGGCCGGCCGCCACGGCGAAGCGCGCGCGCTGGCGCAACGCTACATCGATCGCCATCCCGGCGATGGCTACTCCGTCAAGCTCGCTCGCATCGTGGGCTTGGAAAAGTGACGGGCGCGCAGAATTTCGGCGGCCGAAGCGTTCCCCCCTGCGCGGCACTACGGACGACATTCGCCAGTGACGCTTGTCTACTAAGTTCGACATAGGGTCGCGATCTCCTTCGGGAGCTCACGCCGGCGCTGGCGAAGACATCGCGCCACTTTCTTCTGCCCGCCGCTCGCGCGTTCCATTCGCTGGTGCGCTGGCGAAGATCACAGTTCTGAACGGCGCCCGACGAATGCGACTGGAGAGCCGAATTTCTTCCCCTCGAAGATCCTCGAACGCGGTCGTGCGTCTAAGCGCCGTTACAACTTGGCGGTGCGATGATGTCGATCAAGCGGATGGTGGTCGGGGTTTGTCTTTTGCTCGGGGCCTGCTCGCCCCCGGCGGCAACGACGAAACCCGTGGTTTCGGCTCACGAAAAGAGCGCTCCCGTCGACCCGACGGGGCCCCGGGCCAGCACCGTGGTGTTCGAGGACGACCCCAACGCCATCGCCGTCGAATCGTCGATCCGAAAGGTGACGGTGTACTCCGATCGCGCCCTCGTCGCCCGGCAGGGAAAGGCGGCGCTCACCACGGCCCCCACCGTGTACGCCTTCCGGCACCTGCCAGGTTGGGTGGACGACGGCTCCGTGCGCGCCGCCACCACCGCAGGTCGCATCTTGGACGTGCAGGTCACCCGCAGCCACCTCTCTCGCGCCACGGAGAAGTCCTACCGCAAGGCCGAGAACGACGCGCGTGCCCTCGAAGAGCGCTTGGCCGCCCTCGATGACGAGCTCGCCGTGCTGGACGCACAGGCCAAGCAGATCGAGGACATCAAGGCGTTCTCCCTCGACAAGCTCGACAAGGACGTGACCGCAGGGGAGCGTCCACGGGGTGGGAGCGTGGGCGTCCGCACCTACGCCGACGTCGTGGAGTTCATCGGCAAGAAGCTGCGCGACATCGCGAAGGGGCGGCGCGCGGTCAAGGCCGAGCGGGAAGCGCTGGCACCGCAGGTGGAAGCCAGCAAGCGTCGCCTGGAAGATCTGCGTGGGCTGCGCCAGCTCGAAGAGACGAACGTATTCGTCACCGTGCAGAGCAAGGCTCCGGCGGAGACCCAGCTACAGCTCAACTACATGTTGCCCGGCGCCACTTGGGAAGCCGCGCACGAGCTCCGCGCCGCGGGGGATGGCACCTCGGCAGAGCTCACCTCGTACGCCGTCGTCACCCAGGCCACGGGTGAGAACTGGGACGACGCCGAGCTCGCTTTCTCGACGCAGTCTTCCACCGAAGCCATGCGTATCCCGCAGCTGGAGGCGCTGACCTTGGGCGACACGCGCGCTGCCACGCGCAGCATCGAGCGGCGCTCCGCGTCCTTCCAGCGCGCCGAGGCTGCGTTCAAGGAGCAGAACCGCCTGTGGAACAAGCGCGTGCAGAGCGCTGCCCTGGGGAGCAGCTTCGAAGAAACGTACAAGACCAACTTCGAGTACCTGCAGGTGATCCAGAGCAAGACGGTGCAGCTGTTCCAGAGTCTCTCGCAGCGCGGAACCACGAAGCAGTTCAAGGGCATGAGCACCACCAAGGTGCGGGCGGACGGCCGCTCCGTTCGCGTGCCGCTGGGCCGCACCACCTTGAAGGCGAAGAAGGCCATCGTGGCGGCTCCCGAGCAGTCCCTCAACGCCGCGCGCACCTTGGAGATGCTGAACGACAGTGGGCAATCGCTGTTGCCGGGCAACGTGGCCCTGTATCAAGGCGGCGCGTTCTTGGGCATGACCAACCTGGACTTCGTTGCGGAGGGCGAAGAGTTCTCCGTGTTCTTGAACGTGGCGGATCAGATCAAGCTCTCCCGCGTGCTCGACAAGAAGCGGAGCGCGCTGGTGCGCAAGCAGCGCACGCAGATGCAGCTCGCCTTCGTGATCACCGTGGAGAACCTGTCCCAGAAGGCCGTGTCCCTCGACCTCGCGGATCGCATCCCGGTGTCCGAAGATCGCGACATCGTGGTGAGCGGCGTCAAGATCAGCCCCAACGTGAAGCCCAACTCCAAGGGCATCTTGCGCTGGCCGTTGAGCTTGAAGCCGAAGGAGAAGCGCAGCTTCACGATCCAGTATCAGCTCGAATACCCCCCAACGCTGGTCCTCGAAATGAACCGCAAGTCCGCCGCACCCCCGGCCGCCGCGCCACGCCCCAGCTTTGACCAACCCTACGACATCAAGCGCGACATTCAGCGCATGGAACAGGCCTTCTGAGATTGAATGTCGGGGCGGCGCGATACCCGTCGCGTCGCCCTGCGAGACGCGGTCGATTGCGCGGCTTCGCGGGCCCGGTGATAATCTCGGTATGAAGCCTCACTCTGCTCCGCTGATCGTGGCGTTGGCGATTGCCCTGGTTCCGTTCACCACAGGTTGCGGTTCCGACGACGGCTCGAACGCGAGCGGCGGCGGTGGCAGCGGCGGCACGAGCGGGAGCGGCGGCGGCAGCACCGGGGGCAGCGGTGGTACGGGCGCTGGCGGCACCGGCGGCGGCGCGAGCGGCGGAGCCGCGGGTGCGACCAATCCCGATGATGGGCCGCCCGCGGGCTGGCCGGACGGCAACGCGGCCGTGCCCGCCGCCGGTCAAGCCGAGGACGTGTCGTCCCCCACGACGGTGATCGGCGACGGTACGCCGGCGAGCTGCACGGGCGACGCGTTCGTGAGCGCGGTGGCGAAGGGCGGCATCATCACCTTCGACTGCGGGCCCGATCCCGTCACCATCACCCTGACCAAGACCGCCAAGGTGTTCAACGACAAGGGCACCAAGCTCGTGATCGACGGCGGCGGCAAGGTCACGCTGAGCGGCGGCGGCAACGTTCGCATCCTGTACATGGCCACCTGCGACAAGGCGCAGGTGTATCCGCCCGGCCCGGGCGACTGCAACACGAACCCCGGCGTGCAGCTCGTGGTGCAAAACCTCACGTTCGTGGACGGCAGCGCCGTCGGCATTTCCGACGGCTCCAACAACTCCGGCGGCGGCGGCGCGATTCACGCCCAGGGTGGAAGCCTGAAGGTCGTCAATTGTCGCTTCTTCAACAACGTGTGCGATCCGCTCGGCTCCGACGTGGGCGGCGGCGCCATCCGCAAGCTCGACTACCTGGTCGCCCCCGGCGCCGGCCCCGCGCGCCCCGTGTGGGTCGTGAACAGCACCTTCGGCGGCAAGGACGGGCTCGGAAACTCCTGCGCCAACGGCGGCGCGCTCAGCAGCATCGGCGTCTCCTGGAACATCTACAATTCGCTGTTCTCGTACAACACCGCAGTGGGCCACGGAGCAAACTCCGGGGACGGCGGCAACGGTGGCGCCGTCTACAACGACGGCAACGAGATCGTGCTCAACGTCACGAGCTCGCTCATGGAGCACAACCAGGCCAACGAGGGCGGCAGCGCGGTCTTCTTCGTCAGCAACAACAAGACGGGCTCCCTCACGCTCACGGACTCCATCTTCCGCCTGAACCCGAAGGGCACCTTCGAGACCCCCGGCTTCCCCGGCTTCTACATCATCGCCAAGGCCGACCCGACCGTCGTGAACACGACGATCGAGTAGTCCCGCGGGCGGGCCGCGAGGTTCCCCTCCTTCGAGGGTTCCGAAGCGGCTCGCGGCGGACCGACAAGCAGACGCTACAGGATTTGCTAGAGCGCTCGCAGGGCGTGAGCAGCGGGCGCTACTCCACGCGGCGGATGTCCACGCGGGCGCGCACCGTCGTCTTGATCGTCTTTTCTACGATCGAGATTTTCTGGGTGCTGGGCATGGTCCAATCCCCGTGGATGCGGTTGGGATCCAACTCGTCCAGCTTGCCGCTGATGACCATCGGAAAGGCCCCGCTTGGCGGCAACGCTCCCCAGACCTGATTGACGGAAAGCTGTTCGGTCTTGTTGGTCGTGTTGGTGATGTAGTTCGGACTGATCAGTTGCACGTCCGTTTGAATGGTACGCCAGAGGGCCTCGTGGGGACCGCAGGCCAGCGGAGAGATGAGGATCTCGTAGGTTCCGATCTTCGCTTGGATCTCCGGCGGCAGTTGGTCCTTGATGGGCGCGTAGGCCGCTTCGGGATACGAGGTAACGACGATGCTGGACGATTGCCCGAGCTCCTCGGACGTTCCCCAGGTCCCAGTGAGCGTGTCCCTCTTCTGGCTGAGAGGTCCTGGCTCGATTGCCGTCGGGCAGCCTTCCCCGCAGTTGGAGTTACCCGAGGACTCGTCGTAGAAGACGTCGCAGTTCGCGGCGGATTGCCCGACGCCTTGCAAGGTGGAAAGGTCACCGGTCGCCGGCTGGGTTCCGCCCAAACTGATGCGTGCCTCGTACTTGAGCCTCCCCGTCCAGGCGTACCAAACGCCGTCGATCGGGATCGCACCCGAGTCGAGGCGTTCCTGGCCTTGGCCCTCTTCCGTGATCTCGATGGTGCCGACCCACCCCTTGGGCTCGATCTCGATCAGCGTTTGCGTGGCGAAGCGTTTCGGGGACGCGACCTCCAACGCCCAGTTGCCCGCGATGTCGACCAGGGAGGCCCCGACGCCCAGCAATCCCGAAACGCCCGCCGTCGCTACCCCATAGGCCCCGGCACCGGCACCCCAAAACGTGTCGAGCCCCGGAGCGCTGCCCCTTCGCAGCTGACCCGCAAACACCGCGTGCCGCGTGCGCTCCTTGCCTTGGGAAAGCTCCGCGAGCTGCGGCAAGATCTCGTACTCCACCGTGTTCTTCGCTTCCGTGGAGCTGGCCGAGCTGAGCGGATTCTCCAGGCGCGACAAGATCTTGAAGTCTTGTCCTTCCTTGAACAGCGCCTCGGTACCAGCACCTTTGGTGATCTCCCACGACACGCGCCAGTTGGACGCGTCCTTGGCAACGTCGGCGATGTCCGTCTTGGTTGGCATGCCCAGGTAGTCGAGGCAGGTGTTCAGCTCGTCGAGCACGGACTGCCCCTGCTGACCAATCCAGTTCTGGAAGTCCTCGTAAGACTGAGCATCCACCCCCGCCGTCGCGGTGACGGAGCCGTACTTCTTCGCTGCCGAGGGCCGCGGCTTCTTGGTGGGGTTCTCCGTGTCGATGGTGACGAAGAGCGTGCCGTAGCGAACCATCTGGGCCATCTTCCAGACCTTGGTGGCGAGCTTGACGACGTTGAGGGCAGCGCCGATCGCAGCGGCGCCGGCATCTCCTGCTACGCCGGATAGAAATTCCCCCACGAGGAGATCGGATCCCGCGCCCGTACCGGTCTTGATGGTGCCCTCCCACTGGCCCCAGGTCGAGGTCATCACCGAGCAGGGGCCGGTTCCCCCGGCGAGCGGTTTGGGATCCGAAGTGGACACGCGATCGATGGCGGCAGACAGAAGCTCCAAGTCCAACAGGGAAAAGCGCACCAGATCCGGGTCTTGGGTGGTGAGCGAAAGGTTGGCGCGCGGCGACTGCAGCTGGTTTTCGGCGGCGATGAACAGGATGCCGAACGCTGCGGGATCGCTCGGGTTTGTCAGAGCGGCCTTGGTCCACGCAGCAAGCGCCTCGAGCACGACCTGGCCGGAGGTCTTGCCCTCGGGCACCGGCATGCCGAAGTCCGCGAACATCTGTCCGAGCTGAGTCGCGGTGAGGGTGGCAACCTCTTTGCGCTTCCACGCCTCCATGGCCATGTCCCCGAGAAACACGGCCTGCACCTGCGCCGTGGCGGCCGGCGCCTCGCCGGGCGTGAGGACCGTCGCGTCGTTCATCGTCGACACGCCGCCCTTCGCCAGCGCCGCTTGCGTCGCTGCGATCGCCTCCGTGAAGGATGAAGCGCCAGCGATGGCGTTGACCGCGTCGGTGACGTCCTGTGGCAGATCGAGCACGGGCGCATCGGCACCGGGATCTTCGTAGGGCAGCTCGTCCGCGTTGCCGCCGGTGGCGCCGCTCGCGGCCGAGCCCCCGGTGCCCGCGGTAGCAGAGCTGCCACCGGATCCCGAGCCCCCCGAGCCTCCACTCGAGCAAGCAGCCATCAACGAGAGAGCGCAAAGCAAGACCGTGATCCATCGACGGCGAGTCATCCGCGGAGTCTAGCTGGGCTCGACGGCGACGAGCCGCCAACCCATGGCGGTTGCGCGCCAACCGACAACGCGTGGTTCCTTGCCGCCGAGGGCGCGGGCCGCGAGGTTCCGCGGCGGACCGACAAGCAAACGCTACGTGCGCTGGGCGAGCTTGCGCGCGACGATCGCGCTGTGCAGTGGGCGTGCGAGCATGGGCCCCCAGCGAACCCTCAGGTCGTCCAAGCCAAGCTTGCGCGACGCGCCGTTGGCGCCCGCCGTCGAAACCCCAATCATGGCAGTCAGCGTAGTTCGCAACGCGAAACGCAATCCTGAGCATTGTCTCAATTGAAGCTCAGCACCGCCTGAAGAGCTCCCTGATCATTTGATTGTTGGTGCGGCGCGAAGCCCGTCGCGCCTCGAAATGACGTCGCGCAGTCATCGCAGAAGCGCTCTGTCAGAAACGGCGCGGTCGTCGCGAAGGCCCGTTCGAAAGAGGTCCGTGCACTTCGTACGCGACCTCTTCCACCAAGTCTGGGGCGCCTGTTCCCAGCAAGGAGAGTGGATCATGAGTAACGAGTATTCGCGGAGATTCCGACCTATTCCGATCGTCAGCGTGGCGCTGGCGGCTGCCGTGGGCTTTGGCGCGGACGCCGCTCACGCCGGCTCGCTTCGGTGCGGCTACTCCCAAGGGAGCTGGAACGCGCCACGGGGTGCGGTCGTGGTGATGCACACCGACGGGATCGTCTCGCAGGTCTTCCAAGCTGGAGGCGCCTACTTGACGCACATCATGCTTTCTCACGGGACGGGTTGGATGTCGCACGCGCACCGGGGCAACCCCATGCGCAACAGCGACTTCGACGCCATCTTCGGTCGTCCCCTGGCAACGTCCCCCGGAACGCTGTCGAGCGGGAACCCCATCTCCACCCTGAAAGCCGGTCAACCGGGCGCTTCCACGGCCACCATGGGCGGCACCTACACGTCCATGTACGGCGACGGCAGCGGTGGGCAGCCCTCGCTCGTGATGTACCGCGTGGGCGACAGCCGCGCAGCGAGCGTGGAGAACTTCGTCTGGAACATGCCGCTGAAGACCATCATCGACAAGAACGGCTCTCCAACGTCCGGCGTCTACCAACTCTTGGACCGGCACTGGGTTCCGCCGTTCTGGATCTACCCCGGCTACTGGTCCGAGCAGACGATGCCGTACTCGTTTTATCAGTTCAAGGAGATCGGCACGAACCATCTGGGCGTCATGTCCCCCGACGGCGTCGCTTGCTCCACGTTCATCTCCTGGGCGATTCACCGCGCGAACAACGTCAGCATGACGCCGCGCGTGTACAACGAAGCCACCGTACGCCACGCGCTCCAGGTCGCCCACGATGCCACGCGGGATGAATGCCACGCGGGCTTTGGTGACTGGTTCCAACACACGCTGGCCAACCTCGGCAACGCTTGCGACAAGGCCGGCAATCAGATCGCGGACTGCATGGCGGGCACCAATGGTGGCAAGTGCGACAACTACGGCGACGAGTACACGAACCCCAACAACTGGGGTGGTGGGCGCGACGCCAACGTGATCAGCCCCGATCGCGTCGTGAACTACGACGCGACCCTCGACACGGCGAGCCCCTGGGCACGCAGCGGCCTGACCGGCTGGGGCGTCGTCCAGTGGTCCGGCGAGCCGAGGTACGGCTGCTGGGTGAGTGACGACCACTTCCAACCGTGAAGGTCCGGCCATGTCCAAAAGAACCAAGCTCGCAGCTCTCGGTACCGCTGGCGTCGGCCTTCTGGCCGCGATCGTCCTGTGGCTGTTCTGGCCCCGGGCGGTCGAGCCGGCTCACCAGCCGTCGCCCACCCAGGCGGCGGCTCGAGCACCGAGAACCGAAGTGAAGCGGACCACCGCCCCCGTCACGGCCCCCACGAAACCGAAACCGGTACCACCCGTCATCGACAGCATCACCGTCGAGAAGAGCCGCGTGTGCGAGGGTGAGGACAATCTGGTGAGCGTCCAAGCCCACGTACCAGGTCGAGAAGGCGTGCAGCCTCGCGTGGTCGTGGGGACGAACGCGGGGACGCGGGTGCCGCTTCGAGCTTGGCTCGATGGCAATGGCCAGGCCCCCGAGGTCCAAGTCAGTGCGTATGGTGCGGATGGGAGCGTCGTTCGGAAGCCGGTACCGGCGTACACCGTGATGGCGTGCCCTCCGCACCTGCGCTTGGCGGTCGGAGCTCGAGGCATCCCGAACTCGCTCTACACCTACGAGCTCGCGACCCGCATCGTCGTTCCAAAGAAGAAGGACGGCACGGCGAGCAACGCGCCGCGAGTGGTCGGCTACTCGTGGGACTTTGGCGACGGCGCGAAGCACCCTGGCGCCGCCGAGCTGACGCACGATTTCGAAGACGCTGCCGCGAGCTCCGAGTTCAACTACGCGTTGGTCACCGTGGAAGCGGAGTTGGAGGACGGCTCCAAGCTGACGGGCCGCACGAGCGTCGAGCTGGTGAACCCTGCGCGGCACTTCGCGGAGCAAGGCCTGACCTTGCTCGTCGCCAAGCTGACGCCGCGGTTCCCCGAGGTTTCGGAAGACGGCTCGGTACGTCAGACGGTCCGGCTTCGCCACTACGACGACGAGACCGTGACCGTCACCGCCGTTCGGCGTGTCACCGCATACGGCAGCAATGGCTCGCCCGGCGAGCGCACGGAAGACATCGGTTCTTCGCCCGCCGAGCCCGTGGACGCGAGCAGCATCCTGGGAACCACCAGCATTCCACCGGGACGCGGCATCGAGTTCCCCGTCGTGCTCGACGCCGAGCTCGTTCCCGACACGGCCTTCTTGACCTACGAGGTGGAGGGCGAAACGTCGTCGGGGCGGCCCGCACGGGGAACGTTCTCCATCATGCGGCCACCACCGGCTCCCACCGCGCAAAACTCCATCCCGGTGGATTCGCCCGTGCTGCAGGCGAAGATACAGCGCGCCATGGAGCTCTTGGGTCAGAGCAGCGTGTCGTTCTCCGACCTTCAGCGCCTCGATCGGGAGGGCGCCTTCAAGGAGCTCTCCGTCCCCTCCGACGACGAGCCCGTCGTCGCGGCCGCCGGTCCGCCCCAACGCGACTGAAGCGGCGCCTCACGCCTCACGGCGCGAAAACGTCATCGTGCGGTCGTCCACGCGGCCGAGCTGCATGGTGAGGAAGTCGAGGATGTAGTTCTGGCGGAGGTACCACGGGGCTTTGCTGCCCTGCTTCGGCAGCGCGCTGTTGGCGCGGGCCACGTAGCCCGACGTCAGGTCGAGCAGGGGGCGGAGCTCCGTGTCCGTCTCGCTCTCGCCGCTGGCGCGCGGCGTGGCAATGTCGTAGCCGCGGCGGTCCATCGTGTTCAGCAAGCGGCACACCCACTGGGAAGAGAGGTCCGCTCGCAGCGTCCAGGACGCATTGGTGTAGCCGACGCACCACGCCAAGTTCGGTACGTCGCGCAGCATCAAGCCCTTGTAAACGAGCGTCTGGGCGGGATTTATGGTCTTGTCGTCCACCTCGAAGTGGATGCCGCCGCAGGGCACGAGCTCGAGCCCCGTGGCGGTGACGATGATGTCCGCTTCCAGCTCTTCGCCGGAAGAGAGACGGATGCCCTGCTCCGTGAACGTTTCTATGGTGTCCGTGACGATGGACGCCTTGCCAGAGGAGAGCGCGAGGAACAGATCCGCGTCCGGCACCAGGCACAGCCGTTGGTCCCAGGGCTTGTACTTGGGAGCGAAGTGCTTCTCCACCGGGTAGCCCTTGGGCAGGTTCTGGGCGACGCCGTACTTCAACAGGCGCGCTGCTTGCTTCGGGAAGCGGCGACAGAACTGGTAGAAGCCGACGGCGAGCACCACGTTCTTGGTGCGCACCACGCGGTGGGCCGCGCGCTCCGAGAGCAGGCGGCGCATGGCCGTGGCGAAGCGATCCACCGCAGGCAAGGACGCGATGTAGCTCGGGGAGCGCTGCAGCATGGTCACGTGCGCCGCGCGCTCGGCGAGGGCGGGCACCAGTGTGACGGCCGTGGCACCGCTGCCGATGACGACGACGCGCTTGCCCCCATAGTCGAGATCTTCCGGCCACCACTGCGGATGAATGAGGGTGCCCTGGTAGCGGTCCTTGCCGGGGAACGGCGGGGAGTGCGCGGAGTCGTACTTGTAGTAGCCGCTGCACAGGTACAAGAACCGGCAGCTGTAGCGCTCGACCTTCTTTTCTTCACCGACCTCCACGGTGAGCGTCCAGCGTGCGTCCTTCGTGGACCAGGTTGCGCTCACCACGCGATGGCGAAAGCGAATGTGGCGCTCCACGTCGAAGGTCTTCGCCGTCTCGCGGATGTACTCGAGGATGGCCGAACCTTCGGCAATGGACTTCGATTGCTTCCAGGGGTGGAAGGGGTAGCCCAGCGTGAACATGTCCGAGTCCGAGCGGATGCCGGGATAGCGAAAAAGATCCCAGGTGCCGCCGATGGCATCCCGCGCTTCCAGGATGGTGAAGGACTTGTTCGGGCACTCGTGGGTGAGCCGGTACGCCGCTCCAACTCCGGAGAGCCCGGCCCCCACGACGATCACATCGAGATCGGTCGTCATTTCGCGGGCGCCAATCTACCGCAGCCATGGGCTCGGAGCTTGCGCTATCCTGGCGGTCATGTCGGAGGAGGATCGCCGGCGCATCCTCGAGCGCCGTGAGCGCTTCTTGACCGCGACGTTGGTGGGCGCCACGGCACTCACCGCGTGCGATCCGAGCGGCCCCGTGTGTCACTCGATGCGACGCAACATGCCGCGTCTGATGGTGAAGGCGACGGGCTGTGACGTTCCCGGGCCGTGCTTGAGCATCGCGCGGGTGGTGTACGACGCCGGGCCTGGCGATGCCGGTGCCAGCAGTGACGCGGGCAAGGACGCAGACACGGACGCGGAGGGCGGCGAGCCGTGAGGTTCCGCGGCGGACCGACAGGAATGATCGGCTGACTGCGCGCTCGAATCCGCGCTTTCCGGCCAATGGCATTCACTACGCAGGTCTTGCGGACCTTCAGTGCCAGGTCGCAACTGGCTGCTGTGCGAGACGAGTGATACCAAAAGTGGGGGATCATCGAATGGCAAACCTCGACGCAATCGGCGTGCTCGAGCTCGGTTACCAGAACCATCCCGACGAGCAGGCGTGGCTTCAGGCCGTGGCGCAGGAGGTGGTTCCGAACCTGGGAGGGGATTGGCTGTGCGGCGTCGGCTTCATCGCACACGGCACCCAAGTCCCCGAGCCCCCCATTGCGGTGGTCACGCCCGAGGGTTCTCGGCTCGATGACGACACGGTGGTGCAAATGGTGATGGCCACGCACGGAGCAATGCCCGCTGACCAGCGACAACAGGTCGCGCGCATCGTCGCGGCACCGGGCGTGGCAAGCGTCGTCGAGCTCTTGGGTACGTTGCCCGATGGCCTTTCGAAGGATTGGCCCGTGGTGGTGCGGGATTGCCACGGCGTGTTCATCCCGTTGGGTGACGGACGAACGGTATGGCTGTCCAATGTCTGCGGTAGTAGCAGCGGTATCGATCGTGGAGCGAAGCGCCTTTGGCAGCGGTTGGCCATCCACTTGGGCGCAGGGTGCCGCCTCGTGGGTCGGCCCGACTCGGCCGAGGCACCCGACGTGGAGGCAGTGCTCGCCGCCGGCGGTGGAGTGGTCCACGCGACGGGCGCGTGTGAGGGACGAGACGAGCGCGAGCTCCTCCGCACCGCCGCTCGAACTCTCGACCGAGTGAGGACTCGACAAGGGCGCCAGGATCCCAGCGCCGCGCTCGAGCTCTGGCTGGGTCTGTGGGCGGGCCGCTGGTCCTTGGTGGACCACTTCGATGCCGACGGAAAGCACTTCCTGTTGGCGCGGCGAAACGATCCCGATGCGCCACGCCCGAAGGCGCTGTCCGGCCGTCAGCGGCAGGTGGCGTTCTACGCATCTTTGGGTTGGTCCAACAGCGAGATTGGCTACGCCCTGGGCATCAGTGAGAACACCGTGAGCTCGCATCTACACCAAGCTCTGGGCAAGCTTCGACTGAACAGCCGCAGCGAGCTGGTGCAACTGACCGCGCATTTGGAAGCTGCTTCGATGGACTGACTTGCCAAGAGGCGCTGCGCGATTCATCCTGTGCTCATCGTGATCGCACGCACGCGCCAGCTCTTTAGTCACCCCCGGGCCGCCTTCGGGCTCCGTGGGGTCGCGCGCGCGTAGCGCTCCACACGAGAGCTCGAAACGGCTCGGGGGAATTCGGGATCCCGAACCGTTCGTCCGCCTTCGTCTGGAGTCGATCATGTCACATCTCCTGAGTCTCGATGCCTACCGGCACGCCGTCCGCGTGCGCGATCTCACCGATCCTGCGCAGGACGCCCACGCGATGCAGCTCTTGGTGAGCGACGTCGTGTCCGCTCTCTCAGCCGCTTGGGGCGCGTCGCCACTGCTCCGCAGGGACAACCCCGTGGTGCCGGTGGAGGACAACTACGACCGCTTGCGCTACCCCGCCGACGGCGTCGCGCGCGACGCGCGCTACACCCGCTACGTGAGTGAACGGCTGGTGCTGCGCACGCAAACCTCGGCCATGATCCCACCGCTGCTCGCGTCTCTGGATCAAACCCAGCTCGGCGACGTGCTGCTCGCCTGTCCGGGCATCGTGTATCGCCGGGACCAGATCGATCGGCTGCATTCCGGGGAGCCGCACCAGCTGGATCTGTGGCGGGTGCGCCGCGGCGCTACGCTGCAGCAAGAAGATCTACGCGAGATGATCGCCCACGTGGTGCGCGCAGTGCTGCCGGGTTGGGCGCACCAGGTTCGTCCCGCGGTGCATCCGTACACCACGCACGGCCTTCAGATCGACGTGCTGGCGGAGGGCGTACCCATCGAGATCGGTGAGTGCGGCCTTTGTCACCCGGAGCTCTTGTCGGCCGCCGGCCACTCCAAGGACGTGAGCGGCCTCGCCATGGGCATCGGCTTGGATCGAGTGCTCATGTTGCGAAAGGGCGTGCCGGACATCCGCCTGCTGCGCTCGAACGACCCTCGCGTCGCGTCCCAGATGCAGGATCTTTCGCCCTATCGCGCGGTGTCCCGGCTGCCGCCCGTGCGTCGTGATTTGTCGCTGATGGTCGCCGCCGACGCGACCGCGGAGGAGCTCGGTGATCGCGTGCGGCAAGCGCTGGGTCCCGACGCCGAGTCCGTGGAAGAGATCGCGATCCGCTCCGATACGCCGTACGACGCCCTGCCTCCGGCGGCGCGATCGCGCATGGGCGCCGCCCCGGGGCAGAAGAACGTGCTGCTCTCGGTGGTGCTACGCCATCCGACGCGCACGCTCACTCACGCGCAAGCGAACTTATTGCGCGATCGCGTCTACGCCGCGCTGCACGAGGGCGCGCGCCACGAGTGGGCGAGCTAACGATCGTTGCAAACGACACAGCCACCGGAGTGAAGGTAGACGTCGTGCTTGGAGCACGCTTCGAACGACGCGGGTCGAGCATCATTCCAGCTCGACTCGGCGTCGCGCGACGCATGGGACAAGTCGAAGGCGAGGATCAGTTCCCGGAAGTGGTCCAGGCGATCGAAAACCCAATCTTCGCGCGGCACATAGTCCATTCGCTCCCACCCGGTCTTCGCCTTGGCGGCTCTTACCGCGGCCAGTAGGAAGTCACGATCAGCACTGCTGTGCCACGGAAGATCGGCGATGTCGAAGCCGACCATGCCGATGCCGAACACCCCTTGGTCGTGACCCGCGAGCCAAACTGCGAGCTCGCGCTGCCGGTCGCTCTTTGCGAGCGACGACGCGGCCAGCGACAACACCGCGATGAACACGGACGTGAGCCCATTGCTCATCTGCACCGCCTCGAGCTCCGGACGCTGACGATAGGTGATGCGATTGGCCACTAAAGGTGCTCGCCGAACCACGCGAGCATGCGTTGCCAGTGCTGCTCCGACGCCTTGGCGTCGAACACGGGCAAATCCGGCACCGCGAAGCCGTGCGCCGCTCCCGCATACACCTCGATCTGGTGCGGGACGTCGGCACGAGTGAGCGCCGCTTCCAGGCGCTCGCTCACGGCGGCGTCGTGGCGACCGTCGGTCTCCGCGACGCCGAGGTACACCGCCGCGTGCATCTTCTCGCCGATCACGTCCGGGCTCTCGGCTTCCGTGACGAAGCCGCCGCCATGGAAGGACATCACCGCTCCGATCCGATCCGGGAAATGGCACCCCGCCGCCAGCGCGAACCCGCCGCCCATGCAGTAGCCCACGGTGCCCACGGGTCCGGGTTTCACTTCCGGCCGCAGGGCGAGATCTTCCAGCATGCGCTCGGTGTCGCCCATCACGCCGTCCATCTGCAGCGCCTTCACCATGCCCATCACGCGCTCGAACTCGCCCTCCACCTTGGCGAACACCTTCTTGCCCTCGAACGGCGCGTACTCGCCCGCACGGTAGTACAGCTCCGGCAGCAGCACGACGTAGCCGCTCTCCGCCAAGCGATCCGCCATCTGCGTCAGCGTTTGCCGCAGGCCGAGTGCATCCATGTAGAACAGCACCGCCGGGTGCGGTCCGTCCGTCTTGGGGGTCGCGAAGTACGCGGGGGCCGGGCCGTCCGCGAGCTGAATCGTCATCCGTTCGCCCATACAGTTGTTCTAGGGTTTGTTGGTCCCCCGCGGAAGCCCGCGGCATGTCCGTCGCGTTTTCCCCTGCCAAGTGCAGCCGTACCGCGAGGTTCCGCGCCGTTCCGACAACCTGTACGTTGTGGTGATGACGGAAGACACGGCTGTAACGGTAGAGGGCGGCGAGGTGCCGGTCGTCCTGGCAAAGCCCGCGAAGGCAGGCCCGGCGGTGGTCGTCGTGCCGTCCATCTTCGGCATCGGCAGCGACCTGCGCGCGGAGCTCGAAGGCTTCGCGGAGCACGGCGCCTTCGCCGCCAGCTTCGACCCATTCTGGCGCGTGGACCCCGGCGTGGTCCCATACTCCGACATGGCGCGGGGAATGGAGCGCGTGCAGAAGATGGATCGCGCTCGCGCATACCAAGATTTCCTGAGCGTCATCGACTGGCTGCGCGCAGAGCCCGAAGTGAATGGTCACGTCATCGGCGTGGGCATCTGCTTCGGAGGTCCGTTCTGCTTCTTGGCCGCCGCGGATGGCAAGCTGAACGCGGTGGCCACGTGGCACGGAAGTCGTCTGGACGGCTTCCTCGATCGCGCGCAGGACATGAAGTGTCCGATGCGAATTCACTTCGGCGATCAGGATCCGGTGGCGCCGCCGGAGGTGCGCGAGAAAGTGGCCGGCGCCTTCGCAGGGCGGAGCGACGTTCTCATCACGCTCCACCCCGGCGCCACCCACGGCTTTTCACAGCGCGACAGCCCGGCGCATCAACCCGAAGCGCACCAGGCAGCGGTACGCTCGGTGCTCGAGCTGATCGACGCGGCGCGCTGATCAGGCGCCTTGCTGCGGCCCGGCCATCAGCGTGAGCGCGTTCACGTAGCGCTCGAACGCGTTTTCCCAGCGCGCGGGGTCGAACGCGACGGGAGCGCCGAGCAGCCAACGCCCGAGGCGATCGAGGCTCGACTCCCAGCCGGCGGCGTCCCGGGCGGCCGTGGCCGAGTCGTAGAAGGAATGCGTGAACACCAGCCGGCAGCCTTCGCCTTCTGGGCCGAGCTCCCAGCGCAAGAGCGCGTCGACCCAAGTGTACTCGAACACTTCCTTCGACCGCAGGGCCGTGACGTGGCCATGGGTCGTGTCGCCGCCGTCGCGATCCAGGAAGCGGAGCACGGCGCCGGTCCGGCGCGCACCCTCCACGTTCGCGGGGAACCAGTGCGACAGCTCGCTCGGATCCGTGAGCGCACGCCAGACCTTCTCGCAGCCATGCGGCAGCACACGCTCGAAGCGCAGCACCCAACGTCCATCCGCCCTGCTCAGCATTGCTTCCATCAGTCGCTCGTCCTCGTGAGGTGATCCGCGAGAGCGTCCAGTCGGTCGCTCCAGAGCTTGCGGTACGGCGTGAGCCAATCGTCCACTTCGCGAAGGGGAGTCGTGTCCAACTGGTACAAGCGCCGCTTCGCATCCACGCGCACCTTCGCCAGCCCCGCGTCGCGCAGCACCTTGAGCTGCTTCGACACCGTGGGCTGCTTCATGCCCAGCCGCTCCACGAGCTCGGTCACGGAGCGTTCGCCGTGGCGCAGCTCGTCCATCATGCGACGACGGGTGGGATCGGCGAGGAGCTCGAAGGCGTTCATGTTTTCATATTACCTTTTGCTCATATGAATGTGAACTCATTCACTTCTGGAACTATGTTTCAAGGATAGGCTTGATTTTCTCAATGTGAATATTAATTTTCGTGAACATGGCTTCGAGGCTAGCTCCCACCACCTGTCCCGTGTGCTCGGGCGCCCTGACCATCGCGCGGCTCGGGTGCACTTCCTGCGGCACCGCCTTGGAAGGGGACTTCACCGCTGGACGCCTCGGTCGCCTGAGCCGCGAGCAGCAGAGCTTCGTGGAGGTGTTCCTCGAGTGCCGCGGCAAGATCAAAGACGTCGAGCAACGCTTGGGCATCTCCTACCCGACGGTGGTGTCGCGTCTCGACCAAGTCGTGCAAGCCCTCGGCGCGCCCATCGATCCGCGCGGCTCGCACATCGACGAAGTTCTGGAGTCCCTCGCTCGCGGGGACCTGACTCCAGAAGAAGCCGCCAAGCGCCTCAAGGGCGAACGGAGATGAACATGTCCAGGATCACACCTCTTCCTCTCGACGAGCATCCGCGGCTGGAGCTCGACGCCGATTTCGTGCACGTCCACGTCGTGCCCGTGGAGGCCGGCCAACAGCCGTTCGTGGAGGTGCTCGGCGAGATGTGCAGCTCGGTGGACGTGTCCGGAGGCGGTGGCACCACGCGAGTACGTCTCGCCCATCCAGGGCAAAATGGCACCAAGGAGCAGAGTATCTTTCGTCCTTGGTGGGATGGCCGCTTCTGGGACGCTTCTTTCTGGGAGCAACGCTGGAAGGAGGACCGCCACGGGAAGTTACGGCTACATGTCCCGCGGGACGGTCAGCTTCGGATCCTCTCCAACGCTGGACGCGTCCACGTGGAACACTTGTGGGGCTGTGACCTCTCGGTGGAAGCACACGCCGGACGCGTGACGCTGGACGACGTGACGGGGCGCCTGCGTCTCGAGACGCAGGCGGGGCGCATCGACGGTACGGGCATCGGCGGAACCGTGGACGTCTCCACCAGCGCCGGGGCGGTGCGACTGGACATCGCGTTCTTGGCCGCGGGGCGCCACACGATTCGAACCAGCATGGGCGCCATTCGCGTCGCCCTGGCCCGGGGCATGCCGGTGCACATCGACGCCAAGACGTCCCTCGGATCGGCTCGAGTCGACTTCCCGTCTCTGGCGGACGCCGACGCTTCCCTGTTCTTGGAAGCGGATCTGGGCGCGATCCGGGTGAGCCCCTCGAACGAGACCTTTCGCGGTGTGGTCGAACCCGTACCCGTCGCCCGAGAACAAGCGCCGGCCCCCGCCGTCGATCCGTATCGCAGCGCGGGCGCTCCCACGGACGCGGAGCTGCAGAAGATCTTGGCACGGGTGGCCGACGGATCCCTCTCGCCGCAGGCCGCCCGCGAGCTTCTCCGCGCCATGGGCATCAGCTGACGCGTCAGATTTCGGAGCGTCGCGGCCAATACCCTCTACGTGAGGTCTTCACGTGGAGGAAACATGAAAAGCCTGAAGTTCATCTGGCCCCTCGGTCTGTTCGGATTCCTGGTCACGGCTCCGGAGGCCCACGCCACGGATCCATCGATCTACCTGACGGAAGCCGCCGGCAGCGTGTGTCAGCCTCGCGCCGGCCTGGGTTCGGCGAACTACACCAACTTCGGCCGCATCCAGAACGAGCACACCACCCAGCAATTGCAGATGGACTGTCCTGTTCCCTTCATGGTGGACCGGAGCTACGGCGACCCCCTCCACGTGTACGTGAACCTCACGGGAAACGGCAGCAACATCAGCTGCACCGCCTTCGTGGAGAAGCTCACCGCGTTGCCCAGCAGCCCTGACTTCTTCTCGGCGTTCGCCAGCACCAGCGCCGTGGGTGCAACCCAGCTGAGCATGAGCCTGAACGTGTTCGAGGGGCTCTCCGATGGCGTGCTCCACGTGTTCTGCACGCTGCCCGCCAAGACGGCCAGCGGCGCGGCCGAGGTGCGCGGCTTCACGGTGCTGGACTGAGCCATGCGGTGGGATGTCTTGTGGATCGCGACGGGAGCCCTGGCGGCGGTGACCGCTGCGGTGTTGGTGCAAAGGCCGAAACCCGCGGACACGGCCTTGACCGAGCGCCTCGAGCGCACGGAGGCGGAGCTCGCCCACGTGCGGGAGTCCCTCGCCGAAGTGAGCCGGCGACCGAGCTTCACCCGAGAGATCGTGCGTCAGGTGAGCACGCCGACGACGACGGCCGAAGCGGAGGCCGCGCCGGCCACGACCAACGAGCGGAGCGAGGTGGATCCCGTGGAGCAGGCCACGGAGGATCTCGAGACCCAAGGCACGGATCCGAGCTGGTCCCTTTCCGCGGAGCGAAAGCTTGAGGGCGCCGTTCACATCGATGGCTCCCAGCTGAAGGACGTGCGCTGCGGCACCACGCTGTGCCGCATGACCTTCAGTCATGCCGACGACACGGCGGTGGAACGCTTCCGCGAGAACATCGCGGCGGCCAATCCGTTCTCCGAAAGCTATGTGTTGGTACACCGAGAGGGGCAGAACAGCGTGGTGTTCGTCGCCCGCAGCGGGCAGTCCCTCATGGCGCAGCGCTGAGCCTCACGGGCAGTCTGCCAGGCTCAGCGCCGAGGTGTACAGCTCCGGCGCACCCCAGCGGGTGTCGGACCAGGTGACGAGCAAGTCCGTCGGTCCGGCTTGAACGGCCGAGACCTCCAGGGCGTTCTGCGTGCTCAGGATCGAGAACTCGTTGCCCATCGGCAAGAAGCCGCTGCTTACGGACGACGTCAAGAACCGCCGCATGCGGATGTCGTTCGGCTGCGTCCAGATCAGGTTGATCACGTTGGGATTCGACTGCGTGATCGCCATCTGCGGGTGCAAGCTGGAAGACAGGGTCACGACCAGGTTCGGGCTGGCCGTCTCGCCGCGATTCAAGCGCAGACCGTTGTAGCTGAAGTGCCACGCGGAGACCCAGGTGGTTCCGTCGTACAAGAGCGCCGTCACCTGCCCACTGGAGCTGGAATCCATGGTCACGTTCGGCTTGGTCTTGGAGCCGTCGGGATTCACCAGGATCAGATACACACCGTAGCCGTAGCCGCCGACCAGGATGCCCCACTCTCCGCTGGGCGACACGGCCATGGCGGGCTTGCCGCTGCTGGAGCAACTGGCCGTGATCGCGTTCACCGGATCCGGCGTGGCACCGGTGGCCCCGATGCGCTGGAAGTAGACGGTGTTGGAACCCTGGTTGCTCAAGGCGTAGCCACCGTAGGTCGACGACCAAGCGATGGACGGCGTGCCGTTGTAGGGCAGCTTGGTCCCGGCGGTGTTCGTGGTGATGTTCTCGGCGGCAGCGACGGGCGTGCCGTCCGCGCCTATCCTGCGGAACATCACCGAGCCGCTCACGGTCCACACCACGCCAAACTCGGAGCCGGTCCACACGATGCTCGGAGAACTCAGCACGCCGCCCCCCGTGGTGAGCGCCACGTCTGGTGTCTTGGCGCGGGTGCCGTCCGCGTTGAGCAGCGCGAAGTACAGATCTGCCGGCTGTGTGGAGAAGCCGGCAGGGTTCTCCTGATACACGACGCCAACGTGGGAACCGGACCACGCCGTCGCCGGCATGACGGTGTCCGTGACGGTGTTGGTCAAGCGCGTTGCTGCTCCCACGATGGGCGCATCACAGGTGCACTTGCCGGCGCTACAGATCTGCTTCGAGCTGCAGGCGATGTTGCAGCTTCCGCAGTGGGCGGGATCCATCTGCAGATCGAAGCACTGGGACCCGCACAAGGTCTGGCCCGCGGTGGTGCACTTGCAGGAGTAGTTCGAGCACGAAGTGCCGGCGGGGCAGGCGTTGTCACACGCCCCGCAGTGGCTGGAATTCATGATCGTGTCGGTGCAGGTGCCGGTGGACGCGCACCACTTCTCGCCGTAGTTCGCACACTTGCAGGTGCTGTTCTGGCAGATTTCGCCGGGGTTGCAGGCGTTGTCGCAGGCGCCGCAATGGCTGGCATTGGCCAACGTGTCGGTACAAGTACCGGTGGACGCGCACCACTTTTGCCCCGTTGTCGGACACTTGCACACGCCGCTGACGCAGCTCTCTCCGGAGTTGCAGACGTTTCCGCAGGAGCCGCAGTTGTCCGGATCGCTGGACAACGTCTTGCATTGGTTGGTCGCGACGCAGAAACCCTGACCCGTGGGGCACTTGCACGTTCCCCCGCTGCACGTCTGACTCCCGGGGCACACGTTGCCGCACGAGCCACAGTTGTTGGCATCCGTGGAGGTGTTGACGCAGCCGTTCCCGCAATCCGTGTATCCACTCGAGCACGAGCACGTGCCGCTGAGGCAATACTTCCCAGCAGGGCACACGTTGCCGCACGAGCCACAGTTGTTCTCGTCCGTGCTCAGATACACACAGGACCCGTTGCACGACGTCTGCGTGGTGTACGGACACGAGCACTTGCCGTTCAGGCAGTACAATCCCACACCACATACGGTGCCGCAGGCCCCGCAATTGGATTTGTCCGTGGACGTGTTCGTGCAGGCGCCGTTGCACAGATTCGGCGTCAGCGTCGGACACGTGCAGTTGCCGGCGACGCAGCCCTGACCCGTGGCGCAAGCGTTGCCGCAGCTGCCACAGTTGTTCGCGTCCGCCTTGGGGTTGATGCAGGTGCCGTTACAGGCAAGGTAGCCCGTGAGGCTGCACTCACAGCTGCCGTCCACGCACAGCTGGCCCACGGGGCAGCTGTTACCGCAAGCGCCACAGTTGCCCTTGTCGGACTGCAGGTTCACGCAGCCCGTGGAGCAGTAATCGGGCTTGCTGGTGTCGTAGCACTTGCACTCGCCTTTGAAGCAAACCGTGGCGTAGGGGCACTTGTTGCCACAGGTGCCGCAACTCTCGTCGCTGCTCTGTAGGTCCACGCAGCCCACGCCCGGGCAGTAGTCCTGCGCGTCCCCTTCCCCGCAGGAGCAAACGCCGTTGTCGCAGCTCTGGCCGGATGGGCATACCGTGCCGCAACTGCCGCAGTGGCCCGGATTGGTGTCCAGATCCACGCACACGCCGTTGCACTGAAAGGGTGCGTCCGGCGGGCACTTGCAGGTGCCCTGCGAACAGATCTGCCCGGTTTGGCACGCATTGCCGCAGCTGCCGCAGTTCTGCGGATCGTTCGCTGGGACGGGCTTGCCGTTGCAGAACTGGCAGTCGTCGATGAGGCCGTTGCAGTCGTTGTCCGCGCCGTCCCCACAAACCTCGGATGCTGCCGTAGGAGCACAGGCACACACCGGCGCGTTGTAGTTGGCGCCTTGCAGACAGCCCCAGTTCGGCGAGGTCGGACAGCTCACGTCCCCGGTGCAGCCGTGGGTGCAGATGCCGTGGCTCGCATCCACGCGCACGCAGAGGCCGGACGCGCAGTCCTCGCTCTCCTGACACGGCTCGCCAAACTGCCCGCTACCCGGGACGTATCCCGAAGCGTTGTCGTCCCCGGAGCTGCAACCTCCCAAGAACATCGCCAACGCCAGCAACAGGGCCTGAAGCGCCCGCCCCGCAAACCTGCTCTCTCGCATGATGTACCCGCCCGCTTGGTGTGCAGAGTATCGCCCATGCAGCAACGCGGGAGAAGCGGATTGCGCGGGGCATGACGCTCGTCACGCCACTTGACAAGCGCAACGAAGCCACTTGCGACAGAAGTGGTCGCTACTTCACGACCATCTTCATGATCGTGCCACTGCTGCGGTTGGTCCAATAAATGCTGGTGTCGTCGATGGTGATGCCCCACGGGTAGCCCTGCCCGGTGGCCAGGGTCTGAGGCTTGCAGACCCCAACTGAGCAGCGCTTCACCGTTCCGTCATTGCGATTGACCCAGTAGACGTTCACGCCGTCGGTCGCCACGCCCATGGGCTGGGCCTGGGAGGACGCGAGTTGGCCGTTTTCATGCCGGTTCGCCGCGGAAGCTCGCGCCCCGAACCGCGTCAGGGGCAACTCGAGAAGTCGACCGGTGCCGCGTACAGCTCCGTCGCACCCCAGCGATTGTCGGCCCACAGCGTGAGCATCGATCCCGACCCCGTGTGCACCGCCGTCATGTCGATGGCGTTCGGGGTGGCGAGGATCGAAACCTCTCCGCCCAAAGCCGTGAGAAAGCTCGTGGACGAGGTGGGCACGAGGAAACGACGCAGTCGAATGTCGTTTGGCTGGGTCCACACGAGCTCCACGGCTCCGGTGCCAGAAAGCGTCGTGCTCACGTTGTAGTGGTCGCCGCCCTTGGAGGTGAAGGGAACTGCCGTGAATGGGCTGTTGAGCGTCTCGCCTCGGTTCACGCGGATCCCGCTACCTTCGTAACGCCAAGCCGAGAGCCACGCGGCGCCGTCGTACACCAAGGAGACTTCGGTCGCATATGTGTACACTTGGAGGGTCGTCGTGGGCTTGGTCTTCGATCCGTCGGGATTGACGGGCACGAACTTGAAATCATACCCGCCACCGCCGCCCACGAGGATCCCCCACTCGCCCACGGGAGAGACTGCGAGCTTGCAGTTACCATCGAACAGCGCGCCCAAGATGTTGATGTGATTGACGGCCTCTGGTGCCGTGCCGGTTGCGCCGATCCGCTGAAACCCCACTTCACTCGAGCCGAGGCTGCACAGCGCGTAGCCACCATATGTCGGGGACCACGCCAGTCCCAGTGGCGAGATGTAAGGCAAGATCGGCCCTGGCGTAGCCAGGTTGATGTCGGCTGGTGCGCCCAGCAGCGTTCCGTTCGCGTCCAACCGCTGGAACATCGCGGAGGTGGACCGTCGATACGCCACCCCGAACTCCGTCCCGGTCCACACGATGCTGGGTTGTTCGCGGACCGATTGCGTCGTCGTGAGCGCGATGTCGGGACTCTTCGCGCGAGTCCCGTCCGGGTTCAGCAGGGCAAAGTACAAGTCACCCCATTGTGATGAGCCAGCCGGATTCTCGATGTAGACCACGCCCACGTGGGTGCCGCTCCATGCGGCGGCTGGCCGCGCAGCATCCGTTGGAGTCGTCGTGAGCCGCAGTGGCGCGCCCACGATGGGCGCCGGGCAGCCGCACTTGCCCGCCGTACACACCTGATTGCCCGAGCACGCGTTGCTGCAAGACCCGCAGTGAGCGGGATCGTTCTGCAGATCGTAGCAATCCGTGCCGCCGCACAGGGTCTGTCCGGCCGTCAGGCACTTGCAGGTGTAGCTCTGACACTGCGTCCCGGCAGGGCACGCCTTGTCGCACGCACCACAGTGGCTGGAGTTGTTGGAGATGTCCGTGCACACGCCCGTGGAAGCGCACCACTTCTCCCCCGACGTGGGACAAGCGCAGTAACCGTTGCTACACGCTTCTCCCGGGTTGCAGGCGTTGGCACAACTGCCGCAGTTCTGCGCGTCCGTCTTCAAGTCCACGCAAGCGCCGGACGCCGTGCACCAGGTTTGCCCGGTGGGGCACTTGCACGTACCGCCGCTGCAGAGCTGGGTGCCCGGGCACACGTTGCCGCAGCTTCCGCAGTTCTGGGTATCGGTCGAGGAGTCCACACACTGCGCGCCGCACGGAGTGAGCCCAAAGGTCGAGCATTTGCAGGCACCGACCAGGCAGTATTGATTCGACGGGCACACGTTGCCGCAGGCACCACAGTTGTTCGAATCCGACTGCAAGCTGACGCAGGCGCTGTCGCACTGGACCTTGTCCTTGTCGCAGGAGCAGGCACCCGCCACACAGGTGAGATTGGAGGGGCACTTGTTGCCGCAGGCGCCGCAGTTGTCCGGGTCCGTCGCGATCGTGGTGCAGCCCGTGCTGCAGGCGTCCGGCTTGGTCCAAGGGCAGCTGCAGCTGCCGTTGGAGCAGTTCTGACCCGCCATGCAGGTGGCGCCGCAAGACCCGCAGTTCGCCGGATCTGCATTTGGGTTCACGCACTTTCCACCGCACGTGATGTACCCCGTGGCGTAGCACTGACACGCGCCGTTGCTGCAGATCTCGTCCGCGTTGCAGCCATTGCCGCAGCTGCCGCAGTTCGCGTGGTCCGCTTGCAGGTTCACGCAACCGGCGGGGCTGCAGTAGTCCGGTTTGAAGGCGTCGCCGCACTCGCACGCGCCCTCCGTGCAGTGCGTGCCGGAGGGGCACGTGACACCGCAGGCACCACAGTTGGAGTCGTTGGATTGAAGGTCGATGCACCCGGCACCGTCGCAATAGTCCGGCGCCACGGCGTCGGAGCACACGCAGGCGCCCTTCTCGCACGTCTGACCGGCCGGACAGGCCGTGCCGCAAGCGCCGCAGTTTTGCCCGTCCGTATCCAGATCCACGCAACTGCCACCACACTCGAACCCCGCGTTTGGGGGGCACTTGCAGCTTTTCAGGGAGCATATTTGATCCGGCCGGCAGGCGTTGCCGCACTCGCCGCAATTGGCCGGATCGTTTTCGGGGATCGCTTTGCCGTTACACAGCTGGCAATTGTCGACCAAGCCGTCACAGTCGTTGTCCGCGCCGTCTCCACAAACCTCTGAATCGGAATCGGGAGCGCAGGTGCAGACCATTGCGTCGACGTTGTCTGCCTTCAGGCAGCCCCAGTTGGTGGAGCTCGGGCATGCCACGTCCGCACTGCATGCGTGAGAGCACACGCCGCGTCCGTTGCCGAGGTTCACGCACACGCCCGAAGCGCAGTCCTCCGTCTTCTGACACGGCTCGCCGAACTGCCCCGGGCCTGGTTGGTAGTTCTCGGTGGGCGGGTCCGACGACGAACACCCCAGCGTGAACAGTGCCAAGACGACGAGAACGCGGGAAAGGACCGCCAGCGCGTGGGTTCTCATGGGTAGACCAGTTGGCAACCGGGTTGCAGCTCGCACGTGGCCTCACTCAATTCCGTGCAGGGGGTGGCCGTGCCCTCGCAGCCCAGGTCCCAGGCACAGTACAGCTGATTGATGCAGGTCGTGGACGACGAGAACAGATCGCACGACCAGGCAAAGCCGCTGCACTTCTGGTTGTACGAGCTCCACACGCAGCCCTGCTGCGAGATGCAGCTGTAGGACGAATGCAGGCTCGAGCAGAAGTTGGCGCTGCCGACACAAGTGCCTTTGACCTTGCATCCCTGAGCCGTCGGACACTGGCCGGCAACCAGTTGGCCGCAAGGCGTGGCCGCGCCCGTGCAATAGGGCTGGCCGCCGCCGGTTCCGGACGCTCCGCTCGCACCCGCCGCGCCCACTCCGCCAGTGCCGGATCCGCCAATACCGGATCCAGCCACGGCGCCGCCACCACCAAAGCCGCCACCACCGTTCCCCGCACCGCCACTTGCGCCGGCTGCGAGCGTGCTGGCGTCCACGTCCACCATGCCGCCGGGAGGTCCCAGTGGTGCGTGACTCGCTCCCGCCTCGTCACCACCACCACAACCCGCAACAAGAGAGGCAAGGAGCACGAGCTCGACGCTTCGTTTTGCCATTCTGTATCCCACCCGCTTTCCCGGAGAGTATGGAACACGAAGCGCCGACGCCACAATCGCAGACTGCCGCTCGATGCTCGTCGAGCATGATACGCATCATTCACTTGACGCGGACCACCTCCCCGCTTGCGACCGAACTGGTCGCTGGATCGGTTTGTCGGGGCGGCGCGGAACCTCGCGGCGCCGTGCGCGTCGAGGTCACGACGTTGCACGGTCGGAAGTGCGCGTCGTCGTCGCGCGGTTTCCGCGGCGTCACGACAATCCAAATCAGACGATTGCCCTGGGCGCGGCGAGCCCGTCGGGGATTCTCCATCGATGCACGCATTGCTCGCCATCGGCGCCGGCGGTACGCTGGCGGAGCACGGCGCGTTGGTGGCGAACGAGGATGGCGAAGGCAGACGAGCAGCGCGAGAGTGCCGACACCGTGCGCACGGGACCTTCACGTCCTACGGCAGGCAACGTGGCGGTGGGCGACCAGGTCGGCGACTACACGCTGCTCTCGTTGCTGGGCTCCGGTGGCATGGGCTCCGTGTTCGAGTCTCGCGGCGCGGACGGAGCTCCGGTCGCTCTGAAGGTGATGCGCCCCGAAGCGCTCAGCAAAGAGCTGGTGAGTCGCTTCGCGCGGGAAGCGCGGAGTGCCATGCGCATCGACAGCGAGAACGTGACGCGCGTGTTCGCCGTCGACACGGCGCACGATCCGCCCTTCATGGTCATGGAGCTGCTCTCGGGTCGCGACCTCGGGTCGACCTTGGCAGAGACCGGACCACTGCCGCCCGCCGTTGCGGCGCGTATCATCGCGGATGCGTGCATGGGCTTGGCCGCGGCCCATGACCTGGGCTTGGTGCATCGCGACATCAAACCCAGCAACATCTTCCTTCACCAGAACGCCGACGACACCATCACCGTGAAGCTGTGCGACTTCGGCGTGGTGAAGCAAGATCTGGCGCTGGGGAACGAAGCCACGGCGCTGACGCAAACCGGAGGGCTGGTCGGCACCCCGGCGTACATGTCGCCGGAGCAGGTCCAAAACCCCAAGGCCGTGGATGCTCGCAGCGATCTATGGAGCATGGCGCTTTCGCTCCATGCGGCGCTGTGCGGCCAGAAGCCTTGGGCCGACAGCAAGGACTTCGGGGAGATCCTGGTGGCTCTGTACACCAAGGACGTGACCCCGATTCGGGACGTCGCGCCTTGGGTGAGCGCCGAGCTCGCGCGGACCGTGCACGCCGGACTTCGGCGCGACCGCGACGAGCGCATCGGCAGCGCCCGCGAGCTGGCTGCCGAGCTCGAACCGCTGGCCACGCCGAAGCCACTCTCGAAAGCCGAGCTGCGTCCCCTAGCGGACCACGAACGCAAGGCTCCAGCGGCCGACGCCGGGGAAGTGAGCAGCGCGCCGAAACGACGCGGCACCTGGCTGGTCGCCATTGCAGCGGTGGCGCTCGTGGGCGCTGGGTCTGCCTTGGCGCTACGCCAACGCAGCGAGCCGCGACCCGTGGCGTCGGCGGCGCCACCAAAGTGCGAGACGGCAAAGGGCTGCAGTGACCGCCTGGGAGCAGCGGCACGCTGCCGATCGGACGGCGCGTGCGTCGCCCTGGCTTCACCGCAGTGCAGCGTGGAAGCGACGCCGGACGTCCTCCGACGCGACGACACGTTCTGGATCGGCACGATGTTCCCGGGGAACGACCGCGCCGTCTCCCTCGCCGTGCGCGAGATCACGAAGGTTGCCGGAGGCGTTCCGTCCGGCACCGGCAAACGTCCGCTCGCGGTGGTGGCATGCAACGACGCCGAAGACCCCAAGGCGGCGGCACGGCACCTGATGGAGACCCTCCGGGTGCCGGTGATCATCGGGTTCGGGTCGCGAGAGAGCGCCCTCGGTCTCGCGCACGGTCCCCTCGCCGAGAACGACGTGCTGGTCGTGGCGGCGATGAACGCAGGCGTGTCCGCGACCCCGGTCGGTACGCCGCGACGGGTGTGGCAGAGCTCCGACGACGACGCGCGGACGCGTGCCATGCGGAAGCTGGTCACCGACTTCGCCGAACCGAAGCTCCAACCCAAGCTCCGCGGCCAGGCCCTGGAGGTGAGCCTGTGCGTGCCCCAGGAATCCGACGCCCCGGCGCTGACGGCGGCAGCGCTCGGTTTCGACGCCCGCGACGGCTTTCAGAAGGTCACCCTTCCGGCGGCAGGTGCCGAGGGCAACGGTGACGAGGCGGCGATCGCCAAGCTCGTCGACCATCGGCCCCACATCGTCGTCATACCAAATGCCGACGACGCCACGCTGGCACGGGTCGTCGCCCCGCTCGAAGATCGCTGGGATGCGAAAGCGAAGCACCGGCCGTTCTACGTCGTGGGCGCGTCCCTCGATGCCAAGGGGGCGCTGGCGGACCTGATCCGGCGCCATCCTTCGCTCGCCGATCGCCTCGTGGGCCTCGCGCCCAGCACCGCTGCCGTGACTGCGGCATTCACGCGGCGCTACGACGCCGCGTTTCACGACGCTCCGTCGCCGACGGATGCGGCGCTCTACGACGCCGTGTACCTCGCGGCTTACGGCGCAGCGGCCGCGCGGACCGAGGGCTCCCTGGCGCGCGGCATCCCCCGCTTTTCGCCCACGGGAGAGCCCGTGGACGTCGGCCCCATCGACCTGATCAAAGGCTTTGCGGCGTTGAAGGCCGGCAAGAACGTCGACCTCCGGGGCGCGCGGGGCCGGCTGGCCCTCGACCCGAAGACGGGCGACGCGCTGGTGGACTACGCGGTCGTCTGCGCAGAGCCCACGCCCACTGGCGTGCGGATCATCGACACGGGCCTCGCCTACGATCGCCAAGCGGACGCGCTGACGGGAACGTTCGTCTGCCGCAGCGAAGCTCCGGCGCCTTCCACGCCGGAAGTGGCCACGGCGACCGCTCCCCGCCAAGAACACGAGGACCTGCCGAGCGCTGCCGTGATCGATCTACCCAAGCCGGTGCGCCTGGTGCTGGAGCAGTACGCCGCAGTGCTGCGTGAGAGCCCGAACCTGGAGGAATGCGCAAAACGATTCTTGCGCATCGCAGGCGGGAAGCTCGTGAACGAGGACGGAACGGCCTTGGCGCCGAGCGTCCAGCGATTCACTCTCGAGCGAGACTTCGCCAGCATCAAGTCCTACGCCCATCCGCTGCGGGTCACGCGAGTCACGAAGCAGCTGGACACGACCAGCGGCTTCGGCGCGACCTTGATCCGCGGAGACGTCTACAAGATCTGGATCGCCAAGAAGCCCGGGGTACCCGGTCCCCCCGCGCCGGTGTCCATCCTGTGGCCCAAGGGGCACGCGACGATCCAGCAGCCGAAGATCATCGGGATCGGCAGTCTGTAGGCCGGCGCCGTGACGGGAGTCATGGCGGAGCGCGTGCCGGGTTTTCACGCCGCCGGGTAGTGGGACAGTGGGTGCGATGAAGCGCCTGTACTCGGGGAACCAGATGGTCGCGGAAGCGGCGGTGCGCGCGGGCTGCCGTTTCTTCAGCGGATATCCGATCACGCCGGCGTCCGAGATCTACCGCGAGATGACGGAACGGTTGCAGACGTCGGGGGACCTCGCCGTGGGCGCCCCGGACGAGATCAGTGCCATCTGTTACGCCATTGGTGCGGCGCAGCGGGGCGCCCGCGCGATGACCGCCACCAGCGGTCCCGGGTGGGCCCTCATGATCGAGGCGTTTCAGTACGCGCTGATGACGGAGACGCCGCTCGTGGTCGCGGTGGTCCAGCGCTTGGGGCCGAGCACGGGCGGCGCGACGCAGGGGGCACAGGGCGACGTGCTGCTCACCGAGATGGCGACCTCGGGCGGCTACACGGTGCCGGTGCTGGCGCCGTCCAGCGCGGCCGAATGCTACGAGCTCACGCTCCGAGCCTTCGACTGGGCGGAGCGACTGCGCACGCCGGTGGTGCTGCTGAGCGACAAAGAGGTGGCGATGACCTACGAGGCGCTGGACCTCGACGAGCTGCCGCGGATTGCCGTTTCCGAGCGACCGACGGCCCACGCCGAGGGTTACCGCGCGGTGAGCTTCACCGCGCCGGAGGACGTGCCACCGTTCGCGCCCCTGGGCGGAGCCTTGAAGGTCACCACCACCGGCTCGGCCCACAACAAAGATGGCCTGCTGCGCAAGAACGACCCGGAGACCCTGGAGGTGCTGCGCCACCTGGAGGCGAAAGTGACGGCGCGCCGCCACGAGATCGCGGACCTCGTCGTGGACGCCGAAGGCGACGCGGACGTCGCCGTGCTGAGCTTCGGCATCACCGCCCGCGCCGCACGTCAGGCCGTGCTGTCCGCCCGCCGCGCGGGCCGGCGCGCCACCTTCGTCGGCGTGCGCTCGCTGTTTCCGATCCCGGCGCAGGAGATCCGCGCCGCCCTGGGCGGCGCTCGAAGAGTGGTCGTCGCGGAAGAGAACCTGTCCGGCCTGTATCGCCGCGTGCTCGCCGCGGAGCTCGACGGCGTCACCCTTTGCGGCGTGAACGCCCTGGGCGCCATGATTCGCCCGGACGCCATCTTGGAGGCGCTGTCATGACCTCGCTCTTGGCCGACCGCAAGATGCCCTATTGCCGGGGCTGCGGCCACGGCGTGGTCGTCAAGCAGCTCGCGGAAGCGCTCACGGCGCTGGACGTCAATCCCGAGCGCGTCGCGCTCACCAGCGACATCGGCTGCGTCGGGCTCGTCGATCCGATGTTCCCGTCGCTACACACCGTGCACACCATTCACGGCCGCAGCACGGCCATCGCCGCCGGCGCGGTGCTCGCAGATCGCGTCCTCTTCGATGGCCGTCTGAAGAACGTCGTCATGATTGGCGACGGCGGCGCCACCATCGGCCTGCTCCATCTGACGCAAGCCGCGTTGATGAACGTCGACGTCACCGTCCTTTTGCACAACAACATGCTGTACGGCATGACGGGCGGGCAACACTCCGCCCTGACGCCGGAAGGCTTTTCCACGTCCACCACCCGTGGCGGCAACTGGCTCCCGGCGCTCGACATGGAGCGTCTCCTGCAAGGCTGCCACGTGGGCTTCTTCGCGCGAAAATTGGCGACCGACGCCGATCTCTCGGAAGTGATCGCGGAGGCCATCGCCTACGACGGTTTCGCCCTGGTCGAGATCCTCGAGCTTTGCACCGGGTTCGGCGTGCCGCTCAACAAGCTGAGCGGCAAGGCATTGCGCGAGCGCGCGGAAGCGGAGGGTCACGAGCTCGGGGTACGCATTCGCCGCGACGATCGCCGTCCGTACCACGCGCTGTACCGCGAGCGCTTCCCCGGCGCGTCCGCAACCCCCGGCGCGCCGACCCCCGCAACGTCCTTCACGCACGCCCTCGATCGTCCCTACGCCGTGGTCGTCGCCGGCACCGCGGGGGAGCGCGTGCAGAGCGCGGCCGCCATCTTGGCGCAGGCGGCGGTGCTTTCCGGCTTGCACTGCATCCAGAAGAACGACTACCCGGTGACCGTCGGCAGCGGCTTCTCGGTGTCCGAGGTGAAGCTCAGCCCCGAGCCCATCCTGTACACCGGCACGGATCGACCCGACGCCATCCTCGTGGTCTCCTCCGATGGCCTGGCCAAGGTCGACGTCAGCCGCCCGGACGCCCTCGTGGTCGGCGACGACACCCTGACGCTCCCAAAGCACGCGCGACGCTTGCCGCTGCGCAAGGAGCTCGGCGCCACCAGCGCCGCCCTGGGCGCCATCGGCGCGTTCGTCGCGCGCACCCGGCTGCTCGACCCCACGGCCCTCGAAGCCGCCGCCCAGATCGTCAGCGCCCGCCACGCGGGGGCCGCGGCGGCGACGCTGCGGGCCGGAGCCGCGTTGGACCAACAAACAAAATAAAAGCAGTTTCCAACACTTACAGCTTGACCAAATCCATCCGGGGGCTCGTGCGTAAAACGAATGCTCTCACGGAGGCGAGGATGAAGGTCAAGAGCGTGGCGGTGCTTTCGGCGGTGGGGATGTTGCTGACGAGCGTGAGCGTGTGGTCGCTCACCAATCCACGGTCCAAGCCGGTGGCCCCCACGGGGGAGCTCGGGAGCAGCCCGCTTCTGGTCGACGACCCGCCGGCTTCGGCGCTCACGCAGTTCGAGCAAGACGGAACCCTCGACCTCGAAGGTCGCGTGGGCCACGCAAAGCTCTTGGCGGACAGCCCGGGCGAGACCTTCGTGCTCGCCAACGTGCGCGCCTCCGACGTTGCAGCTTCCACGCCCGCGCCCCTCAATCTCGCCATCGTGCTGGATCGCTCCGGCTCCATGAAGGGCCGGCGTCTGGAGAACGCGCTATCAGCGGCACGTGGCATGATCCATCGCCTGCGCGACGGCGACGTGGTCAGTGTCATCACCTACAACACGCAAACCGACACGGTGCTGCCGCCCACCACCATAGATTCACTGTCGCGGTCGCGAGCGGATGGCGCGCTCTCGGGGGTGACGGCGCAGGGCGACACTTGCATCTCCTGCGGCATCGACGCCGGCATGGCGGCGCTTCGACAGCGCAGCGGCATGGTGGATCGCATCCTGCTGCTGTCGGATGGCGAAGCCACGGCGGGCATTCGCGATCTGGGCGGCTTCCGGCGCTTGGCGGATCAGGCGCGCGGCATGAACTGCGCGATCAGCTCCATTGGTGTGGACGTGGACTACAACGAGCAGGTGCTCTCCGCCCTGGCACTGGAGTCCAACGGCAAGCATCACTTCGCAGAGAACGCCTCGGACGTGGCCCGCGCCTTCGACGAAGAGCTCGCGTCGCTCAAATCCACGGTGGCCAAGGACGTCGAGGTGGAGCTCGCCCTGGCTCCCGGCGTGGAGGCCGTGCAGGTGATCGATCGCGCTTCGCGCCGGGTGGGGGATCGCCTGATCGTGCCCCTGGGTTCCCTGGCCAAAGACGAGGAAAAGACCGTGCTGGTGCGGGTAAAGCTGCCTCGCGGCGCCACCGGGGAACGTCCGCTGGCCGAGCTTTCCCTCAATTGGTCCACCGCGGACGGTCGTCAGGAGCATGCCCGCGGGGACCTCGGGCTCACGCTGGTGAAGGACGCCGCCGAGGTGAGCCGGCTGGATCCGCTGGTGGCCACGCGCCTCGGCAACACCGACACCGCCAACACCCTCACCCAGGTGAACCAGCTGATCAAAGACGGCGACTTGGATCGCGCGTCGCGTCGCCTCCAGAGCAAGCTCGACCAAATCGAGAAGAGCAAGGGCGAGCTCGCCGCGGCCGCACCCGCAGATGAGCGTGCCAAGGTCAACACCACCGTGGACAAGCAAGCGGAGGTGCTGCGCAAGGCCCAGACTCGTTTGAAGTCCGCGCCCAAGCCCAGCGCGCCGGGCGGCAAGCGCGCCGGAGCGGTCGAGGTGCGCAACAACCAAGCTGCCGCGGATCCCTTCCGCTTGTAACGATCAGATTGTCGGTCCGCCGCGGAAACCGCGCGGTCCGATCGGCGCACTCCGTCACTTACCGACGCGCGTCCCTGCGCACTGCAACCGCCGGCGCGGGTCGGCGGGCGCAGAAGGCCAAGGCGCGACAAGTCCGGGACGGAGCGCCGCTCGACACGCCGGCTGGCGGGGTGGCTCGCGAGCGTGATCTCGGCAAGTTCCGCAACAGCACCACCTATCGCGGGGTGAAGCGCGCCTTCGGCCTCTACACCAACATCGGCGGCCTCGGGCAGTCGCTGTCCGACTTCCACGACGACATCGAGAACGGCAACTGGTTCGGCGCAGCGCTCAACGGCAGCGGCTTCACGGGTGGAGCGCTCGAGCTGGGCGGCGCCCTGGCCCGTTCCACGACGCTCTTGCGCTACGGTCGTGTGCTGGGCGCGCCGGCGGCGGTGGTCGGCTCCGGCCTCGTGGGCATTCGGATCGGCACGAACCTGTACGAGAACTATGTCGACCACGAGCAGGCCATGTCCGCCGGTCACTGGGTCGAAGACAAGACTGGCTCGCGCATTCTGGGTGGAATAGCGGCCGCCGGATGGGCCGTGGGGGACGCGATCGCGTCCACCCCGGAGGCCGCGGTGGACTACGCCAAAGAGACCTGGACGTTGGACCCGGACGAGATCGACTGGGGTCGCACCGTCAGGCCGTGGAAGTGGTTCTGAGTCACCGGCACGCCAACGCCAACCACGCTCCGTCCTTGGGCGTGTCGTAGCCCGTGAAGCGGACCTCGTAGCCGTCGCTACAGTAGGGCGCACTTGGTCC
Source organism: Polyangiaceae bacterium (assembly GCA_020633235.1). NCBI lineage: Bacteria > Pseudomonadati > Myxococcota > Polyangiales > Polyangiaceae > Polyangiaceae bacterium. The sequence continues at coordinate 567,034 of JACKEA010000007.1, read as the reverse complement.
CGCCGGCACGAGGCAATAGCCAGGGTCGTCGAGCAGCCACGGTCGTCGACGAGGCCATCCCGATCGTGGCCCACGATGGCGTCGTTCGTCTCCGTCCAGTCCGGCACGCCCTGGCCACGACTCACCGCCGTGACCGCCGAGGCTCCGTTGCCAGCTGCCAACGCGTAGGGCGACCGGCTGCGCCTGCCCTTGCAATCGCCGACTATCGTGGCACTCTACGGCTGCGGTGCGAGGGCATCGCGCATCATGACCTGCTCTTCCTGACCCCGAACCCCGTTCGCAGATGGCGGCAACTGCCGCTGGTCAGGAGGCATGCATGGCAAGTGTGGAAGTCATGGGGCTGTCGTTCGCGCATTCGAACGCTGCCCCGGTATTCGAAGACGTGAGCTCGAGCTTCTTCGAAGGCTGGACCGGGCTCACCGGCGAGAACGGCGCGGGAAAGACCACGCTGCTCGAGCTGCTCGCCGGCGTGCTCGCGCCGGACGCCGGGCGCGTGAAGCGCGAGCCCGCGTCCGCGCGGGTAGTGCTTTGCCGGCAGCGCGTGGAGGAAGCCGACGACCGCGTACGAGCTCTGGCTCGGGCCGAGGATGGCGCCGCGCGGCGTCTGTTCGGTGAGCTGAGCCTCTCGCCGGCGCAGCTCGAGCGCTGGAGCACGCTGTCTCCCGGTGAGCGCAAGCGCTGGCAGATTGGCGCTGCGCTGTGGAGCGAGCCGGCCGTGCTGCTGCTCGACGAGCCCACGAATCACCTGGACGCATCGGCGCGCGAAGCGCTGCGCCAGGCCCTCACCCGCTTCCGCGGCGTGGGCGTGCTGGTGTCCCACGACCGCGAGTTGCTCGACGCCCTGACCACCGTGACGGTGCGGCTGATTTCGGGCCGTGCCGAGACGTGGAGCGGCGGCTACTCCGCGGCGCGGGCGGAATGGCGAGCGGACCGCGCACGCCGCGAGGCGGAACGCGATCGACTGAAGAGCGAGCAGAAGAGACGCGCGCGTCAGCTCGACGCCGCGCGCCGCGTGCGAGAGCAGGCGGCGCGCAGTCTCTCGTCGCGATCGCGGATGAAGAATGCGCAAGACGCCGATGGCCGCGAGGCAGGGCGAAAGTACCGGGCACAGAAGGCCGAAGCGCGACTTTCGCGCAGTGTGGCGACGCGGCGGTACCGCGCCGAACAAACAAAAGAAGACTTGGAGGGCTCGACCGTGGAGCGAGAGCTCGGAGCCTCCGTGTTCGTGGGCTACGAGGGATGTCCTCGGCGTTTCGTGTGCCGTCTGGACGCAGACTCGCTGTCGGTGGGTGGGCGCGTGCTGCTCTCCAACGTGCACCGCGAGGTCCCTCGAGGCGCGCGCATTCGCATCGCAGGGAACAACGGCAGCGGCAAGACGACGTTGCTCCGCGCGCTGCTGCGCGAGGCCTCGCTACCGGCGGAACGCGTGCTGTATCTGCCGCAGGATGCGAGCCGTGCGCAGGAGCACGCGTGGCTTTCGAAGCTACGAGCGCTGCCGCCCGGGGAGCGTGGTCGAGTGCTTTCCGTGGTGGCCGCTCTGGGCTCGGATCCCGGACGCCTGTTGGCGAGCGAGGCTCCTTCCCCCGGGGAAGCGCGCAAGCTCGCCATTGCCTTGGGTCTGGGCAGCCACGCCTGGCTCTTGGCGTTGGACGAACCCACGAATCACTTGGACCTGCCGAGCATCGAGCGACTGGAAGCAGCCCTGGCCGGCTATCCGGGAGCACTGCTCTTGGTGACGCACGACGAGGCGTTCGCCGAGAAGTGTACCGACGTGCAGTGGCAGCTGAGCTGAGACTGACGCTACCATCCCTTCTCGCCCATGCAGCGTCGACCATCCCTCTCGTGCGAAGCGGCCCAGGCCGCCTGGTGCAGCGGCTTGCACGAGACGGACGTCTGCATGGCGCAAGCGACCTGGGAGCGCGCCCTGCGGCTCGAGCTGCAGCTGTTCGACGAAGGCGTCGACTACTTGGCGCAGACCGACGAAATCGAACGCTTGTTGGAGCAGGCGCTGGAGCAAGTGGAGGACGGGGAGCTCCTGGCGCGCGTGTGGCTCTTGCGCGCGCGCGTGCGGTACATGCGAGGGGACATCGCCGAAGCGGTCGACAGCTTCGAGCATGCGGCGGAAATCGCAGAGGAAGCAGGGCTCGGAGAGCTGGCCCTCTTGGCTCGAGCACACGCCAACGCCAACCGCGTTCAGCTGGGCGGAAACGCCAAGCTGGAAGCCTACGAGGTGGAGGACCCCAAGCTTCGGGCGGACCTGTTGTGGTCGGAGACCACGGTGCGCAACCAGGCGGGATACATGCACGACGCGCTGCGCACGGCGCTTCAGGCGCAGCGCTTGTACGAAGCCGCCGACAACCTCTATGGCGTGGTGGTGTCGCGGACCAGCATTGCGATGTTCTATCTGGAGCTCGGCCGCTACGACGACGCCATTCGCACCGTTGAGGCCGTGGACGCCCAGAGTCATGAGCGCTTCGAGCACCTGTTCGCCTACCGGCGGATGATCTTGGGACGCACGCTGGGCAGCCTGGAACGCTACCCCGAGGCGCACGAGTGCCTCCGCCAGGCGCGCGACCTGTATCGGCGCTTGGAGAACGAGCTGATGGTCGCCCTCACCGACATGTGGGAAGCCAACTGCAACATGGCCGAGGGACACTTTGGCGAAGCGGCCAGCATGTTCGAGCGAGCGCATGACGGGTTCGTGGCCATCGAGTACTGGCGCGGCGTGACCTTGGCCCTCTCCGGACAAGCCTTGGCGTGCCAGCTCGATGGCCAGGCCGACCGAGCCCTGGGGCTCGCAGCGCGGATCGATCGCGGCCTTTGCAGCGAGCCCACGACGGTGGCCATCGTGGACCTGCGCCGCGGTCAAATGGCGCAGTTGAGGGGGCCCAACGCGACCCCGCCGGAGGTGCTGTTGGAGGCCGCGCGGTCACGCACGGGGCCAGACGGCCGCCCCATGGTGGAAACCTGCGAGGGATACCGGCAGGCGCTCAGCCTGTTCGAGCAGACGGCTCCCAGCGGGACGAGTCACACGACTCCAACGGTGTTGATCGCGCCGGACTTCTCCTGGATCGAAACCGAGGACGCGCGTTTCGAGCTGCCCGGCGGGCACAAGGTGCGCACGTTGCTCAGCCTCGTGTTCGAGGAGCGTCAGCGCAATCCGGGTGGTTGGGTCACCATCGATGCAGTTTGCCAAGCGCTGTGGCCGGGCGAGCGGATGCGCCCCACGTCACGGACCAACCGCCTCAACGTGATGATCTCCCGCTTGCGTAGGTTGGGCATCGGCAAGCGCTTGGAGCGTTCCCCCAAGGGCCTTCGGCTCGACCCCACGGTCGGATTCGTGATCGGCGGCTGAGAACCGCTGGGACTTACAGCGCTTTGGCGCCCGAGCGCGGATGCGGTGACGGCGCCCCGAGTCCGTCTTACGCTCACCACGTGACCATCATTCGACGCGCCGGATACGAGAGCGCGCGGCTGCGCTTGGCGCGACTTCGCCTGGCCGGCAACACCGCCCGAGAAGTGGGCGCGCAGCGCGCCACGGAGATCAGCGCGCGCAGCTTGAACGTGGAGCGGGTGGGGATCTGGTTGTTCTCCGCCGAAGACATCTTGGAGTGCGCGTTGATGTTCACCCTCTCGAGCGGCAAGCACTCCGCGGGGGAACGACTGTTTGCCAGCCGCTTCCCCACGTACTTCCAGGCATTGCGCTCGGTCCGCGCCATCGTTGCCGACGACGCGATGACCAACTCGGCCACGGCCGAGCTGGCTGGCGACTACCTCCTGCGTCACGGCATCACGGCCATGCTGGACGCACCCATCATTCGGGACGGCTCGGTGGTCGGCGTCGTGTGTCACGAGCACGTGGGCTCGGAGCGCCGGTGGACCCAGACGGAGATCGACTTCGCGAGCTCCGTGGCGGACATCGTGGCTCTGGTGTTCGAGCAAGCGGATCGACTGGAAGCGGAGGCGCGGCATCAGGACCAGAAGGAACGCGAGCTCGAGAACCGGAAGATGGACGCGCTGGAGCGTTTCGCGCGGGCCATCGCCCACGACTTCAACAACGTGCTCTCCACCGTGTCCGCCTTGGGCCAAGCCGTGACCAAGAGCACCGACGCCCGTGCAGCCGAGCATGGCAAGGAGCTCTTGGAGACGGTGGGTCTCGGCACGCACCTCACGCGCCAGTTGTTGGAGCTTTCGCGGAGCGAGGACGCTCCACACGTGAAGGTGAGCCTCTCCGACGTGGTCACCCGACTCGAACCGATGCTCAGAACGCTGATGGCAGAAGTCGGCGGCGAGCTCTCGGTCGTCACCATGCCCACGCACGTAATGGGGGACGAAACCGCCCTCGAGCGAGTGCTCTTGAACCTGTGCACCAACGCGCGGGACGCGCTGGCTACCGGCGGGCACGTTCGCGTATCCCTACGCGATCCACGCCCCGACGAAGAGCTGCCTGCCGGCTTCGTGGTGCTGGAAGTGACCGACGACGGCCATGGAATGGATGAAGAAACATTGGCACGCGTGTTCGAGCCCTACTTCTCCACCAAGCCGGAAGGCACGGGATTGGGCCTCGCCAGCGTGTATGCCATCGTGCGTCAGCTGGGCGGGGAGGTGCAGGTCACCTCTGAGGTCGACGCCGGGTCCAGCTTCGTCGTTGCATTACCGCGGGTCGAGTAGTGTAGGCTGAACGAGAACATCCGAACACGAGGGAGCTCCACCATGGGCATGGGCGCAGCGGAAACCACCAATCACTACCTGCAGCAGGGCTTCGATCTCCTGAAGCTGAGCCCACGGTACAAGACGCTGCTGCTCACACCTTCGCGCGAGCTGCGCGTCGAGATCGCCATCGAGATGGACGATGGCAACATCGGCAACTTCATCGGCTACCGCATTCAGCACGACAACTCCCGTGGCCCGTACAAGGGCGGTCTTCGCTATCACCCGGACGTGGAGCTGGACGAGGTCCGTTCGCTGGCGAGCTTGATGACCTGGAAGACCGCCGTCATCAACATCCCCTTTGGCGGCGCCAAGGGAGGGATCCAGGTGGATCCGCACCAGCTGAGCCGCCGGGAGCTCGAACGCCTCACGCGCCGCTTCATCGATCAGATCGGTGAGCTCATCGGACCGGACCAGGACATTCCCGCGCCGGACATGAACACCAACGCGGCAGTGATGGCGTGGATCTTCGATCAATACAGCCGTCGCTTCGGCTTCTCGCCGGGCGTCGTCACCGGCAAACCGGTAGAGCTCCATGGCAGCTACGGGCGTGGCGCCGCGACCGGACGGGGCTGCCTGTTCGCCATCCGCGAGGTGCTGGCCACCCAGGGCAAGAAGCTCGAAGGCACGCGCTTCGCGGTGCAGGGCTTCGGCAACGTGGGCAGCTGGTTCGCCAGGCTGGCCCACGAGCAGGGCGCGCGCATCACGGCCGTGAGCGACGTGCGTGGTGGCATCGAGAACGGGGACGGGCTCGACATCCCCAAAGTGCTCGAGCACGTGGCCAAGACCGGCAGCGTGGTGGACGCCCCCGGCTCCAAGCCGATCTCGAACGACGACCTCTTGATCAGCGATTGCGACGTACTGGTACCCGCCGCCCTCGGCCACGTGCTGACCGAGGACAACGCCCGGCAGGTGACGGCGAAGTGGGTGCTGGAAGCCGCCAACGGCCCCACCACCGTGGCGGCGGACGAGATCTTCAACGAACGTGGCATCACCTGCATTCCGGACATCTACGCCAATGCCGGCGGCGTCACCGTGTCCTACTTCGAGTGGACGCAGAACACGCAGAAGTTCCGCTGGGCGGAAGAAACCGTGAACTCGGAGCTGGAGAAGCACATGGTGGCGGCGCATCGCGCCATCGAAAAGACGCGCGCGGAGTACAAGTGCTCCATGCGCTCCGCGGCCTTCGTGGTCGCCGCGCTGCGGGTCAAGGAAGCGACGGATCTGCGCGGCCTCGGCTGAGAATGCGGCGGGCGCTCCTCTTCTTGTTGCTGCTCCCGTCGTGCAAGGAGGAGCCCGCGCATCCCGTCCAGCCGGAGCCCGTGGTGGCGCCGGCCCCTGCTGCGCCGCCGGTGGCGAAGCAGAACCAACCCAAGCTGAACCGCGCGGCGTATCCGTGGCTCGGAAGCGAGAGCGCCGAACCGCTGGAGGCGCGCTTCGCGCCGCCAGCGGGCTACACCCGCGTTGCCCTGAAGCAAGAGAGCTTCGGCTACTGGCTGCGCGGCTTGCCGCTCTCGCCCCCGGACACCCCGGTGCGCACCTACGCGGGCTCGGTGCTGCATCCCGCGTCGGACCGGCGCATCGCCGGCGTGGTGGACATCGACGTGGGCCAAGCGGATCTGCAGCAATGCGCGGACGCGGTCATGCGCCTGCACGCGGAGTGGAAATGGTCCCGCGGTGAGCGGGACGCCAGCTACCGCGCCGCCGCCGGACTGCCGCTGCCCTTCGCCCGCTACGCCCGAGGCGAACGGCTGGTCCCCCACGGCGCGAAGCTGAGCTGGGAGCCCAGCGGCAAGGCCGCCACGGATCACGCGGCGTACCGCAAGTACCTCGACTCGGTGTTCGCCTGGGCCAACACCGTGAGTCTGGAGAAGCAGGCCAAGGCCGTGGATGCCGTTCGCCCTGGGGACTTCTTCATTCTCCCCGGCAACCCGGGACACACGGTGTTGGTGGTGGATCTCGCGAAAAAGGGCGACCAGATGCTGGCGCTCTTGGCGCAGAGCTTCATGCCCGCCCAGAGCGTGCACGTCCTCCGCTCGGCGAACGGCAGCCCCTGGTTTACGCTGCGCCCCGGAGCCGACGTGGTAACGCCCTTCTGGAAACCGTTTCCATGGGCGTCGCTTCGTCGCCTCGATTGAGATGCAGAACAAGACTTCGACCCCACGCCGGGAGCGGCGCGCGCTCAGTCACGTGGGCGGCCGCATCACGCTCACGGGCAGCGACGAGCAGGCCCGCAGCGTCATCGAGCACGCCCTCGGCGTGAGCGCCGACGAGAGCGCGACCATGGCGCACGTCCACGGCTTTCACAGCTACCCGGCGCGCCTCCATCCCGTCACGGCGGCCCGACTCATCGAAGGCCTCAGCAAGCCCGGGGACGTGGTGCTCGATCCCTTCTGCGGCAGCGGGACCGTGCTGGTGGAAGCGCGGCGGCTGGGGCGCGCGGCACGCGGCGTGGACTCGAACCCCCTGGCCATCGAGCTCGCCTGGCTGAAGACGCTGGGTCTGCCAGAGGGCGCTGGCGCGCGCCTGTTGGAAGCGGCGGCCCACGTGACCGAACACGCCGAAGATCGACGCCTGAAGAAGGCCGGGCCCACGCGGCGCTATCCGCCGCGAGATCGCGAGCTGTTCGACATCCACGTGCTGCTCGAGCTCGACGGTCTGGCGGACGGCATCGACCAGCTCGGCGATACCGTGGCGCGGCGGATGCTGGGCTTGGTGCTCTCGGCGTTGCTCACCAAGGTGAGCCGCAAGAGCGGAGACAGCAGCGAGCAGCGTCAGTCGCGGCGTTTGGCGGCGGGCTACACCATCAAGCTGTTCCGCAAGAAGACCGAAGAGCTGGTGAAGCGCGCGTCGGAGTACGAGGCCCTGCTGCCTCCGGACGCGCCCCCTGCCAAGGCCATGCCGGGAGACGCTCGGCGCCTACGAGGGGTGGGCAAGTTCGACCTCGTGGTCAGCTCGCCGCCGTACCCCGGAGTGTACGACTACCTGGCGCATCACGAGATGCGCCTCCGTTGGCTGCGCCTGGACGCCAAGCAGATGGACCGCGCCGAAATCGGCTCCCGCCGCGCACTAGGCAAGCTCTCCTTCGAGCACGCCCTCGACCAGTGGCGAAAGGACTTCGGCGACGTGCTCCGGGCGCTGTCCAAGAGCCTCGCCCCCAAGGGCGCCATCGCTCTGGTGATCGCGGACTCCACGCTGGCGGGCCGCGCCGTGTGGGCGGACGAAATCGTGTCGCAGCTCGCCCCGGCCGCGGGCCTCTCCGTGGTCGCCGCCGGCGCCCAGCCGCGGCCGCATTTCCACGGACCGAGTCAGAGGGCGTTTCGCGACAAGCCGCGCCGGGAGCACGTGCTCGTGCTCAGGCCTTCTGCTTCCGAACGACGCGCACCGCCAGAGCCAGGATCCCCACGAACATCGCGATGGAGGCGTGGCCGAGGAGCAGGTGGATCGGCTCGGTGATGGGACAGTGGAGCTCGAGCGCCACGGTTCCGATCAAACCCGCCGCCGCGCCCAATAGCACCGGCCACACGCCAATGCGGAAGGCGCCGCGATCCGCCAGCGCGGCGAGCACCAGCACCGGCAGCGATAGCGCCACGCCATAGCGGAAACAGGCGAACGCACGGGGAATGAAGTCCGCGCCATTGCCCAGGGGAGTGCCGGCGATGTGGGCGTGAGCTTGAGGCATCGACGCCACCACGAAGGGCAACAGCGCCGCCACGCCGATCAAGGCGTACAGCACCCCGCGGGGCACGGGCTTTTGGTACAGCGGGCGAAAGGCGATCACCGCTGCGAGCCCCACCAACGAGAGGTACACCACCACCGTCAAGATCAAGCGTGGCAGCGGGTAGGCCGAGATGTCCGGCCGGATCTTCGCGGCGCCACCCACCAGCACGAGCAGCACACCTACACCCACCACGGCCGCAATCCGCGCGGTGGTGGAGCGATTGCGCAACCACGCGAGCTTGGACTCCTCGCGGCCCAGGGCGTCGTCCAGCCCTGCCAACATGCCGGAGAGATCCATTTCCGGCATGGCGGGCACCGCCGCCAGGGCGTGGCCCAAGGAAGCGTCCTCCGCCATGAGCTCCGCGCATCCCTCGCACTCACGCACGTGGGCCCTCAGACGGGGATCGTCCAGGGAGGCGCCCTTCATGAGCGCGTCGCGAAGATCTTTGCAGTCGAACACTTCCGTCATGGTTCTATGCCGGACTTGGAGCCGGGGTTACCGACGTCACGATCGAGATACGCCCGCATGGCCGCATACCCCCTGTGAGCCCGCACCTTTACGGCGCTCAGGGTGGCGCCCACCACCTCCGCCACTTCGGGGAAGCTGAGGCCGTCGAGCCAGTGCAGCGCGATGACCTCCGCCTGGTCCGGCGGGATCTGCTGCAGCGCGGCCTTCAAGGTGCTCGCCGCGTCGGAGCGAGCGTGGCCCTGGGGACCCACCGAAGGATCGAGGCGACCGTCCAGCTCCAGCGGAGCCTCCGGGCGCCGCTTGACGCGGCGGAAGTGCTCCCGCTTCAGGTTCAGGGCGATGGTGAACAGCCAGGGCCGCACGCGCGCCCCCGGCTTGAAGTCGTTCCGCGCGCGGTGCAGGTGCAAGAACGTCTGCTGCACCAGGTCGTCGGACTCCTCCCTTCCGTTCAGTCCGCGCGCCAAGACCCGCTGCAAGATGGGCGCATAGCGACGAAAGAGCTCGTGAAACGCGGAGGTGTCGCCCGCCATGTAGGCGGCCATCAGCTCCTCGTCGCTCCGCATTGCGCGGCTATCCTACACAGGTTTGCCGCACCGTGCCGGACCGCGTTTTTTGTCGGTCCGGCGCGGAACCTCGTGGCCGTGGCGTCAGTCGCGGCGTCGTCGCATCACGCCCACGGCTGCCAGCAGCGCGACGAGCAGCCCCGCGGGGCTCGACGGCGCGCGTTCGGGAACGCGACAGCCGCAGCCGCTGCTGCTGTCCTTGGGCGTGAAGCTCGCGACGCCCGCGTCGTCGCCGGCATCGACGTCGATGCTGCCGCCGACGCCACCGCTGCTCGCCGCGCCGGCTCCGGCCGCGCCGCCAGTTCCGCTGCCTGCCGCGCCGCCAGTTCCGCCGCCTGCCGCACCGCCCGTGCCGCTGCCTGCCGCACCGCCCGTGCCGCTGCCGGCCGCGCCGCCCGTGCCGCTGCCCGCCGCGCCGCCAGTTCCGCTGCCCGCCGCGCCGCCAGTTCCGCTGCCCGCCGCGCCGCCAGTTCCGCTGCCCGCCGCGCCGCCCGTGCCGCCGGTCGCTCCCGTTCCGCCCGTTCCGCTGCCCGCCGCGCCGCCAGTGCCGCCGGTCGCTCCCGTGCCGCCCGTGCCGCCCGTGCCGCCAGTTCCGCCAGTGCCGCCAGTGCCGCCAGTTCCGCCAGTGCCGCCAGTTCCGCCAGTCGCTCCCGTGCCGCCAGTTCCGCCAGTGCCGCCAGTTCCGCCGGTCGCTCCCGTGCCGCCAGTTCCGCCAGTTCCGCCAGTGCCGCAGCCGCTGATCGGCGCGTGGGCGCAGCCCGTCGTAGGAGCGCAGCTGTCGGCGGTGCACGGATCGTTATCGTCGCAGCTCACGGCAGCGTGAGCGCAGCCCGTCGCGGCGGAACAGCTGTCCGTGGTGCACAGGTTGTTGTCGTTGCAGTTGATCGCCGTGTGCGTGCACTGCCCGTTGGCGCCGTTGCACGCGTCTGCCGTGCACGCGTTGTTGTCGTTACAGTTGATCGCCGTGTGGGCGCAGCCGGTGACGGCGTTGCAGCTGTCCGCAGTGCACAGGTTGTTGTCGTCACAGCTGATGGCGCCCCCCGGGTGGCACACGCCACCGCCGCAGACGTCGCCGCTGGTGCAAGCGTTGCCGTCGCTGCACGACGCCGTGTTCGGATTGCCGATGCAGGCGCCATCCGCAGGGTTGCACACGTCGTCCGTGCACGGATTGTTGTCGTTGCACACCTTCGCCTTACCCGGCAGGCAGGCGCCGGCGGCAGAGCAGGTGTCGGTGATGGTGCACTCGTTGCCGTCGTCGCATCCCGTGCCCGCCGGCAGGGAGCGCGTCGCACAAGAAGTGACCTTCACCGGATCGCAGGCCAGGAACTTGCAGCTGTCTTGACCGTAGTTGCAGGCACTGCCGCCCACCGGCGAGCACTTGCCCGCGCCGTCACACGCGCCATCGCAGGTGTTGTTGCCGAAGCCCGGCCGACACGCCGCCCCGGCGGGTGCCACCAGATTGATGCACGCGCCCTGATAGCAGCGGTGCGCGCACGCTCCATCGCCCACGCCACCCAGCGTCCCGCACGCCGCGCCGTTCATGGCCGTCACGCCTGCAGCAGACAGCGCCACGCAGGCCGGCTCCGCGGTCGCCCCACTGATGGTGCACACACCCTCGCACTCGAGCTTCACGCCCAAAGGTCCATCCGGGTCACACGGCAGCCCGAAGGTATCCACCGTGCAGCTACCGACGATGGCCTGCTCGCTTTGCCCCGTACCTTCCGGAGCGTCCGGCTCCGCTGCCGAACAAGACAGGATCAAGCCAGTGGACAGAGCGGTGATGAACCCAATTCGTGCGCGCATGTACATTCCTCCCGACGTCTTCCCCCCACTACCGGCACGGCGCGCCAATGCTTGAGGGCGCGCTCCAGGCCCGGTGGCCGGTGGCCAACGCCATCGAGCCCAAGGGAAGCCAGCTCAATCCGGGACCCCGCCAATGACCTGCGGCTGTGCCCAACCGTGGGTTGGCGACCGCGGGGGGTCGACCTGGAGGTCTACTTGCAGTGCTCTACGGTCGTGCTCACGTCGCAGTCGACCTGGGAGAACGTCGTCCCTGTCTTTGGGCCCTTGCTGCACGTGCACTCGGCCGGACCGCCTGCAGTACGAGCGCACTCGACGGAATAAGGGATGCAGGTGACGCTGCAAGTTTGATTGCCGCTTTGGTCCGCAGCACCGATCGCGTAGTGGCAGTCGTCTCCGGTGGCCGCAGTGCCGCTACCGTCGGAGCACGCGGCAACGACGACAAGAACAAGCGCAATCATTGCGACGGCCAGTCGCTTCTTCGCCGCCCCCTGTTTCATGTCGTGAGCGCTATCACTTCCCTGGGCCCGAAGCACCGTCCTTGCGCGCTTGGCGACCACGCTCGGCAAAGACCCCTGTTCCGTCGTCGTCACTCCGTGTCTAGCGCCGCCAACGCCTCTTCCAGTGCGGGTATGGCTGCCAGATCCTTCGGGCGACCTGCGGCACGCTTACTCGCGAGGATTCGATCGAGATTCAGGACTCGAAGGGGTAGCTCGTCGACGGTGATGAGGGTGGAGTGCTCGAGTTCGGATGCGAACGTCCCGAGTCCATGCATGTGCGTCACGACGTCCAGACGGTCACCGACCTCGTCACCTCCGATTTGCGGTGGGCGCATCCCAAAGCTGCCGCTGACCCAGATCCCGTTTGCTTCGCGAATTGCACGTCCGATGCGCGGATCGCTCACGTCCTCGAACCAAACGTCTATGTCCCGCGTCGCGGCGTTGGCGCCCTGAAGCACAGCCGCGCTCAAGCCGACGACCATGAATCGGACGTTGTTTCGCTTCAGCGCATCCAGAACGGCGCGCTCACCGGGCGTGAACGCGGAAAAGTCTGCCATGCCGTAACGCCGCCCGTAGGCGCTCGCTGGGAGTCTTCTCTAGGTTGCGCAACACGTGGTAGATGCCACCGACATCCACGCCGGCGTGTCGTGCTGCGATGCTGTGCGCGCGTTGCCAGCGCTCTTCGTCAGCAACAATCCACGCTCGCTGCTCCGGCGTCAGATCATCCAGCTGTGCGTCATCGACCGTCGACACGAGTCGAGCTTACCGTCTGCGGCAGCGGGATGCCACGGTCGCGGGTTCAATCGAAAGGCGCGCGCTGGCGGAGCCGCCGTAGCGACTCTTTCGCCGAGCTGGTCGCCGAACGGGTGGCACGTTCTTGGGGGTTGTCGGGCCGCCGCGGAACAGAGTCGACACGCGGGTCCGGACCGGGTGGTTCCGCGGCGAAGCGACATGCTCGAGGCAAAAAACGGCAGTTTTCGTTAGCTGGGCGGCTTGCCGGGGTGGGCCAGGCGCTCTACCTCACGGTCCATGAGCGCGCACGAGAACCGCCTCGCGGGAGAGACCAGCCCGTATCTGCTGCAGCACGCGAAGAACCCCGTGGACTGGTATCCCTGGGGCCCCGAGGCGCTGGGGCGCGCCAAGCAAGAGGACAAACCGATCCTGCTCAGCATTGGCTACGCGGCCTGCCACTGGTGCCACGTGATGGAGCGCGAGTCCTTCGAGAACGAGGCGATCGCGGCGCAGATGAACGAGCGCTTCGTGTGCGTGAAGGTGGACCGGGAAGAGCGTCCGGATCTGGACGAGATCTACATGTCCGCCACGGTGGCGCTGTCCGGCAGCGGCGGTTGGCCCATGACCGTGTTCCTGACGCCGGACCAGCGGCCTTTCTTCGCGGGCACGTACTTTCCGCCGGACGATCGCTACGGGCGACCCGGGTTTCCGAAGCTGCTGACGCTGCTCGGGGACATGTGGGACAACGAGCGCGACAAGCTCCTGGAACAGGCCGAGGAGCTCACCCGGCACGTGCAGGAGCAGGCGGCGCTCACGGCGCCGGGCAGCGTGGGGGAAGGCGCGGTGAAAGATGCCGTGCGGCAGCTGGCGGCTGCGTTCGACCCGCGCTTCGGGGGCTTCGGCGCGGCGCCGAAATTCCCGCCCAGCGCGGCGCTGCATCTCTTGCTCACGCACCACGCCAAGACGGACGACGCAGAAGCGCTCCGCATGGCGCAAAAGACGCTGGACGGCATGAAGAACGGCGGCATGTACGATCACGTGGGGGGCGGCTTCGCGCGCTACTCCACGGACGAGCGTTGGCTCGTGCCGCACTTCGAGAAGATGCTGTACGACAACGCGCAGCTCGCCCGCGTGTACCTGGAAGCGCTGCAGGTGACGGGCAGCGCGGAGTACGAGCGCGTGGCGCGGGAAACGCTGGACTACGTGGTGCGCGAGATGCAATCGCCGACGGGCGGTTACTACTCGGCGACGGACGCGGACAGCGAGGGCGAGGAGGGGAAGTTCTTCGTGTGGCAGCCGGACGAGATCGCGGAGATCTTGGGCGCCGAAGAGGCCGACCGCTTCTGCCTGTACTACGACATCCGCGCGTCGGGGAACTGGGAGGGAACGAGCATCCCCAACACGCCGCGGCCGCTGGCGGACATCGCCTCGCAGCTGGGCTTGGAGACGGACGAGCTTCGCGCGTCCCTCGAGCGCTCGCGACAGAAGGTGTACGAGGCGCGGCTCTCGCGCGTGCCGCCGCTGCTCGACGACAAAATCCTCACCAGCTGGAACGGCTTGATGATCGGCGCCATGGCGGAGGGCTATCGGGTGCTGGGCGATGCGGAATACCTGGATTCCGCGGAGCGCGCGGCGCGGGACGTGCTCGGCAATCTGCGGCGGCCGGACGGCGGGCTGTTTCGCACGGCGCGGGGAGGGCGTGCGCACCTAGACGCAGTGCTGGAGGACTACGCCTACCTGTGCGACGGCTTGTTGGATCTGTACGAGGCCGGCGGCTCGCTCGAGTTCTTGGAGCACGCCGAGCGCCTCGCCGGGCGCATGCTCGAGGACTTTGGCGACGCCGAGGCGGGGGCGTTCTTCTCCACGGCCCACGCTCACGAGCCGCTGGTGGCGCGCATGCGCGAAGGGCACGACGGCGCGCTGCCGAACGCGAACTCCATTGCGGCGCGGGTGCTCGCGCGCCTCGGGCGTCAGCTCGACAAGAGCGAGCTCACGGAGCGCGCGGCGCAGGCGGTGCGGGCTTACGGCAAGCTCGTGGAGCGCTCACCGCGATCCTTTTCCACGCTCCTGGACGTGGCGGAGCTCTTGTTGGAGCCGCCGGTGGAGCTGGTGTTCGCGGGGCAGCGCGGCGACGCCGCTCTCGAAGCGCTGAAGCGCGAGGTGGCAAAGCACTTCATCCCGCACCGCGTGATCGGTCACGTGGACCCTGGGGAGCCGCTCTCGGAGCGGCCGCTCACGGCGGACAAGGGCCAGGTGGAAGGCCGCCCGGCGCTGTACGTGTGCCAGAACTTCACCTGCCAAGCTCCGGTGACGGAACCCGCAGGCGTGGCGGCCGCGCTTTCGGATTTCCGGCAAGGCGTGGAGCGCAAGGCGAGCGTGGGGGCGCGGCGCCTCGCGGGGCACGCCACGGCGGAGGGCACGCGGAACGTCAAGGGCGGCGAGCTGGCGGGGCTGTCCGTGAGCCCTCTCGGCTTCGGCGGCTATCGGGTGGACGACGGCGATCCGGCGCACCGCGCAGCCATCGCCCACGCGCTCCGGTCCGGCGTGAACCTGCTCGACACCTCCACCAACTACACCGACGGCCGCAGCGAGCGCGTGATCGGCGAGGTGATCCACGATCTCGTGTCCCGCGGCGAGCTGAGCCGCGAAGAAGTCGTGGTGGTGAGCAAGATCGGCTACGTGCAGGGCAAGAACCTGTCTCTGGCGGAGCAGCGCGAGAGCGACGGTGACCCGTTCCCGGAGATGGTGAAGGTCGGCACCCGCATCTGGCACTGCATGCACCCGAGCTGGCTGGAAGATCAGCTCACCCGCTCGCTGGATCGCCTGGGTCTCGAGCAGCTGGACGTGTGCTTGGTGCACAACCCGGAGTACTTCTTCACGGCCGCGGTGAAGCGCGGCGAAGGACCGTTGGAAGACTTGCGCACGGAGTTCTACCGTCGCCTCGGCGCGGCCTTCGCGCACTTCGAGGAGGAGATCCGCCGCGGACGCATCCGCGCCTACGGCGTGAGCAGCAACAGCTTGACGGCAGGCGCGGACGATCGCGAGGCGACGTCCCTGGCTCGCATGCTCGAGGTCGCCGGACAAGGCTTCCGCGTGGTGCAGCTGCCAATGAACCTGCTGGAAGCGAACGCCGCGCTGCTGAAGAACAACGAAAGCCACACCGTGCTCGAGCTGGCCGCGCAGAAGAACATCGCGGTGCTCGTGAATCGACCGCTGAACGCGATCACGGAAGAGGGCCTGGTGCGCCTCGCGGATCCGCCGCGCTATGCCGGCGTGCCGCCCTACGAAGCGTCGCTCTCGCGCCTGAGCAGCTTGGAGGCGGAGTTCCGCCGAAACTTCGCGCCGTCCTTGAGCACCGGGCAGGGCGGCCCGCCGGCAGAGTCGCTCCTCTCTTGGGCGGAGCAGCTCGGGCGCATCCCGGCGCGGGCGCAGACGCTGCCGCAATGGAACGAGCTCGAGCACGACGTCGTGCTGCCGCGCGTGAACCAGGTACTTTCCGCGCTGGACGGCGCCCTGGGCAAGAGCCAGAACGCCGACGCGTGGCGCGACTTCCGCGGTCGCTATGGCGAAGCGCTGGAAGGTTTGTTGCTGGCCGTGCGTGAGCGCGCGGCGGAGCGCAGCCGCGCCCGGGTGAAGCGCATCCACGACGCCCTGTCCAAGCACGTGCCGGAAGAGCGGCGCGACGCCCCGCTGTCGCAAAAGGCGCTGTGGACGCTCGCCAGCACGCCGGGCGTCACCTGTGTGCTGGTGGGCATGCGCGCCGAAGAGTACGTGGACGACGCGATCGCAATGATGAGCTGGGAGCCCTTGGCGGATCCAAAGAAAGCGCTCGCCGCGACGAGCGCGTAGCCGTCAATTGAGCGTTTCGCCGCGAGCACACATCTCGACGAACTTTGCGATGCGCCGCGCGCGGGTCTCGGGACGCTTCGCGTCCTGGATGCGATAGAGGATCGAAAAGCGGTTCTGGGCGTTCAGCTCGGCGAAGAAGGCGCGCGCCTTGGGGTTGGCATCCAGGGCGGCCTTCAGATCCGCCGGAACTTTCGCGGAGCTCTGGGAGGCGTAGGCCTTCTTCCAGCGGCCGTCCCGCTTGGCGGCGTCCACTTCCTTCATGCCGGCGGGCATCATGCGACCGGCGGCGATGAGCGCTTCGACGTTCTTGCGGTTGATCTTCGACCACCGGCTCTGCGGACCCCGAGGAGTGAAACGCTGCAGGTAGAAGTCGTCGTCGAGCTTTGCTTTCTGGCTGTCGATCCAACCAAAGCGCAGCGCTTCTTCCAGCGCCTCGCGATAGGTGGGACCCGCCTTTCCGCGGTCTTTCTTCGGGATCTTCAACCACATGCCCGGGCTCTTGCGGTGCTCCCGCGCGAGCCAGCGGCCGAACGCCGTCGCGCTCGGGAAGGACCGAATGGGCAAGTCATCGGGGAGCTTCGCCATGTCCTTGCTCGTTCTACGCGAAGCGCGCACGCACGTATTGTACAAACGCGACACGCAGCGGTGTCATGTCGGCATCATGGTCGCCTGACCGATGCGACGCCCGCTGTGCTCGTGGCGGT
Source organism: Polyangiaceae bacterium (assembly GCA_020633235.1). Lineage (NCBI taxonomy): Bacteria > Pseudomonadati > Myxococcota > Polyangiales > Polyangiaceae > Polyangiaceae bacterium. The sequence continues at coordinate 549,987 of JACKEA010000007.1, read as the reverse complement.
CCATCGCTTCGATCTTCTCGCGTGCCCAAGGGGCGTAGCGTCCTTCCTCGATGACGCTCCGCGCCTCCGTCATGAGCGAGAGATAGTGGTGCAAGTTGTGCATCGACAACAGGCGCGGCCCGAGGGGCTCGCCGCAGGCGAACAGGTGATGCAGGTACGAGCGCCCGAAGGTCGTGCACGTGCTGCAGGCGCAATCGGGGTCGAGCGGCGCGTCGGAGCTCCCGTGCTCTGCTCGAGTCAGCTTCACCCTGCCGCGCGAGGTGAACGCCGTCCCCTGCCATGCCAAATGCGTCGGGAGGATGCAGTCGAACAGGTCGATGCCCGCGAGGATGGCGTTCAACAGCTCGGGGGGCGTTCCGACGCCCATCAGGTAGCGCGGCCTGTCGTCGGGCAAGAGCTCACTGGCCAGCTGCGTGATCTCCTCGCGGTCCGCGCGACGATCGCCCACGGCCAATCCGCCGAGGGCGAAGCCGTCGAACGGATGCTCACGCAAGAACGCCGCGGACTGCCGCCGGAGCGACGGATGCACCCCGCCTTGCACGATCGCGAACAGGGCCTGGTCGGGGTTGCTGCGAGCGGCGAGGCTGCGCAGCGCCCAGCGGTGCGTCCGCTCCATGGCGGCGCGGGAGGTCGCTTCGTCGGAGGTGCCGTCGACGCACACGTCCAGCACCATCATGATGTCCGACCCGAGGGCGGTCTGGACCTCAATCGAACGCTCCGGTGACAGCAAATGCACCCGTCGATCGACGTAGCTGCGAAAGCGCGCGCCGCGCTCGTGGACGCTGCGCTCCTCGGCCATGCTGAAGATCTGGTAGCCGCCGGAGTCGGTGAGCACCGGCCCCGGCCACCCCATGAAACCGTGGATGCCCCCAACGCGCCGAAACAGCTCGGGACCGGGGCGCAGCATGAGGTGGTAGGTGTTGCCGAGCACCACCTGAGCGCCGACCTCCTGCAAGTCGGCAGGCGTGAGCCCCGTCACCGTGGCACGGGTCCCCACCGCCATGAACGCCGGGGTCTCGATGCGGCCGTGCGGCGTCTCGATGGCGCCGCGCCGGGCGCGGGAGCCGGTGTCGCGTTCGAGCACGCGAAAGGGAAGCATGCGGACGCCAGGTTAGCAGCCCGCGAAGGCTGAGGCCTCCGTGTGCTTCCCGCGATGGAGCGTGGGCGTTGGGACTGCGCGTCAGCGCACTTGCAGCCTCTTCTGGATGTCGGCCCGCCGCGGAAACGACACTCCGCGGAGCTTCCGCGCCGGACCAACAAGAAACAAACGATGGATGTGCCGCCAGAGCTCGGCGCTCATCAATCCCAGCTCCGTCGCGTGCTGTTGGCGCAGCCGCCTTCATGCCCCCTCACGCGCCGCCCAATTAGTTCGCATATCAACCGATTTTCCGCGCGACCTCACCCCCCGCCGCGCCCCTTCGCGAAAGGTCACCATGCACACAACGAACGACCCCAAGGCCGAAGCGGAAATCCGAGAGCTATTCGAGCTACGCACCCGGGCGATTGCCTGCAAGGATGCCGCCACCCTGACCGCCGCGAACCACACGGACGTCGTCGTGTTCGATGCTGTCGCCCCGTTCGTACATCGTAGCGCCGAGACGCTCGCTCGAAAGCACGAGTGGCTTTCCGCATACCGAGGCGACATCGGCCACGAGATCCGCGATCTGGAGGTCACCGCAAGCTCCGAGCTCGCCTTCTGCCACTTCCTGGTTCGAATCAGCGGCACTCTGGTCGACGGCACCGAGGTCGGCATGTGGGTACGCGCAACCAGCTGCCTGCGCAAATTCGACGACGGCTGGAAGTTCGTTCACGAGCACGCGTCCGTGCCCTTCGACGCCGAGACCGGCAAAGCAGTCGTGACCGGCGAGTTGTGACCAGCAGCTGAACCCCCGAGCTCCTCCCGTCAATTTACGGCGCAAAGTGGCGACGCACGGCTTGGTGGCTGGTGACGCGACCGAAGCCCCGAGGTACGCGAGGATCGATGGCCCGACGCGGTAAGCGCAAGAAGCAGAAAGACGCGGTACCGCATCGACGCACGGCCCCGGGTTCCGCGCCGGGCACGCTGTCGGCGGATCCGAACGCCCCCAAGCCGAGCATCTCCGTCATGGCCTTCGACGCGGACCGGCTGGAAGAGCGGTCGCTGCAGGACGCGAGCGAGATACGACCGTTCCTGGAGAAGTATCCGGTCACCTGGATCAACGTGGACGGTCTGGGAGACGCCGACGTCATCGGCTCCGTAGGCGAAGTACTGGGCCTGCACCCCCTCTCGTTGGAAGACGTGCTCAACGTCCACCAGCGAGCCAAGCTCGAAGAATACGAGGACTACCTGTACGTGGTGGCGCGGCAGGTGCAACCGGGCGACGAGATCGTCACGGAGCAGCTCAGCGTGTTCTTGGGCGCCCGCTTCGTGGTCACGCTGCAAGAAGAAGCGGGGGATTGCTTCGATCCGGTGCGCGATCGCATTCGCAAGGCGCTGGGCAAGGTGCGCAAGGCCCAGTGCGATTACCTCGCCTACGCGGTCCTCGACGCGGTGGTGGATCACTACTTCCCGGTTCTCGAAGGCGTGAGCGATCGCCTCGAGCTGTTGGAAGAAGAGGCCATCCACGAACCGCGCTCGGATTTGCCGGCGCGCCTTCAGCACGCTCGCCACGAGCTGCTCACCCTGCGGCGCGCCGTGTGGCCGCTGCGCGAGGCCCTCTCCACCTTGTATCGCGACGACACCCCGTTGGTGAGCGACGACACTCGAGTGTACTTGCGCGACTGCTACGATCACGTGATTCAAGTGCTGGACGTGCTGGAAACGCACCGGGAAATCGCCAGCGGCTTGATGGACATCTACCTCTCCAGCGTGAGCAATCGCATGAACGAGGTGATGAAAGTGCTGACGGTGATCGCCACCATCTTCATTCCGCTCACCTTCGTTTCCAGCATCTACGGCATGAACTTCGATCCGCACCGCTCGCGCTGGAACATGCCGGAGCTGGAGTGGGACTACGGCTACCCCTTCGCCTTGGGGTTGATGCTGCTGATGGCGGCAGCGCTGTTGTTCTACTTCCGCAAGAAGGGCTGGCTCGGCGGAGAGGACGTGACCCTACCGCCGCCCCGCCACGACGACTGACTACTCCGCGATCACGTACTCCGGGCACACCTCGAAGCTGGCCAAGCACGGGAACGTGAGTCCCGTCAGCGCCTTCTGCACGCACGCCGCCAGCGGGGCCGTGGCCGCGTCCGACGTCACCTTCGAAACCTTGCCCGCGGCATCCAGCACGATGGTGAACTGCGAGTTGATGCTGATCAGCGACGAGCAAGCCTGGTTGATGGCGGTCGCCATCTGCTCGGCCTCGCTGGTGGCGCCGCCTTGCACGTCCACGCTCACGGGCCCCACACCTCCGCCCAAAATGCATGCGGGAACGTTGCCCGCGAGGGCGGCGTTGGCGGCGGCGTTCATCTTCGCAGTCGCGGCCTGAGCCGCCGGGGTGTCGCAGGCGTGCAAGCTCATCAGGCCGGTGTACGCGTTGAGCGAGAAGCTCGGTTCGTGGCCGCTGGGTGTGAACGTCACGGCGCCGGAGAAGCACGACAGCTTGTCCGCCAGCAGATCTCGGACTTGCTGGCGCGCCGGCTCGATGTCGGCGTCCGTGCACGTCGCCGTGCCGCCGCTGCCGCCCGTGCCGCCCGTGCCGCCCGTGCCGCCCGTCGCGTCAGTGCTCGCGTCCTTCGGTGCCGGTGCGCTCGCCATCGTCTCGCCGCCACAGGCGACGGCAAAGGTGATGGCGCTGGCCGCCGCCGAGCGCATCGGCGCGAACAGCCGCGCCCCGCGCCGCGCGGGTGTCAAAAGCTCCTGTTCCACTGCGTCGAGCTGCCGCACGATGTGCCGCGAACGCGGCAACAGCTCTGCGATCAACGGGCCGGCCTCGGCAAAGCCGCCGCCACCGAGGGCGAGCGCCAACGCGCGCCGGTAGGCCGCCACGTACAGGGCATTCACGTCAGCGCGTGCACGCTCGAGACGCCGCTCCACGGAGCGCTCCACGCGCTCCGCCGCGACACGACGCGCGAGACCGAAGGCCATGAACGCGTCGTGGGTGCGGTAGGCGAGGCTGTAGTCCCAGAACAGCTCACCGCGCAGGCGGGTGAAGATCTCGGCGAAGCGCTCCATCGCCGGATCGGCAAAGGTGTAGCCGTAGCGCAGCGGATTGCCCAGTAGGCGACCTTCCTCGGCCATCGTCTTCATCAAACGAGTGCCGTGGTAGACCATCATGCGCGTGGCCTCGAACACCCCGGAGGGCATTCGTTCGAGCATGTCGATACCTGCCGTGATGCTCTCGGGTGTCGAGTACGGGTGCAGCAGCATCAGGTTGCCCACGGTGGCCACGCCCTGTTCCGCGAACACGGAGAACAGCTCGAGCTCCCGCGGCCCTGGCGCCCGTCGGCCGAAGTGACGGCCCTCTTCGTCCGTGGCGATCTCCAGGCCCACGAACGCGCGCATCAGCCCCAAATCAGCGAAGCCGCGCACGATCGCCGGGGTCATCCGATCCGCGCGCATCATGGCGCCAATGCCGAGAGCGCCGACCTCTCGCTCCGCCAGGGCACGCTTCCAAGTTGCCAGGTATTCGAGCGCTTCGCCCTCCGCGTAGGGCAAGAGGTGCTCGTCGACGAAGTAGAAGTAGCGAACGCCGCGCTCGTGCCACAGCGCCGCCATCTCGTCGGCCACCCGCGTGATCTCGCGTCGCTTGAGCCCGCCCACGCCGTGAGCAGTGAGCGCTGCGGACGGCACACCGGCGCGGGTGCCCTCACGCCGCTCCTGGGTGGAAAGGGCCGCGGGCCCGCAGTACTGACAGCGTCCCCAGCAACCCCGCGACGCCGTGATGTGCGCCGCGGGATAGCCGAGCACCTCGGGCAGCTCGTCGTGCGCTGGGAACAAGTCCAGCGGACGCGGGTCGATCACGTCCGCCGGCGTGCCGTCTCCATCTCGCGTCGTCACTCCCGCAACACCGAGCACGTCCACGCCGCGCTGAACGCGCTCTGCGATCTCCACGATGGGACGCTCTCCGGCGAAGCGCACCACGCTGTCGAGCCATGGGTAACGCTCGAGCAACCAGTGCCGCGCCAGCGTGGCGAACTGTCCGCCCGCGGTGATGTGCCCACGATACCCCGCGCGCGTGACGGCCTCACCGAGCGCGAGCGGCAGCGTGGCAGAGCCGCCGTCGGCCAGCGCCAAGCCGAGCACCTCGGGCCGTTGGACGAGCACCTGCTGCGCGGCCCGCGCCAGATCCATGGCGTCGTTCAGGTACAGCACCGCGACGCGCACTCCCGCTTGCTCCAGGGCTGCCCGGAGGTAGCAGAGCCCCAGGTTCTCGTTGTGCTCCAGACGACGACCGACGAGCGTGACGCGCATGCTTCACCTCCCAGCGCCAAGGTTTCACGCTGACGGGAGGCGACAAGTGACGCCCGTCACGGATTGCAGGGAGCGAACGCTTGGCTCAAGAGGCTCATGGCAGCGTCCTGCGAGTCTCCGAGCGCGGGTGCAGCAAACGTGATGCGCGCCTTGTGCAGCCACTTGGCCCGCTGAAACAACACGGCTTGCTCGATGAGCAGGAGATCTCCCTCCAAGCGACGCACACAAGCACCGAAGTGGGTGTCGCCCTGCACCGCACTGACCATCGGCCCTTCCGTGCACGTCTGAGCCATCGATGCCAGCACGTCGTCGAACTCCGCATCCAGCGCGCGGGTCGCCGGATAGGTGTACATGGTGACCTCGGTTTTCTGCTTCTCGTCCCACAAGGTCACGCTCTCGTCCCCGGGTCCGTACACGCGCTCGTTCGCCACTCGAAATCCGCCGCTCTCCTTCGGCATGCAGGTGCCGGAGGCCGCGTGCACGTGCCAGCTCGTCGGTGCGTTCTTGGAGCTGCCTTGAAGTCCGAGCGCCCAAAACGTCGCGAGCGCTCCCAGCGCCTGCACCGCGTCTTCCTTGAACGGCGGCTCCTCCGCCTCCCCCACCGTCTCCTGCCCCGACTCTTCCTTGGGCTTTTGTTGTTGGCTCGGCGCGATACCCGGCGCGTCCGCGGGCTTCTGCGGCTGACACGCCGCGAGCCAACACCCCATCACGCACCCAAAGAGCCCCCAACGCTTCATGGCCTCGAAGTGTAGCCGATGGACGGCCGAGCCGGGAGGCGTCGCGTCGGACGACTCCCGGCAGCGTCGGGCTCAACCGTGGCAGCCGTGGATGCCGCGGACGTCCTTGATCATGGTGTTCACCAAGTCCTTGACCACGGAGCAGCTGTAGACGGACTTGCTCCGCTTGGTCTGGTCGAGGATGTACTTTCGCACCGCGGGCGTGCGCTTGTCGTAGCAGTCGAGCTCCTTCAGCGCGCGGACGCCCTTCAGCAAGTCGGACTGCGCACCCAAGAATGCGCTGTTGAAACGCTGCTGATCGCTCTGGTTCGTGGGCACGGAGCGGATCCTCTGCACTTGCTTGTTGGACCAGTCCTTCAGGTCCCGCTCGAAGCCCGTATAGCCGTGGATACCCACTTTCTGGATGGGCATGCTCATGAACGCGTTCAAGCCGTCGATGGGCAGGAAGTCGTGATCCGCGCTGCCGTTCAGCACCTTCTGGGCAAGGCACTTCGTGGTCGGGTTGCTGGTGCTGTCGCGCAGACTCATGAGCGCATCGCGGGTCGTGAGCTTCTTGGCGCTGGGCGTCGGCTTGGGCTTCGGCTTCGGGCCGGTGTCGATCCACACCTCCACCCGACGGTTCTTCGCCCGGCCGGCCTGGGTGGAGTTCGTCGCCACCGGGCAGTCCGTGGAGCGACCGGAGCTCTCGAAGCGAATCGAGCTGTAGCTCACGCCTCGCGCGGCCAGCCGCGCCTGGATCTCGGACTCGACCACCGACGCTCGGTAGCGCGCGGTCTTCGCGAAGTCGCTCTTCCCGTACAGCGCCGCGTGCCCCACGATGCGCACCCGCTTGACGGACTTCGTCTTCAGGGTGGCCGCGATGGAGCTGGCGATGGCGTCCAGCTGCGCGTTGTGCGCGGGGCGTAGCTCGTACTTGTAGGGCGGAAAATCCTCCAGCGTGGAGGTCGCTCCAGATGGACAGGATCCGGCCGCTCGCGCGTCGGGCTGGCCCACGGCAAGCGCGCCGAGCATCAGCGCGCCGATCAAGGTCTTGTGAAACGTCGTGGTCATGATGTTGCTCTCGTCCTCGGGTGAAGTGCGCCAACCGCGGCGCGGTCTCCGGACCCATCGCAAGCCTGGTGCCAAGCGACAAACCACGGCGTTTCCCGCGTCGCCGCCTCCACGCGGTGACGCGCCAGCTGGACGATCGCTACCGTCAGGTGACGCTTGTTGTCGCTGCGGCGCGAACCCCGGCGCGGCCGCCCAGCGCGCCCCCGTGCCGTCGCGTCTCGGACCGCGTGACAAGCCGTGCTATGGCTGCCCCGCGGGTGGGGACGAGAGGGAACGCGACGGGGTTCGCGCCGGACCAACATGGAAATGCAAACTGAAGCTCCCAGTGTGATGGATGCCGGCTACGCCGTGGCCGATCGTTTGATGCTCGCCCTGCCCACGCAGTGGATCCGTTCGGAGATCGGCCTGGGCATGCACAACGGAGAGCTGGAGGTGAGCTCGAGCATCACGCAGTTTTCCAACGCGCGGCCCGAGTGGAGCGTGCCGGTGGATCCACGGGCGGCGCAGAAGCAGCTGGCGCAGTCGTTCGAGCTGCTGCGGCTGGCGCTTTCGGCCGATGGCGTGGAGTGGGAGCTGGGCGGCGCAGAGGTGGAGCGCCGCGGAGATGGGCCCATTTGTCTGGATCTCTTCGACTACGGCGAGAAGAAGCAGGTGATCGCGCACCTGGAGATGGACCCGGGGGATCTGCTCTTCGGGGACGAGCTGCTGCAAGCACTGCACGAAGGGCAGCCCAAGTGGGAAGCGCGGCAGCGAGAGCTGGTTCCGTGGCTGGAGAACCACGTGGGTTGGTCACTGCACCTGGAGCAGAGTGAGCTCGAGCTGGAGGAGGCCGACGGCAACCAGATCGGAGCGCGCATGGAGATCGTGGGCTCCTGGTCCAAACCCTACGAGAGCTTCCGCTGGTCCTGGGCCGACAAGAGCTATGGCCAGGTGCCGGCGCTGGTGAGCGGCACGCGAAAGCTCGCGGAGCGGGCAGAGGCGTGGCCTGGCCAAGGCGTACTGTGCACGCCGGGCTTCGACTGCGACGCCATCCTGGCGGACGCGCTGGCGATGCTGGCGGCGGACCATCTCGGGGGTTACCCGGTGTATTTCGGTCGGATGCCGGACTTGACCGTGTTCGTGGCCATCACGGGCCCCCTGTTTGGCTGAAATTCCGGGCGATCTGGCTTCCTCTGAAACGATTCTTGGTCTATAGGGAGGCCGCTCCGTCGTGCTGCAGCGCGGCAAGTGGCGTCGCCGGCGATCTCGCGGTGTCGGCGCCCGGCGTCGGAGCTGTTTCGCCTGAGCCAGGAGCAAAGCCTTGGATCTGATCTACTCCGCCCCCATCGCTGGCGCGGCCGCGCTCATCTTCGCGTTCTGGAAGACGAGCTGGGTCAACAAGCAAGACGCCGGCACCACCGAGATGAAAGACATCGCGGCCCTGATCCGCGAAGGCGCGATGGCGTTCTTGGCCCGTGAGTACAAGGTGCTCGCGGGTTTCGTCGTCGTCGTCGCGGGCCTCTTGGCGCTCGCCAACATGGGCGACAAGCCCGGCCACAGCCCGCTCATCGCGGTGTCCTTCGTGGTGGGCGCTCTCGCCTCGGGCCTCGCCGGCTACTTCGGCATGCGCGTGGCCACCGCGGCCAACGTCCGCACCACCGCAGCGGCTCGCGGCAGCCTCGAGAAGGCCCTCGACGTGGCCTTCAGTGGCGGCACGGTGATGGGCATGAGCGTGGTGGGCCTGGCGCTGGTCGGCCTCGGCGGTCTGTACATCACCTACACCATGGCCGTGTTCCCGGGTCAGGCCGGCGTCGCCACCACCATCAACGTGCTCACGGGCTTCTCCATGGGCGCCAGCAGCATCGCGCTGTTCGCCCGCGTGGGCGGCGGCATCTACACCAAGGCCGCCGACGTCGGCGCGGACCTGGTGGGCAAGGTGGAGAGCGGGCTGCCGGAGGACGACCCGCGGAACCCCGCCGTGATCGCGGACAACGTCGGTGACAACGTCGGTGACGTGGCCGGCATGGGCGCGGACCTGTTCGAGTCCTACGTGGGCGCCATCATCGGCGCCATGGTGCTCGGCTACGGCGCCACGGCGGTGCAACAAGGCAACGTCGGCCCCATCGTGCTGCCGCTGATCATCGCAGCGGGCGGCATCATCTGCTCCATCCTGGGCACCTTCGTGGTGCGCGTGAAAGAGGGCGGCAACCCGCAGCTCGCGCTGGACACGGGTTCCTTCGGCGCCGCCGGCGTGATGGCGGGTGCCACTTTCTACCTGGCCAAGGTGCTGTGGCCCGAGGGCGGCACGGAGCTCGCGGGGCAGCACGTGGGCTGGCTGGACGTGGGCATCGCCACCGTCATCGGTCTGGCCACCGGCGTCGCCGTCGGCCTCATCACCAGCTACTACTGCTCGATGGAGAAGCCGCCGGTGGACGGCGTCGCGGAGCAGAGCAAGACCGGTCACGCCACCAACATCATCGCCGGCTTGGGTCTCGGCATGCAGTCCACGGCCGTGCCCATCATCTGCATCGCGGCCGGCGTGGTCGGCGCGGCGCACTTCGCCGGCCTCTACGGCGTGGCCATCGCCGCCCTCGGCATGCTCAGCACCACCGGAATCCAGCTCGCGGTGGACGCCTACGGCCCCATCGCGGACAACGCCGGCGGCATCGCGGAGATGAGCCATCAGAAAGCGGAGGTCCGCACTCGCACGGACAAGCTCGACGCCGTGGGCAACACCACCGCGGCCATCGGCAAGGGCTTCGCCATCGGCTCCGCCGCCATGACGGCGTTGGCGCTGTTCGCAGCCTTCTCCCAGCAGGCCAACATCACCGGTATCGATCTCTCGAAGCCCATGGTGATGAGCGGCGTGTTCATCGGCGGCATGCTGCCGTTCCTGTTCTCCAGCATGGCCATGAGCGCCGTGGGCGAGGCAGCGATGGACATGATCGAAGAGGTCCGCCGTCAGTTCCGCGAGATCGATGGCCTGCTCGAGGGCAAGGCCAAGCCGGACACCGCGCGCTGCGTGGACATCTCCACCCGCGCGGCCATCAAGCGGATGATGCTGCCGGGAGCGCTGGCGGTGGTCACTCCGGTGGTCGTGGGCTTCGCCTTCGGCCCGGAGGCGCTGGGCGGCGTGCTCGCCGGCGTCACCGTCAGCGGCGTGCTGCTCGCGCTGTTCATGAGCAACGCCGGCGGCGCCTGGGACAACGCCAAGAAGTCCTTCGAGGGTGAAGGCTTCAAGATGCGCGACGGCAGCATCCACCCCAAGGGCTCCGAGGCGCACAAGGCCGCCGTGGTGGGCGACACGGTGGGCGACCCGTTCAAGGACACCGCCGGCCCGTCGCTCAACATTCTGGTCAAGCTGATGAGCGTCGTGGCTCTGGTCATCGCCCCGCTGATCGCCCTGTCCTGATTGCGACCCATTGCGCCGGCAGCGACCTCGCGTCCTGCCGGCGCAGCTACATTTTCTGTAGGCGTTTCAGCCAGTCGCGAAGCTCCGTCGACTCGGGCTTCAGCTCGATCGCGCGCTCGACCTCGCCAATGGCGCTCTTCAACAGCTCCGATGCTTCGTAGGCGCGCGCCAAGGTGGTGTGACACTCCGCGGAGCCGGGGGCGAGCATCACGGCCTCCCGCGCCGGTTTGATGCCCTCCCGCGGGTCGGACGTGTGCAGGTAGCATTCCGCGGCCCGTCGCAGCGGCGACGCGTCGTCAGGTCGACCCGCTGCGACCTTCAGCCACGACTTCGCGGCCTCGTCCCAGTGGCCGTACTTCTCTTCGTACTTCGCGCTGGACTCGTAGCCGTCGGCCAAGTGCTCCGTGGCCTTCACGTCCGCTTGCTCGTAGAGCTCGCGGATCGCAGTGTCGTCAGGGGCCAGATTCGTGGCGATGCGCAGGGCGTTCACCGCGGATACCCAGTTCCCCGATGCCAGCGCTTCGGTTCCGGCTCGGACGAAGCGGTCGATGCGGGGCGATCGCTTCGCCGCCAGGAACTGCCGCATCGACTGGCCTGCGCGCTCGCGGCGCTCTTCTCGTGACACTTCCGGCTCCGTCACTTCCGAGGGCACGCGCCGGGGTCCGGTCAAGCGGCGCGCCAAGGCGCGGCTCCGCTCGCGCGCGCTCTCTTCCGGGGCGAGCTTCGGGACCGGCGGGAGGGGCGGGGTCGAGGGCCGCGGCGGCGGAATGGACGTGAGCACGGCATCGAACGCGCGCGTCTCGCGCCGCACGCCGAGATACTCGTCGTACTCCTCTCGGGACGACTTCCGCGTCAGCACCTTCTCCGCTTCTGCGAGGCGCTCGAAGATCCTTTCGAGCTTCTTCTTGTAGCTGCCCAGATTGCGGCCGAAGAACTTGTCGGGGTGGTAGAGGGGGATCAGCGCGTAGTACGCGTTCTTGATCTCCTTCTTTTCTGCATCCGGCTCCACGCCCAACAGCTGATAGTGGGACGACGCCCCGAGCCGCTCGAACATCGACGAGATGCGCTCGCGCTGTTCGGCGTCGAGATCCACGTCCTCGACAGGCGGCGGAGCCGAGCCCGCGAACACGCGCTCTTCCTTGGGTATCGCGATGTCGTCGTCCGTCCGCGGGTCGCGCGCCGAGTGAACGGCCCCCAGCTCCTTCAATCGTCGCAGCGTCGCTCGGACGTCGACCAAGCTCATGCCGGTGACGATCACGATCTCGTCCAGCGTCATGGTGCCGTCGAGCTGCGACAGCACGAACGCGTCCGTGGGGGAAAGGGGCAACGACGCGATGTCGATACCCTCGACGCGCCGCGGAATCGTTTCGCGGGAAGTGCTAACCACGCAAACGCCCATGATACGGACCGGCTGGATGCTGCGACCACAATTCCGCAGTCAAATCCCGGGTTTGCCGGGAAACAGACGGAATTCACCATGGAGGCGCCTTTGGCCGAGCGGGATCCGCCGGCTTTGGGAGGTACAGCATGCTTCGGGCCAAAGTCGGAATCGGTGTGACGTTGACTGCAGGGCTCCTGGTCGCCGTGGCGGCGATGGGCAAGCCCAAGCCCAAGCAAAAGCCAGTCGGCATCAGCAAGGCGGCAATGGGCGTGAAGCTATCGTCCAGCTCTGCAGCAAAGCTCAAGAAGCTGACCATCATTCCGCCAACGCCGAACGTCCAGGCGAACATCACTACCGTCGCCGCCAAGGCGCGCCTCCTCGGGCTGAATGTCAGCGACCTGGAATCTCCAGTGCGGCTTTCGATGTCGAGCCTGAGCTTCAGGCAAGGGAACGCGCAGGGATCGGGGTTCCACTTCTATGGCTGTGACCTGACCCAACAGCGTTGAGCCTGGTGCCAGGGCTTGTTGGTCCGGCGCGCGGGCCTCGGGGCATCGCGAAGCGCGTTCGGCGGGGAACCTCGCTGGGCCTGTCCGGCGCGTGCCACAATCTCTCGTCGCGGCGTGGCGCGGAAGCCACGCCGCTGCTAGTCCATGACCCACATTTTGCGGGGATTCGGCGCCGGCACGGCACTTGCGAAGGCGCCTGCACCCCGCACCCGGTGAGGCCATGACTTACATCCGCCTGCTTCGCACATCCGCTCTCGTCGCATCCACTCTGCTCTTCGGCTGCAGCAGCTCGGGAGGCGGCGGTGGCGGCACCAGCTGCGCCGATGGTGGCACCTGTCCGCAAGGCACCGTCTGCGACCAAAACTCCATGTGCGTGTCGGCGGGCACCGGCGGCGGTGGCGCGTCCACGAGCAGCGGCGGGTTCGGCAACTTCGGCGGGGCGCCCTCGGGCGGCTCGACCGGCACGGGCGCAACCGCAGGGATCGGCGGTGGTACATCCGGAAGTGGCGGCGCGCCGCCTGGTGGCGGCTTTGGCGGCACTGGCGCAACCGGCGGCGGTACCACCGGCGGCTTTGGCGGCACCGGCGCGACCGGCGGCACGGGTGGCACCACGGGCGGCTTCGGCGGCACCGGCGCAACCGGCGGCGGTACCACGGGCGGCTTCGGCGGCACCGGCGCAACCGGTGGCACGGGTGGCACGGGCGGCAGCGGCGGCTCGGCCGGCGCGGGCACCTGCTGCACGGCTTCGGCGTCCCCCGGTTGCAGCAACGCGAGCATCCAGAGCTGCGTCTGCGCGCTGGACTCGTACTGCTGCGCCACCGCGTGGGACAGCCAATGTGTCGGCGAGGTGAGCCAGTGCGGCACGACCTGCGGCACGGGCGGTACGGGCGGTAGCGGCGGCTCGGGCGGTAGCGGCGGCTCGGGCGGCAGCGGCGGCTCGGGCGGCGGCGGACAGCTGTGTGGCAGCGTGACGTGTGGCTCGGCAGCGGCGTGCTGCATCTGTTCGGGGCAGCCGATCTGCATCTCACTGCCGCCCAACACGACGTGTACGGACTTCTGCGGCGGCTGACCGCGCGGTTTCCGCGGCGGACCAACAAAAGAAGCCGGAAAACCAGGGGGAGATCTCACATCCCGGAGGCGTAGGACGCCGGTGCCCAGGGCAGCCCCCCGGCGTGAAGCTGTGGCGCGAGGGGTTTTTGCCTGCTATCCGTCCGCCCGCCCTGCTGCCCGATGCAGCCAACACCCGAGAAGGGGAGCTTCAATGTCTTCGATCCGTCTTTCGATCCGACTTCTGACCATCGCTGGCGCCGCGAGCGCCCTGGCTCTCGCCGCGGGCTGCAGCAGCAGTGGCGGAGGTGGCGGAGCGGCGAGCTGCGCGGATGGCGGCACCTGCCCGTCGGGCATGGTCTGCAATCAGGATCAGGTGTGTGTGTCATCAGGAACCGGCGGCGGGGGTGGCTTCGGTAACAGTGGCGGCTTCGGCAACAGCGGCGGCTTCGGTAACAGCGCGGGCTTCGACGGCGGCTTGGGTGGAGCTTCGGGCGGGAGCGGCTTCGGCGGCGCGGCGGGCTTCGGTGCCAGCGGCGGCAGCGGTGGCTCCGGGGGATTCGGGGGTAGCTCGGGCTCCGGTGGCTTCGGTGGCACGGGCGCGACGGGTGGTTTCGGTGGCACCGGTGCGACGGGTGGTTTCGGTGGCACGGGCGCGACGGGTGGTTTCGGTGGCACCGGCGCGACGGGTGGTTTCGGTGGCACCGGCGGCATTGGTGGCACCGGCGGCATTGGTGGCACCGGCGGCATTGGTGGCAGCGGGGGCAGCGGTGGCACCACCAGCGTGGGCACCTGCTGCACCGTGGCCAGCACGACCGGCTGCAGCAACGCCACGATCCAGAGCTGCGTGTGCGCGGCCGACAGCTTCTGTTGCAGCACCTCTTGGGACAGCACCTGCGTGAGCGAGGTGACCTCGATCTGCGGCTACACCTGCCCGAATTGATCACCGTCTCCGCAGCTGCCCCACGATGGTGAGGGCAGAGAGCAACAGCAACAGCGTCGGCGTGAAGCCGGCGCCGAGGGCGATGGCAAGCGGCAGAGGCCACGCCAAGCTGGGGCCCACCGTGAGCACCAGGCCGCCGAGGGCTCCGGGAACGTGAAACGGCGGGCGAACGCAGTCGCGGATGGGGTGCTCGAGGCGCGCGTTCCGCGCGCGTCGCATCCACAGCACCAACACGGACACCACGAAGCCCCACAGGCCGCCCAAAACGGCACCGCTCGCGGCCGCCAGCAGAGCTCGAAGCAGCACGCGGTATGTTGTCGCGCCGGGGTGGGGCGTGTCACGCTCCATCTCGCGTGAAGATCCAGCTCGTCAACGCTCCCATGCTGCTGAACCCCGGGGCGCTCACGGCGCTCCGGCCGGCTCCGCCGCTGGGGCTCGCCTACGTCGCCGCGGCGCTGCGCAAGGCGGGGCACGACGTGAGCGTGATCGACGCCATCGGCGAGGCGCCGGATCAGACCGTTCGGCAGGGGCCGCTGGCGCGGCTGGGCCTCGGTAACGAGCAGATCGTCGCGCGCATCTCGGCGGACACCAAGGCCATCGGCATTGGCAACATGTGGAGCTTCGGCTGGCCCACGGTGCGAGGCTTGGTGCAGGCCATCAAGCGCGCGCGGCCGGACCTGCCCATCGTCGGCGGCGGCGAGCACTTCAGCGCCGCGCCGGAGCACTCCATGCGCGAGGCGCCCATCGACTTCGTGGTGGTGGGCGAAGGCGAAGAGACGGCCGTGCGGCTGTTTGGCGCGCTGGCAGCCGGCGAGAGCCCGCGAGACATCCCCGGCATCTGCTATCGCGACGCCGAGGCCAATTGCGTGCGGAACCCGCGCGCGCCGCGGACCAAGGCCATCGACGACATTCCCTGGCCCGCTTGGGACCTGTTCGACCTCGAAGCCTACGACGAGCGCCACTACGTCACGGGCAACCGCTACGGAAAGACGGTGCCGGTGCTCGCGACCCGCGGTTGTCCGTATCAGTGCACGTTCTGCTCCAGCCCGCAGATGTGGACCACGCGCTGGGTTCCGCGAAACCCGGTGGACGTAGTGGACGAGATCGAGAGCTACGTGCAGCGCTATGGCGCCAACCACTTTCCGTTTCAGGATCTCACGTCGATCATCAAGCGCGACTGGATCATCGCCTTCTGCAAGGAGCTCCTGCGCCGCAAGCTCGACGTGCGCTGGCAGCTGGCGGCGGGCACGCGCTGCGAGGTGATCGACGACGAGGTCGTGTCTCACTTGTACCGCGCCGGGTGCAAGGCGCTGTACTTCGCGCCCGAGAGCGGCAGCGAGCGCACCCGTAACCTGATCAAGAAGCGCCTCAAGACGGAAGCGTTGATGCGCGCCTCGGAGTGCGCCATCCGCGGCGGTTTGAACCTGGGCTTGTTCCTCGTCATCGGCTTCCCGAAGGACACGGTGGAAGATCTGGAACAGACCGTGACGCTGGCCAAGACCATGGGGGCCCTCGGCCTGTCGGACGTGTCGTGTGCCTACTTCTTCCCGATCCCATCCACGGAGCTCGCGAGCTACCTGATGAGCACGGGGCGCATTCGTTTCGACGACGACTTCTTGATGACGCCCATCTTCGTGCACGACAAGCTCATGCGCGAGAAGCACAACTATTGCGAGAACGTGTCGGCTCGCACCCTCACGCTGTACAAGTACAAGATCGTCGGGTCGTTCTACGGTGCCCTCTGGCGCCACCATCCCGAGCGGCTGTTGGCCTCCGCCAGCAACGGGCTCACCGGCGTGGAAAACTCCAAGCTCGACGTGTTCCTGAACGAGTCCCGCCGCCGCGTGGCGCGGCGTCTCTTGCCCTGGCGCACGGTCGCGAGCTAAGTCCGCAGGCGTTGAGCTCTGCCTGGCGTTTTCGGCTCCTGATCCTGTGCATCGCCCTCGCGGCGGGCACGCTCCTCGATCGGGCCGCCTTTGGCGCCGGGCTGTCCGGCGACGACTACGTGCAGCAGGCGACCCTCACCCATCGCTTGCCCATCTCGCGGAGCCCGCTGGGCGCCTACAACGCCGTGGAGAACCCCGCGGAGGTGGCGGTACTTCGCGATCGCGGCCTGTTCCCCTGGTGGGTGGCGGACAGCACCGTAGCGGTGCACGCGCGGCCATTTTCCAGCCTGCTGTTGTGGGTGGATCACGCATTGGGACTCTCGCCGCTGGGCCAGCACGTCCATGGCTGGCTGTGGTGGGCGCTCGGTGTGCTCGGGATCGGCGCCCTCGCGTTTCGTGTCACTGGCCGCGTCGCCGCGAGCATCACCACGTTGGTGTATGCGGCTGCGCCGGCCCATGCCATTCCACTCTGTTGGATCGCGAACCGCACCGCCCACGTCAGCGCCGCGTTCGGCGCCTTCGCTCTGTGGGCCCTGGTGGGCTACACGAAGAGCGGACGCGGCAAGGACGCTGCTCTCGCTCTGTCACTGATGAGCCTCGCGCTCCTGGCCGGCGAGTACGCCCTCGGCTACTGCGCCCTCGGCGCAGGACTGCTGTTGGTCCCGAGCCCCCGGCGCATCAAAGCCCTCGCCGGGCTCGGCGGTCTCGTCGCCGTGACCTTCGCCCTGCGTGCGGTCGCGGGCATCGGCGTCCGGGGCAATGGCATGTACATCGACCCGCTGCTGCAGCCGCTGCATTTCCTTTCGAATCTCGCCATCCAGCTCCCCGCGTTGTTCGTGCAGGCGTTCGTGCTGGTGCCCAGCGAAGGCACCGTCACCCTGGGTCGCCTGGGCGGTGCCGTCGTGATCGTGCAGCTGTGGATCGTCGCCGGCATCGTGGCCGCGGTGCTGGTGGCCCTCGGGCGCGGAGGTCCGGAGCGCGCCCTGGCGATGCCCGTCGTGGTCGGTACCGCGCTGTCGATCGCACCGTTCTGTGCGGTGGATCCCTCCGTGCGCCTGCTGGTGGTGCCCATGGCGGGCGCTTCCCTCGCCATCGGCATCGCGCTCTCGGGTGCTTGGTCCCGCCTTCGCCGTCCGGGGTTCTTGCGCTTCGCCGCGGCCATCGGCGGCATTGGCCTGGGCCTCGTCCAGTTCGTGTGGGCGCCCTACGCCACGTACCGAATCGCCCGCGCCTGGGCCGCGTCCCAAGCGGTCGGCCGGCACTTCCTGTTCGACACGGATTTCTCTGGCAAGCTCGCGTCCGTGGAGCACGTGATCGTGCTCCGCACCAACGACCTCGTCGCCATGTACTACGCGCCCTACATGCTCGCGGTGCGCGACGGTCACTTGCCGAAATCTTGGCGCGCCCTCAGCGCCACCCGTGAGCCGATCCTGGTGCGCCGCCTCGACGAGCGCACGCTCGAGATCTCCGCGCTGGAGGGCAACCTGTTCGACGCCCTGGTAGCGAAGATGATCCCCGTCGCACCGCCGCTTCGACGCGCCGGCGGCAGCGTCGAGACCCCCGACGTCCGGGTGACCGTGCTCGCCGCGCCCGAGCGCCCGACTCGCGTCCGCTTCGACTTCCGGCATTCGCTGGACGCCGCGCACACGCTGCTGCTCGACGGCAATGGCGACGCCCTCGTGACGGTCGAGCTGCCCGCCCCCGGCGGCGTGTTCACGCTGCCCCCCGCCGGCAAGGACCCCGACGTGCTCGCGCCGAGCCAACAAAATCAGTAGCGAGCTTCGTCTTCCAATGTCGGTCCGCCGCGGTCTCCCCGGTATCGCGAAGCGCGTTCGAAGGAGGAGAACCCCACGTTCCGCAGGTCAGTCCCACGCCTTTCTTCGCGCTGGGTGAAAAAATGTCGCGACTGGAGCGACGGGCCCGGGTCTTCCCTGTGCGGGCGAAAAAGCTCGCGAAAGAACGGGAGGAACCACATGTTCACGCGTCGTTTCGCAATCAAGATGTTGGCGGCCCTCATGGCCGTGCTTGCGCTCGTCGGATGCAAGGGAGACCCCAAGCCGGGGCAGGAGGCGTTCAACGAAGCCAACTCCAAGATCAACGTGTTCGAAGGGGAAGTGGGCTTTGGCAATACCAGCGCGGCGAGCGGCCTCGCCAAGAAGTACGCCGCGCGCATCAAGCAGGACGACCACGAGAACTTCGAAGGCGGCGAGGACGAAAACACTGCGACCACCAAGGGGAACTTCCTCACCTATTGTCGCGAGACACCCAAGGAGATCGTGTTGCTGGTCCGTGTGCCGAATCTGGACACGTACTCCGGGGACGTCCGCAAGGAGCTTCTGCAGCTGGCCTGGAAGGCGGCCGTGGAGTTGAGCGCGGAGCTTCGCAAAGGCGGCGATCGCACGATCACCGTCGCGCTACGCGGCACGTTGCTCTACGGCGGCCTGGCCACCGGGATGGGCAACGGCGCGCCCCAGACGGAGACGGCCGAGGCCATCGACGTCGGCAAGCTGTACCCGCGGTTCGTCGGCAAGTAGCTCAGGCGGCGCGCAGGCGGGCGCGCACGTCCGGCAAGCTCAAGCTCACGAGAGCGTACAGCCCATAAGGAATGCCTACGCCACCGAGCAGAGCAAAGACCGCATACGAAAGGCCGGTCCAGCGCGCCCAGCCGCGGCGCTTGAAGAGACCCCACGCGGTCAACAAGACCCACGCTGCGCCAATGGCGTTCCACCACAGCCCCAGCACGACCAACAGCGGTGTGTCGGGGCTGTGGTCCTCGGCGCCAAAGCTCACCAGCTCCACGCTCAACCACAGGAGGCCGAGGTGCAACAGGAACATGCCGAGCAGGGCAAGCACGTTGACGGTCAGGTGGACCTGGCCTCGGGTGACCGGTCCCACCGCCTTTCGCTTTCGCCCGTGCGCAAGGAGCTCTACCACCTTGGGGCGAGTGAGGCTGTAGATGGCGTAGGCGGAGTACGGCAACCCCAGAACCGTGGCGCCGGTGAACCCCGCGTAGGAAAGCGTGGAGACGCGGGCCCAGGCCTTTCGCCGCCAAAGCCCGAAAGCGTTCAACGGTGCCCACAGGAGCCCGAGGCACACCCACGCGGCTCCGTACAGCGCGAGCGCGACCACGATTCCGTCGCTCACGGTGAGGGGCTCGGACTCGATGTCTTCGGTGTCTTCTCGGCCCACGTCGTAGGCGCTGTCGTCAGGCTGTGCAGGAGAATCGAAGATCGTGGGATCTCGATAGACCAGCAGCGCAGCCCACAAGAGCACCACGAACCAGAACGCGTGCAACAAGGTCCAGCCCGCAAGCAAGATGGCGTTGGTGGTGACGTGGGCGCTGGCGTTGACGCCTCCGCCACCTTCGAGCTCCTCGAGCAGCGCGGGCAGATCGGGGTAGCGCTCGGCCGGATCCGGGTCCAGCGCGCGACGCAACACTGCGACGAGCCAATCGGGAACGTTCGGGGCGAGCGGCAGATGGCCATGGGGCAGCGTTCCGTACACCGCTTCCGCCAAGCACAACGCATAGGCGTACTGATCCGAGCTCGCCGTAGCCAACCCCGTACGTTGCTCCGGCGCCATGTACGCCGGGGTCCCGGCGGCCTCCTGATCCGCGTCGTGACTGGACACCGCCAGTCCGAAATCGGTAACCAGCACCCGGTCGTCCGTCGCCACCAGGATGTTCTGCGGCTTCACGTCGCGATGAACGAGGCCACGGGCGTGGGCTGCTGCGAGGCCGCGACCCGCTTCCACGAACACCTCGAGGATCCGCTCCAAGCCGGGCCGGGCCAGCTTTCGCCATCGATCGAGGGTCACGCCCTCCACCAGCTCCATGGCGATGAACGCGCGACCGGAAGCCTCGCCCACGTCGAAGACCGGGATCACGTTCGGGTGCTTCATCGACGCGACGGCACGCGCCTCCGCGAGCAAGCGATCGCGCGCTTCCCCGGCGAGCTCCGGACGCATCAGCTTGAGGGCGACGTGGCGCTGAAGCGCGGGATCCCAAGCGGACAGCACCAAGCCCATGCCGCCGGCGCCGATCTCGTGCTCGACCTGGTAGCGCCCCAGCGTGTGGGGCATGTCACTGCGACTACTCTCCGGCCCCGCCGGCACACGCCGGGCACGACTCACGAAGGCCTCTCCCAACAGCTCGACCACGCTGCCGCACTCGTCGCAGCGCTCCAGGTGCGCTTCGATTTCTGCGCGCGCCTCGGGACTACCACCTCCCTGAACGAAGGCGCCCAAGGCGTTTTCGTCGGGACACGAGAGGGCGGGTTTCACGGCGAGACGCCCGAACGATACCCATGAAGTGCTTCGAGGTCGACGCGCGCCGGCATTTGGCGAAACTACGTCGCGTGAGCTTCGTGACGACCTTGTCCACCCGTCTGTCGAAAGGGCACGACGCGGAGCTCGAACGCGCCCTGGCGCTGGCGTGGAGCGAGCTTTCGGCGCGGCATCCCGGAATCGCCGAGCACGGAGGCGCCTTTGCGGATCACGTCGCCGCGCGATGGCCCCTGGACGTCGAGCCGTTGACGCACGTGCGCGGCTTGGCGTGGCCGGACCTGGCGCTGGCGTTTCTGGCGCTGCGCGGGGACACATCCGCGTTGACGGAGCTTTCGGAGCGCTTACGGCCCATCGTTGCGCGAGTCGTGGCGCGCGGGGACGGCCCGGACGCCGACGAGCTCTCGTTCGCCCTGGAAGGCAAGCTGTTCGATCCGCAAGACTCCAAGCTCGCAGGCTACGTGGGCGGCGGAGAGCTCGAGGGTTGGCTCAGCGTGATGGCGACGCGCACGTGGTTGAACTTGAAGCGCGCCCGAGGACGCGAGCAGCTGACCGCAGACGTGGAGCCGGCGGCGCCGCTCCAGGATCGGGTGGACAGCCCCGAGCTCGCGTACCTGAAGGAGCTCTACCGGGAGCAGTTTCGGGCCGCCTTCGAACGTGCCGCCACGAGCCTGAGCCCAGAGGAACGCAACGTGCTTTCGGCCTACTACTCCAAGCGCGCCAACATCGACGCGATCGCGGCAAGCCGGGGGATACATCGAGCCACGGCCGCGCGCCGCGTCAGTCGAGCGCGAGAGCAGCTGCTCTCGGAGACACGACGACTTCTGCTGGCAGAATTGCAGCTCCCCCGCTCCGACTTGGAAAGCGTCATGCGGTTGATCCAGAGCCAGCTCCACGTGACGCTCTCACGACTGTTTCGCGAGGATTGATCAGTCGCCGTTCGCATCGAAGCTGTCGTAATTACCCGATGCCCCGCCCGCGGCGTTGTTGGGATCGTAGTAGATGTGGAAGGCGACGGCCGTTGGCCAACCCCAGTCCGTGGGGTTGTCGTGGTTCGTGGTGTCGAACACGCGCTCGAAGAGCTTGTAACAGCCGGTGGGGTCGGGGTCGGCCCAATGCATCCGTGTACCTGCCTTGGGCTTGAACTGCTCGACACCTACGTCGGGCACTCCGACGGCATCCGAGGACTCGCGGGGCGAAAGTTGGTACTTGCCGTTGTTCGCTGCGGTGCCGCTGTTGGTGTAGTCCACGCTCACGGGTTTTGTCGGAGCGCCGGCGTAGTTCTCCAGGTACTTGCCCAACAGTGACCAGTCCGGCGGCCCCTTGTTGGCGTGGGAGAACTGCCAGAAGCCGTTCTGCCAGATGACGAGGCCGTTCGGCCCCGCAAAGCCGTTGTCGAAGCCGTTGGCGTGGGAAACGATGATGTTCTCGTCCGCGGCCAGCGTGGCGTCGTCATTCGCCGGAACGATGAAGGCCGGATCCCAGGTGTTCGGACGGACGCCGTTCTGGTCGTTCGAGTCGGCCCCCAAGCTGTCGATCGGTGGAATGATGGTGTTGAACTCGAAGGTGACGTCCTTCCAGTGACCTTGCATCGCCTTGCCCGGTATGGCGAACAGGTTGTCGACGGCGGTGTCCTTCATGGCGCCCAGGTTGGCGTTGCCCCAAAGCCCCTGCTTGGCGAGGTAGCGATCGTCGCCCCAGGCGTCCCGCGATTGAATCCAGTTTCCTTCGATCGACCAGTTGGCGTGGGAGTGGGGGGTCAGGACCTTCTCGAACTGAA
Organism: Polyangiaceae bacterium; assembly: GCA_020633235.1. Lineage (NCBI taxonomy): Bacteria > Pseudomonadati > Myxococcota > Polyangiales > Polyangiaceae > Polyangiaceae bacterium. The sequence continues at coordinate 527,593 of JACKEA010000007.1, read as the reverse complement.
TGAAGTCACGGTGGTCGGCCGCCGACGCCCGCCCCTTGGCCATCGCGTAGGTGTCCTTGATGGTCCAGTTGTCGGTCTGTCCCTCCCCGACGAACTGGATGAAGTCACCGAAGTTCTGGGCAGACACGCAGCCATCGATGCGAATGTCGTCCGATCGCCCCGCTCGGTGGCCAAACACGGCTTTGCTCGAACCCATGAAGACGCACTGCCGCCATTCGATGTCGTCCGATTCGTTCGCGTTGCCGAAGGTGGTTCCGCCTCCCTGATTCACGAGGGTGTAGACGCCCGACTTGGGCGCGACGTCGAGGGCAGCCGTGCTGCGCGCAACGTCCCCGAGAATGGCGCAGCGCATGAAGCGAACGTGCTTCGAGCTCTCGACGCGATGCTGATCTGCGCCCTTGTACGGCAAGCTGTCGTCCGTACCGATGGTGAAGAGCGAGACGCTTCACGGTTGTTTCGACCGACATGCCTCGTCACGTTACCGAGCCACGACACGCCACGCCCTTACGGAGCCTGCGCGTTGTTCCCCACATTTCCCGACTGCGAACTGGTTCAACCAATTGGGAAGCGGCGTTCGCGCCACCTGCAGGATGCACCGGGGCCTAACTGACTGAAATTACTGGGCTCAGATCGTGGCATGGAGCTGGCTACGCGAGGGGGTGATGGTCAAACCCACCTTTCTCCAGGGCCTACTGGTGCTGCTGCGCAGCGCGGGGGTCGGCATCGTCGCCACCCTCGTCGACCTCGGCGTGCTCGCTCTGTTGGTGAGCGGACTGGGTGTTCCCGTGCGCGCTGCGAGCATCCCAGCGCTCAGCCTCGGGATCGCCGTTCAGTTCTTCGGCAACAAGCTGTTCGCGTTCGGAGATCGCTCGAACGCGTGGCTCCGACAAGGCACTCAGTTCCTGGGCGTGGAAGCGTTGGGCTTCGTCGCCAACTTGATGCTCTTCGACTTCATCGTTTCGCACACGCAGTTGCCGTACCTGGCGGTACGGCTCGTGACCACGGCGGTCGTCTACTACGCGGTCTGCCTGCCCTTGTGGTCGAAGATCTTCAAACCCCAGCTCGAGGAGACGACGTCATGACCGGTTTCGCGTTCGTGCTGATGGGCCTGTGCTCCGCCTGGATCGTGTTGGGCATCGTTGCCGTCATCCGCGCCACCTCGCGCACCACGCGAGCACCGAAGCCGAGCGAGCTGCCGCCCGTGACCGTGCTCAAGCCGCTGTGTGGCGCCGATCCTGGCCTGGAAGAAAACCTGGAGACGTTCTTCAATCAGGACTACCCGAGCTACGAGCTTCTCTTTGGAGTGCAGAATCCCGACGACCCCGCGGTGGCGCTGGTGGAGGCGTTGATCGCCCGGCATCCGGAGGTGCCGGCGCGACTGGTGGTGCACACGGGCGCGGACGCCATCAACCCCAAGGTGGACAACATCTTGGGCATGCTGCCGCACGCCTCCAACGATATGCTGCTGGTGAGCGACAGCAACGTACGCGCGCCCGCTCACTACGTCTCGGAGATGGTCGCCACCCGCCTCGCAGACGAGCGCACCGGTCTGGTGACGAACCTGTTCGCGGGTACGGGGGAAGACGGCCTGGGCTCGGCGCTCGAAAACGTCCAGCTCAACGGCTTTTGCGCGTCCGGCGCGTCGCTGCCCACTCTGCTCGGCGACGCGTTGGTAGTGGGCAAGAGCATGTTGCTGTCGCGTGCTCAGTTCGAGGGCCTGGGCGGCTTCGAGCGGGTGAAGAACGTGCTCGCCGAAGACTTCGTGATCGGCAAGATGTTCCAGCACGCGGGTCTGGAGGTCCGCATCGCACCCACGGTGCTCGAGAACGTGACGCGCAACATGAGCGTGGCGGCGTTCATCCGTCGCCAGCTCCGCTGGGCCATGCTGCGCTCGCGGCTCCGTCCCTGGGCGCAGCTATCGGAAATCGTCACCAGCCCGCTGGCGATGCTGCCCGCCGCCTGGGCAGTGATGGGTCCCGCGGCCCTCACCTGGTGCGTGCTGCTGCTCGCCCTGCGGGACGTGGGCGGCTGGGTGGCACTTCGCGGCTGGCGTCGCGCCTGGGTCGCGGCGCTCCTGTCCCCCGTGCGCGAGCTGGTCTTGCTCACGGTGTGGCTCCGCGCGCCGCTCAAGCGCCACGTCGTGTGGCGCGGGCACAAGGTCCGGCTCGGCGCGGGCACCTTGGTGTACGCGCCCGCCGGGCGACGCTGAGCCGCCTCGAGATTTCGTTGGTGGGAGCTGCTTGCACGGGTACTGTGGGCGACATGGCGAAATCTCCGGCACACGCAGCACCCCTCTCCGTGGCCCTCGTGCTCCTCGCACTGCTGGCGTGCAAGGGGGGCGACAAACCCACTGGCGCGCCGGCGTCGGCGAGCGCGCAGCCTGCGGCAGCCGCGCCAACCAGCTCGCCGGACATCGCAGCCGAGAAGTTGGGCACGTTCGTCTGCAAGGAGATCAAAGACGACGCTTGCGTCGGCGCCACGGAGCAGTTCCCACTCGATGCTCCCGTGGTGCATGTCTCTTACAAGACGGCGACCATTCCGAAGAACGGCGACGTGTTCAAGATGCTGTGGATCGCAGAAGACGTTGGCAAAGCTGCCAAACCGAACACGGTCATCGCCACCCTGGAGAAGAAGGTGGCGGATCTGCCGGATTTCGGCGTGAAGAACTACGTGGTGCATACCCAGCTCAGCAAGCCGACTGCCGGCTGGCCCGAGGGGAAGTACCGTGTCGAGATCAAGCTCGGCGACACGCTGGTATCGACTGCCAGATTTCAAATGGCTTCGGACTGAGCAGGCTACGCTGCTCGTCACAGCACCGGCTTTCCGTCCAGCGCCGTGAGCTGCACGGTGAGCAGCACGGCGCGCTGGGCGGGCTTGGAGTCCCGAACCACTCGCCGAACGTCTCGGAACGCTTCCAGGTTGATGTTCGAGATCGCCTCCACGTCCGCCTGGGTGGCGGAGAACACCACGTAGGCACACAGGTTTCCGCCCCGCGCCTCCAGCTGCTCCGCGGCCTTCTGTGCCCAGAACTGCTTGAGTCGGGCAAAGGCCGCGGGATCCGATCGCGTATCGACGAAGCGCTGGTCGTCGTTCACGCGCCAGCGGTTGCGCTTCCACACGATGAGCCCCGCCGTGGACAAGGCTTGCAGCGTCTCCTCTTCTTCGTTGAGAGTGATGCTCAGGCGCGAGGCGATCCAACCAGGGCGATGTGCGGACAGCCCCGCTTGTTCTCGTAGCTCCAAAAGTGCCAGGACGGCTTCGCTCGCAGGGTGATCGTAGGCGAGGCGGCGATAGGCCGTGAGTCGCGCCCACTCCTCCTGTGCCGAGGGCAACTTGGGCGGATCGACGAAGCCGGCGATCCAGTCCAGCGCGCGGCCGGTGGCGACGTCCAGGAGCTTCAGGAAGACGCCCACCTTCGGCTCGGTGATGCCCGCGAGAATGCGTGAAACCACGAAGCGACTGAGTCCCGCTCCTTCGGCGAGCGTCGTGATCGACTGCGTTCCTGCCAGGACTCGCAAGAACTCGCTCACGTCGCCCTGCCGCAGACGCTGCTCTCCCGCGGAGAAGGCGGAGGTATCGAAAGCCGCGCACACGGCGATCAGATCGATGCCCACGAGCTTGGCCAGGCGGAAGAGCTCCGAGATGGACGGAGCGCGTTCTCCGCTCTCCCAGCGGTTGAGAACGTTGGTCCGGTAACCGAGCTTCTTGGCCAGCAGTCGACGCGAACGCCTGCCGCACACCGCGCCCAGCAGCTCCCTAGCCAGGAGGTCGTGATCCACTCTGCCAATTATGCACACGCCTGCGCATATCCGGCGGCACAAACGTGCAAAACCGGGTTGAGGCAGCCGATGCTGGGACTCATGCTGTGAGCATGACCAGTCGCTCCGTGCTGTTCGCGTTGGGGGTCTTGCTCGCAGGCTGTGGCAGCACGAACGCCGACGATCCGGGATCCGGCGGCTCGGCGGGAACCGGCGGCTCGGCGGGCGCGGCCGGCAGCGGAGGGGCTGGGGGTCAGAGCTGCGAGGCGCTCAAGGCAGCGATGAAGAGCTGGATCGACGCCCGGACGAGCTGCGGGCCCGGCAGCACCTGCGCGCGGATCGACCCACCCCTGGTACCGCTGAACACCGATGGTCTGTGCAACTCCGCCGCGGTGTTCGATCCGAGTGCTGCGGGCGAGCTCCAGTCCCTGGCGGACCAGTGGACCGCGATGGACTGCAAGGACACCCTGGACGGCCAGATCATCATCGCGTGCCCGTCGATGCCCGGGCACGCCGAGTGCGTGGACTCGAAATGCGCGATCGTGAACGACACGCCCCAATGCCCCGACACTCTGGATCCGGTGTGCACCCAGTCCGGCATGAACGCCCGGAACGAGTGCTACGCGAACGAGTTCCTGAAGGATCCGCCGGCGTCTCCCGGATTCTGTCCCGACACGCCGCAATGCACGTCGCAGGGAGGAACGTGTCACACCGCCACGGACAACGGGCCGCGCTGCGCCGACGGAACCACCTTCGCCCCGAACAGCATGACGTGCGCGGGCGGCAACTTCGAGACGAGCTGCTGCGTACCGAGCGGTGTCAACTGCACCTTGGTGCTGCGCTCCATGAGCCTCACGATGAATCCCTTCACGTGTCAGAAGATCGACAGCGCGCCTTTTTCGATCTGCCTGGGCGCCGACCCCACCGCGTGCGACTACCAGACGCAGATCACCCAGGGCGCCGGCTCCAAGCCGTGGAACGCGGCGGTGACGGTGCACACGTCGCCCGGCAATCAGATCGAAGTCAGCGGAACCAGCACCGATCTCGGGCGCAAGTTCAAGTGCGCCGGAAGCATCTCCCACGACTTTGCCCCAGACGCGATCTGGCAGTGCGACGCGTGTGACCTGAACGATCAGAACTGCACGACGTGCGCCGTTCCGCAGCACACGTACTGCGATCCGTGAGCGCCGTCAGTTCGACAGGGCGAAACCCTGCAAGTAGTAGTTGATGCACAGCGAGGTTCCGCGTCTCACCAACATGAGTCAGATGCGGGCGATGACCGGCTCGCGCGAGGGGTTCTCGTGAGCTCGAGCGAGACGTGAGCTCGGGATCTGCTGAGTGACGAGACCCTCCGGCACGGTGACGGCCACGTCGCGTGTGGACGACTTCTCGGGCACCGGCGGCTGGCTGCTCCACCACGTCTCGGCAGCTTCCCGAGACCACTCCGAGGCGCTGCACTGCGAGAGCGCTTCGTGCAGCTCGCCGCCGTTCGCGTAGCGGTCCTTTGGATCCTTCGCCAGGCAGCGGAGCAACACGGCTTCTAGATCGCGGGGGACCGAGTGAGCCGAGGTCAGCGATGGAGGCAACGGCGGCTGAGAAAAATGCGCCCACGCCAGCTCTTGAAGCGTGCTCGCCGTGAACGGCACGTTGCTCGTGAGCAAGAAGTAGCCGAGCACGCCGACGGCGTAGACGTCCGTAGCAGGACCCACGCGTTCGGGATGGTAGGACGCCTCGGGTGCCATGTACTCCGGAGTTCCTGCAGCGCGCGCGGCGTCCGCGGTGCCATGCACTTGCAGCGCCAAGCCGAAGTCGAGCACCTTCACGCAGTCCGGATAGCCTTCCACGCGGCACACCATCACGTTGGTGGGCTTGATGTCGCGGTGAACCAGCCCGCGCGAGTGAGCCTGAGCCAGGGATGCGCTGACCTGCGTGAGCAGCGAGAGCACACGCCCCGCGGGGAGCGGGCCATGCTGATCCACGAGCTCTCGCAGCGTGACGCCATCCACCAGCTCCATCACGTAGTAGAAGATGCCGTCGCTGGTCTGACCGTAGTCGTACAGAGCGACGGTGTTGGGGTGCGAGAGTTGGCTGGTGAGCTCTGCTTCCCGACGCAGCTGTTGCTCGTCGTGCTCCGAAGCGCGGACGAGCTTGAGGGCGGTGCGACGGCTCAGCAGCGCATGATACGCCTCGTACACCGTGCCCATGCCGCCCTCGCCCAGCTTTGCGCCCAGGCGATAGGCGCCCAGCTCTCGAGCGCCCAGCACGCGGCGACGCAGACGATAGATCACGTGGCTGGTGGTTGCCGTGACGGCCAGCAAGGCCAGACCGAAGCCAACCACCGCAACCGTGGACATGGTGCGAGCAAAGCCGTGGTAGAGCGACCGCGAGATCAGCAGAAGCGGCAAGAGCCCCACCAGGCCAACGACGAACGTGCGGGCCCCGGTGCTGGGCACCAACGCCGCGCGGGCGCACAGGGCCAGCGCCACCAGGAGCAGCGATGCCAGCTCCGGGCGCTGCGCCGGTCCTCGATTCAGGGCGTCCAGCACCGCGCTGCCCGCGACCAGGGCGATGGCAGCGACGTCCACCCACAACAGCGCACTTCGGCTACGCCGCCCACGGCCAAGCCACAAAAACAGCGCCGTGCTGCCCACGACCAGCGCCCCGCGGCGCACTGCTCCCGGGCCAAACAGCGCTTCGGCCAGCGAAAGGTGCCCCACACGCAGCCCGACGAACACCAGGAGCAGATGGAGAAAACCGGCAACGCCCGCCAGGACGCCCACGTACAGGCGCGTTCTCGAGCTCAGCGCATCGTCCATCTGAAGGGGGGACAGGGCCCGCTGACGATGCGTTAGAATATTTCGTGATCGGCCGCCGTCGTGCGCCCCATGGATCACCCCCGGATGGAGGAGTAACTTCGCCTCATGAAGATCGAGACCGCCACCATCCGCCGCTTGTCCGAGGCGCTGCTCCAGAGCGGACGGCGCCCGAGCATGGTGATGTCGCCGGCTTACGAGACGTTGACGCGGGAGGGCCTGCTCAGCCCGGAGGAGATGGCCGCCTTCACCCGGGTGGATCCGCTGGCGGAAACGATGTTCTTGATGATGAGCGCCGACGGAAAGATCGAGGAAACGGAGCGCGACGCGGTGCGCGGTGCAATTCGCGGGCTCTCCGACAACCTGCTGCGTAGCGGCACCATCAACGTGATGATGGAGACTTACCAGAAGCGCCTGGACGAGCAGGGTCGGGACGAGCGCCTCCGGGAGATCGCCGACGAGATCGCGGAAGAGAAGAGCGAGGCGGAGGGCGCCTTTGCCCTCGCGGCAGCGGTGGCGCTGGCGGACGACGAGGTGGCAGAAGAAGAGAACGAGCTCATCAACCAGCTGGCGGAGTGGTTCGGGATTTCCGAAGAGCGCGCCAACGAGATCTTGGATCAGCTGGAAGAGGATCGCGACGCCGAGGAGTAACGCTCGAGCGTCCAGGCGATGGCGGCAACGCCCGCGCCCAACATGCCGAAGGGCCAATCGCCGAGCACCCGAAGGCCGGTCCAGAAGCTGGCGCCGCAGATGAACAGCATGAGCGTGAGGGCGGCCCCGCGACCAATGAACGCGAGGGTGAGGCCAGCCAACACGCGGTCGGCGACCTTGCGCGAGAGAGGCGCGAGCAGCGCCACCAGCACCAGCAGCGCGGGGCCCACGTACTTGTAGACCAGCGCGAAGCCCACCACCCAAGCGGGAACGTGGGGATCGCCGAAGCCGCCGGCGCCGAAGTCCATGCCGCCGAAGTCGATGGTGCCCTGCATGCCGATGCGGAGCAGCGTGAGCAGGGAGAAGGCGACCAGCACCAAGATCGCCGTCGTGGCCAGCGGTGGCTCCTCGGGTTCCCGCGATTCCGCCAGGGCGGTGCCCATCGCTTCCGCCAGGTACACCAGGCCCACCACCGCAGGCACTTCCCAGATGCGAGAGACGAAGGCGTAGCTCACCAGGCCCAGGTGCAGACCCAAGCCGTAGGCGCGGCGCCGAAAGGCCCACGCGGCCACCAGCGCGAAGGCGAGCACCGCCGTGCGCCCGAGCCAGGGCGTGAGGTGCGGGCGCAGGAACAGCGACGCCACGATCAGGGGCAAACCGAGGAGCACGACGAGCCAGTGCTCGCGGGGGGAGCGGAACAGACGCCCCACGCTCCAGGCGGCGACGGACGCGATGGCGCCGCCGTACATCAACGCGGGGTGCTTCACGTACCAGCTCGGGACGATGCCCTCGGACTTGGTGCCCACGCGGAACAAGAGCAGGAACACCAGCAGCGCCACCGCGAAGCGCAGCCAAGAGACCTTCGGACGAGAGCGATAGATGGGCAGCGCGTCTTCGGTCACCCAACCCGAGAGCGAGAGCACCACCACGCCGAGGCCCACGGCGACGTAGGCAATGGGTTGCGTATTGGGCGTGTAGCTGCTGACGGTGAAGCCCACGACCCACAGGATGGATAGCCGTGGGTAGCGGTTCACCCACTGCGCGAACCGCGCGGGAGACACCAAGAAGCCGAGGGCGGGGAGCAGGCCCACCACGAAGCACACCACACGCGCGGCGTTCGGCAGCCCACCGGGCAGCCGCTCCACCTCGAACACGAGGGCGATGGACAGCGCGAGCACGCCGAAGGCGCCGGCGAGCCAGGGCAGCACGCGACGACCCAGCGCCACGAACGCCATCAGGGTGAGCAGCAACACCGCCAGTGCGGCCGTGAGCCAGGCCTTGGGCGAGGTGATGCCGTGGGCGCCGGTCACGGCGGCGTCCACCCGGCGCGCGGCCTTGCGACTCGCAGCGAGCTTGTCCGCTGGAGGTGCTCCCGCGGCGCAGGGCGCGAGCAGCGTGCTGGCCGCCGCCACGGCGCCGGTGGCCACCTCGCCGTAGGCGACCACTCCGGCGGCATTCTTGCAGCTGGCAGCCGCCACCTCGGGGGGCGGAAGATCGATCCACTCGGAGATCAGCACGCCCTGACCGTGGGCGGGCAGCGGCGCGCCCACGAGCGTCGCCAAGGTGGGCGCGAGATCGACCTGCGGCAACGGCCCCGGCGGGCGGCCGCCCTTCTTGATGCCCGGTCCATACGCGAATGCGGGAGTGCGCCGCTGTATCGGCGTGTCGGATCCATGAGTGCCGCTGTCCACGGCGCCGTGATCGCTGGTGACCACCACCGTCCAGTCGCGACCGAGCTCGCCCAGCAGATCGAAGAGCAGCTTGTCGTAGCGCTTCACGTGATCGCGATAGCGCTGCGACAGAATGCCGTAGGCGTGCCCTTGATGATCCGGCGTGACGAAGTGCGCGATCATCACGTTTGGGCGATCCCGAAGCAGCGTGCGCACGTCGCGAAAGGTGTGGGGATTGAAGTCCACGTCGATGGCCACCCCCGGCGGGTCATCCAGGTGGCGCGCGAAAGCGGGACCGAACATCTGACCCCACGCGGGATCTCCCGCGGCCTCCACCGTGAGCCCGGCCTTCTTGGCGTTCATCAGCCAGGAGTTGAAGGGCGGCGGATCCGGGTTGATGTTACGAACGATCTGCTCGAAGCGGCCGCGCTGACCGGTACCGAAGCTCATCACCGCGCTGGAGGTCATGCTCACGCGGCCGGCCCACAGCTCCGCGCTGGCGTCTTCCTTCATGGCGCGGGAGAAGCGGGGCATCAGCTCCGGATTGGTGGCGATGTCGTAGCGGAGCCCGTCCACCACCACGAACAACAGGTGCTGAGTAAGGGGCTCGCTCAGCAGCCGGACGGGCGTGACCTCCTTCGGCGCAGGCACCGGCAGGATCACGCGGACCAGCGAGATCCACACGCCGGTCACCACCAGCGAAAGGAGCGCCAGCACGACCAAAGGCCGATATTTCTCGCGGGTCTTCACACCGAGGGCACCGGGGTTGACAGAGACCCAGGAGCCCTAGACCGTCTGCGGCATGGCAGACAAGTCCGAAGTACCGGAATACGAGTTCGGCCACGCCGAGAACCTCGTGATCGGTTCCACGGCGAACCGAGCTCGCATCTTCGGGATCTTGTGCGCAATCAGCGGCGCCTTCGAGGTGCTCGCGGCCATCGCGAACCTGGTCGGCCTCAGCAACGGAAACGTAGCAGCGTTTCTCGCGCCCGCCGGCGTGTTCAACATCGTGCTGGGGATCCTGCTCACCCGCGCCAGCACCTCGCTCTCCAAGGTGGTGACCACTCAGGGGAGCGACGTCAGCTTGATGATGGACGCCCTCGAGAACATGTCGAAGGCGTTCTTGATTCAGATTGTCGCCAGCGTGCTGTTGATGGTCACGGTGCTGGCGATGGTCGTCGTGTATACGCTGCTCGCCCGCGCCTAGAGACACTGCCCCGAGACGCAGCTGGTGTTGCCGGGGCACTGCCAGTTCGCGTTGCAGCCGGGCACGCACTGGCCATTGACGCAGATGAGCCCCGAGCCGTCGCTTCCGGGGTTGCACTCGCCGTCGCTGGCGCACGCCGCAGCGCTCCCACACTGCGCGTCGATGTCCGCGCAGCAGTCGCCGTAGCCCGCGCATTGGTCGTCGCACCAACATCCGCTCGGCGCCTGTGCGCCGCAGACGCCCGCGCAGCTCGCGCTCGGTGCCGGCGTTCCAGCGCCGCTCGGCTCGCCGCTCCCGCTCGGCTCGCCGCTCCCGCTCGGCTCGCCGCTCCCGCTCGGCTCGCCGCTCCCGCTCGGCTCGCCGCTCCCGCTCGGCTCGCTGTTCGCGCTGCAAGGGCCGAGCGGCGTGGACGCGTCCACTTCCTCGACCTGCACCTTCACCTTGTCCGACCAACCGAGGGAGCTCACGCCGAACAGCTCCTTCGCCACCAGCGGTGAGACGTCCATCACCGCGGTGCCCGCCGCTTTCTCGACGCAGGCGTCGGGGCCGTAGTCGTCCGTCTGCGCCACGACGCACTTGCCGTTCGCCGTGATCTTGACGTGCGCGCCGCAGCCGTAGCGTTGCTTCGACGCCGCGTAGTACCAAGTGCCGGATTGGCTCGCCCCGCCGCACGCGAGCGGCTGCGGCTCCGTGGGTCCGCCGAAGGTCGTCAGCACGTACGTCCCCGTCGGGGGAATCGACGAAGACGCCTTGCCCTTGCAACCGCTCAGGGCATCCCCCGCAGGCGCGGGGCGCTCGCCGTTGCCCGCGCCGGGGTCCCCGGTTGCCGCGCTGCAGCCGACCACGAAGAGAGACAGAACCAAAGCGGACAGACGTGCCATGCCGTCCGTACAGCAATGGGCATGCCGCCGAAAAATGCCGAGAAAACGCGACGGTTCCGCGGCTTTGTCCGGACTTTGAGCGTGCGCTGTCCGGACGTTTCCGCGGCGGGCCAACCCCCAAATGCCAAAGGTTCGTTTGGATGTCGGTCCGCCGCGGTTACTTCGGGTTCCGGACGCAGCGGAAGCCGAGGCCGGGCACGCGGTACGTCTTCTTCGACCCGGCACGGCTCTTCACTCGCATCGAGTAGTAACTGCGGTTCCACCCGCCGCCGCGCAGCGAGCGCACGTAGCAATCGCCATGCAGTGAAGGGTGACTCTGCGGGCTCGGATCCGTGACGGTGCCCGAGGGGTACGGCACGTAGCAATCCGCCGTCCACTCCCACACGTTGCCTCCGAGATCGAAGATGTCACCGTCCGGCCAGGTCGTCTTGCCCTTGGGGTGCGCCTTCACCTCGCTGGTGCCGCCTCCGTGGCAGCCCACGTCGCCGGCGGGATCGAGATGCGGCGAGCCCCCCGGCGTGAAGTCCGCGAGCTCACAGCTGGGCTCGGTGTCGCCCCACGGATACTTGCGGCCGTCACCATGACCCGACGCCCACTCGAACTGCGCCTCCGTGGGCAACGCCTCGCCGCGGTACTCGCAGTACGCGGTGGATTGCTCGAAGTTCACCATGTTGAGCGGGTGCTTGTCGCGGTGATACTCCTCGCGGAAGTTGCTGTTGAGATCGCGGAGCTGCGGCACGGTGCACTTGCCGGCGTCCATGCACTCGCGATAGGCGGCCACCGTCACTTCCGTCGCGTCCATGCAAAACGGCTGCGTCAGGATCACGGTGTGCGCTTGGTCGAAGGCGCCGGCCGCTCCGCGCCCCATGGTGAAGCCCTTGGGTCCCGTCGCCGGCACGTACACCTCGCCTTCGGGGCACGCCGGCACGCACTTGCCGCCATCGCAACGTTCGATGGAGCTGCAGCCCGGATCACAGCTCGCTTCGGGCGCCGACGCGCTGGGCGCGGGCGCCGCGCTGGCCGGCGCGGCGGCTTCGTCCTGCGCCGCGAGATCCTCGTCCGTCGCCTGGTGGCAGGCCGGCAAGGCCAGCGCGAAGAACCAAAGCCAGCGGCTCATCCGTCCACTCCCGGACGCTTCTTGGGAGAAACCGGCATGCACGAGAGCTCCCCCGGCGCACCCACCTCGCTACCGCCGGTGGCGGCGGACAACAGCTTCAGGTGACTGCGGAATTGGGTCTCCCGGGCCTCCTTGACCTTGCCCTCGAAGGGCATCGGGACGTGGCCCAGGATGTGATAGGGGCACGCCTCGGCTTCGATGCGCCCATCGCGGTGATAGGTCACACGCGCCATGAAGCTCGTGCCGGTCCACGGGTAGTCGCTGTGCATCGCGAACACCAGGTTACCGAGACTGTAGAAGACTGGGCGAGTTTGGGACCAACCCACGCCGTGCGGCACGTGGGGATGGGAACCGAAGAAGCCGTCCACGCCGGTGCTCATCACCGCGCGCACGAAGTCGCGGGTCCACTGCATGGGGACCTCCACGTACTCTCCGCCGCCGTGGTAGCTGACGAGCACCAGGTCGTACTCCTTCTTCGCCCGTCGGAGCTGCTTCTGTAAGTTGTCGAAGCTGGCCCAGGCCACGTAGAAACGCCCCTCGTGCTTGTCGAAGGGCCCCTGGTTCCAGATGTGGGTCACGCCGAAGATGGCGACGCGCCAGCCCTTGATGGTGAGCACCGTGGGCTCGTAGGCGGCGTTCGGCTTGCGGCGCGCCCCGGTGTACGCCACCCCCGCGCGCTCCAGGTTGTCGAAGGTCTCGAACAACGCCTTCTTGCCGTAGTCCCAGGAGTGGTTGTTCGCGAGGCTCACCAAATCGATGTGGGCGGCGCCGAGCACGTCCGCGCCGCCGGGCGGGCCCGTGAAGATCAAATGGTGCTTCGGCGACTGGGTCTCGCCGTTCTGGTCACTGAGCTGGGATTCCAGGTTCACGGCCCGCAGATCCGCGGTGGCCAGCAGCGGTGCGATCTCGGAAAATGGGTCGTACTTCGGGTTCTTCAGGATCTTCTGGCCTGCGCCGCGGCCCAGGTTCACGTCGCCGCCGAACAGAACCGTCAGCTTTTCCGCGGGGGCCTCGGGCGCGGCCTTCTCGGGGACCGCGGGCTTTACCGCGGGCGGCACCACGCTCGCTGCCGGCGCCGGTTGCTCCTCGGGCTGTTTTCCATCACAGCCGAGCAGCAACGCCAGTATGGCGAAGAGCGTGAGCGCAAGCGGGCGGAACATGCCGCGAAAGCATGCCAGACCCAACGCCAATACGCCCATTTGGCGGCTATCGGGGGACGTCCCGCCGAGTGCCGGGCAAGACTCCATCGCTGACGTCGTCCAAGGTGATACTTCCCCGCGACCACAGGGTGCGTTCCACCATGGCTCGCTGCAGCGCGAGCAGCGCGCGCTCGACCTCCGGCCCCGCATCGCCTTCCAGAACGCGGAGAGCTCGCGCAATGGCTTCCAGCGTCGAGAGACCCGAAGGGTGCGCTTCGGAGCGAAGGCGATACTTCGACGGTTCGCCTACGGGAAGGCCGACGCAGGGCACCTGGCCGAGACCGGCGACGCGCTTTCGCACCTTGGACGCTTGGCGCCAGTTGCCGTCCGGCACGATGAGCGTCACGGGGCGATCGTCCCGCGGGAGGCGGGCGAGGGGCACCGCCTCCGGATCCGGAAACAGCAGCAGCGGGCGCGTGTCGGCCCGCCACGTCAGCGTGTCGCTGGGTGCGCCTCTTCGACCTCGCACGACGATCTGACTGTTGGGCAACGCCTCCATCGCCAGTCGCCCCGTGTTCGTCGACTTGCGAACCTCGAAGCGGTGCATGACGAGCATGACGTGCGTCCGGGTCGGCAGACTGGGAATGAACTCGCACACGCACAGACTCATGTGCATGTGGCAGCGCACGCATCGGCTCGCGCTGTTGGCTCGCCGGCTCATCTGCTTCAGTCGCCGCCGCCGGCGTCGTGCTCGAGGGCGAACACCACGCGCGTGAACGCCTTGCCGCACGCAGGCAGCTTGTACGCGACGCCACCCTCGAACAGCAGGTTCCCAGGGCGCAAGCCGGTGGTGTGACTCGTGTTGTACTGCGTGCACCACACGCGACCGTTATGTTGGATCTGGATGTCGATGCCGCGACTGGAGACCAGATCCGGCGTCGTCACGCTGAGCGCGACGTTTTGCTCCTTGGGGAACGTCGTGGCCGGGTGCGCAGGCGTTCGGAGCGGTGAGCACCAAAACTGTTGCTCCCCGGAGCGCCGCGTACACACGCGCACGGAGGAGCCGAGGGTCGCGGACGGATCGGCGTACAAGGTCGTGGCGCGCAGCGTCCAGCTCGCCTGGGGATCGAGCACGCAGGCGCCGTTCTGGCACTTGGTGCCGTCCCAGCTGCAGTCCCCACATTCCGGCTCAGGGGCATGCGCGGGCGGCGCCACCGGCATCGGTGCCGGCGGGGGAGCGGTGACCACCGGTGGCGGCGCCGGGGTGGCGACCGGCGCCGGCGCGGCGGATGAGCTCCCGAGAGTCCAGAACGCCACGAACGCGACGATCACGATGGCCGCAACGACCAGCAGCCCGAGGAGCACCACGAGAGTAGCTCCACCACCAACCCACCAGAGGACCTTGGACGAGCCGCCACTGCGCGGCGCCGCAGGCTGTGGCGGCATCGCCGCGTAGGGCCCCGCCGGGGGCACCGGCACTGGCAGCTCCGCGGGCGGAGCGGGCTGAGCTTCCAAGAGCTGTGTCTTTCCGCGACTCATGACCCGTCAGGATACGTGGAGCTCCATCATCGCGTCGAGCTTGTCCTATCCTTGGCTTCATGCTCCGCGCCGCCGCCGCCCTCGCCGCGCTGACGTTCCTCTCGGCTTGCTCCGGGAGCGACGACACGGAACCGAAGAAGTCATTCGACTTCAGCGTGGTGACGTTCAACACCGGCACCACGCTCGGCCTCCCCTTCGACGGCGACTACACCTCGGACAACGCCGCGATCACGGACCAGTACTACGGCAACGGCCTTTCTTGGAAATCCGTGATCGCCGACACCCGCGCGTTCTTCGATGGCCTCTCGCCGGACGTCGTCGGCTTCCAGGAGATCTTCTGGCCGGGGGATTGCGCGGCCATCCCCGCCGAGGACAAGGCCGGCTACGTGTGCGACGGCTGGAAAGACGGCGACCCCACGGTGACGGAAATGGTGCTGGGCGCGGGCTATCAGGTCGCCTGCCACCAAGGCCACCCGGACAAGTGCTTGGGCGTGAAAAAGAGCTTCGGCAGCATTCGGGGCTGCACTGCGGATCTGTGCCTCGATGGCCTCGATGGCGCCGAAGTGACCGGCTGCGGCCACGGCTCACGCCTGGGGCGCGCCGTGGTGGATCTCGCCGCCGGCGGGGAAATCACGGTGGTGAACGTGCACGGCAACTCCGGCCTCGCGCAAGCAGACCAGGACTGCCGCGCCCAGCTGTTCGCGCTGGTGTTCGAGGACCTGGGCAACGGCGAGCCCGCCGCCAATGGAGCGCGCAACGTGATCTTGGGAGACTTCAACACCGATCCCGGACGCAACACCGACTTCGACGAGAGCGCACAGCTCGTCGTGAAGCACGTGGGCGACGGCAAGCCCTTCCACTTCGTCACCGACGTGGGCCCCGAGGCCCCGCCCACCTACGCCGGCTTCTTCGACATCGACCACGTGATCAGCGACGCCTTCGACGGCAGCTGTTGGACTGCGGGCATCACGGACGGCCACCCCGCCGTCACGGAGACCGTGTACTTCGATCACAAGCCCGCGGTGTGCACCCTGAAGTGACGGCGGCACCACCCGGAGATGGTGCCGCTCCGTCTGCGCAGGGTCAGGCCCAGGCGCGGCCGTTGCCGCCGTTCGCGGGCGGATTCAGATCCGTCTCGCGGTCCCCGAGGATGGTCGCCTTCTTCTCGATCCAGCGAGTGCGGTCGTAGCTGTTGATGTTCTTGTTCAGCACCACCTGGAAGCAGGCGGCGTTGCCCTGCTGGGCAATGATGGACGACCAGGCCAGGAAGAAGTGCCAGATGCGGAACCAGCGGTCGCCGTAGGCCGCGGTGACGGCTTCACGGTTGCTGAGCCAGTTGTCGTGCCAGTGGCGAATGGTCCACGCGTAGTGGGTGCTCACGTTCTCCATGCTGTGGCTCTCCCAGCCGGCCTTTTCCATGGCGCGCAGCATGGCCGAGGGGCTCAAGCTCGCGTCGGCACCGGGGAAGATGTACTTGCCCATGAACATGATCCAGATGAAGTCCTCGGCGCGGATACCGCGGCGAAGCCCCGTCCACTGAAGCAGGAACAAGCCCTCGTCCGTGAGCAAGTCCCCCACCTGCTCGTAGAAGCTGACCAGGTTCTTCACGCCCACGTGCTCGACCATCTCGAGGCTGACGATCTTGTCGTACTTCTGCTTGGGGATGTCGCGGTAGTCCTTGCACAGGATGCGCGCGCGATCCGACAAGTCCCAGTCGGCAATGCGCTTGTTGCCGAAGGCCGTCTGGTTCTCGGAGATGGTCACGCCGGTGGCGTCCACGCCGTAGTGCTTGGCGGCGTGGCGGGTCAGCGTGCCCCAGCCGCAACCGATATCGAGCAGGCGCTCCCCGGGCTGCAGCTGCAGCTTCTTGCACACCAGGTTCATCTTGTTGTCCTGGCCCTGCTCCAGGCTCTGGCCGCGGTTCTCGAAGAACGCGCTGGTGTAGACCATGCGCTCGCCGAGGAACCAGCCGAAGAAGTCGTCGCCCCGGTCGTAGTGCTCGCGAACGATGCGCTCGTCCTGGCTCTTGGAGTGGATGGTCGCCTCGGGGACGAACTTGGTGATGGCCCAGCGGAAGTGTTCGCGGGTCAGGGTGTTCTTCACGTAGGAATCGCGGTCGTTCAAGAACGCGTAGATGTCCCCCGGAATGTCGATGTCCCCGGCAAAGTACGCTTCGTAGAAACGCTCCATCGGGACCCGCTTGCCGGCCCACTTGCGCTCCAGCGCCTTGTCGTTGAACACCACATGATCAGTAATCGCCATTGTCGCCTCCGAAGCGCAGCCCCCGAATTGGAGCGCGACCCTTCACCGAAACCGCTCCGCACGCGAGCAGTTCCTGAATTTGTAGAGATCTCGCGGTGTAACGCCGCGATCCGCGGGCGTCCGGGTGGCTACTGCGGCCCGCAGGCTCAGCTTTGAGGCGGCGCGAGCTCTCTCGCGCGACGCGTCGTTTCCGCGGCGTACCGACATCCAGATGCATCTTGATGTTGGTGCGGCGCGAATCCCGTCAGGATGGCGACGACGTTCCGAGTTAAGGTAACGGCATGTTGCACAAGCCGTCTTTCTTCGTATTCGTGCTCGCTCTGGCCACCGCCCTGGGCGTCGGGTGTGGCGGCGGAGACGACGCGGGAGTCGCCGGCAATTGCAACTGCGGGCCGAACGAGATCTGCAAGTCGAACAAGTGCGTGGCCATCGGGGACGGCGGCGCCGGCAGCGGCGGCACCGGGGGCGGCAGCACCATCGACGCCAGCACCGCGGATCTCGAGAGCATCACGGTGGAGCCCGCGTCCGCAGCGTTGGTCTCGACCAACGGCTCCACACCCACGCAGCAATTCAAGGCCATCGGCCACTACAAGGGCGGCGGCACGGCGGAGCTGTCGAACGCCAACTTCGATCTGGACCCCTTGCTGATCGGCACGCTGGACAACAGCGGCTCGTTCACCGCGGGCGGCGTGTACGGCGGCACGGCCACGGTGATCGCCACCAGCGGCAGCTTGAAGGGCACGGCCACGGTGACCGTGAGCGTCGAGAAGCAGCTGTACGAGAACGGCGCGCCCACGGACTCCGCGCAGAAGTTCGGATCGCCGACGCAGGATCCGACCAACGCCATCGACCTGGTGTACCCGCTGGACAAGGCGGTGATGCCGCAGAACGTGTACCCCGCGAACCTGCAGTGGGAAAACGGCGCCGCCGGGGACGTGTTCCGGCTCACCCTGAAGAAGCCGCACTACACGCTGGAGGCCTACGTACTGCACAGCGGCGCAGGCTTCACCAACAGCTATCTGGTCGATGGCCAGGTGTGGAGCGCGCTGGCGCAGTCGGACACCGACGACCCCATGACCCTCACGGCGGAGCGCTGGGACTCGGCGACCCAGACGGCCATCGCCTCGGCCAAACAGACGACGCTCACCTTCGCCAAGGCCGCGCTCACCGGCAGCGTGTACTACTGGGACATCACCGCCGTGCGCATCAAGCGCATCGACGACGGCGTGGGCACTGCCATCAGCTTCATGCCCACGCCGCCGGCCTCCGTGGGCGGACAGAACTGCGTGGGCTGTCACAGCGTGTCGAACAATGGCCGCTACATGGCCGGGCGCCTGGGCCCGGGCGAGAACATCGGCGGTGTGTTCGACCTCACCGTGGACCTGACGGCGGCGCCGCCGCCCACGGTGTTCCCGCTGAACAACGCGTCGCTGTCGAACAGCTCCGTGCGCTGGTGGTTCTCGTCCTGGAGCCCGGACGACAAGCGCTTGGTGGTGACCACGGACGAGGGCGCAACCCGCACGATGAAGGTGTACGACCCAATGGCGGGCACCGAGGTGGCCGTGACCGGCGCGCTGCCCACCGCAGCCACGCAGCCGTCGTGGTCGCCGGACGGCAAGAACATCGCGTACGTGTCCAGCGCCAACGCCTGGGGCGGACAGCTGACCTCGGGGGACATCTCGCTCTTGCCGGTGACGGGACCTGACGCCGTGGGTGCGCCGCAGGTGCTGGTGACGGGCGCATCCCTCGCCGGTGAGGTGCCGGCCGGCAACGCCGCCTGCTACCCGAGCTGGGCGCCGGGCTCGGATCTGATCGCCTTCGCTCACGGCAACGGCAGCCGCAGCGAGACGGATCAGTCCGCCCTGTACGTGATGAACGCCGACGGCAGCAACGTCCGCCGGCTGGACACCGCCAACGGCGGAGCGCAGACCACCGACAACTTCCAGCCGCACTTCTCGCCCTTCGATCAAGGCGGCTACTACTGGGTCAGCTTCTTGTCGCGTCGCGACTACGGCAACGCGCAAGCCGGCACCAAGGGCAGCGCCTATCAGCAGATCTGGGTCGCCGCGATCAAGAAGAACGCCGCACCGGGAGAGGACCCCAGCGCCGTCGGCTACTGGCTGCCGGGACAGGACGTGAAGAGCCGCAACATCGCGGCCTTCTGGGCGCCGCGCCCGTGTCGCCCCACGGGCGAGGCCTGCTCGGTGGACAGCGAGTGCTGCGGCGGCGATTGCCATCCGGACTCCACCGGCAAGCTGGCCTGCTCTCCGCCACCTCCGGAGAAGTGCCGCAAGTCCAACGAGACCTGCTCCAGCACCGGAGACTGCTGCCAGGGACTCACCTGCATCGGCAACGTGTGCACCAATCCGCCCCAGTGATTGCTCGCCGTGCCCGCGCCGAACCAACCAGATCCTGATGATGTCGGTTCGCCGCGGAACCTCCCGCCCCGTCCCTTCAGACTCCCTCGACCGTGGTTGGTCGTGTTGCTCGGCGTCGTGCTGACACCAGCGCTTGCGGTTCTCTACCGTCGCGCGACAGAAGACCCGCCGCACCATGAGGTTCGCTCGTCGCCCGCTCGGGAGCTCGAGCTGGTGTACGCTCCGGGAAACACAGACGGCGACGAACTACCGACGTCGCCTCCAAACCCCCCGAAGCTGTCGCGCCGCGAGCGGATCGCCGCGGTATTCGCCAAGCGCTACGCGGCCCGCCACCATCAGTGGTTGCCCAAGGAGAGCAAGGCGGATGTGTGCCTGACCCACACCGGATACTTGGTCACCATCGGCGACGCCCTGCGGCCCTGGAACGACACCACGACCTACGTCTTCCTGTCGTCCGACTTCAAGCTCCTCGGGTTCGAACCGGGCCAAGACTGGTGTGACCTGGAAGCCGAGGATCTCCCTTGATTCAGTGTCGCCACGGGGCGCTACTCGGCGCCGGCGTCGAAGGCCAATCGCAACCTGAGCCGATCCGAGCCCATGGACATCTGGGGGTTGGTCCGGCGCGAACCCCGTCAATTTCTGGAATTCCACGGCGCCCTCGACGCAAAATGACGCCGTGCGCCGCGCTCTTCTCCTCGCCGCGCTGCTCGTCGGCTGTGCCGCGGGCAGCGGGGCCCGCTCTCCCGTAGCTTCGGACTCGCCGATTGCCCCGACGGCGCAGCCCGCGCTCGCGGTGCGCGCCAGCGAGGACGAACCCGCGGAGCCGCCCGCTCCGGAACCCACGCTGGAGCAGAAGCTCGACGCCTTCTTCGGCGGCGACGCCTATCCACCGCCCATCGATCCATCGCCCAACGGTCGCATCGGCAGCATGAACTGGGGCACTTGGATCCAGCCTGCTCCGCGCTCCGGCTCGTTGCCCCTGGGCAGCATTCGTCCAGGGGACAGCTTGGCGCTCTCGTCGGCGGACCCCGTGACCGGTCAGGGACGCTGCCGGAGCTTCGTGCAGGTGGAGGGCGGCTACGTGTGCGTCGGCTCCCGCTCCACGTTGGACATGACGTCCCCCTGGATGCAGGCCGGACGCTGGACCACGCCCGCGCCGGGACCCATGCCCTACCACTACGCCCTGAGCATGAACGCGCCCATGCTCACGCGACCGGTACCGGAAGACGAGTTCGTGTGGAAGGTGGGCAAGCGCGATCGCAAGAAGATGCGCGGCTGGAACGCGGGGCACGACGAGCTCGCGGTGGACGAGCCCATCACGCCCAACGGGCCGATGCCGGAGTTCCTGAAGGACGGCGGCATGACGCCCACGGCCTGGGGCAAGCCGGGCGGCGTCTACAAGAAGCGGATCCCCTACGGCTCCATGCTCGCGTACACCCGCGCCTTCGAGGCCTTCGGCCGCACGTGGGTGCTGTCCACGGACATGAGCGTGGTGCCCGCCGAAGGGCTCAAGCGCTTTCGCGTCTCGGAGTTCCACGGCGTGGAGCTGGGGGGCGACGTGAGCTTGCCCATCGCCTGGATCCGAAAAGAGCCGCGCCAGAAATGGAAGAAAACGGACGGCGGGTTCGAGCCCACGGGAGAGAGCTGGCCGGAAAAGCACTGGGTGGCCCTCACCGGCGCGGAAGAGAAGAGCGGCAAGGAACGCTATCTCGAGACCCGAGAGCCCGGCATCTACATCGCCAAGCACGACGCTTCCGTGGTGGAACGGCGTCCGAAGCCGCCCTGGGAAACCAAGGGCACCGGCAAGTGGATCCACATCCGTGTCACGCGCGGCACGCTGACCCTGTACGACGGCCCCAAGCCGGTGTTCACCACGTTGATCTCACCGGGCCAGAAAGACGCCACGCCTTACGGTCGCTACTTCGTGGAGAGCAAGCACCACGTGAGCACCATGACGACGGAGAGCGGCGAGCCGCGGCGCTTCTGGATCGCCGACGTTCCATGGACCATCTACTTCAAGCGACCGTACGCCATTCACGCGACGTACTGGCACGAGGATTTCGGCCAGCGTAAGAGCGGCGGTTGCGTGAATCTGTCACCCCTCGACGCCGAGCGCGTGTTCCACTGGGTAGAGCCGGCGCTGCCAAAAGGTTGGGGCAGCGTGCAGCAAGTCGGCCCCGGCGGAACCTTCGTGCTGGTCGAAGGCTGACTGGCGATCGCCGCCGGCGGCCAGGCGCCGTCGCCACCCTGAAGCCGGACAAAGCTCGGCGAATCGCGGCGGCGCCAGCGGGCATGGCGTTCGCTATGGGCGGCCGACATGAAGACCCGAGCCCTCGTTTGCATTGCCGCCCTGTCCACCGTCGTGCTGGCCGTGACCGCGACGCTGCTCGCCCCCGAGGGCGAGCGGTCCGCGCCGGGCATCGCGCCGTCAAAACCCCAAGACCTGGAAGTGGAGCGCCCGGCGATCCCCAAAGCGCACGTGGTGTATCTGGACGAGATCCGAATCGTCGCCCCCAAACCCGCTTGGCGGAAGGCGCAGCCAAAGCCGCCGGCGCCCGAGCCGAGGCTGGTTCCCTGCTCCGGATGGCGCGCGCTCGGCCCGGTCTACAGCGCGCCGGCGGGAGCGGTTCCAGCCCAGCGCCACGTGCGGCTCATGTGTCCCGAAAGCTGACGCTGGCCGCGGTTTCTCCGGGCATTCGGCCAGTCTTCGCCGATTGGGCTCCGTACGCTACATTCGGGGTTCGAGAGGCGCGCCGTTGGTCGAGTCCGAGCACCCATACGAGACCGTCACCGAGCTCGCCAGCGGCGACTTCGGCACGCTGAGCGTCGGTCAAGGCGCTGGGCGAGTGGTGTTCCTGCGGCGCTTTCCGGGCAAGCCGCCATGGAACGCCGCGCAGCTGGACGCGGCCGCGGCGGCTTCACGGCGCGCGAAGCCCATCCATCATCCGAACCTGCTCGCCGTCGTGGACGTCCATCGCACGCCGGGCAGTCTGGTGGTCACCACGGAGTACGTGGAGGGCGTGCCCCTCAGCGTGTTGATGAAGCGCGCCGAGCAAAAGCACTTCCGCATTCCCGTGCCGGCGGCGTTGCGCGTCGCGGAGGAGCTGTCGCGGGCGTTCATCGCGGCGGACGAGCTGTGCCTCGAGCAGCCGGAGCCTTGGCTCGTCGCCGGAGTGCATCCGGAGTGCGTCCTGGTCTCCAGCGGTGACGACGCGTTGATCGCCAACCTGGGGCTCACGGGCCTCACGCGGCCCTTCGGCCATCCGCGGTTGGACGCCTACCGCGCACCGGAGCTGCTCTCCGGGCGCGAGCTGGCGAGCGACAACGCTGCCGTCTACAGCGTGGGGCTGATGGTGTGGGAGCTCTTGGCGGGGCGCGAAGCCTTCGACCAGAGCAGCCCGAACGCCACTGCCGAGTCCGTGCTGACCGCCGCGCTGTCCGGCAAGCTGCCGCGGCTGCCGGACGACGTACCGGCTTTGCTCCGCGAGATCGTGTTGGAAGCCGTCAATCCCAAGCCGTCGGAGCGGTTTCCCAGCATGAAGGCCCTGAGCGACGCCCTCACGGCGGTGCAGGAGAAGCGGCGGCCCGGCACGTTGATTCGCCTGATGACGGAGCTGGGACAGGATCTGCTCGACCGCCAGCGGGGCTCCATCGTGCGCAGCAACGTGGCGCCGGCCTCGTGGCGTCCGACGGTGCACGCGCTGCAGGTGCCACCGGAGATCCCGCGCGCACCCAAGCTCATCGGGCTCGCGGCTTACCAACCCCAGGACGCGGACGGACCGTCGGACTCGGCGCGCTCCGTGGATTCGCTGCTGGGCAAGAAGACTCAACCCGAGCCCATGCGCGTGGACGTTCCCGCGGCGGCTCCCTTGAGCGCAGCGCGGCCGCCCCAGGCCACGGAGCCGCTGCTGCTGGTGCACAAGGACACCCCTGCTCCCAAACCGACGTCGTCGCCATCGGTCAACTCGGCCCTGGCGCTGGACGCAGACCCGGACTTCCGACCGTCCCGTCGCTGGGGACCCTTGTTGATCGTGCTGTTGGTGTTCGGCGGCGCCGTGGCCGTGGGCGTGCTCGCGTTTCAGCGACACCTGCAGCAGAAGGAGAGTGACGACCGGCCGCTGCCCGCGCCGCTGGGCGTGGCTTCGAACAGCGAGGAAGCGGGCATGGTCAGCAGCTCCGAGGATTCCGGGACGGAAGCGCTCCCGGCCAGCGCAGCGACGACCCAGCGCCGCTTCCAGCGCCCGGCACGACCGCGAGGGAAGGACGCCGCACCCCAAGCTTCGGAGTCGGCCCCCTCCGCCAGTGCGGCACCGAGTGCCGCGCCCGAGCCTTCCACCACCAGCGACAACCCCTACGCCGAGCCGCCGACGCCGGCGCCCACCACCAGCGTGGACCCCGTCCTCGGCTACTGAGCCGTCGGGGTGACGTCCCTGGCATTTCGGGGTAAAGCCCCCCGGCCATGAAGATTGCAGTCGTTGGAACCGGCTACGTCGGGCTCGTCGCGGGGGCGTGCTTCGCCGACGTGGGCGTGGACGTCGTGTGCGTGGACGTGGACGAAGCCAAGCTCGAGCGCCTGCGGGCGGGTCAGGTGCCGTTCTTCGAGCCCCGGCTGGAAGATCTCGTCCAGCGCAACTACCCGGACCGCCTGCACTTCGACTCCAACCTGGCCGAGTCCATCGCCGGCCGTTCGGTGGTGTTCGTGGCAGTGGGCACGCCGCCCGCCGAGGACGGCTCCGCCGATCTCGGACACGTGCTCAAGGTGGCGGAGGACGTGGCCAAGGCCGCGCGCCACGACCTGGTGCTGGTGCTCAAGAGCACCGTACCCGTGGGTACCAACGCGCGCGTGCGCGAGGTGGTGGAGAAGCACTCCAAGCATCGCATCAGCGTCGTGAGCAACCCGGAGTTTTTGAAAGAAGGCGACGCCGTCAACGACTTTTTGAAGCCGGATCGTATCGTCATCGGCAGCGACGACGATCACGCCTTCGAGACCATGAGCCGGCTGTATGCGCCGTTCAATCGGCAGAGCAACCGGCTGCACCACATGGCGCCGCCCAGCGCGGAGATCGTGAAGTACGCCGCCAACGCGCTGCTCGCGACCAAGATCTCCTTCATGAACGAGATCGCCCGCCTGTGCGAGATGGTCGGAGCGGACGTGGAGCACGTGCGGCTGGCCGTAGGCAGCGACGAGCGCATCGGCCTTCAGTTCTTGTATCCAGGCCTCGGCTTCGGGGGTTCCTGCTTCCCCAAGGACCTCCGCGCGCTGGTGCACACCGGGCGAGAGCTCGGCGTGCCGCTGCTGGTGGCGGAAGCCGCCACCACGGCGAACGAAGCGCCGGTGCAGAACATGCTGAGCCACATGAAGAGCGACCTCGGGTCGCTGTCCGGCAAGGTCATTGCGGTGTGGGGCATCGCTTTCAAGCCGAAGACCGACGACGTCCGCGAAGCGGCGGCGCTCAAGCTCATGCGTGGGTTGGTGGACGCCGGCGCCAAGGTGCGCGCCACGGACCCGGAAGCGATGGAAACCGGCCGGAGCTGGCTCGAGCAGCAAGGCATCCTGTCGTCCGTCACCCTGTTGGAGGACCCCTATGAGGCTTGCCGCGGGGCGGACGCGCTGGTGATCGCGACGGAGTGGATGCAGTTCCGAGCGCCCGACTTCGAGCGCCTGAAGGAGCTGATGCGGGGCCGACACGTCTTCGACGGTCGCAACGCCTTGGTGCCCGAATCCGTGGTGGATGCCGGCCTCGCGTACCGAGGCATGGGCCGCCCGGCGCGCGGCTGAGAGTGTGTCACTCCGCTACGGAGTGTGGCACTTCGAAACGTAGCTGACGCGGGCTTTCCGCGATCTCGGCTGGCATACGCCGTGCAGTCGAGTAATGCGTGATCGTCTCTTCCAACCCGGCCCCCGTCACGCGTTCCACCCGTGGGCGACTGCTCACGGACCGGCCGACTCGTGTGCTCGTAGCGGAGGACGACTCCGACTTTCGACGCCTGGTGGCCTGTGTGCTGGAGCGTGACGGACACGAAGTGACGGCCGTCGCGGATGGTCGATCGTTGCGCCAAGAGATCGACGTCGATGGGCATTGTCCGTGGGACGCCGTGGTGACGGACGTGTGCATGCCCGGCGCCACCGGGCTAGACGTCTTGTGGTCGCTTCGCGACGAAGACAAAGCGCCACCGATCATATTGATGAGCGCCTTCGCCGACGATTCCGTGCACCTCCAAGCCAGACGCTGGGGTGCCTTCGCGGTGTTCGAGAAACCCTTCGACATCGACGATCTCAGGACCGCCGTGCTGGCCGCCCTCGACGAATGAGCCATGCTGCTGACACGCAAGCTAACGCTGCTCATCTCGGTAGCGGTGGTCGTGGTCCTCTCGCTGGTGGGCGTCCTGCGGGTGCGTCTCGAGACGCATCTGTACGAGCAGGATCTCCGGCGCGATCACCACGTGTTGGGGCGGGCGTTGGCCGCCGCCGTCGCCGAAGCGTGGCGGCTATCCGGCAAACAGCGCGCGCTGGACGTGATCGCTCACGCCAACACCGAAGGCGGCCCGGTGGTCGTGCGTTGGGTGGATCCCAACGTTCGACGCGGCGAGTACGCGCCCAAGGCGCATGACCTCGGCAGCCTGACGGCCGGCGTCGAGACCCACCGCGTGCTGCGGGACGACAACGCGCTGGTGACCTACGAGCCGCTGCCCCTGGGGGAAGGCGCGCTGGAGCTGACGGAATCCCTGGGGGACGAAGCGCGCTACGTTCATCGAACCATCGGGAACACGGTGGCGGCCATGACGGCCATCGCCGCGCTCCTGATCTTGACGGCGTACGTGTTCGGAACCTGGATGGTGGGGCGGCCCATCCGAGCGCTGCGGGAGAAGGCGCGCGCCGTGGGCGCCGGGGACTTGGCGACACCAGTGGTGCTCGATCAGAAAGACGAGCTCGGAGAGCTGGCGGAAGAGCTCAACGCCATGAGCGCGGCGCTGGCCGCTGCCCGAGATCGAGCGCGAGTAGAAACGGCGGCGCGCATCGAGGCGTTGGAGCAGCTGCGCCACGCGGAGCGGCTCGCTACCGTGGGCAAGCTGGCCTCGGGCGTGGCCCACGAGCTCGGCACGCCATTGAACGTGGTGCTCGCCAACGCGAAGCGGCTGGAGCGAGGGGAAGTCAGCTCCCGTTCGGAAGTCGCGGCATCTGCCCGCGCCATCGAGCGGCAGACCGAGCGAATCTCGAACATCGTGCGACAGCTCCTCGGGTTCGCGCGACCTCGCGGTCCCGTTCGAGCGGATTGCGAGCTGCTCGAGCTGACTCGCGAGTCGGCACAGATGCTCTCGTCCCTGGCGGCGGAGCAAGGAGTGCGGATCTCCGTCGCGGGCGACGGTGTCCATGCTCCGGTGGACGCAACGCAGCTCCAGCAGGTGCTCACCAACCTGATGATCAACGCGGTCCAAGCCATGCCGGGCGGCGGGACGGTGAGCGTGATGGTCGCCAAGGAAAGCGAGGACCACGTGGCCATTTCGGTTCGCGATGCAGGGCGCGGCATCCCGGAAGAAGTTCTTCCCCATCTGTTCGAGCCGTTCACCACCACCAAGGACGTGGGTGAGGGAACCGGGCTCGGGCTCAGTGTCTCCTACGGGATCGTACGCGACCACGGAGGTTGGATCTCCGTCGACACCAGCCGCGAGACGGGCACCAGCTTCACCGTGCACCTGCCCACCCGCGTGTCGAGCGCGACCCAACGAGTCAAGTTGACTCAGGGACAGAGCGCGAAATCCCGAGAAACTGCGTGGCACGATGAGTGCAACAAGGATCGCGCCCATGCCTGAAATCCAAAGCTGCGTGCTGCTCGCGGAAGACGACGGCGAGCTCAGAAGCCTCCTCGCTCAAGCGCTGCGGCGGGATGGGCATCGAGTGATCGAAGCCTCGGACGGCTCCGAGCTGCTCGAACAGATCGCGTCGGACTTCGTGGACGAGGGGGGTCTGGCGGGGATCGACGTGGTCGTCTCCGACATCCGCATGCCGGGATGGACGGGCATGAACGTGCTGTTCGGGCTGCGCAATGCTGGTTGCGAGGTTCCGGTGATCCTGATCACCGCGTTTGGAGAACAGCAGACGCACGACACGGCCCGAAAACTGGGCGCGGCGTGCGTCCTCGACAAGCCCTTCGACATCGACGTCCTGCGCCAGACGGTGGCGCGGGTGTTGGCGGAGGAAGCAAGAGCCCCGGGAGTCATCTTCCCTGGTACCAAGGAGAAATGAATACATGTCGCTGTCGAAAATCGGTCCTCTCTTGCTAGCGGCTGGCATGGCGATCCCCGCCACCGCACTGGTGACGACCTCGGCCCATGCAGCCAAGGCGGCAAAGACGGCTCACAAGTCTTCCAAGAAGAGCCATCCCAAGGCCAAGAAGACCACGCACGGCGCGAAAGCCAAGAAGTAGCGCCGAGCGAGCGAGGGGCGACGGCTCGTCGGCTGGGTGCCGGCGAGCCGTCATTTTCATTTCAGCCGCGAGCCTTCGCCAGCAGCGTCTGGTGCTTGCCTTCACCGTAGCCGAAGGCGTCCTTCAGGGCGCGCACCGCCAGACCTTGCTTCTCCCCGATGCCGCCGCCCTTCCACGCCACGGCGCAGGCCACCAGGTACACCGCATCTCGCAGCTCGGGGTCCGAGACGATCTCCGCAATTTCCGCGAACCGCGCCTTGGCGCCTTCTTCCTCCACCGCGCCCGCCACTCGATCGAGCATGTCCACGACCTCGTCGGCGCTCACGCTGCGCTCCGTCAGCTCCACCAAGCCTTCCACGATCTCTCCGCGCTCCTCGTCGGAAACGGAGCCATCCGCCTGAGCAATGATGTAGGCGGCTTCCACCAACGCCCCCAACCACATGGCGCGAGCCTCTAGGGCGCTCTGCTCGGCTTCCTGGGCCTCGGCCTGCTCGACCATCTGATTGAACGCCGGAATCTCCTGCACCGCACTCTTCACGTTCGCCAGACTCTTTTGGATGCCCATGGTCGTCTCCTTTTCGAGCTTCGGTAACGAGCCGCCCGAGGCGCGTCAAGCGCGCCCGCGGCGCCATCCGTAGTCGCGCGCCCGGGGCCGCGGTGGGGCGTTCACCAGCTGCTGCACGATCATGATCTTCTGCCAGATCTTGCGAGAAAGCCCGGTGGTCAGGTTCTCCACCTCGTCCACGGCGCCAAGCACGACAGGGTCGGCGAAGCCCTGGACGGTGAGCGCACCGACCTTGCTCACCAGAGCGAACATCTCACTGCAATAGTCCAAGTAGCGGAGCAGCTCGAAGTCGCTCATGCTCCGCACCGGTGACGACGGCGTGGGTCCCGCGCTGGTGAGCTGCTCCGGATCCTTGGTGAGCTGGTGCATGTCCACGATGTGAGCCAATGCGCGCAGCTGATGGACGACGCCGAGCGCGGTGCGGCGCTTGATGCGGCCTTCCAACGTGACCAGGAACGCGACGCCCGTGCCCAGGAAGAACAAGCTGCCGAGCAATGCTTCCACGGTTTGAATCAGATCCGAAATGGCGCGGATCTGGAAGTTGAGTCGCATCTCCGGAATGAAGACGAAGAGCACCAGCAGAGCGCTCAGGATCAACAGCCCCACACCCACGCGCAGGAGCAGATTGGGATGCTTGAGCTCCAGCGTCCGAGCGTGGGCGCCCTCGGCTACGCCGTGGAGCTCTCGCGCCACCTTGGCGAGACCCGCCTCCGGAAACCGCTCCTCGATGCGGCGCGCCAGCCGCTCGATGGTGCGGATGATCTCCTGAGCATCGAGCCGCTGGTACCTACCGCCGGCCATTCAGTCGCTGAGCGTTTGAAGAAGGTTCGCCAGGTCGTCGGCGTGCTCCTCCTCCATCTTGAGGATGTCCTCGATCATTCGCCGGGTGGTGGGGTCGTCGTCTCCGAGCCAACGGATGATTTCCGAGTAGGTCTCGATCGCAATGCGCTCCGCGACCAGGTCCTCTTCGATCATCTTCTTGAGCGTGTCCCCCTCGGCGTAGGCGGCGTGGCTCCGGGTCGCCAGGCCCTCCGGGCTCAGGTTCGGCACGCCACCCAGCTGAGTGATGCGCTGCGCGACCCAGTCGGCGTGCTGCTGCTCCTCGTTGGCGTGCTGCAGGAACTCCTGCGCCACCGGCTGAGCGTTGATGCCACTGGCCATGAAGTAGTGGTTCTTGTACCGGAGCACACACACGATCTCGGTGGCGAGAACGTCGTTCAGTACGTCGATGACCTTCTCGCGGTCCGCGAGGTACGCGCCGGTCACGGCGCCGTCGGACATCTTTTCTCGCGCGCGCTTGCGGATGGCTTCCAGGTCGGTCTTGAACGGCTGCTTCATGCAGTCTCGACTAGGACCGATCCGTGCGCGCCGCAAGACTCAGCCGGGTGCCAACACCAAGGCCCCCAAGGGTGGCAGGTCCAACAAGAACGACTGCCCGCGCCCGTGGATGGGAACCGGCTCGGTGTGGACTTCCTTCTTGGTGGTGAGCTCGCTGCCACCGAACTCCGAATCGTCCGTGGAGAGCAGCTCTCGGTAGCGCCCCGCAGATGGAGCCCCGATCCGATAGTCCGGCCGCGGCACGGGGGTCATGTTCATCACCACCAACACGTGCTGGTCACCCGCCTTCCGCAGGTAGGACATCACGGAGTTGGCGCTGTCCGCGGCATCGATCCACTCGAAGCATTCGTGACTCGGGTCGTCCCGCCACAGAGCCGGCGTTTCCAAGTACAGCTTGCCCAAGCGTTCGATGAAACGCATCAATGCTTGGCGTTTGGGATCGTCGAGCAGGTGCCAATCCACGCTACCTTCGTGGTTCCACTCGCTCTCCTGGGCGATCTCCGTGCCCATGAACACGAGCTGCTTGCCGGGCCGCGTGTACTGATAGGCGAGCAGCAAGCGCAAGTTGGCGTGCTTTTGCCACTCGTCTCCGGGCATCTTGGAAACGAGCGAGCCCTTCCCGTGCACCACTTCGTCGTGGGAGATGGAATTGATGAAGCGCTCGTGGAACTCGTAGATCATCGCAAAGGTGATCTGATCCTGGTGGTAGCGGCGATGCACCGGATCCAGCGCGAAGAACTTCAGCGTGTCGTGCATCCAGCCCATGTTCCACTTGAAGGTGAAGCCCAAGCCACCTTCGACGGCCGGCCGGGTGACCCCACCCCAAGCCGTGGACTCCTCCGCCACGGTGAAGGCGCCCGGCACCTCTTCCGTGATGATGTGGTTCACCGCCTTCAGGAAATCGATGGCCTCGATGTTCTCGCGACCACCGTACTGGTTGGGGACCCACTCGCCTTCCTTGCGGCTGTAGTCGAGATACAGCATGGAGGCCACGGCATCCACGCGCAGGGCGTCGATGTGGAACTCTTTCAGCCAGTACAGAGCGTTGGCCATCAGGAAGTTCCGCACCTCCGCGCGGCCGTAGTTGAAGATCAGCGTGCCCCAGTCCGGGTGCTCGCCGCGACGTGGATCGTCGTGCTCGTAGAGCGCGGTGCCGTCGAAGCGGCGCAGGGCGAAGTCGTCCTTCGGGAAGTGGGCCGGCACCCAGTCGAGGATCACGCCAACGCCGTGCTGGTGGCAGTAGTCCACGAACCAACGCAAGTCGTCCGGGGATCCGTAGCGACCCGTGGGGGCATAGTAGCCGGACACCTGGTAGCCCCAAGAGCCGTAGAACGGATGCTCCGCGAGGGGCATCAGCTCGATGTGGGTAAACCCGAGCGAGCTCACGTGACGAACCAAGGGCTCGGCGATCTCTCGATAGGAGAGCGAACGGTTGCCCTGTTCCGGAACTCGACGCCAGGAGCCCATGTGCAGCTCGTAGACGCTCATCGGCTCCCGCTGGGGGTCGCGCTTCGCGCGCGCCGTCATCCATTCGGAGTCGGACCATTCGTGGCGCGTCTCCGCCACGATGCTCGCCGTCTCCGGCGGCACCTCCAGTTGACGCGCGTAGGGGTCCGTCTTGATCCTCAGCGCGCCGTCCTGGGTCTTGATCTCGAACTTGTATTTCTGCCCCTCGAGCACACCAGGAACGAACAGCTCCCACACGCCGGATCCACCCAGGGTCCGCATCGGCATCAGGCGACCGTCCCAGCGGTCGAAATCGCCGACGACGCTCACACGTCGCGCGTTTGGCGCCCACACCGCGAACGTGGTGCCCCGCACGCCATCCACTTCCCGCACATGGGCACCCAGCACCGTCCACAGCTTCCGGTGATTGCCTTCGCCGAACAGGTACAGGTCCATCTCGCCGAGGGTGGGCAGGAAGCGGTACGGATCGTCGCGCTCCCAAGTGCTTCCGTCGTCGAAGCGAAACACCAGCCGATACGACAGCGGTCCGCTTCTTTCGGGGAGAAATGCCACGAACAGCCCGTCCCCCACCGCACGCATGGGGCAGACTTCCCCATCGACCACGCAGTCGCAGCCCGTTGCATCTGGGTGAAAAGAGCGCACCACGGTGCCCTTTCCGTGCGGATGGGCCCCCAAGAGGGAGTGCGGATCGTGGTGCTCGCCGCGGGCCAAGCGCGCGCGAGCGTCGGCATCACCGGTCATTTCCGGCTCGATTCGTGTGCTTTGATCAGTCATGTCCGTTCCGTGCGTAGATCACGAGCGTGTGCTCGGCAACCGAGCACGCTTCGTGCCAGCTCAGCTCTCGCT
The DNA here is from genome assembly GCA_020633235.1 of Polyangiaceae bacterium. Lineage (NCBI taxonomy): Bacteria > Pseudomonadati > Myxococcota > Polyangiales > Polyangiaceae > Polyangiaceae bacterium. Next base: position 495,536 of record JACKEA010000007.1, on the reverse strand, counting down.
CAACGCGCGGCGATCACTACTCGGCCATGGTGTGGCAGCCGCCACAACCAAAGCCCTTGCCGGTCTCCGGATTGAACGGCTCCTCGCCCAGCGCGGATGCCATCTCGGGGACCACCTTCTCCATCATGAACTTGGTCATCTTGGGTGACTTCTTCATGTGCTTGGCAAAGTGATCCTTCGTGCTCAGCTTGGGCAGGGATGGATTGGGCATGTCGAACTTGCCCTCCTTCGCGCCGGCCCCGTGACACGTGGTGCATCCGAACTTCTCGAACTTCTTGCCGTCGAACTCTTTGAACAGCGCGCCCATCTTCGGCACCACGACCGTCTTCATCAGCTCCACGCGCTGATCGTGATTCATCGTCTCCCAAGTGGGAGCGGCGGGCTCGGGAGTGGGCTCCGGGGCGGGCTCGGGTTCCGGGGCAGGCTCGGCGGTCATCGTGGGCTCCGGCGGCGGAGTGGGCTCCGGCGTGGCGGGCTCGGGCTGGCCTCCACCACAAGCGGCACCGAGCAGCGCAGCGAACACCAGGGCCGACGAACGGATCGAAATGACGCGCATGAAAACCTCCGGCTTCGCGGCTTAGCGAAGCTGGCTAGGGGTGTAAACAGGGGACGCTAATCCGCGCAGCTTTCGAAGGACACCGCGAGCTTCGGACGATCTGCGGCGGTGGCCGATTCCCGGCTCGCAAAGTGCAAGCGTTCGCCGTTCAAGACGTTGTCGTTCTCGTCCTTGACCAACCACCCGAACGGCGCGGTGTCGATGACATCGGTGGTCACGTCCCAACCCACCTGCGTCCCCACTTGAGTGGATCCGTCCACGACCTGGAAATCGACGGGCACGGCCATGAACTCCCCACCGCTGACCCACGAACTCTGGCCATCGTACTTGTTCCAGGACGCGGACTCCGTCCAGTCTTGTGCCGCTCGGTGCACGCCCACGTCATGGGAGGCTCCTTCGTTGAGCACGAGGGTGAGCTCGAGCGTGGCGTGGGTTATCGCCACGCCGGCGGGAATGGATGACAAGTCGAAGCGCACCAACGCGCGGTGACCTGCGCCCGGGCTGAACGCCCGCAGCTCCAAGACGTCTTCGCCGCCGTGGGTGGAGTTCGGCGGCACGTTCGCGATGTAGGTATCCGCCGTCGCCTCCAGAGTCACGGTCTGCGTCGGACAGCCGCCGTCGCTCCCCGCCACGCCACCACTACCTGCGGCCCCCGCTTCCCCACCCAAACCTCCGAGCCCAGCGCTACCACCCCCACCCACACCGCTGCCCCCTTCCTCAGACACGCGAGGTGGCGTCTCAGGGAACAAGCTGCAGCCGGCGGCGATTCCGGCGAGGAGCACCCACACCTTTCGCAAGGCGCTGATTATGACACGGAACATCCGTGCGCCCCGGGGTGGAAAGTCGGCGCAGGCTCCCGAGCGGCGGTATAGTTCCCCCGTGCGCAACACCCCCGCGACCTGGCCTGGCCGCAGTGTTCCGCCCACCCGGGGCTCGGGCGAGGCGAGGCACTATTCCCTGGTCTATCGCGATCGCGAGATCCCTTTGGCGCGGGGTGAGTTCGTGATCGGTCGCAGCCGCAGCTGCGATCTGGTCGTGCAGGACATGCTCGTGTCCCGACGTCACGCTCGCCTCTTGGTGTCGAAGGACGCCCTGTTCGTGGAGGATCTGGGAACGCCCAATGGCGTGTACGTGAACGAGATGCCGGTAGCGGGCGCCGTTCCCCTGCGCGACGGCGATCGCTTGCTGGTGGGCACGCAGGAAATCAGCGTGAGCGCCTCGCCGGACATCTCCGATCGCGAGACCGCGCCCCCTCCCGCGAACGTGGGTCCTCGGCCGCCCGCGCCGCTGACGGAGCGGGAGATGCCGATCGTGGAACCGTCGCCGCCACCGCAACCCGTGGAGGTTTCGTCCTCACACCCCGGGTTCGACGGCGAAGAGACGCAGCGCACGGAGAAGCAGGACGGCCTGCTGGTGATGGCGCGCCTGGCCGATCGCATGATCTCCATGGGTCGCAAGGAAGCAGCGGTACGCCTGCTCGACGAGCACTTCTTGGAGATCGCTTCCAAGGCGCGCCAAGGTCGAGTGATCCCGCCCGACGTGCTCGAAACCGTCGGCTACTACGGCATGAAGCTCGCGGACTTCACCCGGGACGGGAAATGGGCGGACCTCGCTCTCGAGATCCACACCCTCGCTCGCCGCCCGCTGCCCTTGAAGGCCATCGACCTGCTGGAAGCGGACGTGGTCAAGCTGCCCAGCTTCGACCTCACTCGGCTTTCGGAATACCAACGTGCGCTGCACGACGGACTGCCGCAGCTCTCGCCCGCGGAACGAGCTCTCGTAGAGCGCATCAGCCAAATCGTCCCCGGGTAAGGCCGTGACGTCGGGGGCGCCCGGTACGGATTTCACGAGCCGGCTCACGGTCGCTGGCACTCGGCTCGGTCGCTATGTCGTTGGACCGCGGATCGGCTCTGGAGGAACGGCGTCCGTGTACCTCGCCCGCTTGGCGGACAACCCCGAGCAGCTGGTCGCTCTGAAGGTCGTGCACGAACACCTGGCGGACGAAAAGGAGTTCATCCACCAGTTCTTGGACGAAGCCAACCTGCTGCTGCGCTTGAACCATCCGAACATCGTCAGCGTCCACGAGCTCGGCCGCGAAGAGCAGACGCTGTTTTTGGCCATCGAGTACCTGGACGGCGAGCCTCTGTCCCGCCTCTACTCTGCCTTGCGGCGCAGGAACCAACGCCTCGAGCCCGATCTGATTGCTTGGATCGGTGCTCGTGTTGCGGAGGGGCTGGACTACGCCCATCGCCTCACCGACGAGCAGGGCCAACCGATGGACCTCGTGCATCGCGACATCAGCCCCCAGAACGTGTTCTTGACCATGGATGGTCGCGTCAAGCTCATCGACTTCGGCATCGCACGGGCCGCGGGGCGGATAGCACAGACCACGATCGGCAAGATCAAGGGCAAATTCAGCTACATGGCGCCGGAACAGGTGCTGAGCTCGGAGTTCGACCATCGCGTCGATCTGTTCGCGCTCGGAGCCACCCTGTACGAGGGCGCCGTCGGCTCGCGCCTGTTCGCCGGCTCCGACGAAACCGACACGCTGCACAAGCTGCTGTTCGAGGAAGTTCCCGACCCACGCACCCAGGTTCCGGACTTCCCGGACGAGCTCGCGCGCATCTTGGGCCGCGCCCTGGAGAGCAAGCCGGAGGAGCGCTATGCCACGGGTCACGAGATGGCGCGGGACCTGGAAGCGTTCCTCGCCACGCGTAGCGTGACGGACGCGCCCGCGCGGCTGTCGCAGTTGTTGGTCTCGCTGTTCGCCGAAGATCGCCAGCGGCGCACGGAGTCCATTCGTGTGCTCAAGGAAGCGACGGTGGAGCGCAACAGTGGTGTCACGCTGGCGCCCCCGGCGCCGCGACGTTGGCCATGGCTCGTAGCCGCGGCGGCAGTGGTGCTGGTGGGCGCAGGCATCGCGCTTTCGACTCGAAGCACTCCGAAGCTGACGACCCCATCCGCGTCAGCGGCTCCGGTCGCGACCACCGTCACCTTCGAAGTCACGCTGGATCCCCCGGTGGAGGCTCGCATCGTCGTCGCCGGCAAGCCGGTGACGGGAACCCCCGCCCGCGCCACGCTGCCCAAGAGCGACGCTCCCGTGACGGTGTCGGTGAATGCGGAGGGCTATCGCCCCGCCAAGCTGTCGCTTCCCGCAGATCGCGATCGCGCCCTGATGGTCCCGCTGGCGAAGGTCGCCCCGCCACCCAGCGCAGCTCCCACGACCTCGGAAAGACCGAAGCACGGGGGTCCCAAGCCGAAATCCTCGGACTCGCTGGTCACCGATTATCCGTTTTGATGTTGGCGCGGCGCGAGCCCCGTCGCGTTTCGACGGCGGTGGTAACCTCGCGGCATGCGTAGCGCGTTCGTCACGGCCGTCACTGCGGCCGCCCTGCTCGTCGCGGCGCCCGCCGTCGCGGACGACGCGGAGCCCTGTACCGGCACGCCGGCTCAGTGCGGCAAGCGCGCGTTCCTCGCGGGCGTGAAGGCGTACAAGGCGGGGGACTTCGCGCTCGCCACGCGTCGCTTCAACGAAGCTTACGACGCGAAGCCGCACCCCGTCGTCCTGTTCAACCTGGCGCTCGCCGAGGCGAAGTCGGAAAAATACGTCGCGGCCACAGAGCACTTCGCGGCCGTCGCGGCCGACGCTCAAACGCCCAAGGCACTGCGACCCAAAGCGGAAGCCGAGCGCGACCGCGCGGAGCGCGCCACGGCGCGCGTGGAGGTGCAGGCCACTGGAAACACCGTGAGCGCCACCGTGGACGGCGTGGCCATGACCGGCGCTCCGCCCAGCACGCGCGTGGATCCGGGGCAGCACGACGTGCAGGTCACGGTGGACGGCAAACCCGCGCTGTCCCGCAGAGTGACGCTGGCCCGAGGCGAACGGCTGACTCTGGCGCTGAGCCATTCGCGTGAAGTGGTGGTGACGCGCGGCGGCGGCCCCACTACACCCAAGCGCGATCGCGGTACCCCGAGCCACGGGGTGAGCCCGGTGTGGTTCTACGCCGGCGTCGGCGCCACGGCCGTTCTGGGTGGCGTCACCGTGTGGAGCGCCCTCGACACCAAGAGCGCATTCGACGACTACGAGCGGGACTTGCCCGACCTGGACCAAGCTCAGGTGGACCAACGCGTGAACGACGGCCACGACAAGGAGCTGCGCACCAACGTGCTCATCGGCGTGACGGCGGCCGCCGCCGTGGCCACGGCGGCGGTGGGCGTTTTGCTCGTGGATTGGAGGTTGGGAAGCCAGAGCGCGGCGCTCTCCGTCACTCCTGGCGGCGCCACCCTCAGCGGTCGCTTCTGACGGAAAGTTCGAGTTTGGCGCCGGGCGCGTCAAAATGACCTCGGAACCCGTGGAGCGTCGAACCAAGGTGTGGCTGGGAGCGGCGGCGTTCGTCGTCGTCGGGCTCGTCGCGGGCGTAGCGTCGCTGCGACGCGCGCACCCCGAGCGCACGGCCTGGCCGGATCCCAGCGCGCCGTTGGTCGTCGCGCCGTTGAGCCTGCCACCGGCTTTCGGCACGCGGCGCATCTTCCTGGATGCCGGCCACGGCGCCCCGAACAACCCGGGCAACACGTCGGCACTGTGTGAGCGGGAGCAGGACTTCACCCGTAGCTTGGCGCGCGACGTCGCGGCCGCGTTGTCCCGGAGCGGACCCTTCGAGGTGCGCCTCAGCCGTAGCGGTGGCGAGCTGGTTCCCTACGCCGAGCGCGTGCAGGCCGCGCGAGCGTGGCACGCCGACGCGTTCGTCAGCCTGCACTCCGACGTGCGCGGCCGCTCCGAGCCATGGTCCCCCGCACCGGGACAGAGCTGCCTCCGAAACCACGACGCGCCGGGCTTCTCCGTGCTGTGGTCCGACGACGCGACGGAGCCGCTCCGAAGCCGGCGCAAGGCGCTGGCGGAGAACGTCGCCACCGAGCTCGGCGCGATGGGGCTCTTGCCCTATCGCGGCAAGGAGTACCACGCAGACTACGCCGCGGACGCCGGCCACGCCGGCGTATTCGTGGATCGCCATCCCCACGCGAATCGCATCTTCGTGCTGTGGCGGCCGTCGATGCCGTCGGTGATCGTGGAGACGCACAACGCGCGAGACGATCGCGAAGTCTTGCGCTTTCGCGAGCCCGCCACCCGGCGCGCCTTCGCCCGAGCGCTGGCTCGCGCGCTGGTACGTACCCTCACGCCCGCCCTCAGCGGCTGACGGAGCTCGACTCGCGTGCCATGCTCTGTGGGCATGGCCGACGAGCTCGACTGCCTGACCTGCGGCGCGTGCTGTCGCGACGTGGGGGACGGCACCGCGCTGGTGAGCGAAGACGACCTGGTGCGCTGGAAGCGCGAGGGACGAAAGGACATCCTCGACGGGCTGGTGCCCGGGCATTTCAGTCAGCTCGGGCTACCCACCCACGAGAGCGGCACCTGCATTCACCTGGGCCTGCCGGGGCAGCCGAACCACTGCTCCATCTACGAGACACGGGGCTGGAGCTGTCGAGCGCTCACCCCCGGTAGCTCTCAGTGCCTCACCTATCGCCGACTCGCGGGCTTGGGCTGACGTCGCCACAACAAGAGCGCGGTAGAGCTACCGATCAGCACGGCGCCCACGACGGTGAGGGCGTTGGGGGCGTCGTGAAAGAACAGGTAGCCCCAGGTCGCAGCGAACACGATCTGCACGTAGCCTACGGTGGTGCCTCGCCCCGCGGGCACCACGGCCAGCCCACGGGTGAACAGCACCTGGGCGATCTGCGTCGCCACACCCAGGCCGAGCATCAGAAGCCAGCCCCTGAGGGAGGGCCACACCCAGACGTGCACGGCGAAGGGGATCGTGGCGGGCACCGCCACCAGCGGAAAGAAGAAGACGATGACGTGGGGATTGTCCGTACGGCTCAGGCGTCGAACGGTGGTGTAGGCGAACGCGGAGAAGGTGGCTCCCCCGAGGGCGGCCAGCACTCCAGACGGGCTCAACGTGCTGTGGCCTCCGAACAGGAACTCCGGTCGCGTCACCAGCACCGTGCCGGTCAGGCTGGCCCCGATGGCCACCATCAAGCGACGGTCCACGTGCTCGCCCAGCAGCAGCGCCGCCACCACTGCCGTCAACACCGGGTTCAGGTAGTGGATCACCGTCACCTCGGCCAGCGGCAGGGCGGTGACGGCGTAGAAGAAGCACGCCAGGCCACCGAGGCCCAGCACACCGCGGAGCAGCAACCGCGGGCGGTCCACGCCCCACATGGGGATGCGGCGATAGCGGATCCAGGCGACGCTCATCACCAGCGTGACCACGCCGCGAGCCAGCACCAGCATCGCGACGGGGAGCTCCTCGCCGGCGAGCTTCACCTGCAAGCTCATCACGCTGAAGCTGAAGGCCGCAACGACGAGCAGTAGGATCCCCCGCCGTTCGGAATCCGTGCTGCTCACGCGACGAGCCTGCCGTCATCGCGCCGGGCCAACAAACCCTTTCTTCAGCCACAGGCCCGTGTGCTCGACGACTCTCGGCGAGCCCTGCTTTCGGATCCGCTCGGCGAGGCCCTCGCCGAAGAAGAAACCGCAGATGCGCGCGGCCTCGTCCACGCTCGGAAACAGATAGTCCGTGCGAATCGCATGGCACGCGTAGCCGAGCTGGCCCAAATGCTCGAAGTACTCCCCGAGCTCGGGGCTGGGCGCACCGGCGGTGGGCGTCCCGGTGCCCAAGGTCTCGATCACCACGCATGCGCCGCCCGGACGCACGACCCGCTCGAGCTCCGAGAGCGCTCGGTCCACCTCCGGGCGCCAGTGGGGAGCGAACCAACTGCGGAAGTGTCCAAAGGCCCAACCGGCCACGGCGGCGTCGACGCTGGCGTCGTCCAGGGGCAGCTCCCGGGCGTCGCCCGCGAGCAGCGCGAGTCGGTCCGACGGCCAGGACGCCAGGTTCTCTCGTGTCCGCTCGAGCATGGCAGCGGCAGGCTCCACCGCCACCACCGAAACACCCGCCTCCAGCAGAAGCCTAGTCACACGACCAGTACCCGCGCCGACGTCGACGACACGAGCGGCGGGAGCGATGGTGTTTTTCAGGGCGCGCGGCAGCTCGCCCTCGAAATCCTCGTGCCCCACCAGCTCGTCGTAGCGATCCGCATGCTCGGCATAGATCTGCCGGTAGCTGACGCGCTCCGTCATGCGCAGTGGTACCGCCTCCGTCGCATTCGCGCAAATGCTTCGCAGCGGCTGACATCCGTCGTCGTCCTTCAAGCGACACCTCGGATGTCGGTTCCCCGCCGAACTCGGATGCGCTAACCCGAAAGAACCCGCTCTGGACGCGTTCGACGCATCGAGCGGAGAAGCTCACACCACGCATCGAGGGCAAAGGACGGTACACATGTCCCATTCGACGGAAGACATCCGGAACATCGCGCTCGTGGGTCATTCGGGCGCCGGCAAGACGCTGCTCGCGGACGCGTTGCTAGCGGCAGCCGGCGCCATCGAATCGAAGGGTGCGATCGACAAAGGCACCACGGTCTGTGATTTCACGAACGCGGAGAAACAGCTCGGTCATTCGATCGACACGGCGCTGTGCCACTTCGGCACGCAAGGCAAGCACGTCAACCTGATCGACACGCCCGGTTTCCCCGACTTCTTGGGACGCGCGCTGAGTGCAATCGAAGCAGTGGCCACCGCGTGCGTGGTGGTGAACGCGGTGAACGGCATCGAGCCCGTGACCCAGCGCGTGATGGACTACGCGAAGAACCGCAAGCTGTGCCGGATGATCATCATCAACAAGATCGATCATCCGAAGGCCGACGTGCAGGGCACGCTGAACCAGATCCGCGAGGTCTTCGGCAACGTCTGCCTACCGATCAACCTCCCGGCGGAGGACGGCCAGGGCGTCGTGGATTGCTTCTTCCAACCGCACGGAAAGCCGACGGCGTTCTCGTCCGTGGAAGAAGCGCACTCCCACATCGTCGATCAAGTCGTGGAAGTAGACGACGAGCTGATGGCTCTGTACCTGGAACAAGGGGAAGAGCTGAATCCCGAGCAGCTACACGATCCCTTCGAGAAAGCGCTGCGCGAAGGCCACTTGGTGCCGGTGTGCTTCTGCTCCGCGGAAACCGGCGCGGGTATCGACGAGCTGCTGAACATCATCGCCCGGTTGGTGCCGAACCCCAAGGAAGGCAACCCGCCGCCGTTCCAGAAGGGAGAGGGCGCTGACGCCGAGCTGGCGGAGGTGGTGCCGGACGCGACCAAGCACGTCATCGGGCACGTCTTCAAGGTCGCGTTCGATTCCTTCGTGGGCAAGCTGGGCGTGTTCCGCGTCCATCAAGGCACGGTGAAGTCCGGTATGCAGCTGTTCGTCGGCGATGCGCGCAAGCCGATCAAGCTGTCGCACATCTACCAGCTGCAAGGTAAGGACCGCATCGAGATGCAGGCGGCGATCCCGGGCGACATCTGCGCCGTGGTGAAGATCGACGACGTGCACTTCGACGCCGTGCTGCACGACTCCCACGACGAAGACAAGTTCCACCTGAAGAGCGTCAACTTCCCGCCCCCCATGCTGGGCGTGGCGATCGAGCCGGAAAAGCGCGGGGACGAGCAGAAGATCTCCGAAGGCCTGCATCGCCTCACGGAGGAGGACCCTTGCGTGAACGTGGAGCACGTTGCCTCGTCCAACGAGACGGTGCTCTATGGCCTCGGGGACCTCCACCTGCGGGTGATGCTGGATACGCTCTCGGAGCGGCATGGCGTGAAGGTCAAGACCCATCCGCCCAGCATTCCGTACCGCGAGACGATCACGGGCAAGGCCGAAGGGCATCACCGGCACAAGAAGCAGACCGGCGGTGCCGGTCAGTTCGGAGAGGTGTTCCTGCGGGTCGAGCCCCTCGATCGCGGCGCGGGCTTCGAGTTCGTGGACGAGGTGAAGGGCGGTGCCATCCCGTCCCATTTCATCCCCGCCGTAGAAAAGGGCATTCGGCAGGTGCTGTCGAACGGCGCCATTGCGGGCTATGCCCTGCACGACGTGCGGGTCATCGTGTACGACGGCAAGCACCACTCCGTGGACTCGAAGGAAGTGGCCTTCATCGCCGCGGGCAAGAAGGCCTTCATCGAGGCCGTGAAGAAGGCGCGTCCCATCGTGCTGGAGCCCGTGGTTCGCGTGGAGATCACTGCGCCGGATTCGGCCATTGGTGACGTCACCGGCGACCTGTCCTCGCGACGGGGGCGCATCAGCGGCAGCAACACGATGCCGGGCGGTCGCGCTCAGATCACGGCCTTGGTCCCCCTGGCGGAGCTCACGGAGTACGCCTCTCGGCTCAAGGGCCTCACGGGCGGCATGGGCACCTTCACCATGGACCTGAGTCACTACGACCCGGTCTTGCAGAAGACCCAGGAAGAGCTGATGCAAGCCTTCCGTCCCCAAGAAGACGCGGACTAACTGCGGCACTCCGGGACCAACCCGCAAATCGTGCGCACGGCGACCACTACTTTCTGCGTCCCCAAGGGGCGCAGAAAGTGGTGCGTTTCCTGCAGAGCGACCGTGATCCGGAGCGGGACAGCAAACGGGGAGCAGTCATGAAGATTCAGAAAGTGGGCATCATCGGTACGGGCACCATGGGGCGCGGCATCGCGCAGGTGTGCGCTCAGGCGGGTCGTTCCGTGGTCATCGTGAAAGCCACCCCCGGCTCCTGGGACAAGGCCGAGGGCTCGCTGGAGAAGGGCCTGGGCAAGCTCGTGGAGCGCGGAAAGCTCAGCGCCGAAGAGCGAGACGCCATCGTCGGACGCATCACCTTCAGCAAAGAAGAGCGCGACGTGGCGGACTGCGATCTCGTGATCGAGTCCGTGGTGGAGGACATCGACATCAAGAAGGCGCTGTTCGAGCGCCTCGAGAGCATGTGCAAGAAGGACGCGATCCTCGCCACCAACACCTCCACCCTGTCAGTGACGGCGATGATGGCGGTGTGCAAGGAGCGCGGGCGCATCGCGGGCCTCCATTTTTTCAATCCGGCGCCGGTGATGGCCCTGGTCGAGGTCATTCACGGCTTCGAGACCTCGGAGCAGACGCTGTCGAGTCTGACGGCCTTCTGCGAGGAGATTGGCAAGTCTCCGGTAGTGGTGCAGGACACCACGGGATTCATCGTGAACCGGCTGCTCACCCCCTACATGCTGAACGCCATTCGCATGTTGGAGCGGGGTACCGGAACCATCGAGAGCATCGACGCAGCGATGAAAATGGGCGCGGGCTACCCCATGGGCCCCTTCCAGCTGGCGGACTACATCGGCCTGGACGTGGTGGAGGCGATGGCGAAGAACATCTTCGACGACGTGCGCCACGAGCACCACGCGCCGCCCCACACCCTCACGCGCTTGGTGCAGCTCGGCTACCTGGGACGCAAGACGGGCAAGGGTTTCTACGACTACGGGTCGAACCCCGCGGCGCAAAATCCGGCTCTCAGCCGTCCCGTGACTTGATCGCGCGGTCGCGCAGGGGCACACCCGGGGTATGCCCCTGCGCCAGGACTTCATCGGTCGGCTGATCCAGCAGCTGGCGGACTTCTTCGCTCGGGCCCTCAAGCAGATTCAGGAGGGTCAGCTCGACGAGGCCGAGGCGACCATCGCCGAAGCCGAGCGATCTCTGGGTCTACCCCGCGGCATGGAGCGGCTGGACGCCCGCTCTGCCGCGATGATGCTGGGCGGTGGCGACAAGGTCGTCCTCGCCGCTCTGCTGCTCGAGCAGAAGGCCCTGATGGCGGCGTCACGAGGCCGCGAAGCGGACGCCAAGACCCTCCGCGCTCGGGCCCAGTCCCTGCTCTCTCACGCCAAGCCCCACGAGCTCGGCACGGAGGCCGGAGAGCTGGCGGAGCGTCTTCACTGAATGCAGCCGACGCGGCTCTTCGCGATCACCATGTCGTCGTACCAGACGCTGCCGGCGCCGCCGCTGGTGATGTAGTTCTGAGGCCAGAAGGCGTTGATCTTCAGATTCAACGTCGAGCGCACCTGGAAGTCCAACGGCACCAGCGTCGGGTTGGCTGGCTTGTAGTTGGTGCACTCCGTGCCGGTGGCGTTGTCCGGGCAGAACTTGTCTTTCACCCAATAGCCGAGCGGCGTGGAATCCGTGAATTGGATCACGGACTGGTCGTTCACCCACACGCCGAGCTCGGCACCCGCGCCGGAAGAGGCGCCCGTGTTCAGCTTGATGTGGAGCTCGAAGCACTGCCACTGCTCCTTCGCCGTCAAGCCGGGGTCGTGGATGAGGGAGTTGCCGTAGTAGGCCGTGTTTCCCTGCGGGTTATCCATCCACGAGTGCATCTTCATCCAGTAGTTGTAGAAGTCCATGCGCGGCGTGGCGGTGTTCCCTTCCATCGGCTCCAGGGAAACGTGGAAGCGATCGTCTCCGTTGGGCTTGAGCCCCGCTTGCGGGCTGGGCCAGTTGGAAGCGGGGTTGTAGCCGCCCACCCAAACGCCCGTGTGATGCCACTCCACGTTGGCTTCGTACTTGGCGTAGTAGCGGACGTAGACCTCTTCGTAGCCGGGGCTGAGCTTCTTGTAGAAGTCCACGGCGTTGGGCCCCGCGCCGTTGGCCGTCAGCTTGCCGCTCTTCTGTCCGGAGCTCGCCCCGGGCACGTCGGCATCCAAGGAGATGCCGTTTTGCTTGGCGTCTTCGTAGCGGGCTACGAGCGCGCCGACGGACCCTTCTTCGAAGTTCTCGACCCAGATGACGTCGGGGTCCTGGTCGATGCCCACGTCGCCGGGGTACTTGGCGGAGAGGCCCGTGGCGCTACCGCCACCCGTTCCGCTACCGGCAGCGCCTCCCGTTCCGCTACCCGCGGCTCCACCGCTGCTCGCCCCACCGCTGCTCGCCCCACCGCTGCTCGCCCCGCCGCTGCTCGCCCCACCGCTGCTCGCCCCACCGCTGCTCGCCCCGCCACTGCTCGCCCCCCCGCTGTTGGTTCCGCCGCCGCTCCCTCCGTCGTTGGAGTCACTGCCGCAGGCGGCAAGAGAGAGGGCGACCAGGAAGAAGAGGCAACGTTGATGCATGGGGCTCCCGGGGCAGCAATCTCCGTGCCCGCTGGCATGTACCTGAATTCGCTAGAGGTGTGATCCACCGGATCCCGCGTTGAGCGGGATCCAACGGATCATCCATCGTCGAAGGACAAGAGCACGAGCGCGTGGGGCGCCACGTTGATGCCCTGGCCTCGAGGAATGCGATGGGTCGGCTGCGCCGTGTTCACGATCTCGGTCCAGCGCCCCGGGGTGGCGAGCTTCGGCAACATCACGTGCCGCGCGCGGTTGCTGCCATTGAGCCAGAGCAACAGCGTGTGCCCTCGGTTCGGACGACCGCGCTCGTCCACTTCGTCAGACGCGCTACCGTGAATCAGGAGACCGAGCACGCGGTTGTGAGCGTTGTGCCAGTCTTCCATCGCCATCTCCTTGGCGTCGGGGCGAAGCCACTGCACTTCCTTGTCCAGCGTGGTCGCCACGGGATCGTTGGAGAAGTACTTTCGGCGTCGGAACACGGGATTGCCCGCACGGATGCGGAACACCTTGCGGGTGAACCCGAGCAGCTCCTTTGCCGCCGGATCCATGTTCCAATCCACCCAGGCGATCTCGTTGTCTTGGCAGTAGCCGTTGTTGTTACCGCGCTGGGATCGCCCCAGCTCGTCACCGTGGGAGAGCATCGGTACGCCCTGGGAGAACGCTAGCGTGGCGATGAAGTTCTTCACCACGCGCTCGCGGAGTCGGAGCACCTGCTGGGAATGGGACGCACCCTCCGCTCCCCAGTTCTTGCTCCAGTTGTCGTCTGCGCCATCGCGATTGTTCTCGCCGTTGGCTTCGTTGTGCTTGCGTTCGTAGCTGACCAGATCTCTGAGCGTGTAGCCGTCGTGACAGGTCACGAAGTTGATGCTGGCGTAGGGACCGCGGTCACTGCCCTGGAAGATGTCACTGGAGCCGGACAGGCGCGACGCCAGCTCCGGGACCTGGCCTTCGTCCCCCCGCCAGAAGCGGCGCACCACGTCGCGATAGCGTCCGTTCCACTCCGCCCAGTCGGGCGGAAAAGCTCCCAGGCGATAGCCCCCGGGCCCCAGATCCCAGGGCTCCGCCACCAGCTTCACGTGGCTCAGGATCGGGTCCTGCTGGATGGTCGCGAAGAAGCGCGCGAGGCCGGAGAACTCCACCGCTTCGCGGGCCAACGTGGGCGCCAGGTCGAAGCGAAAGCCGTCCACGTGCATCTCCTGGACCCAGTAGCGCAGGCTGTCGAGGACCAGCTGCATGGCGCGCGGATGCGGCACGTTCAAGCTGTTCCCGCAGCCCGTGAAGTCCTGGTAGTAACGCGGCGCGTCCGATACCAGACGGTAGTACGCGGCGTTGTCGATTCCGCGCAGGCACAACGTGGGGCCGAGGTGATTACCTTCCCCGGTGTGGTTGTACACCACGTCCAAGAGCACCTCGATGCCGACGCGGTGAAACGCCTTCACCATCGTCTTGAACTCCGTCACCTGCTGGCCGAGGTGACCCGTGGCATAACGCGGATCCGGAGCGAAATAGCCGACGGTGTTGTAGCCCCAGTAGTTGGAGAGCGACAGATCCACCAGACGTCGCTCGGACACGAAGTGGTGCACGGGCAGGAGCTCCACCGCCGTCACGCCCAGGTCCAACAGATGATCGAGGATCGCGTCGGAGGCGAGGCCCAGGTACGTCCCCCGCAGGTCTTCCGGAACGGCGGGATGGCGCGCCGTCATGCCCTTCACGTGGCACTCGTAGATCACCGTACGGGACCACGGGGTCTGCGGAAGGCGGTCGTCACCCCAGGTGAAAGCACTGTCCACCACCACGGACTTCGGAATGTGTGGAGCGCTGTCTTCTTCGGAGAACGAGAGATCTTCGGCCGGATCGCCGATCTTGTAGCCGAACAGCGAATCGCTCCAATCCACCTTGCCGCTGATGGCCTTGGCGTAGGGATCGAGCACCAGCTTGTGCGGGTTGAAGCGATGCCCGCGCTCGGGCTCCCAAGGGCCGTGGACGCGATAGCCGTACAGCTGACCGGGGCGCACGTCCGGCAAGTAGGCGTGCCACACGCGGTTATCGCGCTCCCGGAGGGGAATGCGGTGCGTTTCGCGACCGTGGGCGTCGAACAGGCACAACTCCACCAACGTGGCGTTGTGGCTGAACAGTGCGAAATTGACGCCTTCTCCGTCCCAGGTGGCGCCTAGTGGCAGTCGGTCACCAGGCCATACGCGCATGCATCAGCTTTCCGAGGCGTCGAGCACTGCCTCGAGCCCCACGAGTGGCACCGCCACCCAAGAGGGCCGATTGTTCAGCTCGTAGCCCAGCTCGTACAAGCATTTTTCGAGCAAGTGCACGTCCAAGAGCGCTGCGAGGTCGGCTTGCTCTTCCGGCAACAGCGTGCTGCCGGAAATGACCGCCAGGTAACCGTCGAGGAAGGCCGCCGACGTCCACGCGTACCAGGCTTCGGCCCACGGGCGGAGGAAGGCCACGTCGTCCGGCCGCACCTCGCTGCCGGGCACGTCGCCGCCCAGCACGCCAAAAGCGGCATAGTGGAACGAGCGAAGCATGCCCGCCACGTCCGCCAAGGGCGAGCGCTTGCGCCGACGTTCGGCGGGGGTTCGCTGGGGCTCGCCCTCGAAGTCGATGATGGCGAAGTCCAGGCCCGTGTTCAGCACTTGGCCCAGGTGGTAGTCGCCGTGGACGCGGATCCGCTGTCCGCCTACGGGCCGTTCGATCAAGCGCCGCAATCGACCACGGATGTCCCGCTCCCGCTTGAGCAGGGCACGGGCGAGCTCCGCCGTCTCCGGCTCCAGATTGGGCAGCTCTTGCTTGAGCAGGTCGAAGCTTCGAGAAGCGAGGTTGCGCACGGATTGGTACAGCGATCGCCGCGAGAGCGACGTGTAGTTCTCCGCCGTGAACGCGCCTTCCTCGTCCTTGGACAGCACGCGGTGCAGCTCACCCGTCCGCGTGCCGAGCAAGCGAGCCACGCCGGTGTAGCCGGCCATGCGCTCCGCCAGATCCGCGGGCATCTCCTTGCCCACCAGCGAGAGCGGCGGGAGAACCTTCGGCTCCGATTCGATCTCGAAGCGGCTGACCAGCAGCCGGCTGAAGTAACGCTCCACCTCGTCGATGGTGAAACGCCAGGCGTCCCCTTGGTTCGGAACGAAGTGCTGCAGCACGGCGACGGTGATCGGCTCACCGTCCTCCCGCCGAAGCTCGAGGTGCCCGAGCAGCGGTGGAACTCGCACGCTCTCCGCCGCCGCCCCGAGATGCGAGAGCACTTCCAGCTCGATGCTAGGGCCGTCGTCCAAGCGCCGCAGCAACTTGCACACGGCTTTGTCCCCCAGGACGAAGCTGGTGTTGCTCTGTTCCGCGCCCAGCGCACGGGCGCTGAGGCCCTCGCCTTTGAGCGCCTTGAGCTCCGGGGTCGGCACCCCCACCAGATCCGCGTTCACGCCCCGGAGCCTCTTCTTCCCCGCCGCAGCGGCGAAGAGCAGCTCTGCCGTCTGCGGCTGCTCTCCCAGATCCACGATGGCGCCGCTCACGTCCCCGCGCTTGGTGCGCACACGAGCGTAGGCGATCACGTGATCGCTCGCGTCGGGATCGAAGCCCACCACCATCGCGTAGGTTTCCGGATCGCCTTCGGCGTAGCTCACCTCCGCGAGCAACAGCCGCGGCGCGTCAGCTCCGCCCGAGAGCGGAATCACTTCCGCCACGCGCACGCCGCGCACGGGACGCGCCTTGCCGCGGAACCAACGCCGAGTCACCAGGTACCGCGCCAGTCCCTTCTCGACCAGCGCCCGCGATTTGCCGCGCCCGGTGAGGGCCGTGTCCCAGCTGCCCCGGAGCTCGAGCTCCGGCGTACCGGAATCCGCCACGACTTCCGGCAGCTCGCGCTTGTGCGGCGTCTCCAGTGACAGCCAGAAGAAGTTGTGCGGCGCCAGCGTGAGCCGGTACGGCTCGTCTCCCACGGGCGGAAAGCGCACCTTGCCGAACAGCTCCACCGGCACCAATCCGCGAAACTCCGACAAGTCCAGCTCGACGAACTGGGAGAAGCGCGCGAGGTTTGCCACGATCAGGATGACCTCGTCCTCGAAGCGCCGGACGAACGCGAGCACCTTGCGGTTCTCCGGACGCAAGGGCTCGAAGGTGCCCCGGCCGAAGGCGCCGTATTGTTTGCGGAGCGCGATCAGGCGCTTGGTCCACCACAAGAGCGAGCTCGGGTTCTGCTGCTGCGTTTCGACGTTGATCGCTTCGTAGTGGTACTCGGGGTCGGCGATGGGGGGCAGGAACAGCTTCTGCGGGTTGGCCCGGGAGAACCCGGCGTTGCGATCCGGGCTCCATTGCATGGGCGTACGCACACCGTTGCGATCACCGAGATAGACGTTGTCCCCCATGCCGATCTCGTCGCCGTAGTAGAGCACCGGCGTTCCGGGCAGCGAGAACAACAGCGCATTCATCAGCTCTATGCGCCGGCGGTTGTTCTCGAGCAGAGGCGCCAAGCGACGCCGGATGCCGACGTTGATGCGCATCTGCGGGTCTTGGGCGTAGGCCCGCACCATGAAGTCACGCTCTTCCTCCGTGACCATCTCCAACGTGAGCTCGTCGTGGTTACGGAGGAAAATGGCCCACTGGCAGCCGTCCGGGATTTCCGGCGTCTGCTCCAGAATGTCCAAGATCGGGTAGCTGTCCTCCATGCGCAGCGCCATGTACAGCCGCGGCATGATGGGGAAGTGGAACGCCATGTGGCACTCGTCCCCCTCGCCAAAGTAGGCGACGGCGTCTTCGGGCCACTGATTGGCCTCCGCCAAGAGCATCCGCCCTGGGAACTTCTTGTCCACGTGGCGGCGGAGCTTCTGTAGCAGGGCGTGAGTCTCCGGCAGGTTCTCGCAGCTGGTACCCTCGCGCTCGAACAGGTACGGCACCGCGTCCAACCTCACGCCGTCCACGCCCATGTCCAGCCAGAAGTCGAGCACCGACATCACGGCTTTCTGTACCTCGGGGTTGTCGAAGTTCAGGTCCGGTTGGTGCGAGAAGAAGCGATGCCAGTAGTACGCCTTGGCTACGGGATCCCAGGTCCAGTTGGACGACTCGTAGTCCGTGAAGATGATGCGAACGTCCGAGTACTTCTTGGGTGTGTCGCTCCACACGTACCAATCCCGATAGCGACTCCCGGCGGGCGCCTTGCGAGCGCGTTGAAACCAGGGATGCTGATCCGACGTGTGATTGAGCACCAGCTCCGTGACCACGCGCAGGCCGCGCGCATGCGCCTCTTTGAGGAACACGCGAAAGTCCCGCAAGCTCCCGACGGACGACGCGACGGTGGTGTAGTCCGCGATGTCGTAGCCGTCGTCGCGAAGTGGAGACGGATAGAAGGGCAGCAGCCACAGCGTCGTCACACCCAAGTCGGAGAGGTAGTCGAGCTTCTCCGTCAGACCTTTGATGTCCCCCACCCCGTCGCCGTTCTGGTCGTAGAAGGAGCGGATGCGAAGCTCGTAGAAGATGGCGTCTTGGTACCAGCGATCACTCATGGTTTTCGTCGGGGTAGTGAGTAGGACCTTTTTCATAGCAACCCAGTCGGAGAAACCGAAGACCTCGTCCCGACCTCGCTTTTCTTTTGTGTCGGTACGCCGCGGAACCGTCCTTGACGCACGGCGCGGAGCCGCGTTCGCTCGGGGCGATGAAACCGTGGCACGTCCTCGACAGCTCCGTCATTCTGGAGCGCAAGTGGCTCCGAGTGCGGCAGGAACGCATTGGTCTGCCCCACGGCGGCGAGATCGACGAGTTCCACGTGATCGAAGCGCCGGACTGGGCGGCGGCGCTGGCGATCACGGAATCCGGGCACTTGGTGGTGGTCGAGCAATATCGCCACGGTCTCGGCGGCCTCAGCCGGGAGCTCCCCGCCGGGGTCGTGGATGCCGGGGAGACCCCACTCCAAGCCGCGCGTCGCGAGCTGCTCGAGGAAACCGGCTACCAAGCGGACGAGTGGCTCCCGCTTTTGAGCACGGCGACCGAGACCAGCCGCCACACCAACCGCGGGCACTTCTTCTTCGCCAAGAGCGCCCGTCGCGTGGGCGAAGCCACCCCCGGCGCGGACGAGAACATCCGCGTGGTCCTGGTGTCACCGGAGGAGCTGCTCACGTCGGTGGAAGCGGGCGGCATTGCCCACGGCCTGCACGTCGCCGCAATTCTGATGGCGACGCGACGCGGCTATCTCCCAGGTTGAGCATGGGCAAATGACGGCCCGCAGGCACCCAGCGGGGTGCGTTGCGGAGCGCCGCGCCCTCAGCGTACCCTGAAAATTGAGTCGGAGGTCTGGGGTGAAGGCGTGGCCACTGTCAGCGCGCCGTTGGACGGCAGTGCTATTTTTGGCTCTAGTCGGGCTGGTCGCGACGAGTGTCGGCGCGGAGCCCGGAACCACGTCGCACCACACCGTCACCGCCGTCGTCCTGGAGTCCTCCGCGCCGCTGCAGTTCCGTGACTCCTCGGGCCAAGCCCGGGGCTTCGCCGTGGACATCATGGACGAAGTGGCCCACCGGCAGTCCCTCGAGGTGCGCTACGTCTTCGCCAAGACCTGGGCCGAAATGATCGCGACCGTCGAGCGCGGTGATGCGGACGTCGTCGCCAGCTTGGCCGTCAGCGAGCGGCGCAGCGAGTCCCTTCTGTTCTCGCAGCCCATCCACACCACGTCGCTCTCGGCGTTCGTGCGCTCCAACGAAGCAGACGTGAAGAGCCTGGGAGACGCCCGGCGCGTCGGCCTACCCACCGGCAGCGTGGCCGAGGCCGGCATACCCGCCAGTGCCGCCAAGATCCGTTATGCCACCATAGCCGAGGGTTTGTTCGCATTGCTCGCCGGCGAAGTGGACGCGTTCGTCGTAGCCGACGAGCTCATGCTCAAGGCGGCCCGCGACACCGGGGTGGAGGATCGCATCAAGACCGTAGGCAAGCCGCTCGCGGACGTCCGGCGCGCGATGGCCGTGCGCAAGGATCACGTCGCGCTGCTCGGCCAACTGAACCGGGGGCTCGACGGGTTCGTGGGCTCCGAACGCTACCAGGAGATCTACGTCCACTGGTACGGAGCACCCAAGCCGTTCTGGAGCGCCAAGCACGTCACCTTGGTGATGTTCACCTTGTTGGCGGTCATCGTCGTCTTCATGCTGTTCTGGCGCTACCACACCACGACTCAGCTGGCCGGCGAGCTAATCGCCAGCATTCACGAGCGGGAGCGAGCCGAACAAAGACTGACGGGCATCTTGCAGTCGATACCCATCGTGATGTGGGCGGTGGACGATGACGGCGTCTTCACCCTGTGCGAAGGGCAGGCGGCGACCACCATGGGAGTCAATCCCAAGGACTTCTTGGGCAAGACGCTCGCCGAGCGCGAGAACGTGCTGCCGCAGATCACCCGCAACCTCCGGCGAGCCCTGGAGGGCACGGAGCTCAGCGCCACCATGGAGGTCGGCGAGGCCGTGTTCGACACCTGGTGCATGCCACTGCGGGAGGGAGGGGACATCTCCGGTGCCTTCGCCGTGGCCTGGGACGTGACGGCGCGGCGCAAGCTGGCGGAAGAGCTGCAGCGCAGTCACAAGCTGGAGTCCGTGGGCATCCTGGCGGGTGGGATCGCGCATGACTTCAACAACATCCTCTCTGCCGTCCTGGGCAACATCGACATCTCCCTGCGGCATCTGCCCATCGACGCGAAAGCCCGGACGTTCCTCACCGAAGCGGAGAGCGCGACCAAGCGTGCCAGCGAGCTCACTCGACAGCTGCTCACCTTCGCCCGGGGAGGCAGCCCGGTACGCACGGCGCTGAGCGTCGAGGAAGTGATCCGAGAGGCGTCCTCGTTCTCCGTGCGTGGCTCCAGCGCCCGCTGCGTTTACGAAGTGGACGAAGCGTTGTGGCCGGTCCACGCGGACCGCGGGCAGATCGCCCAGGTGGTGCAGAATCTCGTGATCAACGCCACCCAGGCCATGCCCGACGGCGGCACCATTCGCATCACTGCGGAGAACGCCGAGCTGGGCGCGGAGTCGACCCTGCCCCTGAGCGCGGGTCGCTACGTTCGCATCTCGGTATCGGACCAAGGAGCGGGCATCGCTGCGGAGAACTTGGACCGGATCTTCGATCCCTACTTCACCACCAAGCCCACGGGACAGGGGCTGGGGTTGGCCATCACCTATTCCATCGTCAAGAAGCACGAGGGCCACCTTTTGGTGGAATCGGAGCCGGACCGCGGCACGACCTTCACCCTGTACCTGCCGGCCACGGACGCCGTGACCCAGGAGCCCGAGCGCCCGAGCTCCGTACTGCCCACCCATACCGGACGCATCCTGTTCATGGACGACGAGGAGATGCTGCGCCGGGTTGCCAAGATCTTGCTGGAAGACATGGGCTACGACGTGGCCTGCGCCAAAGACGGCGAGGAAGCCGTGAAGCTGTACCGCGAGGCCATGAACGGGAGCACTCCCTTCGACGTGGTGATCACGGATCTGACGGTGCCGGGTGGTATGGGAGGCCGCGCCACCCTCGCTGCCCTTCGGGAGCTGAATCCGAACGCCCGGGTGATCGTGTCCAGCGGCTACTCGGAAGATCCCGTCATGGCCAGCTTCGACGCCGAGGGCTTCGACGCCATGATCGCAAAGCCGTATACCCAGACGGACATCGAACGCGTGTTGACCGAAGTGCAGGCGAAGGACGAATCCGACGCGCTCAGGAGCGTTCCAGGGCAGTGAGCACGCGAGCGGCGGCGCCTCGCGGGCGGCGACCGATGACGACCCTCGCGACAGCGATGAACGGCAGCACGAATACCAACGTGAAGAGTACCGCCGCCACCAAGAGAGAACCGTCGTTGGTGAGGGCAAAGCTCATCTGACGAGCACTCTCGTTCCGCACGAAATCATTGACCCGAGCGGCGTCGACGTCCACCTGCTCCTGGTCGCTGGTCGGAACTGGGGACACCACGCGTTCGGCGCCGGCGCTGGTGACCAGCGCGAGTGAATAGGACTTCTTGTTCTTGTTGCCCACGTGCAGCCGCCGCTTCGCCCCGCGGATGTTGCGTTCGAGGTCCGTCGAGGTCACCTGGCCCCAAACGCTGGTTTCGATGCTGCACTCGCAGCTCGGCCCTGGTGCGTCCCGCGTGCAGGTGACCTTCACCACGCGACCGTAATAGCTGGCGACCACCCCGAAGATCAGCGCGCTCACCACGCCCAGCCCGTAGAGCCAAAGCTTGGGCATCGCGCGGCGCCGCACCTCCGCCATTCGGCGCGTGAGCGTCTGCCTCACGGGCGCCAGGGCTTCGGGCTCACGGCGCAGGGCGTCGGCCATGTCGAGCTCGAACACGTCCAAAAGCGGCATCAGGTGCTCCGACGCCTGCCGAGCTTCACCACTCCGCTCCAGTGCCGCGACCCGCGCCAAGCCGAGAGCGAGCTCGTTCGCTGGAGCCAGCGGCCGCTCGTCCACGGTCTGGAGCACGAGGTGGGCGAACAAGAACACGCGGCACTCGCGCCACGCGCTGTCGAGGGCCAACTCTTCCGGAGCTTCCGGACACCCCGAGAGCCAGGCGTGAGCCGCGTCGACGTCTCCGGCACGCGTTGCGATGCGCGTGAGCAGACAGCACGCCAGGGCGCGGTTCACGGGATCACGACAGGACTCCAGGACTTGCTCGGCGATGGGACGGGCCGCGAGCACGCGCTCGGCGGGCAACACCGCCGCGATCAACCGCGCGATCCACAACGCGCGACGCTCGCGCTCCGCCTGTTCCGCGCCCCCAGCGGCGCGCCGGTAGCCTTCCGTGCCCTGTGGTTGCAGCGCCGCCCGGAGCTCCGCAAACAGCGGCTCGATGGCCGACAGCTCGCCGAAGGCCGGGAACGCGAGCTTTTCGAGCCCCGACGGGATACGCGCGAGATCATGGGCGGCAGAGACGGCGTTCCGCGTCGGACCCGCGCCGCGCGCGGCGGCCGCGACGGCTTCCAGGTCGGGGCGAGCTTCGAGGGGTGTTACCGCGCCGCAGCGACAACCCATGGAAACATCTGAAGGAGACGAGACCACGGGTAACGAGCACGCACCGCACGGAAGCACCCGGACCTCGGGTCCCGCGGGTACGTCACGAGCACCTTCGAGGTATCCGGACACGACAAAGGGATCTTACACGTCGTCCCATCGCGTCGTGGATGATAGGTTTCCATGATGGGGCGGACGCACTGGTCCACAATCATCGCGATCTTCACCGCTGCTTGTGGTGGGAGCGGGGGTACGGGACCGCCCGGCATCAACGGCAAGGACGCCGGCGCGGACGCCACCGCGGGCAGCGCAGGGTTGGACGCCGGCCTGGACGCGGGCGGAAGCGGCGGCACTGCGGGAGCGGGAGGCACCGCGGGCATGGCCGGCATGGCGGGCATGGCCGGCGCCGGCGGCAGCGGCGACGTGTGTGGCGACCTGGGTCCCGAGCCCAACGAGACGGAAGCGCTGGCGAACCCCGCCTGTGGCGTCGCCCCCTGCGAGGCGAGCGATTGCGACAAGGACGGGTCCACGGGCTTTGGCGGCCCCCTGGCGCCGGTGACCGGAACCATCGGACCCGGTGACACGGACTTCCTGCGCTTCAAGGGCAAGGACAAGCTCGGCCTGTGCACGGTAAACGCCGTGGCCACCACCAAGGACTCGGGTTTTCGCTTGTGTGCCTTCGCGGCCTGCGACAAGAGCGGCACCAAGCTGAACGGTTGCTCCAAGGGCACCATTGCCTCGAGCCCCAATCAGCTGCCGGGCTGTTGCGTGGAGGCTCCGGGCACCGTGGAGCTGAACCACGACTGCACCTCCAGCGCCACGGACGACGACTCCGCGACGATCTACATCCGGGTGGACGAAGCGACGGTGTGCAGCGACTACACCGTCGACTACCACTTCTAAGGCATACCCGTTCCCGGCGAATTCTCCGCGCACCACTTCTCGCCCGTGGGATCGGGAGCAGCCGACGGCGCGCCGGACGGAGGCGTGGCAAAGCTCTCGTTGTCGAAGTCGAACATGTCCAGCATGGGCCACGCGTTGGCGTCGCGATAGGTCATGGCCGGCAAGTTGAAGCGATTCTCGATGAAGCGGGTGACGCTCGTGAGGTCCGTGTCCAGGTGACTCACGTAGCCGGGCTTGGTCCAGGGTGAGGCCACGACCACCGGAGTGCGGATGCCCAATCGATCGAACTCGAAGTCCGGAGGAGCGTAGCTGTCGGGCTTGCAGGCCTTGGGCGGCGGAACGTGATCGTAGTAGCCGCCATGCTCGTCGTAGATCAGGAAGAAGACCGTCTTCTTCCACACCACCGGGTTCGACATCAGCTTGTTCAAGATGCGGGCCACGAACTGCTGACCGTGCTGGATGTTGGCGGGGGGATGCTCGTCGTTCTGGCCGGCACCGCTGAAATCCGGGTCGATGATGGCCAGATTCGGCAGCTTGTTGGCGTCCACGTCGGCCTCGAAGCTGGCGATGGAGCTGCCCAGATACGAGAGCGAGGTCGGCTTGAACACGATCGCGAAGGAGGTGGTGCCGTCCTTGTAGATCTTCCAAGTCTTCCCGGCCTGCTGCATCAGGTCGAGGATCTTGGTGCTCGTCTTGTACTTGTCGTCGACCAGCACGCCCACGTCCCCCGTCTTGGTGTTGCCCCAGGCGGTGGCGCCGAAGAAGAAGAAGCGGTTGGGCCAAGTGGGACCCAAGAGCGAGCTGAAGTGGCGATCGCTGATCGCGAAGGTCTTCGCCAACCAGTAGTAGTAGGGCAGATCGGTCGCGTCGTAGTAGCCCATTGCCCGCGCGCCACCGGGGTTGTTGGTGGACACGAAGCCGTCCATCGCGCCGTTGTCGTACTGCAGGTGCACCCCCGCCCACTCGTGATTGGTGTCGAAGGTGCAGTAGCGCGTCTCGTGGAAACGGTGGATCTTTGCGGGGGGGTTCTGATCGGGGTCGTAGTTGAAGTCGGCGTTCGTGGCGACGTCCACGTCCGTCACGCCGTAGGCGGGCAGCTCGCTGAAGTAGTGATCGAAGCTGCGGTTCTCCTGCATCAAGACGACGATGTGCTCGAAGGGGAGCGCGTCGCCGTGGGGCACCTTGGGGCCGATGGTCTTGATGGTGGTGTCCCCCGGGGCAAAGCCACAGCTGCTCCGCTTGTCGGCGTTCTCGTCGTATGGCGGACGGGTGATCACAGGGGCGTCCTGGCCCGCATCCTGGGGCGAGGTCCCGCCACTGCCGCCGGTCGTCGAGCCGGCATTGCCACCACTCGCGGCGTCGGCTCCGGCGCTGCCACCGCCCGCGTCCACGCCGCCCGCGCCGGCCGCGCCAGGCGTCTCGCCATCGTCGCCACCACAGGCGGCGAAGAGCCCCATCAAGCCACACAGCGCCAAAGACACCCCGCGAAGCATGCTGCAGCATAAACGCGTGACCCCGGGTCGTCGAGAAGCGCGACCCGTGCAACGATTGTCGCAGTGACCCGTCGGATCCTGATTCCCCTGATCGCGCTTGCTCTGGTCGGCTGCAAAGCGGAGCCCAAGGCCTCCACCCCGGAGCCCACGCCGAGCGCTTCGGCAGCCTCGACGGACGGCCTCAGCGACTGCAAGGTGCTGGGAGCGGGAGAGTCGCTCTTGGTGCAGTGCGCGTGGCCGCGATCGGTGACCTCCGTGCCGCTGCCGGTCATGACGGAGGACTCCTTCGACAAGGCGTCGGAGCGCTTCTTCAAGCGGGTGGCGAAAGCAGACAGCACGCCGAAGAAGGCCCCGCTCACGTTGAAGAGCGGCCAGAAAGCTCTCGGTGCCATGATGAAGGCGGGGCTCAGGGACCGCTCGGGCAAGACCGTGAGCGTGGTGCTGCGAGCCGTGGGTGTGGATCGCGGCAAGTCCGGCTTGTTCGTGACGTGTGTGGCGCGGGACGACGCTCAGTGTCTCTCGGATCTGGATCGGGTGGTCTCCCACCCACCGTCACCGACGCAGAAGCTCTGACTACTGCGTCGCCATCGGGATCCAGTCACCCTTTCCCTGGTTCGGGAACATGCGACCGGGGGCGCCGACGAGGGGATCCGGGATCTTGTGGCAGGCGTTGCAGGAGCCGGCCGGCGCTTCGCCCGGCATCTCTATGGTCTCGCCATCGTACTCGACGGTGACCTTGAACGGCGGCTCGAGCCCCTCGGGGAAGTGGAAGTTGCCCGACGCAGAGGTCATCGCCATGTCCGACTTGCCGTTCGTGTCGGTGATCGTGACGATCGCCCCTTCCACACCAACGTCCGAGTCCTTGGCTTCGAACAGCGTGCCGCCGGCGGACCAGGTGGGTGCGTCGTCGCCGAAACCCACGGCGTGGCACGAGAGACAGTTCACGCCGGGGAACATGTTGGGGCCGGTCGCATAGCCCGGGCCGCTGCTGGTCGCGTCGTCGCTCCCCGAGCAAGCCACGGCGGCGAAGGCGAGCACCAGCGCGCCCAGCAAGGATGTACGTGCGAGATCAAGCATTCGAATCGTCTCCGGCGGTCGAGAAACCCGCCACCCACTGTCGCGCGAACCACTCGCGCAATACGGAAAATGCACGCTGCGCCGGGTCCGGCGCATCCGCGAAGGCGGCGCACACTTCGGCCAGCGGCGCCCCCGCAAGCGCCAGCTCGAGCGCTCGCGCTTCGTCGCCCTCCAGTGACAAGTGCTGCGCCACGAAGCCGCCGCGCCACACGGCCACGGGCACGCGCCGGGTGAAGTCGAGGGACTTCGCCAGCGCGGGATGATCCTGCTCGAGCTCCGCCCAACGCTCCAACGCGCCACCGGCGAGCTCCGTCAGCCGCAAAGAAGGGGCAAGCTCCAAGCGCTGCACCGCGAACAGCTCCGGGCGTATGTCCGTGATCGCGGCAAGGCCCTTCGGGTTCGGCGAGATGAACGCGTCCAGGTGCAGCCACTCCAGGCGCGCCACGTCCGCCAGCAGGCGGCTCTCGTCGCTGAAGCTCTCCATGAACTCCGCCAGACGAAAGCCGATGCGCTCGATGGCAGGGTTCTCGGACGGATGCTTCTGGATGTACTTGGACGCCATGCGCGTGAACGCCGGGATGCCCATGCCGGAAACCGTGCGCGGAAAGCTGTCGATCAACACGTCGACCAGCCGGAACCAGTACATGCTTCGGTAGATCGCCATGCGATCTCGCCCGCTGAGGGCCCCGTGGGACACGAAGGCGTCGTCCACCTCCGGGGGCGCCGGATCGAAGCGCACGGAGCGCCAGAACAAGGTCTCGAGCTCGGCCAGCTTCATGACGCCGCGCGCTCCGGCGCCTTCAGAATCTCGCCTTCGATGCGCGCCGCCGAAGCACTCTCGGCCAGCAGCACATCGAGCTCCGGGACGTTCTCGTCCCACTCCACGATGCAGGGCACATGGCCGAAGCGGCGCACGACGTGTCCGTACAGCACCCAAACCGGGCTCTGCACGGCGGAGCCGTGGTTGTCGAGCAGGTAGTCGCCCTTGTCCAGATGTCCCGCCAGGTGCAGCTGCACGGGAGCGCCCAAGGGAATGCCCGTGATGTACTCGAGCGGATCGAACCCGTGGTTCTTCGCGCTCACGTACACGTTGTTCACGTCCAACAGGAGTCCGCAGTCGGTCCGCTCCACCAGGGCGTTCAGGAACTCCCACTCCGTCATCGTGCTCGCAGCAAACTGCACGTAGGTGGAAGGGTTCTCGATCACCAGCCTACGATCCAAGAAGTCCTGCACCGTACGGATACGCTCCGTCACGTGGTCCAGCGCCTCTTGGGTATAGGGCAGCGGCCACAGATCATGGCCGTAGTGCCCGCCGTGGGTTCCGAAGCACAGGTGATCGCTCACCCAACACGCTTCGATCTCACGGCTCAAGTCTCGTAGCTGCCGGAGGTGCTCGCGGTCGAGCGGGTCCACCGCTCCCAGCGACAAAGACACTCCATGCAGCGTCACCTCGCTGTCCTGGCGCACGCGCTCCAAGACTGCGCGGGGACGGCCGCCGCGCTCGAGGAAGTTCTCCGAGATCGCCTCGACGAGACGAACCGGGAGCCCTGCCTCGAGCGCGGTGCCGTAGTGACGGGTCCTCAGACCGACGCCATGCAACGGGAGGAATTCGCGCGACATCAGCCTGATTCCCCGAGCAGATCAGCCGGTCAGCGAGCCGCCGGCGTCGGTGCAGGCCTGCTCCGTGTCGACCTCGATGAAGCCCATGCCCTTGCAGTCGTTCTTGCCGGCGCAGTCGTGGCCGGCACCCTGGCAAGCGCCCATGCCCGCGCACTCGTTCGCGCCGTAGCACTTCACCTTGGCCGCCACGGGCGCCTTGGTGGTACCGCCCGCCGCCGTGCAGTTGGCCTCGGCCGTCGCCTGATCTTCACCGGAAACGGTGACGAAGCCCATGCCCTTGCACTCGTTCTGACCCTGGCAAGACGACTTTCCGTCGGCAGAGGCGCACTCGCTCATGCCCTTGCACTCGTTGGCGCCGTAGCAAGTGACGGACGCCTTCTGGGTCTTGGTACCGGTGTCGTCACCGGAGTCGCTGCTACATCCCGCCGCAAGCAGAAGCGCGGCAACGCTGGTGGCCAGCGCAATGCTCTTGTTCGTCATCAGATATTCTCCTGAAATTTCGGCCCTGGCTCGAAAGGAAATCTCCCCCTCCGAGCGCACCGGCAGCTGGATATGCCCCCCCATCAGGGCCGGTTACCGGACTCCGATTTTTTTGTTGGTCCGCCGCGGAACCGCCCCGAAGCGGTCGTCCGGGCGGTTCCGCGGCGGACCGACAAGAGGAGAAGGAACAGGCCTCAAAAAAAGGCGTAGCCCACGCCGAGCTCCATGCGCAGGATCAGGTCACCGCCCTCGGCGGGGGACGGTGCGTCGAACTGCTTGGAGACGTTCCAACGCAGGTTCAGGTCCACGTCGCGATCGCGACCGAGGTAGAGGCCCATGTCCACGCCCACGCCGAGCGCGAAGCCGGAGTGAAGACGCGTGTCGATGAGCACGTTCGACGTCGTCGGAGCGCGCACGACGTCCCGGCTGAAGGTCATCCAAGACCAAAGCACGTTGGGACCCACGTAGTAGCGTCCAAACGGGCCGAACAGATGGCTGACGTCCAAGGTGAAATGCGTCAGCCCTCCGGCGGCGGTGTCGGGCCCGTCTCCGTAGTTGATCGACATCCAGTGATGTCCGCCGCTCAAGCGCCCCTGGATCCCGAAGTGGCGCGCGTAGTGATGCCGAAGCGCCACTCCCAGATTGAACCCCAACCCGCCAATCTGGCGATCGTCGACCTCGATGCTGCCGCCGATCCCCTGCACTGGCTCGGTGTAAGCCGTGTCCATCAGGAACAGTCCGGTCGACGCGAACACTTCCGCACGCGTCCGCTCGGGCCGGCCGTCGTCTGCGGCGGCAGGCGAGGCGAGGCCAAGAGCCGCAAGTGTTGCAGCGCAAATGCGTTTCATGCCCACGGGGCCGTCAGCGCGGGACGGGCGGAACGATGACCTTGTTGATCGGCACGATGTTCATGCCCGCGGGATAGCCGTAAGACACGTTGGAGGTGAAGCTCGTCGTTTCCGGAGTGCCCCAGCCCCACACCGTCACGCCAAAGGGCCCGTCGCTCCACATTTCCCGGCGACCGGTGGAGCAACCGCCCACGGGCTGGAAATTTCCCGTCATCAGGTCCACTCGGGTCCACTCGTAGTCGCCGATGGGCTGCCATCCGCTCACTACGCCGGCGCAATCGAGGTTCACGTCGGCGAACTGCCCGTCCACCTTCTTGCGCACCAACACCAGGTTGGTCTCGGGATAGGTGGGGTCCGTGAAGAACACGTAGCGTGTCATGTACTGCTCGGTGGGCACGATGAACACGAAGTCCGCGTCACCGTAGCCGTTCATGCTCGCCTGGAACGTGGAGCCCGTCATCAGCTCGAAGACCATGAACGGGTGATCGTCGTCCTGGCTCTTGACCATGAACGGCGTGCTCGACTGAAACTCCGCCACCTGACCGCGATCCAAAGTGGTGGGGCCGCCCACGCTGGTAGACCAGGTCAGCTGGGTACCATCCACGGCGCCCACCATGCGCCACACCGCCGGCTCGCTCTTGCGCTGACGATGCATGACGCCAACGTACTCGCTGCCCATGGCGCGCACCGGCGGGATCATCTGCTCGGCGTGGTCCGCATAGGCCACACCCACGGGAACCCGAAGCGACTTCTGGCCGGCCATCACACCGATGGGCTTGTCGGACGAGAGCACGCTCCCGGTGAGCTCGGCGTTCTGGGAGAACTGCGCCTGTTGCCCGGCGTTCAGCTTGAAGGAAAGCGGCGTGTTCACCGCACCACTGGGCAGCCCACCGCCGCCCGTCACCGCCGCCACCGGAACCATGGTCACGGTGGTGTCGTCTTCCTTGGCGATGATGTTCATGGACGGCGGCGTGATGTCCGCCTTGTAGGCGTTCACGCCGATGTAGTTGGTGTCCCAGGCGCTGGTCGGGATCAGCAGGGAAGAGCCCGTTACGGCCGCATTGCCGCCGCCATAGGGGTTCACCTGATAGGCGACGACGGGCACGTCCGTCTTCAAGTGGAAGGAATTGCTGATGCCGGTGCCGTGCACCATCGGCCCTGTGGTCATCGCCGCGGGCACCGGGCAGTGCGCTTTCTCGCTGCCCTGCGCGCCCGCCAAGAACAGGATGGCCACGCCGCCGGGTGCCAGGCCGTTGGTCACGCTGGTGGGCGTGAGCGTGAGGCTCGGCCCGGAGCCGTTGGGCACGTAGGCGAAGTTGTCGACGTTGATGGGGCTACCCCCGAGCTCCACCGTGATGTGCGCCGGCGTGTCCCAGGTGTTCGCGACGATCACGGAGAAGCACGTCTGATCGTCGGTCCAGAAAGTGGAGTCCGACATCTCCATGAACGTGGGGTAGTACTCGCAGCCGACAGACTGCTTGGTCTTCTCGGCGACGGCGCACGCGTTCTGGCACTGCCCCGTAGTCGGGTCACAACCCTCCGTGCCGGTGCACTTCTTCAGCTCCACCCCGGTGCAGCTGAGCACGGAATGGAAGTCCGTGGAGCACTTGAAGGAGCAGCCGCCGTCAGTGCTGGGCGCATCCAGCAGCGGGCCCACGTCCAGGCCTCCGCCATCCGTGAGGGTTTGTTGGTCCGGCGCGGAATCCGTCACGGACGCATCACCGCCGAAGCCACCGAAACCGCTGGAACCGCCGCCACCCCCGTTGCCGCTGTCCGCGGAGCAGCTGGCCACCGCCGCGAGTCCCAAAGAAAGAGCACACCCGAGCGCCGCACCCGTCTTCATGGGTGCGGATGCTAGCGCCGCCGGCGCGGCGCCGCCACGTCAGCGCACCACGCGCAGCACATGCCCGATCTTGTCCGCAGGATCGAGCTTCACGTAAGCGCGGGGGCCGTGCCATTCATAACGCTCACCGGTGAGGAGATCCTCCACCGTGAACGTCTTTTCGGGCCCGAACCCGAGAGCGGAGAGGGGCACGTCCAGCATGGTCTCGTGCGCTTCGAAGGGATCCGTATTCACGACCACGATGAGGTCATTGCCGGACACGGACTTGTGGAACGCGAGGATGCCGTCGAAGTCCGTGTCCAAGAACCGCACGTTGGAGAGCTGGTGCAACGCGGGGTTCTCTCGCCGAATGCGATTGAGCCGAGCGACGTCCGCGCGGATGTTGCCGGGCGCGTTCATGTCGCGCACGCGGATCTCGTACTTTTCGCTGTTCAAGTACTCTTCACTGCCGGGGCGAACCGGCACGTTCTCACACAGCTCGAAGCCGCTGTAGATGCCGTAGCTGGGCGACAGCGTGCCCGCCAAGAGCAGCCGAATGCGGAACGCCGCGCGGCCGCCCTTCTGCAGGTACTCGTGCAAGATGTCCGGCGTGTTGGCGAAGAAGTTCGGCCGGTAGTACTCGGCCATCTCGGAGTGAGCCAGCTCCTCCACGTACTCCCGGAGCTCCCAGGGGGAGTTCTTCCAAGTGAAGTACGTGTAGCTCTGGGTGAAGCCCAGCTTGGCGAGGGCCCGCATGCGCTTGGGTCGGGTGAAGGCCTCCGCCAGGAAGATCACGTCCGGGTGATCGCGTTGCACTTCTTCGATCACCCACTCCCAGAACGCGAAGGGCTTGGTGTGGGGGTTGTCCACGCGGAAGATGCGCACGCCCCGCGCAATCCAGAACAAGAGAGCATCTCGGCACGCGTTCCACAGCGCTTGTCGGTCCTCGCACCAGAAGTTCAACGGATAGATGTCCTCGTACTTCTTGGGGGGGTTCTCCGCGTAGCGCAGAGTGCCGTCCGGACGCACGAAAAACCACTCCGGATGCTCGTGGATCCAGGGATGGTCCGGCGAGCACTGGAGCGCGAAGTCCAGGGCGATCTCCATGCCCAGCTCGTTGGCCGACGTCACCAAGCGCTCGAAGTCCGCCAGCGTGCCCAGGTCCGGATGCACCGCCGTGTGGCCGCCTTCCTTGGCGCCGATGGCCCAGGGGCTGCCCACGTCCCCCGGCTCCGCGGCGGGCGCGTTGTTCTTGCCCTTGCGCTTGGTGCGACCGATGGGATGGATGGGTGGCAGGTAGATGACGTCGAACCCTTGCGCCGCAAGCGACGCCAGTCGGGCCTCGGTGTCGGCGAAGGTACCGTGCTTGCCGAACTCCTGGGACTGGGAGCGCGGAAACAGCTCGTACCAGGAGCCGAACACCGCCAAGTCGCGATCCGCGATCACCTCGCGAATTGGATATCGCGTGAGGGACGCTTCGTCGTGCGGGCCGGACATGTCTTCCCGCAGATGCTCGCTGAACGCCCCGGCGATGCGTGCATCCACGGACGCTGTGGCGTCGGCCAGCAGCTTGGCCGCTTCGACCAGCCGCGCCTTCTGCTCCGCGCGCGCGGCCTTCACGCGCGCCTGCACCAGGGCCGCTCCTTCCAAGAGCTCACTCCGGACGTCCTGCTCCGCGGCGATGCGCTTTTTCAGGTCGGAGCGCCAGGTATCGAACGGGTCCGGCCAACCCTCCACCGTGTATTGCCAACGCCCCGGCTGACCCAGGGTGAACTTGCCGAACCAGCGATCGTCATCGAACACGTAGGACAGGGGCGCGTGGCGCCAGGTGTCCTCGCCCTTTCGTCGATAGGCGATGCGGGCGTCCACCAGGTCGTGGCCATCCTTGTAGATGTCCACGCCAACGTGCACGGTATCGCCCACCCTGCGCTTGATCGGGTGGCGACCTCCGTCCAGATCCGGGGTCAGGTGTTCGATGACGACGTGGGGAAACGAGCTCTGCGCCATGCGCGCTAGGCATTGAACGAAGGCCGGCGGGGGTCAACCGTCTTTCAGAAAGGCCCCGGGCGCCGCAACGCGAGATATGCGGAGTCGCGCCGCGGTCCCTCGGGCAACGAGAGCGTGTTCGCGTATCGTGACAAAAGACGACCGGTCAAGTGCTCGAGGGTGAGCACGGCCTGGGCACGGTCCACCCGCGCGCGCTCGGCACTGAGGCGTGCCTGCCGCAGCGAGTCTTCCGCTTGTTGGACTTCCAGCGGGATACCCTCGCCCGAAGCGTAGCGTTGCTCCTGCGCCTTCACCTGTTGCTCGGCGACCTTCACCGTCTTTTCCGCAAGCTCCACGCGCCGCTTGGCGGTGTCTACGTCGACCATCGCCTTGGTCACCTGGGCGCGGACGCTCTGCCGTGTGGAGTCCAGCCGCGCCTGGGCGGAGTCCACCGCCAGCTCCGCGGCCCGGCGATCCGCCGTGCGCGTCTGACCGGAGAGCGGAAGCTCGAAGATGAGCCCCACGTGGGCGCTCACCGCAGGCTCCGTTGCGAATCGAGATGCAACGGGAGCAACCTCACGATAGGCCAGGCTGTCCCCCTGTACGTAGCCCTCGAGGTCGAGGCGCGCGCGCTCGTTCTCACCCGCCGTCTTCACCTTGTCCCGGGCCTGTGTCACCTGGGCCTCGGCCTGCTTGATGTCCGGGCTCTGCGCCATGGCGGCTTGCTGCGCGGCCCCCAGCGAGACGGGCGCCGCGAGATCCGCGGGCGGAGCGTCGGCGCTGGTGCTGATGGCGCCCGCAGGGTCGTCCTTGCCGAGCAAGCGGGACAGCTCCACCGCCTTCTGGCGGCGGGAGGACTCCGCGACGGCGACGGATTCGTCGAGCTGAGACAGGCGCGTCTCGAAAGTGAGCAGATCCACCGGCGCCAGGTCTCCGCTCTTGATGCGCCGCTCGGTGTCGTCTCGCTGCTGCGCCGCGAGCTTCCGCGCCTGCTTCTCGATGTCCGTGGCGCGATCGGAGTACCAGAGCTCCCAGTAGGCCACGAGCACGTCACGCATCAGCTGGCTCGCTGCTTGGTCGCGCGACCGTTCGCTCACGCTGCGGGACAGGCGCGCCTGGCGGATGGCGGCTTCTCCGATGGTGGTGCCGGACCCGCGGAGCAGTGGATGGACCACGCTGACGCGACCGGTGAGGCCGTAGGTCGGCCCCAGGGTGGCAGTCTGGGCGGCCACGGAGGTGACCGGAACGCGACTGGTGGTGCGGTTGCCCTCCATTCGCAGCGTGAGCTGCGTACCCCAGGGGAACGTGTGCCGGAGCTCGGCGCCTGCGCCCCAGTTGTCGCTCTGACTCTTGGTGATCTCTCCCGTGGAGCTGGCCCGAGGCGATTCCGTGTGGGTGTAGCCGAAGTCCAGCGCCAGGGTGGGGACGAAGGTGCCCTCGGCGGACAAGACTTGCTGATCCGCTTGGCGCACGTCGATCAACGCCGCCCGCAGGGAGGGGTTGTCCGTCATGGCCATCTCGATGGCGCGTTGCTCGCCGATGGATCCGGTTTGAGCCAGCGCGGGGGTGGCCACGAACAGGCTGCTGACGACGAGCCAGCGAAGGGGACGACGACTACTCATGACGAAGGGCCTCGATGGGGCTGAGCCGCGCGGCTTTGCGCGCAGGCAAGAATCCGAATGCGATACCGACGAACGCGGAGAATGCGAACGCGAGGATGACGATGCCAGGGGTGACGACATACGGCATGCCCATGGCGTTGGTCGCGGCGAAGCCACCTCCGAGGCCAATTCCGATGCCGATGAGACCGCCCAGGGTGGAGAGCACGACGGCTTCGATCAGGAACTGCAGCAACACCTCGCTGCCCAAGGCACCGATGGCCAGGCGAATGCCGATCTCTCGGGTCCGCTCCGTGACCGACACCAGCATGATGTTCATGATGCCGATGCCACCGACGAGCAGGCTCACCGCGGCAATGGCACCGAGCAGCGCCGTCATGGCGCCGGTGGTGGCGGTGACGGCCTGGGCGATCTCGGCCATGTCGCGCACGTTGAAGTCGTCGTCGCTGCCGAGCTCCACGTGCCGTCGTTCCCGCAGCAGGGACTCGATGCGTTGCTTGACCAGACTGGTGGGGCGGTCCTTGTCCACGGACACGTAGATGCTGCTGATGTCGCGGCTGCCGGCCAGGCGTCGCTGAAATGCCTTCAAGGGCATCACCACCAAGTCGTCTTGGTCCATGCCCATGCCGCTGGTGCCCTTGGCCGCCAACAGGCCCACCACCTCGCAGGTGATCTTGCCCAGCCGGAGCTGAGTCCCCACGGGGTTCTCGTTGCCATACAGGTTCTTCCTGACCGTGGCGCCGACCACGCAGGCGGAACGCGCGCCCGTGATGTCCGCATGATCCAGCATTCGCCCCTGATCCAGGGTGTAGCTGCGGACGTCGAAGTACTTCTCGGTGGAGCCGATGACGGTGGTGCGAGCGTTGGTGTTGCCGAAGACGGCGATCACGGACTTCTGCGACGTGGGCGCCATCGCGCGAATGCCGGAGACCTGCGTCTCGATGGCCTTGACGTCCGACTCCTCGAAAGAAGAGGCCACGCCGGGGCCGCCGCCACCGCGATGGCGATCCGCACCCGGGGAAACGATCAACATGTTCTCGCCCAGGGCGGAGATCTGGTTGGTGACGTTCTGCGTGGCGCCATCGCCGATGATCACCATCACGATGACCGCGGCGACGCCGATCACGATGCCTAACATCGTGAGCACGGACCGCATGGTGTTCCTGCGGATCTCTCGCAGGGCCATCACCAAGGTGGACAGGAGCATCAGGCAGGCCTCCGTGTCGGGCGATCGTCGATCACTCGGCCATCGCGAAACACGACGACTCGGGTTCCGAACTCCGCCAGGTCCGGCTCATGCGTGACCATCACGATGGTGAGCCCTTGCTCCTGGTTCAGCTGCACCAAGAGGCGCATGATTTCCTCACTGCGGGCAGAGTCCAGGTTGCCCGTGGGCTCGTCCGCCAACAGCAAGGAGGGCTCCGTCACCAACGCCCGGGCGATCGCCACACGCTGCTGCTGTCCGCCCGAGAGCTCGGCCGGAGTGTGGCTCTCGCGTCCCGCCAGCCCGACGATGTCGAGAGCTCTGCGGGCGCGCACGTGGCGTTCCGCCTTGGGCACCCGCCGATAGACCAACGGCAGCTCCACGTTCTCGAGGGCGGTAGTGCGCGCCAGCAGGTTGAAGCCCTGGAACACGAAACCGATGTAATGACGGCGGAGCAGGGCCTGCTCGTCCTGATCGAGCTTGCCCACGTCCACCCCGTGAAAGAAGTAGGAACCTCCGGTCGGCACGTCCAAGCAGCCCACGATGTTCATGCAGGTGGATTTGCCCGAACCGCTGGCGCCCATCACCGACACGAACTCCCCGGGGTAGATCGAGAGGTCCACGCCATCCAGGGCGCGGACCTCGGAAGCTCCGCTGCCGTACACCTTGGTGATGCCGGCGAGCTGGAACCACGGCTCGCGTGGGTCTTCGGCGAGAGCGGCGTTCACCGGCTCACTCCTCTCCCGAAAGCATGTCGATGATCACCTGCGTGCCCGGCTTCACGCCTTCGAGCACCTCGGTGTTCTGACCATCCGTTACGCCCAGCTTCACGGCAACGGGTCGCGGCCGCGCTGGCTGCCCTTCGCCGCGGGACGCGAGGATGTAGACGCGGGGCTGGTCCTTGGCGAGCTTCGGCGGCCCGGCGGATCCGGCCGGCGCTCCCGAGCTCGACGGCCGTGATCCTCCGCGGCGCCCGCCGAACATCTGCAGCGGGTTGCGCGGGCCGAAGCTGCTGCCGGAAGGCGGCGTGAAGCGCAGCGCGGCGTTGGGCACCAGGATCACGTTCTCGCGATGCTCCGTCACGATGGTCACCGTCGCCGTCATGCCGGGGCGGAGCGTCTCGTCGTCGTTGCTCACGTCCAGCACGGCCTCGTAGGTCACGACGTTGTCCGTGGTGGTGGGTACGTTGCGCAGCGAGCGGAGCTTGGCGGGAAACTCGCGCCCCGGGAAGGCGTCCACCGTGAAGCTCGCAGGCTGCCCCTCTTTCACCCGGCCCACGTCGGCTTCGTCGATGCCCACGGAGAGCTCCATCTGCTTCAGATCACGCGCGATCATGAACAGCACCGGGGTCTGCAAGGAAGCGGTGACCGTCTGCCCTTCTTCCACGCTGCGAGACAGCACGATGCCGTCGATGGGCGATTTGATGACGGTCTTGTTCAGCGACGTCTGCGCGGACTCGAGGCTCGCCTTGGCGACGGCAATCTCCGCCGACGACGACTGAATGGACGCCTTGGCGCGCGCCGCCGTCGCTTTCGCAGCGAGCAGATCTGCATCGGACACCAACCCCTGCTTCGCGAGCTCTTCCTTGCGCTTGGCGGTAGCCTCGGCCTCGCTCGCCGTGGCCTTTGCGCTCCTGTAGGAAGCCTGAGCGGAGGTGAGCTTGGCGCGGGCCTGATTGCGGCTGGCTTGCAGCTGGTCCGGCTCGATCTCGAGCAGGGTCTGGCCCTTGGTCACGTGATCGTTGAAGTCGACGTAGATCTTCTTGATGGTGCCGGTGACCTGGGCGCCGATCTCCACCGTGTCCCGTCCCGACAAGGTGCCCGTCGCGCTCACCGTCGCCTTCAAATCGCCCTGAGTGACCGGCTTGGTGTCGTAACGGGTTGCCGTCGCGGCGCCGTTCTTCCGCCACGCGATCACGCCAACGACGATGCCCGCCACCACCAACAGGGCCACGCCCCGCCAGAGCCAGCGCCCCAAGCGGCGCTTGCCTCCGACCATCACGTTCTTCCGTAGCTCCGCTGCAGTCCCAGTGGCCCCGGTGGGCGACGTCGTCGACATCGGCTTCATCGACGCAGCCTGTCCGGGTTTTCCTACGGAGGGGATGCATGTTTTTTCTTCGTGGTTCGTCCGCGGGTATTTCATGCCAGCGTTAGTTCAATGAATTCCAACGCTTGAGCTTTGTCACCCAATTATCCCGGGGCCGACCGTAGGGGTCTGGCGCTGATTTGCGTCGGTCCCAGTGAACCCCACCCCAAGAGGAAGACCCCATGAAATCGATTCTGCGCAAGACCACCGGGACCTTCGGCATGCTCGCGGCCCTCGCGCTGGCCACCGGCTGCGCCCAGAGCGGCCCCACCGATCAGGTGCCCAGCGAACCGGCTCAGAAGTCAGAGTCCCTGAACGCTCAGCCCAACGCCAAGGGTGATGCCGTCAAGAAGCCGCGGGCCGACCGCAGGGGCTTCGGTCGCCACCGTGGCGGACCAGAAATGTTCTTCCGCGCCGCCCTCGACAAGCTCGAGCTGAGCGCAGATCAGAAGACCACCATCGACGGCCTGCTCGCGGACCTGAAGAAGGTGGAACGCCCCGCCGACGACGGCGCTCGCAAGGAGCTCGACAAGTCCCTCGCCGCCGCCGTTCGCTCCGGCAGCATCAATGCCGCGAGCTTCGAGACACAGTACGCCGAGCTCGCCAAGAAGGCGACGGAGCACAAGAGCTCCTTCCAGACGGCGCTGAACAAGCTGCACGAGACCCTGACCGCCGAGCAGCGCAAAGCGTTGGTCGCCGAGCTGCAACAGCGACCGGGCCGGCGCGCCGCACCGCCACCGGATGTCGCGGACGACGATCCCAACGCGCCCCTCGGCGACGATCTGGGCCTGAGCGACGACGTGCCGCAGGGCCCGATGGCCCGCGGACCTCAGCGCGGCATGCGCGGCATGCGTGGAGGACCCGGCATGGGCATGATGCGTGGCGGCCCCGGTGGCATGGGCATGATGCGCGGTCTGGACCTGACCGAGCAGCAGCGCACCCAGCTGAAGGATTCCTTCCAGAAGGCCGAACGGCCGGACTTCCAGAAGAAGGGTGAAGAGATGCGGGCGCGGCACCAGAAGATGCTCGAAGCCTTCGCCTCCGACGACTTCGACGCTGCCAAGCTGATGGACGGAAACGACGTCGAGAAGCAGGTGCGCGAGCACGCCAAGCAGCGCGTGGAGCACCTGGCCACGCTGACGGCCATCCTGACGCCGGAGCAGCGCGAGAAGCTGGCGACCCAGATCGAGCAGGGTCCCCGATTCATGAAAAAGCGGTGATGAAACCGGCGAGTGGAGCCGTCACTGGCTCCACTCGCCATCCCTCCGAGAGTAATGTCGACGAACCGTGGCAGAAGCGGATCTCAGCTTGGCGGCACGCCGGGTGGAAGCCGGCGACCGAGCGCAGTTTCGCGTGATCGTGGAGCACACCCAGCGCTCCTTGTTTCGGCTGGCAGCGCGCATCACGGGGAGCACGAGCGAAGCCGAGGACGTGGTTCAGGAGGCCTACATCAAGGCCTTTCGCGCGCTCACGGACGGTCAATTCGATCGCCGCGCGGGCCTCGGCACCTGGCTCTATCGCGTGGTGACCAACACTGCCATCGATCATCTTCGGCGGCGGGCGGTGCGCCCCGCGGGTACGGACGACAAGCTCGAGACCACGACGACCCCCGACAACGATCCGGAAGCCCATCTGGCGCTGAAGGAGCTGTCCGATTGGCTCTCCGAGCTGCCTCCGGACCAGCGTGCCGCGGTGGTGCTGAAGAGCGTGGAAGGCCTCACCACCCCCGAGGTGGCGAAGATTCTGGAATGCTCCGAAGGAGCAGTAGAGCAGCGGTTGGTGCGCGCACGCGCTACGCTGCGAAAGCGTCGAGACGACCATGACTGACGAAGCTCGCCTCAATCGCCTGGCCCAAGCCACTGAAGGGCTGTCTCCGCCCGCGGACTTCGCGGATCGAGTGATGCTCGCGGTGGAGCAGCTGCCCGTGCGGCGCGAGCCGTGGGTCGCGCGCGGCATCGCCCTCAGCCTGTTCGCGGCCGCCGCCGCCGTCAGTATCTACGTGTCATCCAGCGCCCAGACGACGCTGGACACCACCGCCTTGTCGAACTTCGATGTCGTGGAGCTGGAACAGTGAATCGCAAGGTCGGAGCCGTGTTGGCACTGGTCGCCGCCTTCGGTCTGGGAGCCGTGGCCGGCGGCTTCGGTATGCGCGGCTACATGCTGCGCGGCTTCGCTCAGCGCCTGGAAGGACCGCCCGGTCGCGCCCGCATGGCGTTTCGGATGGAAGCCATGGCTCGCCGTCTGGAGCTGACGCCGGAGCAACGCGACAAGATCGAGAAGATCTTCCAAGCCCACGAGCAAGAACGCCGAGACCTGATCGAGCGCTGTGCGCCGGACCACCGCAGCCTCAAAGAGAAGGTGGACGGCGAGATCCGCGCGGTACTCGATCCCACACAG
Organism: Polyangiaceae bacterium; assembly: GCA_020633235.1. NCBI lineage: Bacteria > Pseudomonadati > Myxococcota > Polyangiales > Polyangiaceae > Polyangiaceae bacterium. Next base: position 455,494 of record JACKEA010000007.1, on the reverse strand, counting down.
CAGAAGAAGTTCGACGAGATGTCTCAGGAGCTGGAGCGCCGCCGCAACGGCCGCCGTGGTGGCGGGCGGCGCCCTCCGCCCAAGCCTCCCGGCTGAGGCTCACAGCCGCTTCGCGGAGTTGATCACGACGTCCGTCACCGGCACGTCATCGTATCCCTGCTGGCTCGACGTCTGCACCGCGCTGATGGCATCCAGCGTGGCACTGCCTTCGAGCATCTTGCCGAAGGCGGCGTAGTCGCCGTCCAATGAGTGGGCGCCCGCCTGAGCGTTCACCACGAAGAACTGGCTGGTAGCGCTGTCCGGAACGCTGGTGCGCGCCATGCTGAGAGCGCCGTAGTCGTGTAGTACCTCCGGGCTCGTCTCCAGCACGATGGGCGGATTCGTCTGCTTGGAAACCAGGCCCGACGTGAAGCCGCCGCCTTGGATCACGAAGTCCGGAATCACTCGGTGGAAGATGGTGCCGTCGTAGAAGCCGGCGTCCACGTAGGCGAGGAAGTTCGCGGTGGTGATCGGCATGCGCACCGGATCGAGCTCGAACACCATCTTGCCCATGTTGGTGTCGAGCTCCACCCGCGGATTGCCTCCCGCGCCGGCCGCGCCGCCACTGCCCGCCGCCCCCGCCATGCCACCGGTCGCGCCAGTGCCAGCCGCCCCGCCGGTCGCGCCAGCACCACCGCTGCCCCCTGTCGCGCCCGCGCCGCCGCTGCCGCCCACTCCGCCGCTGCCGCCGCCCGCAGCGCCGCCGGTTCCCCCCAACGAACCGGAGCCGGACGAGCACCCCGTGGCCAACAGCAACACCCCGAACACCAAGAGCGAGCGCATGGCGCAGCTTACCGCGCCGCCGAACCCCGCTGTTCATTTGTTTGTTGGCGCGCCGCGGAAACGTCCCTGACGGGATTCGCGCCGCGCCAACAATCTATTGCTGCTTGATGTCCCAGTTGGAGGTCGCGCCCACGCACCCGTCCTGACCCGAGCCTTGGATGTGCGTGGGATCCGAGGTCTGGAACGTGGTGGGCATGCCGGGGGACGTCGGGTTGCAGCCCGGATAAAACGTGAGGCCCGCCTGGAATTGGTCGATGTTGATCACCGTCGGCGGATCCGTGGACTTGTCCACGCAGCTGGCGGGACCGTCGTAGGCGAGAATGTAGTCGAAGGTGTAGCTGCCATCCGGGCTCACGTGCAGCACGCTTGCGCCGTTGGAGCTGACGGAGCTGGAGGCGATCGTAGGCGTGCAATACATGGTTCCCATCACGATCTCGGTCTGGAACGTCAGCGTGCCGGCGAGGGTGTAGTACTTGCCGCCCGCGTCCTGGGACTCGAAATCCAAAGTGCCGGTGACCGTGGCGTCGAACACCTGTGAGGTGGTCGACGAGTGGTGGACGGTGAAGGTGTAGCCCGGTGCCTGATCCTTCACGGTGATGTTCGACACCAAGATCTCCGTCTGCTTGCCGTAATCCAAGGTTGCAGAAACGGCGACCGGGTTCTGCGAGGGTACCTGCGCGGGCGCCTTGTAGCTGACGGCCAGGCCTTTCCCAGAAACGCTGCCCGCAGTGGCAGACCAAGTGGGGAACGCCGCCATCAGCGGCGCCAAGCCAGTGTCGCAGTCGTAGAGGATGTCGGATAGGTCACTGTTGGGATTGGCGTCCACGCAGTTCTGGATCTCGAGCTCGACGCTGCCGTTCACCTGCACGGTGGCGGATGGCGGGCGGATCTGGAGCCCGGGAACCAAGGACCAATCGCTGAAGTGCGGCGAGCTCACCGTGATGGTCCCCGCGCTCTCGTCCAGCGTGGACGACGTCATCCGGTGCCAGCGCCCTTCGGCATCTTGATAGGCGATGCTGAACAAGGTCGGGGTAGTGCCGGCCAGATCCTGGTCGTCGTAGTAGAAGGTGATCTCGACGGGCTTCAGGAGCTGCACACCTTCGGGGCCGATGCGATATGCGGCTCCAACGCCACCGAGCGCCTGGTTCTCGAGCGGCTCCAACGTCAGGTCCGTGGGCGCAGCCAGCGCGCCGGCGGGCAGCGTGACCTCGAAGCGCCCGTCGGAGGACAGCAGCGTTCCGCCGTCCGTACCTACGTTCGTCGTCTCCGCTGCTCCCGTCGAAGTGCCCACCGGCGTGGGCTGCGGATCCGGTTGATGAACGCCGCCCCCGCTACCGCCGTTTCCACCACTGCCCCCGCTGGAGCTCGACCCGCTGCACGACAGCGGCGTGGCAGCCAGAGCGAGCAGCAGGACTCCATATCTCGACCGCCCCACTCCGAACCAACGCATGTCACAAGCTACGCAAACGCCACGCTGGAGCTTGCGCCAAGCGACAGACGAACCGCGCCAAACCTCAGTCGTCCTGCACCACGCGGGCGAACCGCACGCGCCGGACCTAGCATCCGCGTGCCTGCTACTGCTTCGGATTGAGGGTGGCCTCGATGCCGACCGTGAGCGCCCCTTGTCTCGCGATGCCCCAGCGGTTCCAGTGGAAGATGATCCAGAAGGGGATGATCTCCCGAACATGAAACAAGAGCTGGTTGTGGGCCGCGAGTCGACGCATGGCCACCGCCGTGCGCTGGTTGTTTTCGTATGCCGTCCGGAGCAGCGCGCGCTCGGCAGGCGCAATGTGGCGGAGCACCGTTTCGGACTCCGTCACGAAGGGACGCACTAGCTCTGCCATCTCCTTCGCGAGCGCGCGCCCCACCTTCGGTCGCCGCCCCGTGATCTCCATCCTCTTCCAGAGGTCCCAGGCCTCCCAGGCATCGTCGGTCATTCGCCGCACCAGATCGCTGACGATGAGGAGCGACAGGACCTCGGCGGACGCGGAGATGACTCCCCTGTGTTCACGGTCAATCGCCTTCAGCGCCAGCAGGCTGTCAGCGGCGTGGAAGTCATGCGCGACATTCGCACCCATGGCACCGCCGAATTGGAACTCCTCTGCCAGGTAGATGGAGCGCTCGACCTTCGCCACGGCCGGCTGCCGCAGGAGCCAAGACTCCATCGTCTGCAGCGTCAGCGGCGAGGTCTCGAACCTCAGCCGCATCCCCGGCGGCTTGTGCATGAAGAAGAAGCGACCTAATGCGCCTCGTCCTTGCCAGCGCAGGACCGCGCGCCGGAGCGCTTCGCCGAAGCGCGCGGGCGACGCCCGCGGCTTGAACGACACGCCGAGCTGCAGCCATCCGGGAAAAGGAGGCGACTCCACCAGAGCGCCCACCCCTGCGTTCACGAAGCGCTCGACGAGCTCGGCGAGCTGCCCGGACGAAAGGCCGAGCTGCTGGGCGCGTTCCATCCCCACGCGACGATTGCGCAGACTCGTGAGGACGAGGTCGGCGAGCGCGCGCGAGCTCGGGGCATGGGGCTGTTTGAGCGACGCTCTCACCGCGCATGTAGGACAGCGCGGCTCCGTAGGCGACGTCAACCGCCAACGACAGCGCATCCTAGAAAACGCGCGTTCAGGTGGCGCCGCCACCAAACAGGAGCGACAGGATGCGGATCTCGCGCATCGTCACTCCACCGCTGAACGTCATGCCGGCGCGCGGCGGGCCCGAAGCCGAGGGCATTCCATCGAGGGACATCTCTACGGCAACGCCGCCGGAGCCCGGCCCGTCCAATTTCACGCCGGACGGCAGCCCGTCGAGAACACGCGTGACGCGACCGACTCCGGCGCCCCACTCGTCGAACGGGAACGCGTCGAACTTGATGCGCACGGTCTGCCCGGGGGCAATCGCGGTGCGGTACGGCTCGGGCAGCTCCATGTAGCCGACGAGTCGCGCGCCGGTCGCTTCGAGCGTCGCCAGAACGTCGCCCTTGCGCACCTGTGAGCCCCTGGCGATCGCCACGTCGACCACGCGTGCGTCGACGGGGAAGACGACCCTGCTCTTGTCGATCACGGCAGCGATCGCGTCGCACCGTTGCGTCGCGGTCGCGACCTTCTCCCGCTGCGCGCGGGCCTGAGCGAGCAGCACCAGCGCGGTGGAAGCGTCGCGTTTTCGTGTCGGCTCATCGTCCCAGCTCGCGATTCGCTTCTCCAGTGAGGCGAGGTCACTCTTGTCGTCGCGTACCATCGCCGCGCAGCGTTCGTGCGCGGAGCGGTCCGTGCGGACGTCCAACTCGATCAGAACGTCGCCTGCGCGTCCTTCCTCTCGCGCTCGCCTGCGTACCTCGAGCACGGTGCCCGCAAACGGCGCCAGCATCGCGATCGACGGCCGATCGGGTCTCACCACGCCTCGCCCCTCCGCCACGTCGGGAGCACGCCCGAACCACCCAAGTCCGAAGAGTGCCAGCAACATGACGGCCAAGACGCCAAACAGCGCGATCGTGCGGGGCGGTGCGATGTCGACGACGCCACCGGGTGCGTCGGTGCGCTGGAACCTGGCGATGGCTTCTTTGCGAAACAGTCCCGTGTCCACCTGCTTCTCCTCCATCCTCTTTCAGAGCTGCGCCCGAACCAGTTCATAGTAGGCTCCGCGCTGCGCTATCAGCTCGTCATGCTTACCTTGCTCGACGATGCGCCCCTTGTGGAGCACGACGATACGATCAGCGTCGACGACGGTGCTCAAGCGGTGGGCGATCACGACACGCGTGGCGGTTGACTCGGCCAGGTGGTGCTCGATGAGCGCCTGACTGAAGTTGTCGAGCGCGCTCGTCGCCTCGTCCAGCAACAGCACCGCCGGCTTCGAGACGAGCGCTCGCGCAATGGCGAGGCGTTGGCGCTGGCCCCCAGAGAACGTAGTCCCACCTTCTGCAACGAGCGTGTCGTACTGCATGGCCATCTTCTCGATGTCGTCGTGAATGGCGGCCTGCTGCGCCGCCGCGACCACGCGTTCCAGCGGCACCCCCTCGACACCAAGGCTGATGTTCTCGCGGATGCTCCCGCCCAACAGGAACGGCTCCTGGAGCACCACGCCCATGCGGCGGCGCAACGCCTCGAGATCCAGCCCGGTCACGTCCCTGCCGTCGAAGAGGATCCGTCCCGAGGTTGGCAGGTAGAGGCCGAGCAGCAGGCGTCCAAGGGTGGATTTGCCGGATCCGGAGCTGCCCACGAGGGCCACCTTGGTCCCGCTCTCGATCTCGAGCGACACGTCCTCGAGCACCAGAGGCCCCTCCGGCGCGTACCGGAACGAAACCCGCTCCACGCCAATGCGGCCTCGCAGCTGCCCGGGCGAAAGGAGCGTCGCGGACGTTTGCTCGCGCGGCTCGCGGAAAGTCGATTGGGCCAGGCCGTAGTCGACCAGGCTCGGCGCACTCCGCAGCATCTGGAGCGACAGTGCGTGCGTGGCGGCGAGGAACGAGGCGAGCACACCCAGAAAGGCAACGAGCGCGGCTAGCGACATCGTACCCGCGAGGACGGCTTGCGAGCCTCGCCAGACGCACCACACCAGCGCTCCACCTCGAACCCATTCGAGCACTGGCACGACCAGCGCCATGACGCGCTCCTGACGCAACGCGGCTCCGAGCTCCTCGACGAAAGACGGGAACCAGCGCCGCTGTGGAGCGCGCCGATCTCCTGCCATCCGAAGCGTGACGATACCCTGCAAGAGCTCCATGAGACGGTCTTGCTGGCGTCCGCGCGCTGCGATCTCCGCCGCCGCCGCGCGGCGCACGGCGGGGAACAAGGTGCGCGCCACGATTCCGAAGACGATCAGCACTCCCAGCGGCGCAACCATCAGCTGTGGCGCGATGGCGAGCATCATCAAAGCGCCGACAGCGAGGGACAGCGTGCTGAGCAGAGCGGACACTCCCTGCGTCGAGAACAGCGACCGCACGTTCTCGAAGGCCTGCAAACGCGTGAGCACCTCGCCGGGTGGGTTGCGGTCGAAGAACGCGATTGGGAGCTTCAGGACATGGGTCATCAGCTGGTCGAGCAACTCTCGGTCGAAGTGCGCGCGAAGGTGCTCGATGGCGCGCCCCTGCATTTGCTGAGTGACGACGAACCCCATGGCGACCGCGCCGCTGGCTGCGACCAGGATGCCCAGCAGAGAGCGGTCGCTCGAAGGAAAGACCCGCTGCACGGCGAGGGCCATCGCAAGCGCTCCCAGAAAGACGAGCGACTGCAACAGCAGGGTGATGCCGAGAAGCCGCGCGATGTCTCCGATCCGGCGCCGCGCGAAGTCGCCCACGCGCTCCGGGAGCGTCGCGATCTCGGCGCTCGAGGTAGCGTCTCGGAGCTCGAAGGCGATGCCCGAGAAGGCTTCTTGCATCTCTCGCTCACCGAGGCGCACCGGTCCGCGCATCGGATCCATGACGTACCAGTGCACGAGGCCGCGACGCTCTAGCACCACGACGCGTTCTTTCGTCGTGACGGCAACCACTGGTTCGGTCAGCTCGCGCAGCTCCGTGAGGGGCACCTCGAGGCGACGGCAGCTCAAACCAAACGCGCGCGCGACTTCGGGAATGGCTTCGACGGAGACCGCACCCACCGACGCGAACGCCTCGACGACGTTGGAGACCGATACCGGACGACCCATCGCGCGAAGCAGCGCCGCGATACAAGCGGCCGGTACGTCGCGGTCGTCCTTGACGACGACCGTGGGCACCTTGCCGGAGGACCCGACGAGGAGCGCCTCGCGCTCTTCGCGCGCTGTGTCGATCGCCTGCTCGCGGGCGGCGTGGGCACGCTCGAGCTCCCCGTCTTCGAGCGCGACGGCCTCTCGCAGGTGATAGTTGGCGAGGCGGAACCGGCGCACCAGAGTTGCAGTGATTGGTGAAAGCAGCTTGCGGGCAACGCGCCGCCCGGACAGGAGCAGGTCGACGAGCGAGTCGCGTCCTATCATCAGTGCGACGACCTCGTTCTGTGCGACCGCAGTCATTGCATGCGTCCCGACGTCGAAAGCGCTCGACTCGCCGAGAATGGCACCGGGATCCGCGACGCCGAGCGTTCCCCCGTCCGCGCGCCGAAGCGTGACGTGCCCCGAAAGCAAGACGAACAAAGTGTCCGCGGGTGCGCCCAGCTCGAAGAGCACCCCACCGCGGGAGAACACGGCCCGCGCGCCGAGCGCCTCCACGGCGTTGAGCTCGGCCCGATCGAGCGACGCGCCGATCAACGTCTCGGCGAGCGGCAGTAGCCGTCTTGCGCGTGTATGGGTCTCTGCCGGCTCGCTCTGCGCCTTCTTGGATGCGAGCTCGGCGCAGCGGCGGATGGCCTCGCGCGTCCGCGCGGCGACGATGGCCCCCAGCGAGAGGATCGCGTGCACTGCGAGCGAGTCTCCGCGGTGCAAGAGCTCTTGGAAGCGACCGTACGGCAGGTGCAGGAGGCGGACATCCGAGCGCGCGACCACGCTGGCCGAGCTCGGGGAACCGTCGAGCAACCCAATTTCACCGAAGACCGCCCCCGGCCCGAGCTCGGTAACCGTCCATGTCGCGAGCCCCGGCTCGGCCAGCTCGATTCCGACCGTACCCTCCAGCAGGAAGAACAACCCCGTGGAGCGAGCATCCTGTTCGACGATACGCGCGCCTGCGGCTATGTCGGAGCGCACGAGCTGTGCGGCCAAGTCCGAACGCTCCTCGCTCGTCCAGTCGCGCAAAGCCTCGGCAATCTCCAGATCCTTCGCCGTCACCGGCTGCCGCTCGGGCGGAGGGACCGGCGCGGCGCGTTCTTCGTGCGTTCCCGCGAGCAAGCGAGCGTACGGTCCGCCTGCCGCAGCCAAGTCGTCGTGCCGGCCCTGCTCCACGATGCGGCCGCCGTCGAGCACGAAGATCATGTCGGCGTCCCGGATCGTGCTCAACCGGTGTGCGATGACGACACGCGTGCACGCGCGGGTGGAAAGGTAGCGCTCGATGGCTGCCTCCGTGACCGCGTCCAGGGCGCTCGTCGCCTCGTCGAGGATCATCACCGGCGGCCGATGCACGATGGCCCTGGCCAGCGCGAGACGTTGGCGCTGTCCACCCGAGAGGGCGCCGCCGTTCGAGGAGACGCGGGTGTCGTAGCCCCGTGGAAGCGCCAGAATGTCGTCATGGATCTGCGCGACGCGCGCGGCCTGGACGACATGGTCCATGGGCGCGTTGGGCCAAAACAGCCGCAGGTTGTCCGCCACGGTGCCCTCGAACAGGGCCGTCTCCTGCAGCACGACGCCGTACTGCCGCCTGACCGATGCGGGGTCCAAGGTGGACAGGTCGTGGCCGTCGAGCCGGATCTCGCCCTCGGTCGGCGGGTAGAGACCAAGCAGCAAGCGCGCGAGCGTCGACTTTCCGGAGCCGGAGGGGCCCACGAGCGCGACCTTCGTTCCCTTTTCGATCCGCATCGAAACGTCGGAGAGCACGGGCGGAGTCGTGGGCGCGTATCGGAAGTGAACGCCCTCGAGCTCGATCTCGCCTTCTAGGCGCGGGGAACGAGTCTCACGCTCGGGCTCGATCTCGGAGTTGAGCACGTCGTCCATGCGCTCGAGCAGGACCGGCACGATCTGCAGGCTGAGCAGGGCTTGAACCACGCTCTGCAGCGGTCCAAGCAAGCCCGCCTGCAGCATCTCGAAACCGACCAGCCGCCCGGGAGTCAGGCTGCCGTCGAGCACACGCTGACCGCCCACGAGCAGGATGACGACGGGGACGGCTGCCTGGATGCCCGCAAGGATGGTCGCAACCGACTGTCGCTTCATCGCGACTCGCGCGCCCGAGTTGAGCGACGCAATCCAGGCATTGAGCCAACGGCGATGACTGGAGGCCTCCGCGCCGGCGCTCTTGATTGTCGTGATCCCACGAAGCGTTTGCACCAGCGCGGTCACCGCGAGAATCTGCTTGCGTTGGGCCGTGTCAGCCCCCGCTTGTACGATCGGACGCCCAACCAGGAACACGAAGACGTAGATCGCCGCGGCCCCGAGCACGATCCAGCTGAGCCCCACGTCGAACGCGAACATCAATGCCAGGTACACGAGGAGCATCGTCGCGTCGGCCAAGATCGCGACGGACTGCCCGGCGAGCAGCTCGCGCATGACTCGGTTGGCTTGAACTCGTGACATCAGATCGCCCGTGCTGCGCTGGGCGAAGAACGGGACTGGCAGTGCGAACAAGTGCGCCATGAAGCGCTCGGTGATCGTGACGTCGAGCCCCGCACGGATGCGTACGAGCAGCCAGCCCCGCATCAGCGACCACAACGCGGAGAACGTCACCAGGCCAAATGCGGCTGCCCCCACGATCCACAACCAGTCCACCCGGCGGCGAGCCACGATCTGATCGATCGCTAGCTGCGTGGTCAGCGGGACCACCGTCGCGAGCACGTCGATGGCGAGGGACGCGACGAGCACCATGCCGAGGGCCCCCACGGCGCCCCGCAAGAGCGCCGTGTAGCGGGCGAGCGACACGCGCGTCTTGGGCCGCTCTGTGAACTCCGCCCCCGGTTCGAACTCGATGCAAATCCCGGTGAAGCTCTGGTTGAAGTCCTCGCTAGGGACGAAGCGCCGACCCACACCCGGATCCACGATGTGAGCGCCTCTCGGGGTCCAGCGCTCCAGAACCACGAAGTGATTCATGTCCCAATGCAAGATGAGCGGATCCTCCAAGTCGGCGAGGTCCGTGGGCTCGACGCGCATGGCCGTAGGCTCGAGGCCGTATTCGCGCGCGGCGACGACGATGTTCTGCGCGGTTGACCCGTCTCGCGAGATCCCGCACGCACGACGCACCTCCGATAGCGGTGCGTGGTGGCCATAGTATGCGAGTATCATCGCCAGCGAAGCTGCCGCGCATTCGACGGCCTCCATCTGGGCAATGAACGGGACCCGCCGGGGCACGGCAGCGAGCATACCTCAGTGCTCTCCCAAGTATCCGCACGGCCGCTCGATCGTGAACCATGCGCGAGAGGGAAAGTGTGGCACTGAGCTCACGCGGCAGGGTGTGTCGGCGGTGACCGAACTGACAGGAGCAGCACGCGGTCCCACGCGGGGTCTTCGTCGGAGAGCGCGGACGCCAACGCGAGGGCGACGCCGGCAACGCCCGTGAGCAGTCCGACGTCCGTATGCCAGCCCATGCGCCCACGCCTGTCGGGCTCCCAGGAGGCGAACCCCGCGATCCCCACACGGTTCTGACGAAAACCAAGCGCGCGAACGAACCACGACCGAGCCGCGCGCGCGAAGCTCGCCTCACCGGTCATGAGATACATCCGATGGTAGAGGTGACCGAGACCCGCAGCACCGTGACACAGCCCAGCGTCGACGACCCTGCATTCGTCCGGCGGGCGAAGGGCGGCGCGGAGTCCGATGCGAACCGCGTGATCCTTCCATGACCGCTCTCCCATCGCGCACGCCGCCACGAGGAGCGTTGCTGCCACGCCAGGATCGCCATAGCACCACGCCGATCGGGCGGGCTCCCGAGGCAATCGCGGGCCAACGGCGTACGCAAAGCCAGCGTCGACCCGCCCCGGTAGTTCCTGCGCCAGGAGCCAGCGAACTGCGCCATCCAGCAATCGTCGCGCGGTGCGCACGGCAATCCCCGCCCGGCAGGCGCCTCCGAGCAACGCGATCACGGCGGGAACGCCATGGCCGACCCCGAGGTTCCATGCGAGGTGTGGCTCGCGCCGGAACTGGGGCGGAACCCACGCTGGATCCGACCACCACGAAAGCCCAGGGCGTCGGCGCCGCGCCGTCTCGGCGAGGCGTTCGACGACCAGCTCGAGAATCCTCCGGCCGCCCGCCCGAGGCAATCGCTCGAGTGCGTAGACGCCGATCCCCGTGAGCCCTCGAATCAGGTCGTAGGAGTCGAGCCACGGCGTTCGGTCGACATACAGGAGCAGCGCGTCGTCGATGGCTTCGTTAGCGTCGTCGCCCGAGTTCCCCCGCAGATGCTCGACCGCCCACGCGACGCCGGTAAATCCGCCGAAAAGAGCAGGCGACATGTCCGTGCGGGCGAGCCCATCGATCGCGCGATCGAGGACCCTGTCCACGCGAACGCGGTGCCCGGAGCGCGGAAAGATGGGATCGAGCGCCGCGTGCGCGATCGCGAGCCCCGCATCGCCGTCGCTCAGCGATGGACCGCGGACACGACGCGGAGGCAGAGCAATCAACGCGCGCGAGATCTGACGCAACGCCTCCCTCGCCTCGTCGGCCGCACGGCCGCGCAACAATGGGCGACGTGCCATCACTCTCGCTCCGACGCGACCGCAGCGCGACCGCGCGCCGCCTCGGACACGTAAAGGCGTTGCAGGAATTCGTAGATGACCAGCTCCTGAGCACGGTGGTCGCAACGCAGCAGTCGATTGCAGTGCATGCGGAGAAGGCCTTCGACGAGATGATGCGCAGGGACGCTGACACGTCCATCCTGCTCTCGGGCGCGAAGTTCTTCCACCACGGAGCGCACACGGGTCGAGCGCTTCTCCATGACCCCGACGCCCGCGGACAGCGGATGTTTGCTCGTGGCCTTCACAGCCAGCAGCTCGACGAGCGAAGCCCGCTCCGCGCGAAAGCGAGCGCCCAATTGTCGCTCCAGCACGACGTTGACACGCAGCGCGACACCGAGGGTCTCGCGGGCGCGCGTGATGACGTCGGTGCGAGCCGCGAGGTCGAGGCCGAAGTCCAGCAAGGCCTCGTGACACCCACGAAGCGCCAGCCGCCAGCGCTCGTCCGCGCCGCTCCCTGATTCGAGGCGAGCGAGAATCGCGAGCGCCGCATCGCTATCTGCTTCATAGAGCGACTCGGCTAGCTCGACACCGCTCTCACCACCGTAGCGCTCGGCCTCCCGTTCGTATGTGTCGACCGCAATCCGCCACAGACGCCCGTCCTGGAGAAAAGGCGCCGCGTCCCGGTTCAACCGCGGCAACATCCTGGCGAGACGCACAGGGTCCCCGCGCAGCGCGACCGCCACGTGCCAGCGCGGGTCCGCGTTGCGAAGGAAGAACCATCCCGTGATCGTCTTCGCCCGTCGAGCGCGAGCCACCACGGGCGCAATCAAGTCCGTGAGAATGGCGTCAGCGCTCGCAGCGCCGGTGTAGAATTTGACGTAGAGCCACTCCGAGCCTGGAGCGAAGGAGCGGCGCAGCGCGGGCTCCGTCGTCAGCGTGCTCGCGACCGCCGCCGCGGTCGCCGCAGACCCCGCCGGGCGCACGAACGGTACGACAATCTGATGAGCGAAGCGGCCCTCGGGGCCTTCGGCTACCAGCTCGTCCGGAGCCGGGAACATTTCGGTGAGCGATGCCGCTTCGCGCCGCGCCAGGAGGGCGGCAAGCGACGCGACGCACACCGGGTTGTCGAGATCGACGGGCAGGGTTCTGTCTCCGTCGGCCAGCACGATCCAACGCGGAAGACGGTGGCGTCGGCGCAGCTCCTCCACGATGCCGAATCGCTCGGTCGGATTTGCTCGGGTGAGCGGTGAGAGCTCCTCTTCCCCGAGAGTCCAGCGTGCAAGCGACAAGACGATGTTGCCTCGCGAGACGCGGGGCAAGAACGTCGCGCTCGCGACCGGCCCCCAGTCCCACGTGAAGGCGTAGCGATCCCGCTCCCGTTGGAGACCGCAAAGAAAACGATAGATGGCGAGCGTTGACCTCGTGAAGCTGTGCGCGCTCGTGAGGCGAGGGACGACCTCGCGCCCGAGACGCTTCGAGAACAGGACGAAGCGGTCTCCGTCGAGGGTCAGGTAGAGGTCCGTGATGGGAATTTGCCGCTCCTCGGTCGCACCCGATCGGCCAAGGTAGGGGATCTCGTAAGCGCGCAGCGTGGGTCGCGCGAGGATGTTCCCGAGCCGCCCCTCCGGCAGGTGCACGATCTCGGCGAACACGGCGTCGGGCTGGAGCGCCTCTTCCGCGAGCAGGTGCTCCTCGACGCCGCGACGGATCTCCGAATCGCCGTAGCAGAAACGACCGAGGGCGATCGCACCGGACGGACCCGCGAGGAAATCGACGAGCAACCGCAGATCGCCACGCTCGAGCGCCTCCGGGCTCCGTGCCGCGAACGTGCCCCAGAATGCGAAAGCATGCGGCAGGGTTGCCGGCGGCGTGGGCGCAAGCGCGTCGAGATCGGAGTCGGATAGAGTCCACTCGAAGCGCCCCGCGCGAAGGGTCTCGACCAGACCGCGCACGAGACGCTGCTCGCGCTTCCCGAGCTCCCGCGTGGGCGACGGTCCGTCGACGGGGAACGCCAGGCGTTCGAGCAGGGGTGACCGCCCCGAGCCTCCCTCGCTCCTGGTGTTGAACCCCAAGCCCACCTCGTCGTCGAGGGCATCGCAGAGCGGCACCATGCGCCGGGTGGGCAGGGGCCCGTCGGTGGGCTCACCGTAGCGCTCGACGAAGGCCGCGTGGAATCGGCGCATCGCGGCATCCGGGGAAGGTATCGCCAAGCGCGTGCTGAGCTCGATGGCCTCTTGGATCGACCGAAGCGCTGCCTCTCCCAGGGCCGCTTTCGGCGCGGGCTTGTACAGATCGACATGGAACAGGCGAGCCCTGTCGATCTCCGCCGGCAGTACGGCGAGCCCATCGGCGACAGCGTGGTAGCGCTCCGGCGCGACTCCGAGCGAAGCGTCGTCGAGGGCACACAGGGAAGTGCGGGCTTCCTCCAGCGTTTGGGCGGCTCCCTGAGCGACAGGCCCCATGCTTCGCAGAACGGCAACCAGCTCCGACAGTGGTTCTCGACCCGTGACGTTCGGCGTCACGTTCGAGCACAAGATTTGGTTCGAGACGAGGCTCTCCACGTACGCGCTGGCTTCGTCGCGATCGATGTCGGGATCGTCGGCGACGATCGCGTTGACGAGCTCGGCAACGCTCGCGCCAGCGCGTGCGCGAGCGAGCGCAGCGTCGAGGTACTCCGTGCGCTCGACCGCCACGAGCTGGTAACTGCGCACACGGGAGCCCGGCTCAGTTACCCCTTCGGCATAGCGGAGCTTGCCTACCGCCGGGTACAAGCCCGAGCTGGGCCGAAAGCGAAGCGCGTCGCAGAACGAAGGATCTCGCTCGAATCCTTCGGCCAAGAGCGAGAGATACCCGGCGTCGAGCCGCGTGTGCTTTCGGTACTCTGCGAGCGGGGCGAGGACCAAGCGTGTGCCTTCAGCCACCGTTCGAACGACCGAGCAGCCCGCAAACAGGCCGAACGGCGTCGGGCGCGTCGCCATGCGCGCAAGGTAGCGAATCAGCGTCAGCGAGACGTCCCTGCTCGCGGGTGTCGTTGGATCCGCGATCCAACCGGGAAGCGCACGGTCGAGAGACGGAGATGCGATGAACAACGCCTCGCGAATCGCCGGCTGCTGGACCAGAGCCTGCATCCGCCTCACCACCTGAGCCGAGGCGGCGGCCGGCCCGTCGCAGGCCTCTAGACCTTCTCCAAGCTGAGCGAAGGTCTCGAAGGGCAAGAGGGGTGTTCGCAGGACGAGAAAGGCCGACCCAGCTTGTTCGCAGTTCGCCGCTTGGGGCATGCGGGAAGTCGGATGCTCAGTACGACGATGGTGTCACGCCGTTCACTTGCAGCACGCGCTCGGATCGCTGCCAGCGCAACGGTAGTCCATGGTGTTCCCGCACCTGACCGTTCCGGGGTCGGGGTCGGGCCGCTTGACGCCGCCGGCCACTCCCCCAAGCTCCTTGTCGCTCAGCTTGCGGACCGTTTCCTTGCCGAGCGTGAGCTTCTTCTTGGCCGTCTTCTTCTTGGTACCCTTCGTCATGTTCGCCTCCGTTGACCAGCGCGCCGGTAGTCGTTGCGCATGCAGAAGGCTACGTGGGCGCGAGGACGAAGCTTGCGCCAAGTTACAGCTGAAACGCGCCAAACGTCAGTCATCCTGCACTACGCGGGCGAACCGCGCGCGCCACACCTCGGCCGTGACGCCGTGCACTTGGCGAAACAACGCGGACAGCCGTTCCGGAGTCATCTCGACCGTCGCCGCCACGGCCTTCACGGACGCGGCTGATCCCGACAGCATCCGCTCCGCGCGTTCGAGACGGAAGCGCTGCAGCTCGGACCGGAACGAGGTACCGGCATCCGCCAAGGAGCGCTGCAGTGTTCTGAGGCTCATGCCCAGCGTACGCGCTGCCCGCGCCGCACTCGGCAGTGACGCAGCACTCTCGAAGCACGCACGCAGCATCAACACGACTTCCGGCGTGTGGATCAGCCGGGCACGCAACGCGCGGACCAACGCCAAGAGCTCGTCCGCCCGCTCTGGATGCAACCAACGCGCGGCGTCCCCGACGTCCGAAAAGGACTCCACGGCGTAGCGCGGTTGAACGACGCGATAGAACCCCGCGACTGCCGCACCGACGGCGCCGGTGCCGTGCACCAGCGCCTGCCGCTGCACCGTTTGCGCGAACACGTCCTGACGCGTCGTCATGTACCGCATGATGACCTCGAAGGCGACGACGTCCACGGCGCCGAGGTCTCGCATGTCGATCAACGAGACGTGGGGCTCTTCGATTCGCTCCCCCGCCTCGAAGGCGTGCACCATCTCTCGTGCATCGGCTTCGGTAGGAGTGCCCCAGGTGATGAGACCTTTGGTGTCCGTCCCCAGCTGCCAGAAGCAGAACGTGCGCCGCGCGACGTAGCGGTCCACGGGCGCGGAGACGAAGGTGTCGATGTCCGTCGCGGGGACGAGTACGAGCTCCCCTTCGTCGCCGCTCATCATCGACGCCGCCATCGCTTCCAATGGAAACGGTACGCCGCTCCGGGGCGGCGGACCAGAGCGAGCGCGACGGGGATCGCGCCGGACCAACAAAAGAAGCGGGCACCATCGTCCACACTCGTGGCTAGCGTGCGTCATTTGTCCTCGGCGGGAGGCCTGACAGGACGGGCCAGGGGTGTATGCTCCGACGCGATCGAGAGGTGTGACGATGAGCGACTTTCAGTATCAAGAGCTGCTGCCGCTGGGCCACGACGACACCCCGTTCCGGCTGCTGACGAAGGACCACGTTTCCACCTTCGAGGCGGGGGGGAAGACCTTCCTCTCGGTGGAGCCGGAAGCGCTCACGCTCCTCACCCGGGAGGCGATGCGGGAGATTGCCCACTACCTCCGCCCCGGACATCTGGCGCAGGTACGGAAAATCCTCGACGATCCGGAAGCCAGCGACAACGACCGCTTCGTGGCCCTCGAGATGTTGAAGAACGCGAACATCGCCGCCAGCGGCGTGCTGCCCATGTGTCAGGACACGGGCACCGCGATCGTGATGGGCAAGAAGGGACAGCTGGTGTTCACCGGCGGAGGAGACGAGGCGGCCATCGCCCGCGGCGTGTTCGACACCTACACCACGGCAAACCTCCGCTACAGCCAGGTGGCACCGCTGGACATGTATCAGGAGAAGAACACCGGCAACAATCTGCCGGCGCAGATCGAGATCTTCGCGACGGACGGCGACGCCTACAAGTTCCTGTTCATGGCCAAGGGCGGCGGCTCCGCCAACAAGAGCTATCTGTACCAAGAGACGAAAGCGCTCTTGAACCCGGACAGTCTGCTCTCGTTCATCGGACAGAAGATCAAGACGCTGGGCACTGCGGCGTGCCCGCCGTACCACCTGGCTATCGTGGTGGGCGGCACCAGCGCGGAGTACGCCTTGAAGACGGCCAAGCTCGCCTCGGCGCGCTACCTCGACACGCTGCCGCCGGAGGGCAACGCCCTCGGCCGCGGCTTCCGTGATCGAAAGCTGGAAGAGCAGGTGCTGGAGCTCACGCGCACCTCCGGCATCGGCGCGCAGTTCGGCGGCAAGTACTTCTGCCACGACGTGCGGGTGATTCGACTACCGCGTCACGGCGCTTCGTGCCCCGTGGCCATCGCGGTGTCGTGCTCGGCGGATCGCCAGGCCGTGGCCAAGATCACCAAAGACGGCGTGTTCCTGGAACAGCTCGAGCACGATCCCGCGAAGTATCTGCCGGAGACCACCGCGAAGGAGCTCGGCGATCAGGTGGTGCGCGTGGACCTGACGCGGCCGATGAGCGAAATCCGCGCAGAGCTCGCCAAGTATCCGATCAAGACTCGGCTATCGCTCTCCGGCCCGATGGTGGTGGCTCGGGACATCGCTCACGCGAAGATCAAGGAGCGGCTCGACGGCGGGGAAGACATGCCGCAATACATGAAGGACTTCTGCGTGTACTACGCCGGTCCGGCCAAGACGCCGGAGGGCTACGCGTCGGGCTCCTTCGGCCCCACGACCGCGGGCCGCATGGACTCCTACGTGGATCTGTTCCAGTCCCGTGGCGGCAGCATGGTGATGTTGGCCAAGGGCAACCGCTCCCAGCAGGTCACGGACGCGTGCAAGAAGCACGGCGGCTTCTACTTGGGATCCATCGGTGGCCCCGCCGCGCGCCTGGCCAAGGACTGCATCAAGAAGGTGGAGGTCCTGGAGTACCCCGAGCTGGGCATGGAAGCGGTGTGGAAGATCGAGGTCGTGGACTTCCCCGCGTTCATCGTGGTGGACGACAAGGGCAACGATTTCTTCGCGGAGATCCTC
The DNA here is from genome assembly GCA_020633235.1 of Polyangiaceae bacterium. NCBI lineage: Bacteria > Pseudomonadati > Myxococcota > Polyangiales > Polyangiaceae > Polyangiaceae bacterium. The sequence continues at coordinate 438,179 of JACKEA010000007.1, read as the reverse complement.
TCGAGCGGGCCGCTCAAGGTGACCCGCTGAGCATCACTTCGCGCGTACCAGCTTGGTGACGGAGAAGTCCGGATCGTCCTTGGCTTCGGTCAGGTCCTTCCAAGTCGCCTTGTCGGTGCCATCGAAGCTGACCTCTACGTCGTCCCAGCTGTCCACGGCCTTGTAGCGAAGCTTCAGCAGCGAGCCGCTCTCGCTCACGCTCTCCCAAGAGCAGTCCATCTCGCCGAAGGCCTTGCACTTGCCACCGGCGGAGAACTCCCACGCCAGGCTGCCGTCGTCGGCGTCGTTCCACTTGCCCACGAGCTGACCGGCGAGCTTGCCGCCGGCGGCCTTGGCCGGCTCTTCCTTCTTGCAGCCTGCGACGGCGAGCACCACGGCGAGCGCGATCCACTTTTTCATCGGATGACCTCGTCCCCAGCGCCAGTTTGCACGAACAGCTTCCGAGCCTGGCGCATCAAGATTGGAGAAAACGTAGCCTGCACCACGGTGAGGGCAGCAGCCCAGGAAAGTGTAGCCGCGGCCAATGTTGCGGCCCGCTCTTCGGAGCTGCCCACTGCAAATCGCGACATTAGCTCCAGCGCCACTACGTCTCGGGTTCCGATCCCTTGGGGAGTGATGGGCAGTGCGATCACGAGCATGAGCACGGGGATGTAGGCCAGGGCGTCGGTGAAGGGCACATCGATGCCGAAGAACAGGAACGGCACCCAGGTTCCGACGAACAGCACCAGCACGTGGGGCAGCCGATACGCGAGGGCCACCAGGTGCCCACGCACGCCGGCCTCCATCAGCGGCGCCGTGGTCTGCGCCTCCCGCAAGATGCGGGGCTTCACCGCCAATACGATTCCATAGCCGAGGCCCGCCACGCCGATGGCGCCAATGGTGGGCGCGAGCCAGTGCACGCGACCATGGTTGAAGGGGAGCGCCGAGAGCCCGAGCAAGTACACGCAGCCGAAGGTGGTGGCGTACACGATGAGCGTCGCGCCCGTCACTCGCCACAGCGGCGCCTTGTACATCTTGGACAGGAAGTACGTGAGCCAGCCCTGCCCCACGTGGTGGTTCAACAGGCTCGGCAAGTATGAAGCGCCGCGGATGACGAGCAGCTCCTTGTAGCCGATGTTGCATACCCGCGTGCGATACACGTGCGTGGTCGCGAAGGTGTCCGCCAAGAGCAACGCCGCGTTGAACGCGACGGTGAACAGCATGAAATAGACGTAGTGAATGCTGCGTAGGGCGACGAAGAACTTGTGCCAATCCAGACGCACCAGCACCAGCGCCAGCAGTGCCGCCGCGGTCACGAATGGCAAGAGGCGGCGCCAGAGAGGCTGTGACGCGGCCGGAGAAGGCTCCGTCACCCGCGGCTCCGAAGCTCCGGGGGCGCTTCGTCGCTGGCGATCCACTCCACCCAGCGACGAACACCCTGCGTGAGGTCCACCTTGGGCGCGTAGCCGAAGGCGGCGTGGGCCTTGGACACGTCCGCGGAGGTGACCAGCGTCTCGCTCGCCCCCAGCTGTCCGAGCTCCACCGTGGGCGACACCCCGAGGGCGTCTGCCAAGAGCTCGATCAGTCGCCGCACCCGCACCGGCTCCGTGCGACCGAGATTGAAGGTGTCCAGACGCGGCTTTTCCCGCACCCAATTCACCGCGCCGAGGACACCGTCCGCGATGTCTTCCACGAAGGTGAAGTCCCGCGCCGTCTCTTCACCGTGCAGCCGCACGGGCTCCCCCGCGAGCAGCTTGCGCGTGAAGATCGCGAACGCCATGTCCGGACGACCCCGCGGGCCGTACACCGTGAAGAAGCGCAGCACCGCCACCGGCAGCTGATACAGATGGTGAAAGGCGTGGACCATCATCTCCGCGCCGCGCTTGCTCGCCGCGTAGGGCGACAGGGGGCCCGCCGCCGGATCGTCCTCGCGAAACGGGATCACCTGGGTGGCGCCGTACACGCTGGACGTGGAGGCGTACGCGATGGGTACGTTGCCGCGCTCGTGACAGAGCTCCAGCACGTTCAAGCCACCGAGCTCGTTGACCTCCACGTAGCTTCGCGGGTCTTCCACGCTGGCGCGCACGCCCGCCCGCGCCGCCAAGTGCACCACGACGTCGGGCCGCGCCGCGTCGAAGGCCGCAGCCAAGGCCGCGCGATCGCGGACGTCACCCTCGATCAGCCGATAGCCCGGCTGACTGGACGCCCACGACACGTTGCGTCGTTTCTGCGCGGGGTCGTAGTACGGGTCGAAGTTGTCGAACGTCGTGACGTGATAGCCGAGGCGCAACAAGCGGTCGGCGACGCTCGATCCGATGAAGCCGGCACCGCCGGTAACCAATGCGGACGAAGTCATGATCGAAAGCGCGGCATCGTAGCGCTTGCCGCCAGCGATGGGGGTGGGCGTAGCATGGAACGCTGGCCAATGGGCCGAATCTTCTTCTCGAAGTAGAGCGGTTCCGCTAGTTTCGAGAGTCACATGAGGCGGCTTTTGGTGTGTGCGCTCGCGCTGTCTTGGGCAACGACGGCAGCAGCAGAGCCCGAGCCTTGGTCCGATGACGACGGTCTCGGAAAACCGCAGCGTCACGAGCTCGACGGCTACGGCTTTTCGACGGGTGCGGAGTATCGGGCGAACTGGCTGTACGTGAACCCCATCGATCTGAATGGGGTCAAGCATCGGCGCGCGAGCTGGATCGAGCATCGGCTGCGCCTCGACGGTGCCGTCGACTACGACGAGAAAGTCCGCATCGTCGTGAGCTTGGATGCCCTCGACGGAACCTTGTGGGGCGACAACGGGACGTTCGGTACGCCGCCCAGTACGAACAGCGGTACTCGCGCCGCCGCGACAAACCCAAACAACGCGAAACCAGCTATCGGCTACGTCGGCGGCGACGAGCTGAACCCGGACAGCTACGGCTACGTGCTGGTGCCCAGCGATCCGGTGAAGGTGCGCCGCGCCTACGGCGAGCTGGCCACGCCCATCGGCTTCTTTCGCATCGGGCGGCAGCCGTCGGCGGAAGGCACGTCCCTATTGGTGGCAGATGGCGACGGTAGACCGAACCGATTCGGCTACTCCAACGCCGGCGACACGGCGGATCGCATTCTGTTCGCCACCAAACCGTTGGAAGCCCTGAAGCCGGAGGCGGAGCGAGATCGCTCGGCGGACCGCGGCATGGTGGTGGCCGCCTTTTACGACCGCACGGCCTCGGAGCAGATTCGTCTGTTCGGCGACGACCTGCAGAGCGCGGGCACCATGGTTCGCTACAAGCGGCCCGACCCCAAGCACCAGAGCAACCTCGAGCTCATGGGCATCTACGCCCACCGTTGGGAGCAGGACTTCAGCACTTCCATCAACATCTTCACCGCGCGGGCCATCGCTCGCATCCAGAAGCTGTCCGTCGGCGCAGAGGGTGTCACCATCTTGGGACGCACCCGCGAGGTGAGCGATGCGCTTTCGCTCATCAACAACGACCCCATCGTGCGACAGAAGGTGCAGCAGTTCGGCGCGCGGGCGGTGGCACGCTGGGACGAGCCCACGTGGACGGCGTACCTGGAGTTCGATTTCGCTTCCGGCGATCGCAACCCGAACCCCGGCACGGATCTGACGCAGCTCTACTTCGCGGAAGACAACAACGTGGGCCTGCTGATGTTCGAGCGCATCTTGGCGTTCGAGAGCGCGCGCTCCTCTGCGGCGGGGGTCGAGCTGCTCAAACGCATCGGTGCCAAGACCTACCCTGCGGAACGCGTGGACAGCGAGGGCTCCTTCACCAACGCCATCGCCATTTTTCCGCAGTTCGACTTCCGGCCCATCGAGCCGCTGTTGTTTCGCGGCGGCGTGCTCACCGCTTGGGCGCCCACCGGCCTGGTGGATCCCACGGAGAGCCTCAAGCTGCGTGACGGCACGGAGATCGAAGACGACCTCGTGAACTTCAACGGGGGCAAACCCGGCAACTTCTACGGCGTGGAGCTCGACGGCCGCATGCAGTGGAAATACGCCGAGCATTTCTTGTTCGACTTGGAGGGCGCGGTACTCTTCCCGGGAGACGCCTTCTACGACGAGAACAACCAAGCCGTTCGCAGCGTCTTGATCCAGGGGCGCACCACGTTCGTGTTCTGAGGCCAAGAAAGATGAAGAAGAGTCTCGCACTGGCCGCCCTCGCCCTGCTGGGCTGCCAAACTTTCGATCCGCCGCCGAGCGCCGATCTGTTGTCCGCGGACAACGGAGTGATGACCACCACGCCGGACGAACCGCTGGTGGTGCAGTTGTCGGAGGCGTTCAAGACCGACACGCTCAAGATGGAGATCGTGCCGGCGGTGATCGACAAGGAAGAAAACCTGCTGGACGAGCAGAAGCCGCCGAAGACTCAGGAGTTCAAGGACTCCATCGTCGTTGCGTACGATGGCGCTCGGCCGAATGACGAGAGCCGAACCTACGGCGCCACTTTCGACCTGGCCGGTCGGGACATGACCATCACGCCCACGGAACCGCTGGCGTACTCGGTTCCGTATCTGCTCTTGGTGGAGCCGGGGCTCGAAGATCTGGACGGCCACGCCACGGTGCCGCGACAGCGCTTGCCGTTCACGTATCGACTGAATGGCGGCGGGCCGAACTCGTTGCCCACGGGCTACTACTACTTCTTGATGAACGTGGACTACCTGGCGGTGCAGATCCGGGTCTACGCCTACATGAAGGTGGATCCCGAGAGCGGCGCCTGGCGCGCCATCTTCACCAAGGCCAACCGTCGCACGGCGCTCAACGGCCGTCCGGGCTGCCCGAGCTGCTCCGGGGACACGCCGGTGTGCTCGCTGTACCCGGGCCCGGCCGCCTGCGTGAAGCCCAGCGTCAAGCAAGGGGACCTGTCGGAGTTCAAGGACTTCTTGCCGGAGAAGGATCCGCCGGACGGCTACTACTTCATCGCCGACGGCTTCGCGAGAGACGAGCCCGACGGCAGCATCGCGCTCGGCACGGCGCCGTTCCTCATCGACATCGTGATTGGAACCGGCGCCATCGACGTGCGCGCCGAGGGCACCAAGGTCACCGGCAATTTCGTCCAGGATCCGAACGATTCCGAGCGATGGGTGGCCAACGGCAGCCTGAGCGTGGACGTGGTGAAGCTCAACGGCAACGGGGCCGATCCCACCCAGGGTACGTTCACCGCCATGAACCTCAAGCAGTCCGAGGTCGACGAGATCGAGGGCTTCGGCTACCCCATCCCCACGGATCTCGAAGAGTAGTCAGCGCACGCGCACTTCGAGCTCGAAGGGCTGACCCTGACGCTCGAGGCGGGCAACGAGCCGATCCGCCTCACGCGCGCCCAGCAAGGCGTCCACCACCGCTTGCAGCGTGGTGCAGGGCTTGTCGTCCAGGCTCATGAGCACGTCCCCGGACTCCACGCCCAGCCGCTCCAAGAGCGAGTCTTCCCGAATGCCGCCGATGCTCACGCCCACCACCTGCTCGGCGCGTATCTCCGGCGTGAGCTCGATGCCGCTCATCAGCGCACCGCCGCGATCGAAGAGCGGCTTCACCATCGCCCGCTCGATGGAATAGCGCCCGTCGCCGTCGCTCTCGATGGCGTTGGCAATCTCACCGGGCACGCGCCACGGCTCCACCTCGGGCGCCGCCTCGAACACGAGCCCCTTGTTTCCGAGCTTCTTGCCGAGCTCCGCGCCCTCCCGCGCGCCATCGCTCAGCGTCACCGCGCAGCGCCCCGCACCGGAGCGCAGCCACACGCGGTCCCACTCGATCTTGTCCACGCGCCAACTGCCGATGCTATCGCCGGGTTGCCTGAGGTGCGCCGGCTCGCCGGGCTCGGGCGAAAGGGACGCGAAGGCCCACTTTGGATCCACGCTGGCGGTGATGGCGTGCACCTCCACGCCGCCGCATTGGCTCGGCTTCCGTGCGCGGGGTTTGGCCGCGGCCTTGGGCGTCGCAATCGGCAGGTCTCGGGCAGCTCGCGCGGGTTTCGGCTTCTTTTGTTGGTCCGGCGCGGGACCTCGCGCTCCGAGGGCGGCTTCACCACGGTGCGCAATGTCGTCCGCCAGCTGCTCCCGCGCCGCTCCGGTGCGGACCGGGAGCGGATCCGTCAGCTGCACACTGGCGCTCGTGGCGGGCGCCTCCGTGGGCTCACTCCGCGCGAACCAAAGCCCCGTCGCGATCGCCACCATCACGATCGGCGCGCCCCACCGGATGAGCCGGTCGACGTCCATCTCCCCCCGCGCGTTGCGATCTCCATGCCACGCGGGATCCGCCCACATCTGCCAGTTTTCTGGAGCCGCTGCAGACACTTTGTCACAAGCGCGCCGGCTGGAGTCCAGCGCTTTGCCAGGTTGGCAGATTGATGGTTGTGCCTCAGTGAAGCGAAGGATGGGCCTGTACTGCGCGGTGGGGTGCAGCGCGTTGGCGGTGAGCCGCCGACGTCGCTCGAAGGCAGCGTGATCGGAGGGCCGGCGTCTTCGCTCGGGTGAAGGCGCCGGCCCGACTTCACGGGGGATTCGGTTACCCTGCGGCAATGTCGCTGACCGAGCTGCGCTGCCCGAGCTGTACCGCCCCCGTTCCCGCGTCCGATGGCGCAGCCATCACGTGCCGCTTCTGCGGCGCCACGCTCGTGCGCGAGCAGCCGACGACGGGGCGCCAAGAGAAACACTACACGCTGGTGCTTCGGGTCGCGCCGTCCAATCGAGAGCGCGTGGCTCAGCTGCTCGCGGAGAAGGGCGGCCTGGACCTCGAGCGCGCTCGCGCGTTGATTGCGGATTCGCCGGCCCAAATCCAGATCGGTAGCGACTCCGCCAAGGCCCGGGATCTGGAGCGCGCCGCTTCGGAAGCGGCCGCCCAGGCGGAGCTGACGATGGAGAAGGTGACCGTTCCCGTCGTGGACGTGGTGCTCGAAAGCGTCGGCACCAAGAAGCTCGCCGTCATCGTCGCTCTGCGTGACCAGATCGAGATGAGCATCGCCGAAGCCAAGCAGCTGGTGGGCTCCGCTCCCGTCACCATCGCCACCGGCATCGAAGAGCCCGAAGCCAGCGCCATGATCTCCGCACTTCAGGCCGCTGGCGCCACCGCCCGCGCGAAATAGCCATGGCACCGCCAGAGCTGATCCTGGCAGATACTCTCGAAGAGCTACTCTTCAAGGGCGTGAAGGTGGGCCGTCAAAGAGCAGCGTACCAAGCGCTGTTCTTCACGGTACTGGTCAGCTACGCGGGATACGAATTGGTCTCGCGCGACGGGCAAGATGTGGAGCGCCAAGATAGGTCGCGTACGCAAGGCGTTGCGCGGCAGCACTATGTTGGCCGAGTTCCAGTTGAACATGGCCAAGAAGGGCTCGATCCTCTGAAGACCTACTCGGCGGCCAGGCCGATGAACGCCGCAGCTTCCTGGTCCGAGGTCGCCTCGTGGTGGCGGAACCAGGTCTCGAGCAGGTCCGTCAGCACTTCCATCAGCTCGCTCTTGCCGTCTTCGCACTGCCCGCGCAAGAGCTCCAGCCGCTGACGGAAGGACTCGTGCTCCGCCATGTGCTGCTCGAGCTTCGGATACTCCGAGAGGCGCATCAGGTGCTCTTCCGTGGCGAAGTGCACGCGGATGATGGCGCGGAGCTCGTCCAGGCGCCGCGCCAACGCCGGCCACGGCTCGTGGGCGTGGTGTGCCGCGCCCAGCCGACGAATCAAGAGCGCGATCTGACCATGCTGCTCCGCCACCCCGTCCGGCATCGTGGGTCTGTCGGAGTCAGCATTCTCCATCCTCGCATCTTTGAACCACGGCCGCCGCCTCGTCAACCGTCCCAGTTTGGGTCGCGGCAGCAGCGAAAGCCGGTGGAGTAGTCGTGGTAGTCGTACGGGTGGAAGATGGTGCGGTACTCGCACCCCTGCCCGTTCTGGTAGGTGTCCATCAGGTACCCGCCAAAGAACGTTCCATCGGGATCCGCCACCCACTCGTGCAGATTGCCGACCATGTCGTACACGCCGTACTCGTTGGTGCAGGCTTCGAACGCGCCCGTCTTGACCACGCTGTGGGACATTTCGTGCAGCCGAGGGTCGTTCATCCAGCTCGGGTGCCACATCATCTTCGGGTCCGTGCCCGGAGGCGCCTCGGCTTTGAACAAACGAACCACCGGGTGGTAGTCGAGCTTCTTGTAGCGGTCGTTGCACACCTTGGCCTTGCGCACGTCGCCGTAGGGGTAAATCGTGTGCTTGGGCCCGCGGCAGGCCGTCACCCACTCGTCGATCTGACACAGGCGTTTTCCGGCTCGTTCACAGGCCTTCGCCGCTTGTTTGCCGCTGATGTAACCCTGCGGTTTACGCCCCGAGACGCTCACGGCCCGCACCTGATCCTCGATGCCGTCCACCTTCAGGTTGCCGGGGCGGAGCGTCGCGCTGCCGTCAGCCTTCAAGAGCTCGATGGAGTCTTCCCAGCGGTCGATGCAAAAGAAGCCCTGCGCTCGCCGAACCAGCGTCATCTCCTCGGGACACGACGGTTTCTTTTGTTGTTGGTCCGCCGCGGCCACTTCGGGTGCCGGCGCTCCCGCGTCCGGCGCGGTTTCGACCCGTGGCGGCGGCGTCGGTGCCGCGACGTGCGGTGGCGCTTTCGGAGACTCCGGCGCGGGTTTCACCGTCGCGCAGGCCGCCCCGAGGGCTACCGCGGCGAACCAACCCAATCTCAATCCCACTTCTCCCGAACGTCGATGCCGCGGGTCTTCACCGCTTGTACGAACGCCTCGAGGGGCACCGCCAATTCTCCGGGCAGCACGCCGCGGCGCTCCACGGCCCCTGCCGCCATCATGTAGGCGATGGCGGCGGCGGGGTAGGCGGTGGTCCGGGCCATGGCGGAGTGACCCGTCTTGGGCTCGTGGCGATCGATGATCTCGAGGGTGAGGCGCGCGCGCTTGCCCTGGGACTTGCCCTCGATGCTCACGCGCACGAGCACCACGTCGGTGTCGTCGTCGGAGAGCGAGCCCTCGATGAGTCGCTCGGTGAACGCCCGAGGGACGACGCCGTCCACGGGCTTTTCCGAGAGCAATCCGATGGCGTGCATGCCGGCGAAGGCGGCGAGGTGCCCCGGGTAGCGGATGGTCTTGTAGTCGAGGTTGTGGACGCGATCCTTGAGCGTACGCGGCAGCGTGGACGCGCCTCCGGAAGTGTTGAACGCCTCCAACGTACCGAAGGGATACGGAAACTCGATGGCCTCCGGCTCCGTGAGAGAGGGCACGCGTACGATCTTGCCGTCGCGCAACACCTCCGCGGGCTCGAGGTATTCGTTGGTCAGACCGCGCACGGAGAACACGAGCTTGTAGTTGAGCGGCGGCTTGGGGTGGGCAGGGAGGCCGCCCACGCGGATCTTCACGCTCTCGGCGCTGTCCATGCGCTCCACGCCCCAGGCAGCGAGCAGGCACGCCATGCCCGGCGCGAGACCGCAGTCGGGCACGATGATCACGCCCGCGCGCTTGGCGTCCGCGTCCATCGCCAGCTGCTTCTCGACCACGAATAGGTTGCCGCCCAGATCACAGAGGTGGACTCGCGCCTCGATCGCCGCGCGCGTCAGCGCTTCGTTGAAGCGGTAGTCGGCCGAAGACAGCACGACGTCCCAACCCTCCAACAGCTTCACCAGACCGCCCGCATCCAGATCGAACGCATGCGTTTCCACCTTGGCCCGCCCCGTGGAGCTCTGCGCCTGATCCAGCAGCCGGTTCAGATCCTCGGCAGCGGTGGCCAACCGAGCTTCGTCCTTGTCGACCAGCCGGACGGCGGTGATGCCGGGCTGACGCCCGAGGTCCCACGCTGCCGCTCGGCCCATTCTTCCCGCACCCAGCACCAGTGCTCGCATGGCGCACCTGATAGCTCGAATCCCCGTCTTTCGCGAGGCACATCCGTGCAGTTGCTCGCGGACGGCTTTCGGACGATGACGGCCGTGATGAAGACCCTGGAGCAAGACGGTGCGTTTCCGCGAACCCTCGTGGCCGGCAGCGGCACGCCCACCTTCGAGCGCAGGAACCCCGCGAACCGTGAGGACCTGGTCACCGTGGCACCGCGCTGTGGGGAGGACGACGTGGTAGCCGCTTGCCAGGGTGCCCGTGAGTCATTCAGAAGCTGGTCGCACAGGCCGGCGCCGGCGCGGGGGGTGGTGGTGGGCCGCTTTGCCCAATTGCTCTCGAATCGCAAAGAAGCGCTGGCGCGCTTCGCGGCACGAGAGACCGGCAAGCCTCTGCGCGAAGCGCGGGGCAGCGTGCAGAAAGCCATCGATACCGCGGAGCTCTTTCAAGGCGAGGGGCGGCGGCTGTACGGCCGCACGCTGCACAGCGAGCTCGGCGACAAGGAGCTGTCCACCCACCGGCGTCCGCTCGGGGTGGTGGCGGTGATCACTGCCGGCAACTTCCCGGTCTCGGTGCCGTGTCGCAACATCATCCCGGCGCTTTTGTGCGGGAACACCGTGGTGTGGAAGCCGAGCGAGGACGCTCCCGGCACCGCGGCCCTGCTCGCGGAGCTGTGGCAAGCGGCGGGACTGCCGGCGGGGGTGCTGCAGGTGGTGTACGGCGGCGGGGCAGCCGGTACCGGGCAGCATCTGATCGAGCAGGTGGAGGCCGGCCGCGTGGACAAGGTCGCGTTCACCGGCTCCACCGAGGTAGGTCGAACAATCGGTGAGATCTGCGGAAGAAATCTGCAGGTTCCCTCCTTGGAGTTGGGTGGGAAGAACCCTCTCGTGATCTTGGCAGACGCGGACTTGGAGCTGGCCGTGGACGGCGCGTTGTGGGCGGCCTTTGGCACCGCCGGGCAGCGTTGCACCAGCGCCGGAAACATCATCGTCGACAAGCGGGTGATGCCGGCGGTGAGGGACCAGCTGGCGCGCCGCGCGCGCACGCTTCGCATTGGAGACCCCTTCGACGAGACCGTCGCCTACGGCCCCTTCATCAACGAACGCTTCTTGCAGAGCTGGATCGCGCAACGCGCCATCGGCGTGGAGGACGGCGCGGAGCTGCTGTTGGATGGCCGGCGCGTGATCGCAGGGGACGAGCCCCCGAATTTTGCAGGAGACGCCAAGAACGGGCTGTACGCGACCCCGCGCATCTTCGACCGAGTGAAGCCTCACATGCAGGTGTTCCAGCAGGAGTGCTTCGGCCCCACGGTGAACCTGGTGGAGGTGGATGGCCTGGACGAAGCCATCGCTGCCGCCAATGGCACCCCGTACGCGCTGTCGAGTGCGGTCTACACGCGGGACGCGAAGGCGATGCTCCGCTTCAAGGAGGAGAGCCGCGCCGGCGTCACGAGCATCAACAACTCCACCACCGGCGCCGAAACCCACATGCCGTTTGGAGGCAACGGCTGGAGCGGCAACGGCAGCCGAGAAGGCGGCGTCTGGGCGCTGGACGCCTACAGCCGCTGGCAAGCGGTGAACGTGGATCTATCCGGCAAGCTGCAGCGCGCCCAGATGGACGTGGAACCCGGCGGCAGCATCGACCCGCCAGACTGGTCCACGCTCACATGAAAGTCGCGCGCAAGCTCATCGTCGCCCTGCTCATCGGCGTAACGGTGGTGCTTGCCGTGTTCGGATGGATCCGCGTTCGGCGCGAAGCAGCGTTGTTCGACGCGGACGTACGGCGGGATCATCGCGCGGTGGCGATGACGCTCTCCACGTCGGTGGAAACCGTGTGGCGCACCAGCGGAGAGCGGGAAGCACTGGCCTTGGTCCACGCTGCGGATCGCAGCAAGGCGCACATTCGCATTCGCTGGGTTTGGCTCGACGAAGGAACCGCGTCGGCGCTGCTGGACGACGCGAGCTTCGCGCGGCTCGAACGCGGCGAGCTGGTGCAACGCGAAGAGAGGGTCGCAGAGCACGGCGGCAAGTGGGCCGCGGACGACACGGCGGAACCCTGGTTGGTGACCGCGGTGCCGGTGCACACCAGCTCGAGCCGGGCTGGAGCACTGGAGCTGGCCGAGTCCCTGGCGCCGAATCGCGCCTACCTGCACACCACCCTGGAGAGCCTGGTGCTGAGCCTGCTGGCGGTGATTGCCGTGTGCACGCTGGTGGTGCTGCTGTCGAGCTTCTGGCTGGTCGGGCGCCCCATGGGCCTGTTGGTGGCGCGAGCGCGGAGCATTGGCGCGGGCAACCTGAAGGATCACCTGGACCTGAAGCAGCGCGACGAGATCGGCGAGCTGGGCCGAGAGATGGACGCCATGTGTGATCGCCTGGCCAACGCACGACAGGAGCTGGAGCATGAAACGTCCGCCCGCATCGCGACCCTGGAGCAGCTGCGTCACGCCGACCGCCTCACCACCGTAGGGCGGCTGGCGGCGGGCATCGCTCACGAGCTCGGCACTCCGCTGAACGTCGTCAGCGGACGGGCGAAGATGATCGCGCGCGGCAACGCCAACCCGGAGCAGTCCGTGGAGTACGCGCGCATCGTGGCGGAGCAGGCCGACCGCATGGCAAAGATCATTCGGGAGCTGCTCGACTTCGCTCGACGCAAAGAGCCTCACAAGAAGCCAGCGGACGTGGGCGCCATCGCCGCGCGGACGGTATCCCTGCTGTCTCCATTGGCGAAGAAGCGCGGTGTGAGCCTGAAGCTCGGAGCGGAGGCCTCGGCGCAGGCCTCGGTGGACGAAGGCCAGTTGCAGCAAGCGCTCACGAATCTGGTGGTCAACGCCATTCACGCCAGCCCGCCGCAAGGGTGCGTCGAGGTGAGCCTGGAACGCGAGGACGCCGAGATCGCCCTCCGGGTATCCGATCGAGGTTCCGGCATGCCGCCGGAGGTGCGCGAGCAGATCTTCGAGCCGTTCTTCACCACCAAGCCGGTGGGAGAAGGCACAGGGCTCGGCCTCAGCGTGACGCGAGACATCGTCTTGGAGCACGGGGGTCGCATCACCGTTGAAAGCACCACTGGAGAAGGCACCACCTTCGCCATCCACCTACCCCTCAGCGAGGAATCATGACCGCTTCCATTCTTCCCCCGCCGGAGCCCGGGTCCCGCGCCGCGTTGGTGGTCGACGACGAGCCGGCCGCCTGCGATCTGCTGCGTGACGGCCTGTCGGCGGAGGGCTTCGCCGTCACCACGGCCGGGAGCGCCAGCGAGGCTTGGGAGCTCCTGGGCACGCAGCGCTTCGGCGTCGTGGTCACCGATCTCAACCTGACCGGCGCCAGCGGAACGGAGCTCTGCGAGCAGGTGGTCGCCACCTACCCGGACGTGCCCGTCATCGTGGTCACTGCCTTCGGATCGATGGAAACCGCAGTCGCCGCCCTGCGAGCCGGCGCCTACGACTTCATCACCAAGCCTTTCGAGCTGGAGGCCGTGGCGATGTCGCTACATCGAGCTTTGGACCACTTTGCGCTGCGGCAAGAGGTTCGGCGCCTGCGCACCCAGGTCGACCGTAGCAAGCGATTCGGCGCGCTGTTGGGCTCGAGCCCGAGGATGCTGGAAGTCTACGACCTGCTCGAGCGCATCAGCGACAGCGACACCACGGTGCTCATCACCGGAGAGAGCGGAACGGGCAAGGAGGTGGTCGCGCGGGAGTTGCACCGCCGCAGCCGGCGGCGAGACGGGCCCTTCATCGCCATCAACTGCGCGGCGATGCCGGAGGCGCTGCTCGAAAGCGAGTTGTTCGGCCACGAGAGGGGCGCCTTTACCGACGCGCGCCAGGCGCGCGAAGGCCTGATGCCGCGCGCCAACGGCGGAACCCTGTTCTTGGACGAGATCGGTGAGCTGCCCCTCGGGCTACAGCCCAAGCTGCTGCGCGCATTGCAAGAGCGGGTGGTGCGCCCCGTGGGTGGCAGCGAGGAACGCCCCTTCGACGCTCGCATCGTGGCCGCGACCAATCGCGATCTCGAAACCGCCATCGAAGAGAAGACGTTTCGCGAGGATCTCTTCTATCGCATCAACGTCATCAACGTGCCGTTGCCACCGCTGAGAGCGCGAGGTGGCGACGTGTTGCTCTTGGCCCAGCATTTCCTCGCCCATTTCGCGAGTGTGGCAAGCAAGAACGTGCACGGCCTTTCCCCGGCTGCGGCGAAACGCCTGATGGCGTATCCCTTCCCCGGCAACGTCCGGGAGCTGCAGAACTGCATCGAGCGGGCCGTAGCGCTCACCCGAGACGAGGAAATCCAGGTCGAGGATCTACCCCAGCGCATCCTCGAGCACGAAAGCCGAAACGTGCTGGTCGCCTCCGACGATCCCTCCGACCTGGTGCCCCTCGAGGAAGTGGAGCGGCGCTACATCTTGCGGGTGTTGTCGGCCGTGGAAGGCAACAAGTCCCTGGCCGCCAAGATCCTGGGGGTCGGTCGCAAGACGCTCTATCGCCGCCTCGACGCGTGGGGTGAATCCTGAGTCAGTGGGCCTTTTCGACCCGGTAGCACGGGCGCCTTTCCGCGGTTCCATGCGATGGCACGCTCCCTGCTTTGACAAACGCCATGTCGGACAGCCTCGTACTGGTCGCGGAGGACGACGACGAGCTTCGCCGCCTGATGGTCGATGTCTTGAATCGAGACGGCTACCACGTCATCGCCGTGGCTGACGGAGCCGAGCTCTTCGAGTTCATGATCGACGCCTTGTGTGGCTCGCGAGCGGAGCCTGACGTGATCGTCAGCGACATCCGGATGCCGGGCTTTTCCGGCCTCGACGTTCTCAGACATCTCAGAACGGCGGACGCCCACGCCCCCGTGGTGCTGATCACGGCCTTCCCGACGGACGAGACACGACGCCGTGCGCAAGAGCTGGGCGCCGTGGCACTTTTGGACAAGCCCTTCGACCTCGAGGACCTGGTGCACGCCGTGCAGAACGCCGGCTCTTTTCAGAGTTGAACCGCAAAGGTGAAAGGCCCCGGCCTCGACGACCCACTCCTTGACGCGATTTCCACCACTTGAACGCCATCCGCGTCGGCACGGGTCCTGCTGGTGCAGCCGTCTGGAGAGGTTTCACGGCATGCGGGCTCAATCGTCACTCCGACACGTCGACTTCGACGCCACCCGCACCGCCGTCCCGCTTCGCAAGACCCGAGCCTTCATGAAAGAGCCCCGGATCCTCATCGCCGATCCTCAGTCCGAAACGACTGGGCGAATCTCGCCCCTCTTGCGCACCCTTTCGCCTCACGTCGTCGAAGCCGACGACGGCGAAGGCCTGGAACGCGCCGTCCTCGAGCAAGGCCCCTTCGACCTGGTCGTGTCGAATTCCAGGCTGCCCGGGCAGAGTGGCCTTCAGGTGCTCGCTCGAGTGCGCCAGGCCGGCGTGACGACGCCGTTCATCATTCTCGCTTCCCTGCACGAACACAGCCTGCGTGTATTCGTGAGCGATGGCGACGGCATCGTGCTGTCGAGTCGGATGGTCAACGCGGACAACTTCGCGACCCTGGCGGCAGACCTGATCGCCAAGTCCGCACGCTGACCCTATGCTTTCGGGGTGGCGGAGCCAAAGCGCCAGCTCGAGATCCAGCTCGGTCATCTGTGTAACAACCGCTGCGTCTTCTGCGTGAGCGGACAACAGACGGCCATGGGGCGCGCTCGTCCCATGGCGCCCGAGCCGGTGCTGGCGGAGCTCGACAAGGCAGCGGCCCAGGGTCACGAGAAGGTGACCCTGCTGGGTGGTGAGCCCACCCTGGCCCGGGGCTTCTTCGACATCCTTCGCCACGCTCAGCGGCTGGGCTTCCGCGAGATCGTGGTGTTCACCAACGGCGTGAAGACCGCTCGGGAGAGCTTCGTGGACGAAGTGTTGGCGGCGGCCCCCAACGTTTCCTGGCGCATCTCCATCCAAGGCGGAACGAAGGCCGCTCACGAAGCCACCACCCGCCGGCCTGGCTCCTTCGATCGCATCGTGGAATCCCTGGGTCACCTGGCGAAGCGACGCCAGCGCATCAGCGTGAACCTGTGCGTGGTTCGTTCCAACGTCGCGTCCCTGCCCGCGCTGCCGGGCTTGGTGCTCCCCTATGGCGTCCACCAGGTCCACCTGGACATGATGCGACCGCTGGACGCCGGCGAGCGCACGGACGACGAGCTCCGCGAAGCCATGCCGCACTACTCGGAGCTGGTCGAGCCGCTCCGGGAGATGGTGGCGGGCTTTCCCGAGGGGTTCGACGTGAACGTGGGCAACCTACCCTATTGCGTCGCACCGGATCTCGCCCGGGTGATCCATCACGACGGCGAAGAGACCTTCACGGTGGCCGTGGACGGTGAATCGACGCTCAGCGCGCCGTGGGACAAGTACTCCGTGAAGCGCCGCGACAAGCTCAAACCCGAGAGCTGCAGCGCGTGCGCCTTCGAGCCCCAATGCAGCGGTGTGTTCGAAACCTACGAGCGTTTCCACGGTCTCTCGGAGCTGGTTCCGGTCCCCCTGGCGCGGCTGCCGGAGCTCGACGTACTCGGGGTGGAGCTCTACGCCTTGGCCCGAGCGCTGGGGACGGACGCTCGAGCGATCCACGATGGCGAGAGCCAGCTCACGCTTGCAGACGGCCTGACCGTGGCCCTCACCGCTCCCGGCGGGGGCGCGGCGGCGACGGATCGCATCAGCCTCCACGTGGTCGATGGCCGTGGAACGATCGAGAGCTTGAACGAGATCTGGGAGCGCTTGCTCGAGCTGGGCCACACACCGGTGCACGCCCCGGGTCCAGACGCCATCGCCGGCGCCACCACCACGGCCATCGCTCGCCGCCTCGCCCGGTTGCGGGCCGTGGCGCCCCTCCGTCCCTTCACCTGGAATCGCGTCCGCACCGAGCGCGGAGGACGACGCGTCGTGCTCGAGCTATCCCACCCGGACACCCCGGCACGACTTTGGCTCGAGGACGACGCGAACGGCGTGCGGGGCGGCTACCAGCTCGACGGCACTCCCGACGCGGCGGCGCGGGAAGGTCTGCGCCGCGCTCTCGGCGTGCTGGGCGCCGTCAGCGATCGCCGCCCACGACCTTGATCGGCGCAGAGCCATCGCGATCCAGCATCACGGCTGCGGCTTTCTTCGCCGCTTCGCTCAGCCCGCCGTCGGAGCGCGCCGGTTGCCCGCCGGCGTCGCGTTTCGCCTCTGCCACCGCAGCGGAGTCCGTCGCCTTGCCCGCCTCTTTCGCCCCCGCGTCGCTCTCCTCTTCCACCACCGCACTGGCACTCGGCGCCGCCTTGGGAGCGCGCAGCGTGGACGCGGGGCTCGCCTTGGTGGGCGTCGGGCTCGGCAACGGCGCGGGCAGCTCGCGAGTCGCCGGCGATTCCTTCTCACTGAAGAAGACCACGCCCCCGGTGATCCCCGTGAGCAGCGCGAGCGCAGCCACTCCGATGATCAGCGGCGTGCGACGCGACGGCTCGGGTACCTCGGAAGTGGTCGACGTTCCGAACTGCTGCACCGTCATCGCCGGCTTGCGCTCCGGCTCCACGGCGACGGTATCCGCCTCGTGGATCTTGATGTCTCGCTCGGTGTCGGCTTCCCCCGCGTCGCCGAGCACCGAGGGCAGCACCGGCACGGCGCCCCACTCGTCGTCTTCTTCGGACACGGTGATCTGCATCTCCCGCGTCTCGTCCGACACCATGTCCCGCAGGGCCTCGGCCATTTCCCGCGCGGATTGGTAGCGATTGGTCGGCTCCCGGGAGCAAGCACGGGCGAACCACTCGTCGAAGCCGGCGGGCACTGGTCCCACCTCCGACGGCGTGGGCATTGGGCGCACGCAGATGCTCAGCACCAAGTCCCCGAGGCCGTCGCTCTCGAAAGGTCGCTTTCCCGTGAGGCACTCGAAGGCGATCACGCCCAGCGCCCACAGGTCCGTGCGGTAGTCGACTTCTTTGTTCCCCTGGGCCTGCTCCGGGCTCATGTAGAACGGAGTGCCCAGGAGCGATCCAGTGCGGGTCCGGGTTCCGCCCGGCCCTAGGGTGGCGCTCTCGACCTTGGCCACGCCAAAATCGAGCACCTTCGCGATCTCCGCGTCCTCGTTGGCCACCAGGAACACGTTCTCGGGCTTGAGGTCGCGGTGCACCACGCCCCCCTCGTGGGCGCGAGAGATGGCGCGGGCCACGTGGGTGATGATGCGCGACGTCTCCGCCGGGCTCAGGCGTTTGATGCGCCGGAGCCGCTCCGCGAGGGTCTCGCCCTCGAGCAGCTCCATCACCATGAACGGCGTGTCGTCGTCGATGCCGTAGTCGATGATCTGGACGACGTGAGGACTGCGCAGCGTCGCCGCGGACTGGGCCTCGCGATTGAAGCGCGCCAGCGCCTCTTCGTCCCGGGTCACGTCACGGTCGATGAGCTTCACGGCCACCGGCGCGCCGAGCACCAAATGCTCCGCCCGCCAGATGCTGCCCATGCCACCTTCCCCGAGACGCTCCTCGAGTCGGTATCGACCGGAGAGAACCCGCCCGGCCTTGGGTGCCGCTTTTGCCATGACCCTTTGGAGTCACCATAGCGCCTAGGCCCGGGGAAGGGTCGACGCCGTAATGATTCACCCAGAGAATACCACCGGTTAGAGCAGCTCCGCGAGCTGGGCAATGGCTTCTGGACGCCCAGCGTCCTCGGCCAAGAGCGGTAGCTCCACCCGGGGAAGGTTCAGGGCCCGAAGCCGCTCCAAGCTCTGTTCCTGTACCCGCTCGCGGATGGAGCGGCGGATCCCGCTGGCAATGGCTTCGTCCCCCGGGTCGGAACGGTTCAGGTCGCGCTCGGCCAAGAGCTGCTTGTGCTCCGCGTCGGAGAACAGCGGCTCGAGCACCCCGTTCACCACCAGTCGCGCCACCGGGAGCCCCAGCTCCCCCTGCACGGCGTCGATCAGCTCGATGGTCTCGTTGGTGGGCATGTCTTCGGGAATCGTCACCACCACCACACCGCTCTGCTTCGGATCCTGAAACATCTTCCAGGCCAGCTCGGCGTCCCGCCGCAGCACCCCAGGCGGCACCACGTCCACGATCACCTTGGGCACGCGCAACATGTCCAAGCCGTGACCGGTGGCGGGCGCGTCGAACAGCACCACGTCGAAGCGCTCGCTGCCGTCTTCTTGCTTCTCGGTGCTGTGGTACCAGGCCTTGCCCAGCATCGCCCACTCGAACAGGCCGGGCACACCGGCAAAGAAGCTGCGCACGTACTTGTTGTCGAACACCGCGGTGTAGAACGTTTCACTCCGCAGGATCATGCCGCCGTACTCCCGGAGCGCGACCTCCGGCGTCAGCTTCACGGCCCATACGTTGTCGGCAACCTTGCACACCTCCGGCGTCAGCGGCTCCACGTCGAACAGGCCGGAAATGCGCTCTTTCGCGTCGCATACGGTAACCAACACCCGCCGACCCTGGCTGGCGAAGGTCCGCGCCAGAGCTGCCGTCACCGTGGTCTTGCCCACGCCACCCTTGCCGGTGACGAACAAGAATCTGCGTTGGTCGATGGGCGTCATGGGGTTCTGGCCTTGCCAAGAAGGCTCAGGTTGGCCTTACTACCACGGTCTTGCGAGTGACCGATACGATGCGAAATCCCTGGTATTGCCTCGCCGCCATCGCAACCCTCGTGGCGGTCTCGGGCTGTGACAAGAAGTCCACGGACGCCGCGCCCAGCGCCGTCCCCAGCGCCTCTGGTCCCCCCGCCGCCGCGCTGCCCCCGCCCATGAAGCTGCCGCCCCCATCCGGACCGCGTCTCGCGATCCTCGCGGGTCAGGGGCTCGGTCCCATCCGCCTGCATGCCAAGGTGGAAACCGTCGAACGTCACATGCAGGCGCCCTGCGAGGTCCGCACTCCCAAGCTCTGCCGTTACATCCACCGCGCCGCAGAGTTCTTGCTCGACGACGAGGGCCGCGTGCGTGCCATCCACGTGCACCGCGTGGGTCGCTCCGCGGGCACCGCGCCGGATGGCGGCACGCTGATCTACGGCGTGTTCAACGGCGCCATCCCACCGGATCTCGCCTTCGGCATGCTGCCCACGGCCATCCAGCAGCAGCTGGGTCCGCCCAAGAAGGTGATCCCCGGCGACGCGGGCGCAACGCCGGGCACCGTCGAGCAGCACGTCTACGACGGCATGGTCATCGAGTACGACCGCATGCCCAACGGCCAGCTCGTCATGGGTGGCGTGCGCATCCCCGACTGACGGATCTTCAGATTGTCGGTCCGCCGCGGAACCTCGCGGCGCGCGCGTCACGCCCCGGCACACGCCTTCGCCAGCACCACGACGGCAAAGACGGCGGCGACCAGGAGCAGCACCAGCCAGGCACTGTTCCAGCTCTCCGTCCGCGCGCCTTTCCGCGCCCTCGCCCTCGGCTTGTCACTCTTCTTCGCCGGGGCCGGCTCCGTCTCGGTGCGCACGACCACGCGGCCGTCCATGGGCGCGCGCAGCACGGTGCGCGTGGGGCGCACGCGGTAGCCGCCGTCCCGCGCGTCGGGATCCTGCTCCAGGCACGCCTCCGCCTCGACTTGGACTTCCTGGCCGTCCAAGAGCAGCGACTCCGCGCCGACCAACTTGAGCGTCGCGATGCCGTCCGCGGCGCCGGTGCTCATGAAGTAGCGGCTCTGCTCCAGGATGTAGCGCTGCTGTCCGTCGAGGGTCTTGCTCACGTGACAGCGCCCCGAACGGTGCGCGCGAATGGCGCAGAGCAGGGTGTACAGCTTGCGCAGCGTCTTGCGCTCGGAGCGGAGGGCGTCCGCCATCTCGTTGCCCTTCTTGCGGGCACGTTCCGCGAGCTTTGCCAGGCGCTCTTGCACGGCGTGGATGTCGGCGTCCACCACCTCCGCCGCTGCCGTGGCGGAGCGACCGAGATCCAACGTGAAGTCCTGCATCACGACCAGCACGCGGCCGGAGTCGTCCTCGACCCAGAAGTCCTGCGCATCGTGCTCGCCCCCCGCGTTGTCCGCCAGCGAATAGCACAGGCACGCGAGACCGCTCCGCGGCGCACTGAGAGGCGCGACGCCGGTGCTCTTCGCGCGGCCGCGAACGCGCACCGGACCGGGCGTCAGATCCGCGATGCGCGGCGTGTCGGCGGAGGAGGGCATGAAGGCCGCGCTACTACTTCGACTGCATGCGTGCGCGGACGAGCAAGTCTGCGACGCCCAACACGGGTGCCCAACGATCCAGATAGGCGTCGTCCAGTCTGCCCCGCTGTACCTTCAAGACACCGAGCACGTCGTTCCACTGACGCTCGGAGATCTCGTTGCCCTTGCGATACCAATCCAGCTTCTGCAGCACTGTGTCTTCGGGGGTGGCAAAGTACGCGGTGGTTCCTTCGGCGATCACATGGAGCTCGCGGCGGTCCATTTCCGTTTGCGCCAACCGATCGCGGGTCAAGACGAAGACGTCGACCTTGAAGCCGGATTCGTCGTGAATCACGTTGAAGGAACCTCCCCGCGCCACCGCGTCGCGAATCATGTCCGCGTCGACGTAGAATTCGGACGATAGCTGCTCAGCGAGCTGGTCGGCGAGACGGCCCGGCATCTCGGCCAGGAGGTCGGCATCGTGGGAGGACCGAGGTATCCCGTGAAGCGAGCTCGCCAGAGATCCGCCAATCAGATAGCGCAGTCCCAGCGCCTCGAACGCGTGCGCAACGCGAAGCGCGACGGACAGCTCCAGATCCATTCAACGGCCCTTCACGTCGGGATCCCACCCATAGACACGGCGCATCGTGTCCGCGTCGAGCCACAGCGCGGCGAGACGGAGCTGCATTTCGCGCTCGTCGATGTCACCGTACCAGCGGCGGATCCGGCTACGCGCGAGCGTCAGAGCCGCGCTGCGCAGCTCTGATGCGCGATGCAGGCGCTCGGCCGGGGTCATGCGTCGCAAGTGCGCGATCATGACCTCTTCGGCGGCTGCGTCAGTGTCGTCCACGCTGCGATGGTACCACCGAGCGACGGGCTGGGATCGACGGCGGTGTCGGGGCGCGACGGGTATCGCGCCGCACCAACAAAAGGATCGAGCTAGAGCTCGCGGACGCGTCGGCGCTCTTGCACCATGTGCTGGGTGACGCTGCGCTGCGCTTCCGGCGGTTCCACCAGCGTCCAGACGTCGTGCTCCGGACGACCTCCGGCGCATTCCAAGAGCACGTCCGCGGCGCGCTCCGGCTCGATAAGATCTGCGGCGCGCCCGGGGAGCTGCACCACGGCGGAGCGCGCGCAGAGGCCCTCCAACGTGGCGAGCATCTTCTCCACCACGTGACGAAACACGCGCTCGTCCAGCTCGCGCTCGGGCCCCACACCAAAGAGCAGCACCTTGTCGAAGGGCAGCTTGGGCTTGCCGGGCACCAGCACCACTTCGCCCAGCTCGCCGGTGACGATGCCCTCCTCCATCAAGCGCGAGATGCGGCCGGCCAAGCGCCAGTCGACCAAGCCCGCCACGCCATGGGGTGGTCGCTCCTGCTCCGCAGTGCAGGCCACGAGCACCTCGGTTCCGGCTAGATCGAGCTTGCGCAGGTGCGGAGCGATGAACCGAAGGTCCATCAGGCTTCGTCCGTGCGGCCGCAGTCGTTGGCGATGCGATCGAGCACGCCGTTCACGAAAGATCCGGATTCCTCGGTTCCGAAGCGTTTGGCGAGCTCCACGGCCTCGTCGATGATCACCGCGCGGGGTACGTCTTTCTCCCTGAGCAGCTCGTAGGTGGAGAGCCGCAGCAGATTGCGATCCACGCGCGTCATGCGCTCCAGCCGCCAGTTGGTGCTCGCCGTGCGAATACGCCCGTCGATCTCTTCCAGCGCGGCGGCCACGCCCTTCACCAGGCCGTCGGCGTAGGGGCGACCTTCGGCGTCTCCCGGCATCTCGCGCCAGTAGTCGTGGATCACCTGCGCGGCATCGGCTCCGCTGATCTCGATCGAGAACAGCATCTGCAGCGCGGCCTCACGCGCGGTGGACCGAGCACCCATGGCTCACAGCCCCGCGTCGGAGAGAGCCTTGCCCAGGCTCACCATCTCGATGGCGGCCATGGCCGCGTCGAAACCCTTGTTGCCGGCCTTGGTGCCCGCGCGCTCGATGGCTTGCTCGATGGTGTCCGTGGTGAGCACGCCGAAGATGACCGGCACGCCGGACTGAGCGGACGCCATGGCCACGCCCTTGGCGGCCTCGGAAGCGACGTAGTCGAAGTGCGGCGTACCGCCGCGAATGACGGCGCCCAGCGCGATGACCGCGTCCAGCTTGCCGCTCTTCGCGAGGCGCGAGCACATGAGCGGGATTTCCCAAGAGCCCGGCACGTGCACCAGCGTGATGCGATCCGCGCTCACCCCGTGTCGGGTGAGGCCATCCACGCAGCCGGAAACCAGCTGCTCCACGATGAAGGAGTTGAAGCGCGACGCCACCAACCCGAAGCGGGCCTTGGGCGGCGCGACGAGCTGACCTTCGAGACTCTTGGGCTCTGCCATGGGGGGCACCGACGTTAGCACGGCCTACGCCAAGAGAATCGTGCGATCGAGACGCTTCACGCGCTCGAAATCCGAGTCGAAGGTGAGCAGACGTGCACCTGCCTCGATGGTGGTCGCAGCAATCCAGACGTCGTTCACCGGGATCGGCGTCCCGGCGCGGCGCAGCTCCGAGAACAGCGCACCGTATTGCCGTGCGACTCTTTCGCTCACCGGCAGCGTCGACACGAAGGGTTCCTCGAGGAACTCCTCCAGCGTGGCGACGTTCTCCTTCGTCCGACTTCCCAACTGGAACGCAGCCTCAAGCTCTCCCAATACGATCGTCGGCAGGAGCACGGTAGCCGCCTTGGCCACGATGTCCTGCACTTTGGGGTGTCCACGTCGAAGGTGCGAGTAGGCGGACGTGTCCAGCACCACATCCATTTCAACCCCAGAGGTCCTCGTCGACCTGCCGCTGCGCTTTCAAGCCGAGCGAGAACTCCTCTGCATCGGCTTCTGTCCAAGTGGCGTAACGCTCGAGACGGCGCCGTCGCGCATCGACCCCCGTCGCCTGTTCCAACAAGAAGAGAACGGTAGCGTTGACGCTCTCGCCCCGAGCTCGACTCAACTCCTCGAGCTTCGACGAAAGCTGTGGGGAGACACCCCGAACTGTGATTTGTTTCGCCATGACATCACGAATCTACGATCGTGATGTCATAATGTCAAACAAGCCAAATACCTGAAACCACTAAACCTTCTTCATCGAGACGAGTGGGACGCTCTCCACCACTTCCAGGCCGTAGCCGTGGATGCCGGCGATCTTCCGGGGGTTGTTGGTGAGCAGGCGGATGCGGTGCAAGCCGAGCTCCCGCAACACCTGGGCGCCGAGGCCGTACTCCCGAAGGGTGCCGCCATGGGCGCGGGAATCCGGCTTGGGCGCAGCGACGGGCGAGCTCTTCAGCCGCTCCGTGAGGGCCATGAGCTCGTGACGGAGATCACACCGCGGCGGCAGGTACACCACCACGCCGGAGCCCTCCGCCTCGATGGCGTCGATGGCCTCCGCCAGGTGCCGCCCGCCCTCGCTCACGGTGGAGCTGAAGGTGTCCGCCAGCGTGGAGCCGCTGTGCATGCGACACAGCACCGGCTTGGCAGCGTCGATCTTGCCGCGCACCAGCACGAGCAGCTGACGATCTTCCACCGTGGCGCCGTACACCATCGCGCGCCAGGTGGTGCCCGTGCGGTCCATCACGATGTCCGCCTCGTGGAGCTTTTCCACGAGCTGCTCCTTCTGCAGCCGGTAGCGGATCAGATCCGCGATCGTCAAAATGCGAAGGCCATGCTCCCGGGCAAAGGCTTCGAGATCCGGCATGCGCGCCATGCTGCCGTCGTCGTTCATGATCTCGCAGATCACGCCGGCCGGCGTGAGCCCCGCGAGGCGCGCGAGATCCAGCGAGCCTTCCGTTTGCCCCGCGCGCACCAAGACGCCCCCGCGGCGCGCCCGCAGCGGGAACACGTGCCCTGGCGTCACCAGATCCGACGGCTTCGCCTCTGGTGAGATGGCGACCTTCACGGTGTGCGCGCGATCCGCCGCGCTGATGCCGGTGGTCACGCCCTCCGCCGCTTCCACGCTCACCGTGAACGCCGTGCCCAGCGGCGGTCCGTTCTTGCCGGGAGGCTGCATCATCGGCAGCTCCAGCCGCTCCACCTGTCCCTCCGTGAGGGTGAGGCAGATCAGGCCGCGACCAAACTTGGCCATGAAGTTGATGGCCTCCGGCGTGACCATCTCCGCAGCCATGGTCAGATCGCCTTCGTTCTCGCGATCTTCGTCGTCCACCAAGATGACCATCTTGCCGGCGCGAATGTCGTCGATGGCTTGCTGCACGCGCGCCAGCGGCTCGGGATCGATGTCCAGCGGGCGCGGGGGAATGGATTGGGGCATGGGTTCAGTCTTTGGAGAGGAAGCCGGCGCGTGACAGCGCATCGACCAGGGAGTCTTCTCCGCCAGCGGCGGAGCCGCCCCGCTCTAGATAGTGCACGACGTAGCGCGCCAACAGATCCACCTCGAGATTCAGCTCGCTCCCTGGGCGAAGCGCCGAGAAATTCGTCACTTCCCGCGTGTGCGGGATGAGCATCAGCTCGATGTCGCTCGCGCCGGTGGCGTTGATGGTGAGCGACACGCCGTCCAGCGTGACCGAGCCTTTGGGCGCCAGATAGCGCATCAGCTCCGCCGGTGGCGCAATCGCGACGCGCCACGCTTCGCCCACCGGCGTGACCTCCGTCACGCGCGCCACGCCGTCCACGTGACCACTGACGAGATGTCCGCCCAGGCGATCCCCGAGCCGCAGCGAGCGCTCCAGGTTCAACGCGCCGCCGACGCCCACGCGGCCCAGCGTCGTCTTTTCCACCGTCTCTTCCGAGACGTCCGCGCCGAAGGCGCCGTCCCGGATGTCCACGACGGTGAGGCACGCGCCGTTCACCGCGATGGACTCACCCATCTCGAGCGGCGCGAGGTCCGTTTCGATCGTGAGGCGATAGCCCGGCCCGCGGCGATCGCGCCCTCGAAGCTTGCCCGTCGTCTCCACCAAGCCGGTGAACATGCCGCTCCATACCACCAGAGCGAGTCGGCATGGACCCGCCGGCCCCCGGTTTTCTTTTGTCGGTCCGCCGCGGAAACGCCGCTTCGCGAGGTGCCGCGGCGGACCGACATGAAAACGAAAACCGGCGACCGCCGCCGGCGAAGCGCGGTTTCGCCAGGGTGCAAACCAGGGTTTGAAGGTGTTTCTGCGTGGCACGCGGCGTGCTGTGGCCTGACGCATGCACCCGACGCGAGTACGGAACTTCTCAAGAGCATGGAGCAGTGGCCGCGCGGGGTTGGGGTTCCCCGCGCGGGGTGTGGGGCGCAGCCCCACCGGGAAAACCGGCGAGGCCGGCGCAGACCGGCTACCGTTTCAACTGAGTCGCAATGCGGTCTCGTGTCACGAATCAGCAAGAAGCAGTAGGCTGGAGGTCGTGAGTGACGCTCCGAGCTTCGTCATACTGCGATACCGAGTCCGCCCGGACCTGTCGCAATGGGTGCTCCCTGAGGGCACCGTGCCAGAGTCCGTCTTTCACGACCAAACCGCGAATCACATCCATGCCGTGCTGAGCGCGTGGGCGGCGCGGCAAGACCATGCGATGCAGGTCGCACGCAATTTGGCGATCCGCTTTCTGGAGCAAGCGCCCAGCGTGGGCATCGATCCCGACGTGTGCGTGCTCGATCCCGCGGCACCGGAGGGCGACCGGCTGAACAGCTTGTGCTTGTGGAAGCCGGGCCATGTTCCCCCTCGGGTTTGCTTCGAGATCGTGAGCCCGAAGCATCCGCACAAGGACTACCGGGACGTGCACGAACGCTACGCCGCCATTGGAGCTCGAGAGCTGGTGATTTTCGATCCGCTGATGGCCGGCCCTGCCTCCATGGGTGGCCCCCTCGCGATCCAGCTATGGCGGCCGGACGTGACAGGCGCTTTCGAGCGGGTGGCAGCGGGCGATGGCCCCGTGTACTCCGAAGCGCTGGCCTGCTGGCTCCGTGCGGAGGACGGAAAGCTCGTCCTCAGCGACGACCGCGAAGGCGCCCGGCGCTGGCTCAGCGAAGCCGAGGAGCAGCGCGCCGAAAAGGAACGCGAGCGTACGGACAAGGAGCGGGCGTTGGCGCGCGTGGCGGAGCTCGAAGCGCGACTCGCAAAGTGACCGCCCAGTCGGGTGAATTCCGTAGAAGCGTCTCCGGTGCTGGCATACGAGTCGGTCATGGTGTGGGTGCACTCGCAACATGGCGTGCCATGGACCGCGTCCAAGATGCGGCGCGCGCGAACGGAGCTGCGAGAAGGAGCATCGCTGGGTTTCGCCTTTGGCGCGGATCCCCACAAGAAGCTCACGGAGCTGTGGGACAAGGTTCTCAGCCAGCGTCCGGATCTCGTGCTTCACGTGTGGAGCACACGGAGCGGGAAGCGTCTTTCCAGTGAGGACCTGGCGGCACTGACGGGGCTGCGACAGCTTCGCAGGTTGGAGCTGAGCGGCTTTTCGAACAAGACGCTGAGCGAGCTCGCCCAGCTGAAAGCGCTCACCTGGCTCACGATCCGCGGAAGCCTGAAGAGCCTCGCGTTCCTCGAGTCCCTCTCCAAGCTGCAACGGCTCTCCGTGGTCGGAGCGGTGCCCGATCTTTCACCGATTGGGGCGTGTGGTCGCCTCCGCACGTTACTGCTGCAGTCGGCGACCCTCCGCTCCCTGGGTTTCGTCGAGCACCTGCCCCGGCTGCAGAAGCTCGTGATCACGGGCGCCACCGTGGAGTGCGATCTCGCGCCCCTGTGCAATGTCCCCAAGCTCACGGAGCTGAGCGTGAGCTCGAACCGCAACCTGCGGGACGCTGCCTTCCTCGAGCGCATGACGCGGCTCCAGTCCTTGCGCTTCGACCAGCCACTCGTCAAAGAGCTCCCGAGCTTGGCGCGCCTGACCCAGCTCAGGGACGTACACTTTCAAGGCATGAAGGCGTGGAGCAATCCCGAAGCCCTGGAGAGCTTGCCGCGCGTTCGCTCGATCGTGCTGCGCGAGATCAATCCGAAGCTCGATGCAGAACGGTTCTTCTTTCTCGCGCACCTGAAGGGGCTCCGACACCTGGACGTACGCTGGATCGACTACGGCAAGCGGCGCCGGGAGAAGCTCGACGCCTATCTGCGGGAGCACGTGAAGCCGTCGGTCCTGCCCCAGTAGCTACGTTTGGCGACACAGCTGATCGACCCGCCGGAGCAGGGTCGGCACGCGAAACTCGCCGTGCATCGAACGCACGGCGGCGCTGGCTTCGGCGAGGGGCATGCCCTCGGCGGTGACGAACAGCGGCCGTTTGCTGTCGGCTCGGAGCACGCGCGCGGCGCCGGTCGCGCCCTGGAAGAAGTTCTTGGCGACGCCGACGACGGCGGCTTTTCCTTCCAGGGCCTCGTACAGGTGAGCGCCGAGGCCCTTGCGCCCATTTTCGTCGAGCCACACGTAAGCGTCGATCACGACGATGCTCGGCAGGGCGGGTAGCAGCTCGAGGCCGGCCAAGAGCGGCGGCAGCTCCCGGCGGTAGAATTCGCCGGGCTGGTAGTCGCCAATGCCGTGCACGGCGGTGGTGTGCTCGCTGTTGGGATCGGCGTCAGTCCAGTGCTCGAAGGTGATGCACGCGACGAAGGCGCGGTCACTCGCGTACTGGACGTCGAGGGCGGCGATCATGTCCGAAGCGCGGCTATCCTGACACGAACGCGCTCAGCTGGCGCGCCGAAGCGAAGCGGCTAAGCTCGGCGCCATGAGGGCAGCTTTCTTGTTGGGCTTGGGAGCCACGGCTCTGATCGCGTGCAGCAGTGGCGGTGGTGGTGGCGGCGGCGCGACGGACGCCGGCGCGGGCACCGGCGGCGTGGGCGCCGCGGGATCCGGTGGCGTGGGGCTCGCGGGATCGGGCGGTAGCGCCGGCGCGGCGGGCGCGGCGGGTGCCTCAGGATCGTCGGGGGGTCTTGGCGGCGCATCTGGCTCGGGCGGCGCGGCGGGTTCCTCGGGCGGCTCGGGCGGTGCGGCGGGTTCCTCGGGCGGCGCTGGCGGCGCGGCGGGAGCGGGGGGCTGCACACCGAACACGGGCACCACCTGTCAGGGCAATGGCCTGTACTGGGTCGATAGCTGCAACAACATCGGTCCTCTCAAGGAGACTTGCCCGAGCGGCTGCAGCGGCAACGCCTGCGTCCAGTGCACCGCGAACACGAGCACTACGTGTCAGGGCGGAAACCTGTACTGGGTCGACAGCTGCAACAAGGTCGGGTCACTGAAGGAGACCTGTCCCAACGGCTGCAGCGGTAACGCCTGTGTCCAGTGCACCTCCCACGCTTCGAAGAAGTGCTCCGCCGGCGCTTCGTATTGGTACGACAGCTGCGGCAAGAAGGAAGAGCTGTTCCAGAGCTGCAGCGGCACCTGCACCAACGGCCAATGCGATGCCAAGACCTGGCGCTGCGTCACGACGGTGGCTCCCGCGTGCACCTGTATCATCACGGACAACGCGCTGAGCTACCCGGACGCTTCCTGCCCGAGCTCGCCCTGTTGTTTCACGTACACGTCCACTTCCGGGAGCACATGCTTCTGCGGCAACTACGACACTCAGACCTGCAACGCGTACATCTCGAGCTACAACGGTGCGAAGAAGAGCTCGTGTCCATAGCGGTTGTCAGCGGGCGGGAGCTGAGGCACTCTGGAGAATCCGGAGGGAAGCATGAAGCGAGCTCGTAACGTCCTTGTAGTGTCCGCCGCCGCGTTTCTTTTTTGTCTCGGAAGCGCGGATGACGCCGAGTCGGCGTCCAACGGCATCAACGCGCTGATCGCCGTCGCCCAGCAGAAAGCTGACCAAGCCAACTCGGACGCCTTGGAGGCCGCCAAGAAGCAGCGCAGCCTGATCAAGAAGACGAAGGACAAGAGCGCACAGGCGCGGCTGAACGAGCTCGCCAAGCTCAACACGCAGCACGCAAAGACCTACGCCCAGCTCGCCAAGCAGCTCAAAGAGGTGCGGGTACAGCTGAGCAAGACGAACTGCGACTGACGCTCGCCGAAGGCGTGTGCACACCGGCATCGGCTTGGCAGGGACAATCACGCAGCCGAAACATCTCCGCTCGACCAAGCAAGCGTCGTGCCTCTATTTCCGATGGCGCACGTGCCGGCTGACGCTTCAGTAGTTCGCGGAAGAGTGAAACGCGACGGGAATCGCGCCGGACCAACAAAGGCAACGACTCGAGGGGAGTCGAAGCTGTACATGTCTCGGGTTCCGTT
This sequence comes from Polyangiaceae bacterium, assembly GCA_020633235.1. Taxonomy (NCBI): domain Bacteria; kingdom Pseudomonadati; phylum Myxococcota; order Polyangiales; family Polyangiaceae; species Polyangiaceae bacterium. The sequence goes on along the minus strand of JACKEA010000007.1, from coordinate 408,167 downwards.
TGCTCCCCGGCTAGCGGCCGCCAGCGTGTGTCGCCTTGCGGTGGGCGCGGCGGCGTTGGTCTTGGCCATTCCCATCGAGCGGGCACTGCACGGAATCAGCTTTCAATATCGCTACGTGGAGACGACGGACGTCGCGATTTCGGCGACGCTCGCCATGCTCACGCTCGGCTTCTTCGCCACCCGTGAGCCCCGAAGCGTCAAAGAAGGATCCACGGTGTGGATCGTCGGCGGCGGCGCGTCGGGGATCGCTGCGGCGCTGGGCGTGTGTGCCTTGGTGAGCTGTCGATTGCAGCACCTCCGGGGCTCGCTCTTGGACTTGCTGCTGGGAGCGGCAGGGGGAGTGCTGTTCGGCATGCTGTGCTCGTTGCCGGCGCGGGAGCTGCGCGCCGCGCGGAGCGACCAGACGCATTCCGCACAAGACGTGCAGATCGTGAACACCTGCGCGTGGCTGTGCGGCGTGGTGGGTGTGTCAGCGCACTTTGCGGAGAGCGTGGAGTGGCTGTATCTGGCCGCCGGCATCGCGACATGCGCGCTCGGCGCGATGCTGTTGGCGACGACGCGTTACGTGCTCCGCCGGCGCTGGCTGCGGCGTGTCTTCGCGGGCGCGGACGCGCAGTGGGAAACGGACGCCACGAGCACCATCGCCAGCGCGCTGCCCGCCCTGGAGCTGCTCCCGTGGTGGAGCGACGAGCGCACCCTGGTGCGCGTGCTCCCCGCCACCGGCGCCGCCTATCGCACGGCCACGCGCCGCACGGACGTCGCCCGCGTGATCCCGTCGATGCGGATTTGAGCGAAGCTCACGACGTGACGGTCGCGAGCAGCTCGCCGGACTCGGAGTAGCACTCGAGGGAGAAGTGCGCGCCCGTCCCTCGCAAGACGTCGGCGACGAGTCGCACGTTGATGGTCACCTCCGCCACCAAGCCATGGATCAAGAAGGGCCGCTCCGAGTCCAGAACGAGCTCGGCGAACGGTGCTTCGAGCCTGTGCTCCTCGAAGCCACATTTGTGCACTTCCCAGCCGGCGTTCGCAAACGCTTGGGCAATCGCCTCGCGCGATGCGCTGGTCTCGATACTGCCGTAGAGATTGCTCGCGTCGGGCAGCTGCCACTTTGGCGGGCTCGGATCGCGATATCCCATCGATGTCCCTCAAGGTACCTACTGGCGCTGGCCGCTCAAGCCGCCCCGCTTCGAGGCCATTCCGGAACCGATCCGCCAGCAGGCCCAAGCGCTCGGCTTCAACCCCGCGCCGTGGGTGGTGCACGGCCCCACGCCACCGATGCCCACGCCGAATTTCATCGGTCCGGAAGGCTTCGTGAAGCTCGAGGTGTACTCCGGCCGGCGCGTGTATCTGATGACGATGTTCGACGACGGCCACGCCGTTTCCACTTCGCCGCTGGGCAAGGCGAACCGCAGAACCGAGTACCTGGACGCGACCGGCGACCTGCGAGCGGACTACCTGGCGCACCTTCGTGCCGTGGCGGAGCGCGTTCGCCGCTCCGGCAGTCGGCCGCTGTATCGCACCACGCCCAAGGCGTTCTCCGCGGTTTGGAAGTTGTTCCCGCTGTACCAGGTGAACGAGGCCATGGCGCTCCTGATGCTGGTCCTGCCTGCGTTGATCTTCTTCGCCCTGTTTCAGGTGGCGCGGACACTCATGCGCTGACCGGCCAGCGTCCCATCACGTAGCTCGCGACCAACGCCGCGTGGGACAGCGGCCGCGAGAGATCGTCCACGTCCGCGTTCGTCTCGCGACGACTATCGACCGTGATCTCGACGGACATTTCGCCGCGCTTTGCTCACGAATCCTGATCGAACGTGAGGACTCCGCATACAGCCAGCGTATCCGAGTCCACGCTGCGGCGCAGGTAGTCCAACGCGGCGTCCCCCTGGGCGAAGTCGATGATCCCAACGAAGAACCCTGGCGTGAACGCGGACGCAGGTGCGCCCACTGCCGTCGTACGAACCGCCGCCGTGGCTCGCCGGCAAACTCGAGCCAGCATGTCGATGTGTTGTTCCCAGAGTTGCTCGAACCGCTCATCACTGACTGTGAGGGAAAGCAACGGCTCGTAGAGCAGCGCGACGCGCTCGTGAGCGGTGTGGATGATGTCCCAACGCCAGTCGGGCGGGTGCCAACGAACGCCCGGATCGACGGCTTCCGAGCTCATGCCGAACGCAGGCGCGGCAATCTTGGACCCGTCGCCGTACAGTAGCCAGAACGCCCCCGCGTAGAAGCGCTCTCTCGTATTTGCGTTCGCGGTTGCAGATATCGCATCGATGACAGCATCGAACCACGCAGCTTCGAACCGTTGCCAATCCATGGTTACCCTCCGCCCGATCGTTTGTTGGTCCGCCGCGGAACCACCCGTTCTACCGAGCGCGACGCCCGCGGACGAGCACCACGACAACCACGATGCCCGCCACCACGACGACGAGGAGCACCGCGAGCCACGGACTGCCACTGACGCTGAATACGAAGTCCGAGTGCGCATCCGGGAGCGCCTGGAACGCGGGGGACCCCGAGGGTGTCGGTGTTGACCAGGCCATGCCCAGGGCCCATCTTGCCGCACGTGTCGTGGCTCACAAGGGCACTACGTCGCTATCGCCGAGCACAACGGCGCGCTCGACAAGACGAGGGACGCCGACGAAAGACCGGGGCGCGGCTCACGCGGCTGGTGCATTCACGCCTGGAGAGACAGGCGCAGGAAGAAATCGCATCGTGCGGGCCACCGGTTCCCCCTTGGGTGAAGTTCCCTGACGTTCCAAGCTCGACCTCTCTGGCGTGGCGCATGGGCTACGGCGAAGCCTACCTTCGCTTCACGTTCTTCCCGTGGTGGCGGCGTCTCGGTAGCGCGCAGAAGCTCTGCTACCTCGACACTTGGAGCGCGCCGCGCGACTGGCGCAGGTTGCTGCTCGAGCTTTCTCTGCCGTGAGCGAACGGAGATAGGATGTACACGTCCTATTTTCCACGCACCTCACCCCCCCGGATCCCAGGGGTGTTGGCTCGCCGCGGAATCGGATCTGGACGCCGCCCGGTCCCGAATCCGTAACGCCCCCCGGAGCTCACACGACGATGAAGACGACCGTCACCTGTCCCAAGTGCAACAACCGGCGAATCCTCCATGTCTCGTCCATTCAGGACAAGTCGCCCAGCATCAAGCGCGACGCCGTCCTCTCGGTCAGCGCCAAAGCGCCGCTCACCACGCTGGGGCGCTGGACCAACGAAGGCGTCTTCGAGTGTTACATCTGCGCCAACTGCGGCTACACCGAGTGGTACACGAAGGACCCCGACGACATCACCGTAGATGGCGACGTCGTCCGCGTCCTCGAAGTCCCCGACTCGAGCCCGTACCGCTAATGCTCGGGATACTGCGACACAATCTGACGCACGTCCGAAAAGCGGACATCGGGGGCGGGTTTGGCGAGTGAACGGCCTCGGATGTCCGCCATTCGGACATGGTGCCACCCCTCCGAGCCTGGACGGTTTTCCGGGTGGTTCCGCGGCGGACCAACATGAGCTTGCTACGGTTGGGTAAACCCGGCACCTTTGGGCGGCAGCCCGTGCTTCGTCTCCCGCATACGCTTCTGTTCCTGGCGCCGCTCGCCGTCGTGGCGGTCCACGCCTGCGGCCCGAGCGTGTCGACGATCTACGAGGGGAACATCCGTTTCGAGCATTGCTATCGGCTCGATCTGGATCCGGAAATCGCACCCACCCACCGCCTGGCGTGCTGGCGGGAATGGACGGAGCGCTACACCTACGGGCAGACGCGGGACCGGCTGGAGTACGCGCGGCGGCGCATCCGCAAGCTCGAGTCTGGGGACACCTCGCGTCCACTGCTCCACACCGAGCCCGACGCCTCGGCCCCGCCGGAGCCGCCCGCACCTGACGAAGCTCCGGTCCCGACCAGCGTCCACAAGCCTCCACCGCCCACGTCGAAGCCGGCCGTGAGCGCCACTCCCGAGCCCGAACCCGAGGCCGGACCGCCACCTCCAAAGGCCGAGTGCAGCACTGATTGCCGAACGAAATGGGACAGTTGCGAGAGCACGTGCCCGCAAGATGCGGGGAAGCCCGACGCCAAGTGCGCACACTGTAAGCGGGACTACCAGTCGTGTATGCAGCGTTGCTTCAAGTGAGCGCATAAGTTGACGCCCGCTCGGGACCAGCGCTAACCACGATGACGCACCGATGACATTTTCGCACCCGGCCCTGTTGGACGCCTCTTCGAGCGCTTTGGCCACTCCGCTGCCCCGGGTGCTCCGCCCCCAACGGGCGGTCCCGTCGGACACGGTTCGGCCCACCCGCGCGGAGATCAATCTCGCGAATCTGCGCCACAACCTGCGCGTCCTCCAGCGCATGGCGGGCGGCGCCGAGGTGTTCAGCGTGCTCAAGGCGGATGGCTACGGCCACGGCGCCAAGGCCGTCGCTCGCACCCTGGAGCGCGCCGGCGCGAACCGCATGTGTGTGGCGCTCTTGGAAGAGGGCATCGAGCTGCGGCAAGCCGGGATCCGCGCACCCATCATCGTGATGGGCGGCCACTACGGCCGCGCCTGGGGCGAGCTCCTGCGCCACGACCTCACCCCCGTGGTGCACGACGTCGGGCAGATCCAGGACCTCGCAGAAGAGGTGCGTTACGCCTCTTCCGGTCCCATCGGCGTGCACCTCAAGATCGACACCGGCATGTCCCGTCTGGGGGCAATGCCCAGCGAGATGCCGGCCATGGCGGAAGCCTTTGCCCGCCACCGCGAGGTGCGACTCGACGGCGTGATGACCCACTTCGCCTGTGCCGACTCGGGCGACACCAGCAGCATCGACGAGCAGCTCGACGTGTTCGAAGGCGCTTGCGGCATCCTCCAGGCCCGGGGCGTCCACATTCCGCTGCGTCACGCCGCCAACAGCGCCGCTCTCATCAAGAGCCCGCGGGCTCGCTTGAACGCCGTGCGCCCCGGCATCGCCATCTTCGGCGTGGCCCCGCAGCCCGGAATGGTTCCGGAGCTTCGCCCCGTGATGCGCATTCGCAGCGAGGTCGTCGCCCTGCGCAACATCCCCGTGGGCGCCACCGTAGGCTACGGCGCCACCTGGCGCGCGGAGCGCCCGAGCATCATCGCCACGCTGCCCATGGGCTACGCGGACGGCCTCAATCGCGCGCTCTCGAACCGCGGCAGCGTCCTCGTTCGCGGCCGTCGCGCCCCCATCGCCGGCGTCGTCAGCATGGACATGACGATGGTGGACGTGACGGACATCGACGGCATCAAGATGGGCGACGAGGTCGTCGTCATCGGTCCGCAGAAGGGTCCCTTGGGCGACGACACCATCAGCGCCGAAGAGGTCGCCGCGGATCTGGGCACCATCCCTTGGGAGGTGCTCACCAGCGTGTCCCGCCGCGTGCCGCGTTTCTATCGCGAGCCCTGAGCGCGCGGTCCCAGGTCGTAGATGTTCACGTCCACGCCCTCGGCGTAGTGGACGATGGGCGGCGCTCCTGAAACCGGCAACCCCGAGGCAGGCACGATCTCGTCTTCGATCTCGATCACCTCGGCGCGCTGCACCGGGTACGGCGTGTGGTGCACCTGTCCCGTCCAGATGCGCCCGCCCTTCTCCAGGTGCAGCAAGTAGCGCTCCACCAAGAAGTGCTCGAAGCTGCCCGGCTTGGAATCTCCCAGCGCCTCGCCGACTTCATAGCTCAGTTCCAGCTTTGGTTTTGTCGGTCCGGCGCGCTGGACTCCGTAACGGACCCGCTTTGCGTCGCGCTGCTGGGTCATGCGCGCGAAGTAATAGGGCAGGCCCCACACGGAGCGGGCCACGGCCACGGCAATGCGCGACGCTGCGTCGAGGGACAAGAAGTAGACACCCGGATCTTCGCCGTCCACGTGCACGTAGGTGCGCACGTTCGTCTCCAAGAAATCGAACGCCAGTGCGTCGGGGGACCAACGCGGACGGACGCCCTCCATCCCGAAGGTGACGAGCCCCACGTACGCACTGCCGTCGAAGGTGTCGACGGTGAGCCCGCGCGGCACGACCTTCGCGAGCTCCGTCTCGGGCACCTCCCAGTGCATGAAGCACAGGGTGCGCCAGCGCTGGTAGCCGCGAATCGGCGTTCTCGGCATCCGCGTGGGACCAACGCGGTCAATCATTTCAGCAGCGCGTCGACCTTCGCGGCGCAGATGAAATCGTTGTTCGACAGTCCCTTCACGGAGTGCGTCGAAAAGCGCACCACGCACTTCGCGTAGCTCACCTCCAGGTCCGGATGATGATCCTCGCCGTTGGCGATCCACGCGACGGCGTTCACGAACGCCATGGTGCGGTAGAAGTCGTCGAAGCCGTAGCTCCGCTCGATGCTCGAGAGATCCGTAGCGGCGCTCCACTCGGGCACTTGGCGCAGGAGCTCGTCGACGCGGGGCTGGTCGAGCTTGTCGACCTTCGGTTGGCAGCTCTGGGTGGTCAGATCGGTCATGGGTCCTCCTCTCAGGGGTCGGCGATGGTGAGCAGTCGCTCTTCGTTCATGGCAGACGCGACGGGAGCCAGGCGAGCGTCCGCCTTGATGGCGGCGATCAGCCCTTGCATCGCGGTCAGATAGGCTTCGCCGAAGAGCTCGCCCCGGAGCAGCTGCAGCCGCAGGAACACCCCGGCGGTCTGAGCCACGTCGCACAGGCAGTAGTCGCGGACCTCGGCCAGGCGGCCCGCGTGGACCAGCGGGCCGACGTCCTTGCCGTCCACCCCCACCTTGCCGGGCATGCCGCAGAGCTTGGCCACGATGTCGAGGCGTGCCGGTTTGGCCGCCCCGAAGTCCGCGATGTAGTCCATCAAGTCCAGGTGGCCGTCCGGGGAGAAGCGATAGCGCACGTCCCGAGACCGGTAGTAGTGCCGCAGGCTGACCCCGTGGCGCAGGCAGCGGGAGGCGATCACGGGCAGATCGAAGCCGCGGCCGTTGAAGGTGATCATGTCCGGCCGGTGGCGATCGAGGAAGCGCGCGAAATCGCTGAGTATCCCCGCCTCCTCCTTGCCCTCCCCGATGACCCCGATGCGCTGTACTGCGTAGTTCTCGTCGAACAGCAGGGCACCAATGACGACCACCCGGTGATGGGGCGGGGCGGGCAGGCGTTCGGCCTCACTGGACTCGGCGATGGGAAGCTCGGCGTCCAGGACGGTCTCGATGTCGAGCACCAGGAAGGATTTGGTCACGTCGCCATGATGCTCCGAACGCCAAAAGCCTCCAAGGCCTGGATGAGGCTCCGAAATCTCACTATTTACGGACACTTGACAGGCCGGGCCGGGCCGTGTTCCTGTCCGTGTCAGAGCCTGGGTCCCTGTCGGACCCGCTCGCAGGTTTTTCTCTCATCCGAGGCGCGGGTGAGCGCGCTCCCCGTGGCCGATGCATGGCCCGTAACACACTAGTAATCAATTGTGACATCAGGGAGACACGCGTCGCCTTGATTGAAGGCGGCGTAATTGCCGAGCTTCATATCGAGCGAGCGGCACAGCGTGGAACCGTAGGCAACGTCGTTCTCGGCAAGGTCACCCGCGTGCTGCCCGGCATGCAGGCGGCGTTCATCGACGTGGGCATGGATCGCGCGGCGTTCCTCCACGTGGAAGATCTGATCCGACCCGACGACTTCGAGGCGTACCTCAGCGGCGGCATCCGCGCCGACGAGGACGAGCCGTCCGGCAAAGGCGTCGGCGGCAAGCGGCGAGCCTTGGCGCGTCCGGATCTGATCGACGACGAGGATCTGGAGAGCGACGACGACGACGACGAGAGCCCGGACTCCGAACAGAGCCCCGACTCGGGCGACGACGTCGAGGACGACGACGACGCCGAAGACGACGACGCCGAAGACGACGACGTCGAGGACGACGACGAGAGCGACGACTCGGACGACGCGGAGGACTCCGACGACGCAGCGGTCTCCGACGACACCACGGACGACGCAGAGGACTCCGAGAGCGAACCGGACGAAGCCGAAGCCGACGACTCGGACGAGTCCGACGACGACGCGGAGAGCGAGCCCGACGACGCCGAAGGCGACGATTCCGAGAGCGACGAGACGCCCGCCGAAGCCACCAGCGAAAAGGCCGAAGAAACCCCGGCCGAAGCCGACACCGAGGGCGATGACGAGAGCGACGAGCCTTCGGGAGAAGAAGGCACCAGCCGCCGTGTGGCGGAGGGGGAAGGCGGCCGCGGTCGTCGTCGCCGCCGGCGCCGTCGGCGCGGTGGACGAGACAAGGACGCCAAGGACACCAAAGACAAGCCCGAGCCCAAAGCCAAGGCCAAGGCCAAGACCAAGGAAGCTCCGGCGGAACGGGGTCGAGGCCGCGGGCGCCGCGGCAACGACAAGCGCCGCGGGCGCGGCGGCGACAAACGCTCGAGCAACGGCAACGGCAAGAGCTCTCGCGTATCTCGCTCGGTACCCATCACGGAGGTCGTGAAAGAAGGCGACGCCGTGATCGTGCAGATCACCAAGGAGCCCATCGGCACCAAGGGAGCCCGGGTCTCGAGCCACGTCTCGCTGCCGGGCCGCTACGTGGTGTACCTGCCCACCGTCGAGCACGTCGGCATCTCCAAGCGTATCGGCAACTCCCGGGAGCGCTCCCGGCTGCGCTCGGCGATCGAGAGCGTGAAGCCCAAGATGGGCGGCTTGATCGTGCGCACCGTGGCGGAAGGCCTCACCAAGAAGCAGCTCAAGGCGGACGTCGGCTATCTGATCAAGCTGTGGGCGGACATCGCGCGCAAGCGGGAGGACGCCAAGACGCCGTCGGTGCTCTACTCCGAGCTCGACATCGTGCTGAAGACGGCGCGTGACCTGTTCACGGACGAGATCGAGAAGATCGTGATCGACGACCGTGACCAGTTCGCCCGGCTGGTTCGCTTCGTGGAGATGTTCCTGCCGGAGCGGGTGAAGGACATCGAGCTGTACAGCGGCAAGGAGCCGATTTTCGACGCCTACGGCATCGAAGACGAGATCGGCCGGGCGCTGAGCCGCAAGGTGCCGCTGCCCAGCGGCGGCTACTTGATCATCGATCAGGCGGAGGCGTTGGCGGCCATCGACGTGAACACCGGCCGCTTCGTGGGCAAGGGCAGCAAGGATCTGGAAGAGACCGCGCTGAAGACCAACTTGGAGGCGGTAGACGAAATCGCCTACCAGCTCAGGTTCCGAAACATCGGCGGTTTGGTGATCCTCGATCTCATCGACATGGAGATCGCCCAAAACCGCGACAAGGTGTACCGCGCCTTGGAAGCCCAGCTGGCCAAGGACAAGGCCAAGACGACCATCAATCGCATCAGCGAGCTGGGGCTCATCGAGATGACGCGCAAGCGCACTCGCGAGAGCCTGAGCCGCACGATGCACGAGCCCTGCTTCTACTGCGACGGCACCGGGCAGATCCAATCACGTCAGACCATCGCCTACGAAATCCTGCGTCAGATCCGGCGCGAGCGCGACAGCCTCGCCGGCTACAGCGTGGTGGTGAACGCCCACCCCGCGATCGTGGATCTCCTGAACACGGAAGAGAAGGCCGCCGTCGCGGAAGCCGAGCGTCGCTACATGCGTCGCATCGAGCTCATCCCGCGCACGGAGTATCACATCGAGCAGTTCGACCTGCAGGGGAAGTAGGGGATGACGAACGAGCGGCGGGAGGAACGAGTCACGATCAACAAGGAGTTCGACTCCTTCGATCAGTTCATTCAAGAGTACGTGACGAACATCTCCCGCACGGGCGCCTTCATCAAGACGGACACGCCCCTGCCCGTGGGCACGGAAGTGAATTTGCGCTTCACCGTGATCATGGACGACATCGAGACCATCGAGGGCATCGGCGAGGTCGTGCGGGTGGAGACGAATCCGCCCGGCATGGGCGTGGTGTTCAAGGAGCTCAGCGAGTACTCCGAGGCGCTGATTCAGAAGCTCCTCACCCAGCACCAGGGCAGCGGCTAACGGTCAGGGGCGGTTCCGCGGCGGAACCAACAAAAGAAGCCGCCCAGCGGGTGTTCGTCGGAAGAAAGATGACGAAACGCCCGTCAGGAATTGCACCAAGCGTTGGAAGAACGGGCCCTTTGCCCAGCCTTTTGCTGCGGTCCCGACTTTGCTTTGTGCAAAGAAGCGATGAACCCACCAAGTTGGATTCGCCTCTGTTTGCTGCTCCTTCCCGCCTGTGGACGAGTGACCGACTCTTTGCCCGCGGACTCGTGCCAGAGCTCGGTGGAATGCGCGAATCCCGATCCCGAAAACTGTGCGGTGAGCTGCGTCACTTCGGATCGACGTTGCGCGATCGAAGCGAAGGATGCGGACGGCGATGGGCACGGAACGACGGCGTGTGCGTTCGCCCCGGGGGACGACTGCAACGACAATGACGCGACCGTTCACCCCGGGGCGGAAGAGGTCTGCAACGGCATCGATGACGATTGCGACGGGGCCGACGAAATGGCGAGCCAACCGCTCGGCGGCACCACCCTGACGGTCGGCGAGGGGTTCTCGCCAAAGGCGGTCTGGGTCGAAGCGACGCAGACATACGCGGTGGCGTACACGGGATTGCTTTCGCAGATCCAGCTGACGCGCCTCGATGCAACCGGCAAGGCCTTGGGGACGAGCGACGTCAGCGACTCGCCGGGATTTCACACGCCTTACGGCATGGCATCCAGCGGCGACAAGATCGGAGTCGTGTGGACCCACTCACTACCGCCCACCGTCGAGAGCGACATCTACTTCCGTGAGCTCGCTGCGAACGGGTCCCCGAACGGTCCGGAGATCCTCGTGGCCACCCAGAGCAAGCTGAGCCCTCCAGACATCGCCGCCCTCGAGAGCGGCTGGCTCGTGGCCTGGCACGGTGACTCTCAGGTCCTCGCGAAGACGATTTTCGGAACGCCCTCGTCGCTCATCCAGATCAGCACGCAGCCGGGCGCGACCTCCTTCGCCCACCTCGCTTCCACGAAAGCCGGGGCGATCGCGGTTTGGTCCAGCAGGTCGTTCGCCACCGGACCAAACGACGTGGTGTGGGGTGCATCGATCGCGGGCAGCTCGGTGAGCTGGTCCGCTGCGCTGACGGAGCCGACACCCCCAGTCGAAACCGGAAGCTCCAGTCCCGTCATCGCGGCTGGGGACGGCGGGGAGTACGCCATCGCGTGGGATCGTTTTGCGGGTGACGACGACAGCATCGAGGTGGCGATCGTCGAGCAGTCGGCCTCCGGGGAGCTCGTCACCAAGTGTGGCCCGCAGTTCTTCGGAATGGGCAGCAAGCTCCCCTTGACCATCGTTCCCTGGAACGGCGGCTACCTGATCGGCGCGTACTCGCGCGAAGGCGGCGAAAGGCTCGAGCTCTTGCGGGTGGACGCTTCCTGCAACTTCCTCCCCGGCGTGGTGGTTCTCGACGAGCACCCTTCGTTTCTCTCGAGTCTGGACATCGTTCGGAGTCCGAGCGGCTACCTCGCCGTTTGGACCCAAAACGAGGGTGGGCAACGCGTCAAGGCCCGCACTTTCGGTCCGAATCTCTGTGACTCGGCGGAGGCGCCATGAAGCTCCTGGGTCTCGCTCTTCTCCTCACCGCCATGACGACGGCGTGCAGTTCCACCGACGACGCGCCGAGCCTGAACGACGCTGGCTCCGTCCCGGGAGCGGCGTGCCAGACCAACGCGGAATGCGACGACGGACAAGCCTGCAACGGCAGCGAAGCCTGCGTCTCGGGGTACTGCACGCTCCCCACCAATTGCCAGGAGTGCGCGGCCGACAACGGGGGATGCCCGTACACGGCGACGTGCTCCGTCGGCAACACGGGAGTCGTGTGCACGTGCAAGCCGGGATTCGAGGGGGCCGATTGCATTGCGTCCTGGGAGCATTTCGACGCGCTCACGGTGCCCTCCCTCGGGTCCGGGATCGACTACATCGGGTCCCTCGGAAACCGCATCTATTTCGCCAACGCGGGCGCTTCCGCAGTGTTCCTGTCGTACGACGTGGTCACGAAGCAGCTCACGACGGAGACCCCGAATCCGGACGCGTTCCCCGGCGTGGACAAGCCCGGCGAATCCTCCTTCCCGATCGGTCTCGACGGCGCGCTCTACTGCCTCGCGGCGGATGGTTTTCGCTACGACATCTCCACGAAGGTCTGGTCGAAGACCGCGATGGACCCGCTAGGAAACGTTCACGACAGGCCCGGAGCCGCCCTCTTGAACGGCAAGATCTACGAGGTGGGAAGCACCAACTACACCGATGTCGTCCAGGCCTACGATCCAGCCAGCGACACCTGGTCGGCGCCCGGGTCGATCGCCAGCGCGCCGTGGAACGTCGGGTTTGCCGTCGCCGCAGCCTCAGGCGGAAAGCTGTACGTCATCGGCAGTGACAAAGCCTCCACTTACGGGAAATGGGTGTTTGCGGTGTACGACACGAGCACGAACGCCTGGACCACGAAACCGGATCTCGTCGCGCCGGAGCACTTGGTCTTCGAGCCCTACGGGGCCGTGAGCGTGAACGACAAGATCTACGTGGACTTCGGATACTCCATTCTCGCGTACGACCCCGCCGCGGACGCTTGGGGCGAGCCCATTGTCGCACCGAAGACCACGGTTCAGCACAGCCACGCGATGGTCACGGCCAACGGCGATCTGTTCGTGCTGCGGGGCGAAGGGACCGGCGTGGACGTGTTTCGATACGATCTCTGAGACGACAAACGCCAGCCCGCGAAGGGCGGTGTTGGCGGAGACGGCCAACACGCTCTAATCTGAGCCGAACATGCTTCGGCTCTTTCGTTGGTCTTGGCTGGTCCCCACCGCTCTGTACATCGGCGTGGTCGCCCTGGGGCCCACGGCGTGCTCGGGAGACGAGTGCGAGCGCAACAGCGACTGCGCCTTCGCCCACTGCGTTTCTGGCAGCTGCGTCCAGGACTGCAAGTACGACATCGACTGCACCTTCGGCCTGGTGTGCAACCGCGACATCGGCCGCTGTGATCCACCCACCACCGCAGATGGCGGCGCCGGCACCGGCGGAACCGCACCGGACGGCAGCGCGGGCAGCGGCGGCACGGCCGGAACCGCGGGCACGGCCGGGAGCGCTGGCACGGCCGGAACCGCTGGCACGGCCGGAACCGCTGGCAGCGGCGGCGGCGGTGGCAGCGGCGGCGGCGGTGGCACCGGCGGCGTCACGGCGCAGAAGGTCGAGCTGGATCTGTGCGCGTCGGACGGCGAGTGCGCCACGGGTCTCCTGTGCCGCCCGTGGGGCAAGAACCTGGCAAAGCGCTGCACGCGAACCTGCACCACGGTGGGCGACACCAGCGGCTGCGCCACGGGCACGCGTTGCGAGGCCGTCGGCAGCGAGACGTATTGCATGGCGTCGGACGTAGGAAAGACGTGCTCCGTCGCCAACGACTGCCAGTTCGCCTGCGTCACCAGCACCGGCTACTGCACCAGCAAGTGCAACGTCGGCGCGGACTGTCCCAACGGCTGGGGCTGCCAACCCGTGGGCGGACAGAAAGTGTGCGTGAAGGCCGCAGCTCCCTGTGGTCCCGGGGACACCGGCGCCTGCATCGTGCCCGCAGCGTGTGATACCTCCGCCACCCTCAGCGTCGGCGGCTGCACCCTGGCCTGCAACACCGTGGCGGACTGCCCGGTCCGTGCCCAGGGTCTCGCTTCGTGGACCTGCGATGGCCTGTGCCGCCGACCGTCCAGCGGAGCGACGGCGATCTACGGACCCTTGGAGGGCGGTTTCAAGCCCGCGCAGTACGCCTGCAACCTCGCCTCGCAACCCGTCACCGTTTGTGGAGATGGGCTGCACATCGACTTCGACGGCTTCACCATTCCCGCGACGCCTTCCGTCAACTGCGCGTCTCCCGTCACCACCGATGGCTTCCCAGGTGACGCCTGTGTGGATTCCTGCCGTTTCGCCGGGGGCTGCCCTTATCCCTTCGCTTGCGTGGCCCTCGGCAACGTGGGCGGCCGCATCGGCCTGTGCCTGCCGGCCTACGGCTCCGGCGAAGTCGGGGGACCCTGCACCAAAGATCAGGACTGCTTCTTTGGTTACTGCAACCGAAACGTCGGAAAGTGCTCGCGGGACTGCAGCCGCGATGGCCTGTGCCCCAGCGGTTCCGCCTGCATGGCGGCCGGGGGGCCCAGCGTGGAAGGCCTGCCCTTCAAGCGCTGCGAGTGACTCGGCGGTTGCTAAGCCGGAGAAATGCGCTTAAATCCCCGGCCTCATGTACCTGCCCACTCGCTCCCGCCGTAAGAAGACCCGCAACCGCTGTGCGCGTTACAACGCCAAGCACGCCGCCAAGAACCGGCGTCGCCGCGCACGGCTGAAGAAGTAGGCAAAGCTCACGTGCGTCGAGAGTTACACTCGACGCATGCGGAGCTGGCACTGGGGCATCGCGCTTCTGCTGTGCGGTGCGTGTAGCAAGCCGACGACCGAGCCTGGAGCGGCACCCGCTACCAGCACCGCGCCGGCTGCCGCAGCAAGCGGCTCCATCGGGATGGCGACGATGGAGCCTGACGGCACGATCGTGCTGCAGCTTCGCGCTGAAGGTCCGGGGGGCGTCCACGGGGACGGCCTGTTGCGCTACCCCAAGGGCGATCCGAAGTACGACGAGATCTCGAAGCACGTCGGTCCCCTGAAGCCCGGAGAGCACAAGCCCGTCGCGCCGTTTCCAGAGTAGCTACTGGGTCCAGTTCACGACCGTCACGAACGCGAAGTCCCCCACCGTCACGTTCGTTGCGCTGCTCTGGGATGTAGCGGGCGCCGAGCAACTGCCCGTGCCCGCGATCTTGTAGTCGTTTCCCGACACCAGCTCGTGCGTCGACACGTTCGCCATGCAGCCCGCTTCCCAGCGCTCCTGAGCCGCGTCCGTGAGGGTGAGAGTCGCAGGAAATCCATTTCCCGTCTCACCTCGCGTCACCTCGTCCACTGCGAGATCGACCCGGCGCAGCTCGCCCTCGGTCGCGATGTAGTCCGTCTCGAAGCCCGCATCGAAGGCGAGCAGCGTGGCGCAGGCCACGGACGTCTGCGCCGTGATGTTTCCCAGGTCGCTGGTAATCGCCAGGCCGCACGTCGTGTCCGCCGGAAAGCCGCCACCCGCGTTCTCGCCGCTCGCATCCGAGCCGCAGGCCGCGAGCAGCAAGGCAAACGCCGCCATCACCCTCTTCATCTCCTCAGCATGGCGCTCGCGCAGCCCACGGCGAAAGCGACGCTTTCCGACGCCCCCGTCGTCCGCTCACGTCTACATGTCGGTCCGCCGCGGAAACACCCGAACGGACGTCACTCTTCGTCCAGTGCCCGGCGCGCCACGTCGAAGCCGAAGCCGGCGCGAGCCAGCGCCGCCAAGTCGCGATCGCGCCGCGCGGCACGCTCTTCCGCGGCACGGTGCGGCCCCAGACGGCGGCGTCGCGCGAACGCCCGCGCGGCGTCGAGCTCCGCGTCTTCGCTGTCGCGATCCGCGCGCGTCAGCGCTTCCGTCACGGCACTCGCATCCACGCCGCGGGCCGCGAGCTTGTGCGCGATCGCGCGGCCCGACGCCCCGCGGCGCCGCAAGCTCGACGCCAGGTTCTCGGCGTACCGCTCGTCGTTCAAGAGCCCTGAGCCTTTGTACCGTCCAATCAGCTCTTCGATGATGCCGAAGGCGCGTTCCGCGAGGTCCGGCTCCACCTGACGCTGCACGCGCCGCACTTGGCGCTCCAGCACTCGCCGCAGATTCTCGGCGGACGTGTCGAACTGGTCCAAGTAGCGCAGCGCCGCCCGCTCCAGCGCTTCGCGGGTGAGCTTCTTCGCCGGCGGAACACGCTCGCGCTTGGGCATGCGCCGGACCTTTCCATGCCGTATGTCGCCTGTCACGTGGGTTGGAAGCTCGACCGTATGCTGCGGTCGGAAGACGACTGGGATTGCGCTCCTCGTGAGGCGCAAATCCCACCCCGCAATGCTACCCTGTGCCGGTGCGCATCGTCGCGATGGCAGACACCCACTTGTTCCATCGCGAGCTGTCCGTGCCCGATGGAGACGTCCTGATCCACGCGGGCGACCTGTGCCGCGGTGGTCACCTGCGGGAGCTGGCCATCGCGCTGGATTGGCTTGCGGAGCTGCCCCACCGGGACAAGATCGTGGTGGCCGGCAACCACGACTGGGCCTTCGCGCGGGAGCGGACCGCGGCGCTGCGACTCATGCCACCGGGCGCCCACTACCTGGAAGACAGCGGCGTGACTCTCGGCGGCGTTCGCTTCTGGGGCAGCCCCTGGCAGCCGGAGTTTCACGACTGGGCGTTCAATCTGCCGCGCGGTGAGCCGTTGCGGGAAATGTGGGCGCTGATCCCGGATGACACGAACGTGCTTGTCACGCATGGTCCCCCGGCCGGCATCGGCGACCGCTGCTCGGTGGATCGTCGCGAGGGGTGTGCCGATCTATTGCTGCGCGTGAAGGCGGTCCGCCCCGCGCTGCATCTCTTCGGTCACATCCACGAAGACGGCGGCGCCTGGGACGTGGACGGAACCCTGTTCGCGAACGTCACGACGTGGGAATGCGAGCGCGCTCCGACGGTTGTCGACGTCGATCCGGCGACTGTCCGCGCCACCCGCGTGAACGTCCCGCCCGCCCGCTGACTCACGCCGGGGTGCCTCACGTCGGCTCCGCCACGATCGCGTCGAGCTCCACCTCCACCAGGAGCTCCGGCGCGACCAGCGCGCGCACTTCCACGAGCGTAGCTGCCGGGCGCACGTGTCCGAAGAGCTCGGAGTGTGCGCGGCCCACCTCTTGCCAGCGGCTGGCGTCGGTCACGTACATCCGCGTGCGCACCACGTGCTCCACGCCGCCCCCGAGCGCCCGCACCGCGGCGAGGGCGTTCTCGAAGGCGCGCCGCGCTTGCGCGTAGGCATCGCCCACACCGACGACATTCCCGCTCTCGTCCGTGGCGGTCGTGCCCGCCACCACGATGTGCGCGCCCACGCGCACGGCGCGGCTGTAGCCCACGATGTCTTCCCAAGGCCCTCCCGAGCCGATACGCTTCATTCCAACTGTTTGGACCGCGACCGGACCAAAGTCCACAGGTTCGCAACCACCCGGATACGCGGATGACTCGCTCGGATATCGCAGTACTCGTGAGTTTGGGGTTGGTGGCAAGCTGCGCCACGCACGAAACCACAGCCAGCACGCCCACCCCGACCGCCGCAGTGGTGGACGCTGGTGCTCCACCTCCCATCACGGCCGCGAGCGCGACCGTCGAAGCGGATGCGAGCGTCGACGCGGCGGACGCAAGCTTCGACGCGCCCGCGGAAGGCGGAGACGGAAGCGCGGAAGCGCGAGCACAAGTGGCACTTCCGAAACCCAAGGGTGCGCCGTTTCGGCCGCACGGCAGGTGCGTGAACACCGAGCTTCACGCCACTCGGTTGATGCAGCAGGCCATCCACGGCAGCAAAGCAGCGTCCTGGAAGGACTTCGTCTACGTCATGCGTAGCGACGATTTGGATGGAGACGGAAACGCGGACGAAATCCGAAACGGCGGAGCCGAGAACATAACGCACCGCTACTTCATCTACGTCATGCGCAATGGCTGCGGGTACTTCGTCGGTCAGCTGAACGTGGACGCGAGCATCGAGCCTCTGGACACCTTCAGCCACGGCCTGCGGGATCTCGGCGGGCTTGCAGCGTGCCAGCCCACTTGCTGCGAGGAGCTCATGTACACGGAGTATCACTTCGACGGTCAGCGATACCGCGTGGCCAAGAAGGAGCTGCGAAAAGTGCGGGATTGTAGCCACCTCGGCCTGCCGTGAGGAGATACCTCGCGACCCTCGCACTGCTGGCCGTCGGTTGCGGCGACGGCGAGCCCACGATTCACCACGGCCCCACGTTTGCGGTACAGCGCCCCGAGCACCCGCGCCCGGACTTTCGCCGCGACACGTTCATCAACCTGAACACGGAGTGGGACTTCGCCGAGGATCCGAACGACGAAGGTCTGCTCCAAGACTGGGCGACCCGCGCGGACGTCTTCACCGCGCGCATCCAGCTGCCCTACGCCTGGGAAGCGCCGCTGTCGGGCCTGGTGCCACCGCACGAAGGGCCCTACGCGCTGGTGGATACCTTGAAGGCCACCACCTATCGCGGTGTCGGTTGGTATCGCCTGCACTACCCGGAGGCCCTGCCCAAAGCCAAGGGCAAGCACTGGCACCTGGTGTTCGGGGCGGCGGACTTCGACTCCACCGTGTTCATCAACGGACGCGAAGCGGGTCACCACCGGGGCGGCTACGACCCATTCTCCGTGGATCTGGCGACGGATGCCGAAGCGCCCTTCGACATCGTGGTGCGTGTGGAAGATCTCACGGAGCTGAACGATCTGGCGCAGCCCGTCGGCAAGCAAGGCGGCACCTGGTACACGCGCACGAGCGGCATCTGGCAGACGGTGTATCTGGAGCAGCGTCCCGAGACCCATCTCACGTCCTTCACGATCCGCCCGCTACCCAATGAAGGCCGGGTGCTCGTCACGCCCAAGGCCACCGCCAAGGACAGCGTGCACCTGGAAGCGCGCCTGAACGGCAAGACCGTCGGCACTGTGGATGGCAACGCTGGTAGCGAGCTCTCTCTCGCGCTGTCGCAGAGCGAGCTCTGGAGCCCCGAGCACCCCACGCTCTACGACCTCGACGCCACCACCGGCAGCGGCGACCACGTGCGCAGCTACTTCGGGCTTTCGGAGGTGCACACCGACGTTCTCCCCGGCAGCGATCAGAAGGCCTTCTACGCCAACGGAAAGCCCACCTATCTCCGCTGCGTGCTCGATCAGTCGTACTACCCGGGCGGCGTGTACACCGCACCCAGCCTCGAGGCCATGCGCGCGGATCTAGAGCTGGCCAAGGATCTCGGGTTCAACTGCATCCGCTTGCACATCAAGCCGGACGAGCCGGTGAAGCTCCGCCTGATCGACGAGCTGGGCTTCTACCTGGTGTACGACATTCCCTCCCTCGACCTGCTCTCCAAGAACACGCCGGGGTTCGTGGGTCGCCAGTACTTCGAAGAAACGATGCGCGCCGTGATGGAGCGCGACAAGAACCACCCGAGCCTGGCCCTGTGGGTCACCTTCAACGAGAACTGGGGCTTGATGACCTCCGGTTCCATCTTGAACCCCACGAAGCTGGCGGACAGCCCTGACCTCCAGGGTTGGGTGAGAGAGATTGTCGGGGCAGCGCGGAACCTCGATCCCACCCATCCCGTCGAAGACAACAGCGCGGGCGGCGTCGTCGGCGCGTTCGAGCACATCGATACGGACTCGAACTCCTTCCACGTCTACGAGAACGATCCAGCGAAGCTCCGCGCGTTCCTCGACCAACAGGCCGCCGCGACGTACCCGGGCAGCTCCGAGAACTTCGTCGGTGGCGCCACGCAAGACGGCGATCCATGGTGGAACTCGGAGATCGCGAGCTTCTCCACCCTGGGCGGCTCGGAAGGTCCCGGCATCTTCTGCGACCTGTTCGGCATCCTGAACGAGCTCCACCGCCAGCCGAAGCTCGTGGGCTACGTCATCACCCAGCTCACGGACGTGGAGTACGAGCTCAACGGCTTCGTGAGCTACGACCGCACCCCCAAGCCGGATCTGTGCGAGCGAAACGGCGTGGGCCTCGCGGATCTGTTCGGCAGCGAGTTCGTCGCCTTCGACTGGCTGCCGACCCAGACCGTGAGCGCCGGACAACCTGTGGACGTTCCGCTGCGGCTGAGCCAGTGGTCGTCGAGCGCGAGCGAGAAGCGCACGCTACGGCTGGCGTGGGTCAACGGCGAGAGCCGCGAGCAGTCCCTCGACCTGCCGCCCTACGCGCCGCTCGCCGCGTCCGTGAGCATCCCGGTGCCCAGCGCGGCCGGCAGCGCCACGCTGGTGGCGGAGCTCTTGGACGAGAGCGGCGAGCGCAGGGCAGGGAACCGACTGACTCTTGCCGTGAAGTGATCCACTCAGCCCACGAGGCCGATCGTCACGATGATGAGCACCACGACCACCACGGTGCCGATCAGCGCCAACGCCACCAACGCGGCGCGCCCTTTGGCCTTTGGATCGATGCCCATCGCGGCGAGGTCGTCGGCCATGTCATCCAGACTCTGATCGCGGATCCGTGTGTTCGTCTGGGGCACGACCTCGAGGGCGTGGGGTGGCGATGCCGGCTGCACCGTGCCTACGAGCTCGACAGGATCGCCCACGCCCAGGGTGCGCTCGCCCACGAGCCACGCTTCGACTCGTCCACCCGTGAGAGCCTCGAGCTCCGGCGGTAGGCGACCAGTGGAAGGCATCGGGCTCACCGGAACGCTGCCCACGTCGAAGATGAAGGAGCCGCTGGGCACCCGCACGGCACCTTGGTCCGTGTCCAGGGTCAGATCTCCGGAGACATCCACGCTGCCCACGTGAACGCGCCGCGTGGTGCTGCGGCCCTCGCTGTCCGTCGTGCGTTGGTCGTAACTCAGGGTGTAGTGGATGGCGGCCGCTTCCCAGCCGCTGATGGAGCTCTTCACGGGGCGGCTGGTGGCACGAACGCGCCCGGTGGTGTGGATCGATCGCTGGGAGCTCATCCGCCCAGGGTAGCGGGCCGAGCAGGGAGAGTGAACCGCGTTGACCTCCGCGCACGGCGGGATAGCGTGAGGGAATGCGCGGTCTGTTGGCGTTCGCTCTCGTGCTCGCGGCCTGTAGCTCGGAATCCAACGACCACCCGAGCGGCAACGCGGGCGGCGCGGCCGGGAGCGGCACCGGTGGCAACGCGGGCAACGCGGGCAACGCGGGCGCAGCTGGCGTCGGTGGTGGCTCGGGCGGCAGCGCCGGGAGCGGCGCCACGGGCGGCAGCGCCGGCTCCACGGCGAGCTTCCCCATGGAGCTTCCGGGGCTGCCGCCGTTCCAGAGCACTTCTGCAGCGGTGAGCGCCACGCTGCCGCAAGGCTGGCAGACGCCCAAGAAGAGTCGCTTGCTGGATGCCAACCGGCCCGCGCATCCGTCCATCGGCAGCTTCACCAAGCACAACTCCATCATCGCCGCTTACTGGGAGCTGTACGACACCGCGGATCTGGCGGACGGCAAGGACGTTCCCACACGATCCGGCGGCAACATGGTCACCGGCGGCGGCGCGCTCCACGTGCAGTGGGATCTCGACGACGACAGCGAGCGCTACTTCTACGTCGTCAAATCAGACCACCACTTGTACCGCGTGCACGCCGACACCGCCGACGCCACGGACCTGCTCGATGCCGCAAAGCTGAACGCCGCTCTCGGCAGCCAGGCAAAGGACGAAGACGTCTACTTCGGCCCGAGCGAAGGCCTCAGTGTCGGCAAGGCCAGAAACCAAGGGCACGCGCTGGCCTTCGGCTACTTCGTCACGGGCTCCCAGGCGACGTTCTTCGCCTACGACGTGACCAGCGACACGGTGCTGCCCCAGACCCAAACGGAACCGCTGCTCGCCGGTCAACCGTACGACTTCGTCAGCGTCAGCTTGGATAGCGGCTACGGCATCGCGAAGCCGCGCCCGCAGAGCGATCCGAGCTCGGTCCCCTGGTGGTTCTTCCCGCTCGATCCCACGTCCGGCGTCGGGCCCAAGGTCACCAGCAAGGTGGCGGGGATCGAGCTCGACACCGTCAGCCACGCCACCGCCTGCTACCGCATGGAAGGGAACGCCCTCGTGGATGCCTGGTGCTCATTGATCGAAGACCACCTGAACGTGTTCCGCCTGGACGACGGCGAGCGCATCACGGACAAGCCCATCGAAGGACAGTGGGCCAAGCACATCGGCTACGTGGACAACACGCCGTTCGTCGTCGCCGACGACGCCGAGGGCAATCTCACGGCCGAACGCACGGACGGTGGCGGTGGCCATCCGCTCGGAACGGGGTGGAACGGTCCGGACGGCTACTCTCACCTTTCGCGCTGGGCTGTCGGGGAGAACATGCGCGTGATCGGTCAGCGCGCGAACGGAGACGTGGAGGTGTGGTGGTGGTAGCTCAGTTGCAGGTCGCGGAGGTGAGGTCCTTGTAGGCCGAGGCACAGGACGCCGCCACGCAGGACGTGCAGTCGGTGGACTTCGAGTCCTGTGCGCACGCCGGACAGTTGTCGGAGATGCACTGGGCAAAGGGTGCGAGCTTCATGGGAACGTTGGGACAGGCGTCCGTCAGACACTTGCCGCGGCACTCCGCGCTCTGTCCCGCGCAGCTCGTGATGCAGCCGAGGGTCTCGGCACCGGATGCGGTTCCCGTTCCGGTGACCAGGCCGTCCCGGCAGAACTCGACGTCTTCCGAAGCTCGAGGCCAGTACATCGCGACGAACATGCACATCTCGTCGGTGTCGGCGCTCGGCCCAGCCGCTACGCCGAAGGTGTCGGGATTTTGGTAGTCGCAGTGGTACTTGATGGAGCTGCCGGCGGGCAGCAGCGCGGGGGGCTCCTGAGTGAACACCCGCGGCACGGGCTCTTCCCAGTTGTCGGTCTCGTACAGCGGACCGAGGGCAGAGGAGACGGCGGCGTCGGAAGATTCCGCGCGGAAGCCGACGGCCCGCTTGTGCATGTGGGAAGCAGCAAAGGCCAGATGCACGTCCGTCGGTACGGGGCAGGTCAGCTCTGCCGTGCTCGCCGCCTGGGGATCGATGTAGATGGCGGGATTGAAGAAGAAAAGCACGCCCGCTTCGGTCACCGGCTTGTCTGCATCGAGAAGATGCATCGAAAAATCGATGGTGGCGTGCAGGTCCTGAGCGGAGCCGTTCAAGTAGTGGGCTTGCACCAGGAGCACTTCATTCGGATCGAAGCTCTGAGCCACGCCGTCGGGCAGCAAGAACTGTCCTTTCGGATCCTGTGCCGCGTAGGCCACGCCACGCACCTTGGACATCCATCCCGTTTCGTCGCAGTCCGTCAGCGCCGTGGGAGCACCCTTTGGAATGCTCGACAGTCCCGTGCGGTACACCAGGAAGTGGTGGCTACCCGCGGTGTACACGTGATCGATGCTGCCCACGTGCATGGCGCCGCGATCCGCCGGCATCTGGATGAACGCGCAGCGCAGCACCTCCTGCCCGGCGCCCACGTCGGCTTCGAAGTGGAACGACAGCGCATCGTCCTGCTGCTGAACCGGCGGCTCCGTCGCCGGATCACTGCCACAGCCCGAAAGCAGCACAAACCCCAGGAAAACCGCTCGCCGCATCTCTCGCCTCCCGTTATTGGTATTTCTACCAAGAACAGGATTGGCGTCAACTCGAAGCCGTTTCCCAGCCGAAATGCCGGGCCAACACCTCGCCCACGCGAGCCAACGCTTCTCGGCCCTGCTCCTCCGTTTGTGTCTCTCCGAGCACCAGCCGCTCCACCCCGAACCCCCAGAACAGCGCCAGCACTACGTCCACGTCGGCGTCCGGCTGACTCTTCCCCAGGATGGCGGTCAAGAAGCGTCGCACCCTGGCAGCACCCTCTTCGAGCTCGGCGCGCAGCTCCGGATGTGCGTCCGCTTCGATGGTCAATCCGAGCAAGGCTCGCGTCCGCGTGCGATCTGCGGCCATCAGCTCCACCACTGCGAGCAATCGCGTTCGTAGATCCGGCTCGAGGCTCTCCAACAGTTTGGCCACGCTGCGCACCGTGTCCTCCCGAAAGCGCTGGGCCACCGCCACGAGCAAGTCGCTCTTCTTCGGAAAGTAGTAGGTGAGGTGCCCTTGCGGCACGCCCGCGGCCTCCGCCACGCGCACCTGCACCACCGCGCGCACGCCGTTCTCCCGCAGCAGCTGATGCGCCGCACTCACGATCCGTTCGCGCACGTCACTGGAAGGCCGCGCCACGCTGTGGATCTATGCCGAGCCGGGCACGAATGCCAGCTCGGCCTCGCGCCGCAGCGTGTCCACCAGCGTCAGCGCACTGCCGGGAAACACGCCGTACTGGATCTCCGGGTGATGCTTCAAAAAGAACTTCACCAGCCAACCCAACGAAGAAATGTCGAAGCCGATGCCCGCAACCAGCACGCTTTGCGCCGGATCCTCCACCGGCAAGACGTCGAAGCGCAGCACCAAGTCCCGCGGCTCGCCTTCCACGTGCGACAGCTCCAGCATGCGCCCCGCCTCACTGCGCGCCCGCGCCTTGAACGAGAACTTCGCGGAGAACACGGCGATGCGGAACTTGAGCCCCACCGTGGCCATCTCGTCCCGCAGCGTGACCTTGTCCATCATCGGTACGCGCCCGGCGTAGCGCTCCACGTCGGACACCACCTGCCACACCCGCTCCGGAGGGGCGAGCACCCGCGCCGCAGCTTGCGCTCGGTTCGGCCGCTTGTCGGCGTCCATGCCCACGCGAAGCAGCGGCTCCCGCGCGTTCACGATGGTATCGAGCTCGAAGGGCAGATCGGAAAGATCCATGGTGCGCGATGCTGGCACGACGCGTCGACCACCGCCACGACTGAAACACTTCACCACCATGCCCATTTGTTTGTCGGTGCGGCGCGGAAGCGTCGTGGTGCCCCGCCAGTGGGTGCGACATGGACGACAGGCGTCAGCTAAGGAGATTCGTTCCGCTTGCCCAAGCCCCTTCCTGTTTCGTATGCTCCGGCTGCATTGGGGGGTGAATAGGTGGTGGCAATGAGAACTTGGTGGTCGGCCGCGACCGTCTTTGTGGTCGTGGCTGTTTCAGGCTGTGGAACCAAGGTGCAGTACTCCGAAACGAACGCGCCTCCACGGCCGATGTTTCCTCGGAGCGTTACAGAGGTGGCCGTGTTCTCGTCTGGTCTGCCGGACCGGCCCTACGTAGAGGTGGGAATGCTATTCGCTCGAAAGCGCGAATACTCCGCGGACGAGATGCCAGACATCCTGAACGCTCTGCGCAAGGAGGCGGGCAAGCGCGGGTGCGACGGAATCGTCGTCACAGGGGACAACTCGGTGGTCGTTGGAGGGCAATACAGCACCGGCACGCTCGAAGGCATCAAGGCAGCCTGCATCGTGTGGAAGGAAGATCAGCCGCCTTCCGCCCAGGACGCGAAGCCAGAGAAGGCCGACGCCAACCCTAACGAGCGTCCCCGTCCGCCGGGCGCCGCGGGCTTCGTCTACGGAGAAATGCTGGAGAAGTCGCAGAGGACTTGCACGGATGCTTCCTTGGAGTGGAATCCGGTGAAGCAGACTACGTACTCGTGCAGCGGAACTCCTGCCGGCGTGGGAATCACCGCACGTAGCGAAGTGCGTTTCTGTGACGGGCGCCTTTGCGAGATCAAGATCCTGTCTGATTCCAAGC
The DNA here is from genome assembly GCA_020633235.1 of Polyangiaceae bacterium. Lineage (NCBI taxonomy): Bacteria > Pseudomonadati > Myxococcota > Polyangiales > Polyangiaceae > Polyangiaceae bacterium. The sequence goes on along the minus strand of JACKEA010000007.1, from coordinate 383,032 downwards.
TGCCGTCCGCCTCTTGGAAAGACGTGTATGTGCAAGCTCGTGATGCGCTCTCCGGCAAGTACAAGCAGGCGCAGGAAACCAGTGAAGACGTTCCTGACGAGTGCACCACGGAGACGCTCGACGCGTGTCTCGCGGACGAGCGGGCCAAGCTTCACTCATCTTGGTGGTGGGACAGCGGTGAGCGTATCGAGCTCGGGATCACGCCGACCGGGGAAGGTAAGGCGATCCTCGAGATCGTATATACGAAGTGGCCCCTCGATCCGCCGCCCAAGGTCGGGGGTGCTGGGCTCTAGCCGCCAGGGCTGCAAGCCTCCACTGACACAGGCAAGTTGGTCGGTGCGCCGCGGAAGCGTCGTGGTCCGCGAGCGGCGCGCGGCGTAGACTGAGCGCATGGGGATGCACGAGTGGGCGGCACTGTTGCTGTTGGCGCCGCTGGCAACGGCGGCGGCGTGTGGCGGTAGCTCGGACGAAAGCCCGGAGAGCGGTGGTACCGCCGGCACGGCCGGCAGCGGCGCGACGGCCGGGACGGACGCGGGGAGCGGCGGAGCCGGCGGCGCGAACACTGGCGGCGTCGCAGGCAGCGGCGCGGCCGCAGGGTCCGGCGGTGCGCCCTTCAGCGGCGTGGCCGGCTGCGGCGCGACACCCCCGCCCGGTGCGGCCCAGCCGGATCCGCTCCCGTCCTACGCCGGCACGTGCCCGGCTCTCGTCGCGGGGAGCAACACCATTCAAAGCTCGGGCAACGACCGCAAATTCATGCTCGCGCTCCCGGCTGACCCAAAGCCCGGCGAAGTCTTTCCGGTGGTCTTCCTGTGGCACTGGCTCGGCGGGGACGCCCAAGGCTTCTACGACAAGGGCGAGATCCAAGCCGCGGTCGACACCCAGCGCTTCGTCGCGGTGCTGCCGGAGAAGAAGGGCGACGTGCTCTTCACCTGGCCGGTGGAAGGCGTCCAGTCGCAAGCCCGCGTGGACGAAGAGCTCGCGTTCTTCGACGACATGCTCGCCTGCGTCGGAAGCGAGCTCACGGTGAACGAGTCCTGCGTCTCCAGCGTGGGCGTGAGCGCGGGCGCGCTGTGGACGGACATCCTCGCCCACGAGCGGAGCACGCATCTATCGTCGTTCATCTCGCTCTCCGGCGGCGTGGGCGGCGTGATCCGACCGTGGAAGAGCGCGCCCCACAAGCTGCCCGGCATCGTGCTCTGGGGCGGCCCCACGGACAACTGCGCGGGCCTGCTCAAGTTCGAGGACATCTCCCACACCCTGGAAGACGAGCTGATCAAGGACGGACACTTCTTCGTGGAGTGCGTGCACAACTGTGGTCACTCGGAGCCGCCCTTCGCGGGGCCCGCGGGTTACTCCAAGTACAAGGGCCTGTGGGACTTCGTGCTCGACCACCCGTACTGGCTCGCGCCGGGAGAGTCGCCGTACTCCGGCGGCCTGCCCGCGGACATGCCCGAGTGGTGCGGCATCGGCAAAGACAGCGCCACCCCGCGGACCGGCGTCTGCGACAACCCGTCGCAGTGTTAAGAGGCGAACGTCGCTTCGACCGTCTTCTGTAGATCCGCCTTCGCCGTATCGCGCAGCGGCGCGCCGTGGCCGCCAATCAGGTGCTTGAAGTCGAGGGCGGCGAGGCGTTCGAAGTCCGCGCGGAGGGAGCCGCCCGGCGGCGTCATGCCCTTGCGCCAGGGCGGACCGATCTGCGCCGGCCGCGCGGTGAAGCCCATCAGGTGCGTGATGGGCTTCGCCATCAAGCTGCAACCCTCGGTGCTCGGCCAGTTCTGGACGGCGTCGCAGGTGATCAAGATGCCGCCAGCGCGCTTCACCAGGAGGGCCGCTTCCTTTTGCAGGGTTTGCTCGAAGACGAACAACTCCGCGTCGTCGAAGGGCAAGTGGTCCGGCGTCAGCTCTTGCTCCGGCTTCGGATCCTTCGCGCGGGCTCCGCCCGGAAGCGCCCAGTACTGTGCGCCGAAGCGCTGCAGGTTGTAGGCGTCGTCCATGCCGTGGGCGTACCCGATCTTCACGACGTGCTTCACCGTGCCCAGGCGCTCGAGCTCCGCTTCGCCCTGTGACGAGAGCCGCAGGGACGAGATCAACGTCAGGTCGGAGCCGGAACGCACGATGACCATGAGGCGCGGAATGCGGACTCCCGGACCCATCCGTACCGATCCTCGTACCCAGAAGACGCCGTCGAGAAGTTCTTGGACGGGACCGTGCGGCTCGACGGGGGGATGCGTCATGCCGCGGAGGGGAGCACACCCAGCCGCGCCGTCAAGCCGCGACGTTACCGCGGCGAACCGACAATCAAGAAATCCGGCTGCCACTCCGGGCAGCGGGCGCCCTCAGCTCAACCGCCGCGGCGGAGCTCCGTGAGCACCAGCTTGCTCACGGCCTTGAGGGTGTCGAAAACGCCATTCCCGGCGCGCGCATTCGCCTCGTAGTCAGGGACGCGCATCGGGTTCAACAGCTCACGCAACTCTTCCACCGGTACGGTGTTGGGAAGGTCACGCTTGTTGTACTGAATCACGAACGGGATCTTCTCGAGGGAGTAGCCCTGCTCCGCCAAGTTGGTGCGCAGGTTCTCCATGCTCTCTTGATTCGCTTCTAGACGCTCGATCTGAGAGTCCGCCACGAAGATGACGCCATCCACGCCCTTGAGGATGAGCTTGCGGCTGGCGTCGTAGAAGACCTGACCGGGGACCGTATACAAATGAAAGCGGGTCTTGAACCCGCGAATTTCCCCCAGTGAGAGTGGCAAGAAGTCGAAGAAGAGCGTTCGCTCGGTCTCCGTTGCCAGGCTGATCATCTTGCCCTTGGCGTCGGGATTCGTGCGCTCGTAGATGTACTGCAGGTTCGTCGTTTTCCCGCAGAGGCCAGGCCCGTAGTAGACGATCTTGCAGTTGATCTCTCGGGCCATGTAGTTGATGAAGCTCATCGCCCGAGACCTTTAGTCGTTGAAGAGGTTGTCGATGTCCTCGTCGGTGATCTCGGCAAACGGAGAGTCTGACCCAGGTTCTTGAACCTTGGAGAGCAGAGCCTCGAAGATGCGATTGAGCTCGTCAGTGGCTTTGCGTACGCGGAGCCGAACCAGCCCGAGGCTCGACTTGGCGTCGAAGATCACGACCAGAATCACGCGGTTGCCCACGAGCTGGATGTGAATGTTCGCGTTCTGCCCCTCGTGGAACTGAGCGGCGAACTCGTTCTCACGGAGCAGCTTGGCGATACCGCCCGTGGCGGCAATGTTGCCCGCCGTGAGAGAAGCCAAGGACGTGGTGTCCAGATTGTCTATGTCACCGCTGGCGGCGATGAGCTGACCATTCTTGTCGACGATGAAGACGACCTTGGCGTTCGCTTCCTTCACCAAACGGTCCACGACCGCCTGGATCTGGTTGAACTCCTCCTCGTACATCACCATCTGCGGGTTGACCATGCGAACCTCCGCGAGCTCGACCTCGGCAGCGCCCGTATTTCGGGATACCGACCACCGCGAGCCCCTGTTTGAGAGACCCGAGATGACCCCCGCCGGCGACGGTGACGCGCGTCGTCACCGGGCCCCGAGGGGCGAGCTCCTAGTGTCTCACCCTTCTATATGACCCCTCCCGGCCCAGCAAGCGCGGGGTTCAGGAAAAAGCCTCGAGAGCGGCGAAAAGGTTGGATTCGGGCTGGCTCCCGGCCGGCGGGAAGCACCCCACGTTGGGGGAGCCGGCGCGCTTGCCGGACCTCGGCCATCCAGCTAAGCAGGTCGGGCCCGTGAAACGACTTCTACTCGCGCTGATTTGCGTGCTCGTGAGCGTGGCTGCCCACGCCGGAGCATCCTCGTCCCCGTTCCATCCGGACCTGGTTCTGGCCCAACGGAAGCTCGACACGGCACGCGGCGCCGAAGCCTACGCAGCGCTGCGTGCCATCTGGAGCACTTGGGACCGAGCCGATCCGACACACGTGGAGGAAGCCCTGCTGCTGGCAGAGAGCTCCCCCAAGCTGTCGCCCCCCGCTCGGGCGTACGCCGGCTGGCTCGCTGCCCACGCGCGCACGCGGCGCGGTGACTTGGCCGGCGCGAAGAAGAAGATCGCGGCGCTGGGTTACATCGACCAGTGGCTGGTGGTCGGCCCCTTCGACAACGAAGGAAAGCAGGGGCTGGCGGAAGACCAGGGACCCGAAGCCGAGCTGACCCAACCCATCGTTCCGGGCCGCGCCTACTCCGGCAAGGAGCGACCGGTGCGCTGGCGCGTGGTGCCCAAGGCGTTTCCCTACGGTTGGGTAGACTTGAGCTCGCTGTTGCGACCGGATCGGAAGATCTGCGGCGTGCTTCGGACCTTCGTGCACGCGAAGAAGGGCAGCCGCACGCCGCGCGCCATCAGCTTGTGGGTCGGCAACGGCGGCGCCTTTCGCTTGTTCTGGAACGGCAAGCAAGTGCTCACGGATCCTGGCTACCGCGCCCACGATGCAGATCGCTTTGCGACGGCAGTGACGCTGGAGCCAGGGGAAAACGACCTGACGCTGAAGGTGTGCGGAGACGACGCGGCGCCGCTGGTGAGCGTGCGCATCGGAGACGAGCGCGGCGCACCGGACCCGAACCTGGAGGTCACGGCGACCATCGCAGCCAGCGAGGCCGCGGCCAAGCACGTGGCGGAGCTCGTCAAGAAGAAGGCGGCGCCGCCGCGGGCCAAGCTGGAAGGGCCGATGCAGAGCCTGGAGCAAAGCGCTCGGCAGAAGAACGCGACCCCTTCGCAGTTGTACGCCTACGCGGACTACTTGGTGAACACCGGCGGGGACGACCCGGCGGACCACGACGCGCGCGACCTGGCGCGACGCGCCGCCGAGCGCGAGCCCACCGTGGAGCGCTTGCTCTTGGCCGGGGATCTGGCGGAGGACAAGAACCAGCGCAAGGAGTGGGTGGACAAGGCCGTGGCCCTGGCGAAGAAGAGCGGTCGTCCCAACGTGGACGTGCTCTTGGCCCAGGCGGACCTGGAGCTGTCCAGCCCGAACTGGCGCGCCGCCGTTCCCTATCTCGATCGCGCGCTGGCCATCGACCCCGACAACGTGGACGCGATGCAAGCTCGCGTGCAGCTGAACAACGACGCGGGGCTGAAGCGCACCGCGCTGGCGGCGCTGGAGCGTGCAGTGGATCGCAACCCGCGCTCGGTGAACCTGCTGAACATGCTGGCCACGCAGCTGCGGGCGCTGGGGCGGGACACCGAAGCCGCGGTGGCGGAGGACCGCTACGCTTCGCTGCGCTTCGATGATCGCACCTTTTTGAACGCGCAGATCGATCTGGCGGTGGCACGCCGCAACAAGCAGGCCGCGGAACGCTGGGTTTCGCGGCTGCTCGCGGCGGACCCCGACAGCCAGTGGGCCCACGGCGTGGCCGCGCGGGCGTACCGCGCCTTGGGGCAGCCGGACCGCTCCATTGCCGCCTACCGTGAGGCGCTGAACCTCGCCCCGGAGGACGTGGGCACGTTGCGCGCGCTGGCCGACCTGTACGGCGAGCTCGGCAAGCGCGACGAACAGCTCAGTCTGCTGCGGAACATCTTGAAGATCCGTCCGCAGGACAAGGACGTGCGGGAGTACGTGGAGCACATCCAGCCGTCGAAGCCGCGGCCGGACGAAGCCTACGCCTGGAACCAGAAGCGCTTCCTCAGGCTCCGCCATGCCCCCAAGAACGGCGAGACCAAGCGCGTGCTGCGCGACTTGACGGTGACCACGGTGTTCGAGAACGGGCTCTCGAGCAAGTTCCGACAGGTCGTGTTCCAGCCGCTCACGGATGCCGCCGCGGCCGTGGCGCGGCAGTATGCGTTCCAGTACCAGGCGGACCGCGAAGTGGTGCAGCTCCGTGGCGCGCGCGTGTTTCGCGGCGACGGCAAGGTGGACGAAGCCATCGAGTCGGGCGAAGGCGCCGCCGACAACCCCGCCATCAGCATGTACACCTCGGCGCGGAACTTCTACGTGCAGCTGCCGCGGCTGGATCCCGGAGACGTGGTGGAGCTGCGCTACCGCATCGACGACATCACGCCCAACAACGAGCTCGCGGACTACTTCGGCGAGGTCGTGTACATGCAGTCGGACGAGCCCACGCAGAACGCGGAGTACGTGCTCATCACGCCCAAGAGCCGCACCCTGTACGTGGACGAGAAGGTGCCCAACCTCAAGCGCGAGGTGAAGGAAGCCGGCTCTCAGCGCATCTACCGCTTCTTCTCCAAGTACGTGCCACCGGCCAGCTCCGAACCCGCGATGCCGCCCTGGCCCGAGGTGCTCGGCTACGTGCACGTGTCCACCTACAAGTCCTGGCAGGAGCTGGGGAAGTGGTACTGGGGTCTGGTCAAGGATCAGTTCGACCTGGACGACGAGACGCGCAAGCTCGCCCGCGAGATCACCAAGGGCAAGAAGACCGACGCCGACAAGGTGAAGGCCGTCTACGACTGGGTGGTGGAGAACACGCGCTACGTGGCGCTGGAGTTCGGCATCTACGGCTACAAGCCGCGACGCTGCGTGCAGACGGTGGCCCGCGGTTGGGGTGACTGCAAAGACAAAGCCACGGTGATCGCGACGCTTCTGGAGGAGGTCGGCATCCCCTCCACCATCGTGATCTTGCGCACGCAAATGCGCGGCGATTTCGACTCCAAGGTCGCGAGCCTGGCCCCGTTCGATCACGCCATCGTGTACGTGCCGAGCATGGATCTGTATCTGGACGGCACCGCGGAATACACCGGCTCCACCGAGCTACCCATGATGGACATGGGCGCCCTGGGCCTGCGTATCAACCGCGGTGACGCGAAGCTCGTGCACTTGCCGGTGGCGGACCCGACCAAGAACGTCACCGAGCGCAAAGTCGTCGCCAACGTGGAGAGCGGCGGCAATGCGAAGCTCGAAATGGAGTACCACACGAAGGGCGTGAATGCGTCGGAGTGGCGGCGCCGCTACCACGCCGAAGCCACGCGCCGAGAGCGCGTGAACGGTGACATCGGCCGCGAGTTCCCGGGCTTCAACATCCTGCCCGGCACCGCCGGCATCACCACCAGCGATCTCGAGAACATCGAGCAGCCGGTGAGCCTCACCCTGCGCGGCAGCGCCCCCGGCTTCGCTCGGCGCGAGGGCAAGCAGCTCAGCATCGCGGCCACCGTCAGCACCCGCCTGACGCCCAGCTACGCGTCGCTGTCCAGCCGCACGCAGGACGTGGTCGTCCAGGGCTTTTCCACCCAGGAAGACACCTTCGTGCTGAAGCTGCCCGCGGGCATGAAGCTCACCAGCGCGCCGCCCGAGAAGAACGTGGACACCCCCTTCGGTAGCTTCAGCGTGAAGGTCAGCGAAGAGCCGGGGCAAATCACGGTGAAGAGCCGCCTCGCAGTCAAGGTGATGCGCATTCACCCCAAGGACTACGCAGCATGGAAGAAGTTCTGCGCGGACGCGGACAGCGCACTGACTCCGCGAGTCACGGTGGGGCCGTGAAGCGCGCACTGTGGATCGTCCTGCTGCTGGCGCTGGTCGTCGGCGGCTGTGGAGGCAGCGGCGCGAAAGGCGCGCCCACCATGCTCTCGTCCCTCCGAGAAGACGCGCGCGAATCCGACGACGCCGATCTCGTGGGCCGCTGGCTATTGGCGGAAATGTTGTCGCCGGGAGGGGACGCGCGCAGCGCCAAGAAGGCGCGCAAGCACCTGGACGAGCTGTCGGACAAGTCGCTGTACGCGTCCCTCGCTCGCGGCCTGGACGACGCCGTACACGGGCGGCTGGCGACGGCACCGGACCACTTCCTGGAAGCGGTGCGCGCGGCCCGCGCGGCGGACAGCGACGACGCGGAGCTCATCGCTTGGTACGCCGCGCACCAGGCGGTGGCGCTGCGGCACAACGCGCCGGATCTGTGGAAGCGTTGGAGGCCGTTCGTGGAAGACGCCATGCGCGAGCCCATGCACCTGGGCTGGCGCGCCCGCAGTGAGCTCACGGAGTGGTGGGCGGACGAGGCGTACTCCGCCGCGCGCCGCAAGGTCGACGAAGCCGCCGCCAAGCAGTCGGGCTGCTTGGCCAACGTGCGCCTGGCCGGCCCCTTCGGCCGCGGCGTGGCGCCGGACACCTATCGTCACTTCCCGGCGGAGCAACCCGGACCTTGGCCCACTCGCTGGAAGCCGAACGAGCTCACCGGCGAGACGCCCCACCTGCTCAAGAGCAAGCAGGAGGGCTGTTTCGTGCACGCCGACGAGAGCACCCCGGCGGGTATCTACTACGGCGAGTCCTTCCTCGAGCTCGACACGCCGCGAGAGGTGATCATCGCCGCTCAGGGCGCCTTCGCTCTGTGGGTCGACGACACCCAGGTGCTCGATCGCGATCCGCGCAAGTGGGGCGTGTGGCCCGAGTTCGGCGTGCAGGTGTGGCTGCCCGCGGGGCGCCACCGCATCTTGGCGCGCCTCGCCAACCCGCAGACGTCCATCCGCGTGGTGAGCAACGACGGCGCGCCCTTCGGCGCGAAGAGCAGCGTGGACGCCGCACCGCCGTACAGCATCGTCCCGCCACGGGTCACCAAGAACCCGAACGTGCTGGGCCGCTACATCAAGCGTGGCAACGTCGTGGATCCAAAGAGCGATCTGCTTCGCTACCTGGCGGCGAGCCTGGCCTACATCGAGGGACAGGGCGACGTCGCGTCGGTGCTTTCGGAACCGCTGTTGAAGGACATGTCCAAGGCGACGGGGCCGGTACTGGTGGCGTCCGCCACCTTCGCCGACAAGGATCCGCTGTTCGACCGCACGCAGGTGAAGGACCTGGTGCGGGAGCTGCACCAACGCGCGGTCAAGAAGGATCCCGAGGCGTGGCAGGCCGCGCTGTCTTTGGCGCTGTGGAAGGCGGAGCGCGCGGGGCCGGCGGACGCGGTGACGGCGGTGCGGGGCCTGGTGGACGAGTTCCCGCAGGTCCCCGGCGTGCTGCTGGCGCTGTCGCGCCTGTACGGCGAGCTCGGCTGGTCGGCGGAGTACGCAAACACCGCCAAGCAGCTCGCGGTGCGTTTCCCCGAGGACGTGGAGGCGCTCACCCTGGCGCTGTCCGTATATGACGCTCAGGGAGATCGGGCGAAAGCGGACGATCTGGTCGCCCGCATCATGAAGCTGGATCCCGACAGCGAGGTGCGGCTCTCCCGCGCCCTCGAGCGCGAGGACTACAAGACCGCCCTCACGGAGCTGAAGCGCCTCGGGGAACGGCGCCCGGAGCGCAAGGACATCGCGGAGCGTGTGTTCGACGTCATGGTGCGCGCAGGCAATGCCAGCGAGAGCTGGAAGAAGCTGGAAGCCGCCATCGACAAGGAGCCCAAGAGCGGGCCGGCGCGCCTGGCGCTGGCGGACGCCCGCTACGCCGGCGGTCAGAAGGACGCGCTGCGCAAGGCGTTGGTCGATGCCGTGGCCCACGGAGCCGGCACCTCGGGTCTGGAAGACGCCCTGGATCTGGTCGACGGCATGACGCAGCTCGAGCCCTACCGGCTCGATGCCCTCCAGATCATCAAGGACTACGAGAAGAAGGGCGAGCACCTGCCCGGCACCGCAGCGCGGGTGCTGGACTACGCCGCCATCTGGGTTCACGCGGACGGCTCGAGTCGCATGCTGGAGCACGAGGTGGTTCGCATCCAGAGCCCCGAGGCCATCAGCAAGCTGGCGGAGCAGGTCAAGCCGGACGGGCTCGTGCTCCACATGCGGGTCATCAAGAAGGACGGTCACGTGCTCGAGCCGGAGCTGGTTCCGGGCAAGCCCTCCGTCACCTTCCCGCACCTCGAGGTGGGCGACTACATCGAGACTGAGCACATCATCACCAAGGCCAGCGAGAGCGAGGGCGGCCGCCAGTACCTGAGCCCCCATTGGTTCTTCCGCGAGGAGAACGTCGCCTACGCTCGCAGCGAGTTCGTGGTCATCACGCCGGAAGACAAGCAGCTGGTGATCGAGACGCGCGGCCAGGTACCGCCGCCGAAGGTGCAGAAGCTCGACGGCCTGGTGGTGCACGACTGGCGCGTGGACGAGAGCCCGGCTGCGCCGCAGGAGCCCGGGTCCGCACCCATCACGGAGTTCCTCCCCAGCGTACGCCTGGGTTGGGGCATCACGCTGGAGCAGCGGGTGCAGCGCCTGGCGGACACGCTGGAGGACATCACGCCGGTGGACCCGCGCATCGTGCGCATCGCCAAGAAGATCGTCTCGCCGTTGCCCAAGAAGGCGGAAAAGAAGCGCGCCCAGCGTTTGTACCGCTGGGTGTTGGCCAACGTGGAGGACGGCCCCGAAACCGACGGCCGCCGCGTGGTGGTGGGCAAGCACGGCAATCGCTGGCGCGGCTTCATGGCGCTGTGCCGTGCGCTGGGCATGAACGTGGAGTACGCCGCTGCCAAGAACCAGCTCGCGCCGCCGCCGGTGGGCCCGCTGGAGCGCGCATCCCAGTTCACGGAGCCGCTCCTGCGCCTGGACACCGACGAAGGCCCGGTGTGGCTCACCTTGGGCAGCAAGTACGCGCCCTTCGGCTACGTGCCGGTGGAGATTCGCGGCGTGCCCGCCTACGTGCTCGCCGGCGACAAGCCCAAGCGCGTGACCACGCCGGTGACGGGCACGGAGGACAGCGTCATCTACGAAGGCACCTTCAAGGTGGCGCGGGACGGCAGCGCGCGCATCGATCTGGTGCAGCGCTTCTATGGCAAGTACGCCATGGCCGTCCGCAGCGCGGTGGCGCAGCTGTCCGAAGGTCAGCTCCGGGATCTGGTGGAGTCCCGCCTGCTGGGCCGCTCGCTACGTGGCGCTCGCCTGATGAAGTACGAAGTGGAAGCGCGCGACGACCTCGACAAGCCCCTCGTTCTCCACATGATCGCGGACATGTCGAACTTCGCCCCGCCGAACGGTGCGGAGCTCCTCGTCGCGCCGCCGTTCTCACCCCACGTGAGCCAGCTGGCGACCTTGCCCAAGCGTCAGACTCCGCTGCTGATTGGCGAAACCACGCACCAAGAGGTGCGCCTGCGCCTCGAGCTCCCCGCCGGCGCCAGCGTCGCCGGCGCCGACAAGGCCACCGTGAAGGACGGCAACAAGCTGATCCGCGTGAACGACCGCATGGAGGGCAGCACGCTGATCCTCGATCGCGTGATCGACATCCCCGCCGGCCGCGTGCAACCCGACGAGTACGCCCGCTTCGTCGACTTCGCGCGCAAGGCCGACGAAGCCCTGAACGCCACCGTGCGCATCCGCCTCGGCAGCTGACGCATCCTGTTGGTCCGGCGCGGAACCTCGCGCCGCGACGCCTCTCCGCGACGCACTACCTCGCGCCGCGACGTCTCTCCGCGACGCACTACCTCGCGCCGCGACGCCTCTCCGCGACGCACTACCTCGCGCCGCGACGCCTCTCCGCGACGCACTACCTCGCGCCGCGACGTCTCTCCGCGACGCAGTACCTCGCGCCGCGACGCCTCTCCGCGACGCAGGACCTCGCGCCGCGACGTCTCTCCGCGACGCACTACCTCGCGCCGCGACGTCTCTCCGCGACGTTGTTTCGTCGGACCGCGCGCCGCGACGGCGTGCCGTGCGCGACGTTGGACGGTGACGTCGATGTCCTTGGGCGCGCCGTCCCAACCCCCAAATGTAGGGCAACTATCTGCTCAGATTCGTGATCATCTCGGGGGGCATGGTCGACCATGTCGGGAAAATGATCACCATTGTGAGCATTTTCTCGACCCTCTCCGAGAAACTCGAGGCGCGGACGGGCGAACGGGGGAGGTGCTGGTTCATCTCGTTGCGAGCACCGTTCGCGGGTACGACGTCATGGCTCGGCGCGAGCATGCGGCCTGGCTTTGGCGCCGCACGCGGCAGAGCTTCTCGCACGCGCTGGCGGCATGCTTGCTTCCGGACCACCTGCACGTCATCACGCCCGCGCTCAGCGCCAAGGCGGCAGTGTCCCGGTTGGGAGCCGTGCTCTCGGGCTACTCGCGCCACGTGGGCGGGGGCAATCTGTGGGCGCCCATCCCACCGCCCGCGGTGCACCCGAATGACAAGCACCTGTTGCGCGACATCCGCTATGTACACCTCAATCCCTGTCGTGATTTCTTGTGCAAGGATCCCCTCGCGTGGTTCTTTTCCACGCACCGCGGCGTGATTGGAGCGGAGATCGACCCGTGGGTATCGGCCGAACGCCTGGGGGCGTGGTTCGGCTACCCCGCGGAGCACGTACCGAGTTGGCTGCACGCCTACGTGTCGGGAGATCCGACGGTCGCGGTCGCGGGCACGCCGCTTCCGGTGCCGGCCCAGCCGTCCGCCATTGCGCGCGTTCCCCTCGCGGACGTGGCGGCGGCCGTTCGCGCCGCCACGCCCTGGTCATCCATCAGCCTGAAACGTCGCGTGTTCGTGACCCTCGCCCGGACCGTGGGCTGGCGCGTCACCAACGAGAACGCACGCGCCATCGGCGTACATCCACAGACCATCCGCCGCCTCGCCCGCGACCCGGTGGGCCCAAGCGAGCTCGCCCCCGCGCTGCTGTGCCTGGGCGACCCACGGCTCCGCGTCCTGTGACGCGCGCTACCAGTCTTCCACCACGCGAACTCGTCCGCAGTACAGGCCAATGGCGTCGATCAGCGATCCGGCTCGACCGTAGATGCCGAGCACGACGCCGTCCGTCCCGCAGCTGAGAGAGAACTCACCGCCGCCGTTTCCGGGCCCGGGGTTCTGATAGTGGTAGAACGGATTGGGCCAGAACGATGCTTCACCCCGGAACGTACCCTCCACGGTGTAGGTTCCCGCGAGCTGACTGTCGTTCGTCACGTGAAGATCGCCGCACTGCGGGCGGATGCTATCGACCAAGGATCCGCTGCGCCCTTTGAGACCGATCATCACCTGACCCGTCGGGCAGTCCATGTCGAACCCGGTAGTCTTGAAGATGATGAAGGGATAGTACGGCACGTTCTCGGACCACTTGTCCCAGCCAGTCCCACCCGCGTGAAGCGGAAAGCCCGGCTGCCCGGCCACCAGGGTGTTCAGGTCCAGCGGCGCGCAGCGGATGTCGAGGCCGCTGATGACACCGCCGTGTTGGTTGGCCCCGTAGAATCCCGTCATCACGCTATCCGCGGGGCACAGGACTCCGTAGCCGTTGCCCCCCGGTCCACCGACCAACGGGGTGGCCGACTGCAGCACGAGCTCGTTGCCGACGGGGCAGCCATCGTCGATGAAGCCGTCGCAGTCGTCGTCGAGGGCGGGAGACTGCTCGCAGCGCTCGGGTCCGGTCGCCCACATCACAGGCGGATAGGTGGCCTGACACGTGCAGCTGGTGGCCGAACAGATCTGGGTTCCCTGGCGGCAGTAGGCGCCGCCATAGACGGGAACGGAGCACGTGGTTTGCACCGCCTCCGCCGTTTCCCCCGTAACCTCGTCACCAGCACCCGGGTCGGTATCCACTGCACACGCCAAGAGCGCGAAGGAGACGGACCCGATCAGCAGCGTTCGAAATGCTCTTCGTGATGTAGCCATGCAGCGAGAGTGGGCCACGCCGCGATGGAGATCATGAGCATTCCTTCGGTCGTGGGCCATCGCAACCGAATCGCAACAACCCCGACCACGGCGACGATGTCTGATCTCGGTGGCCATGCCGAAGGACGCCGAAGCTTGGTGGCGCGGGCTCTTGGACGGAAGCTCCCGCCTGGTCACGCACTGGGACGAAGCCGACGAGCGCCGCCTCTTGCTTCGACGGGTCGATCCAACGGCTCCTCCCCTGACGAAGCGGGAGTGCGCCGTCGTGCTCGGCGCTACCCGCGGCCGCGGAGTGACGCTCATCGCCCTCGAGCTCGGCATTGCCCCGGCCACGGCCAGCGAGCACCTCGCCTCTGCCATGCAGAAGCTCGGCGTCCGGACCCGCGCACAGCTCGTGATGCTGTTCGCTTCGGGGAGCCAGACGCTCCTTCCACCCGCCGGACTCCGCGCAGCGCGAGCTGCGCCCGACGAGATGGTGCTCCGCTTTCCCCTGCGTACAGAGGCGCTGACGCTCACTCGCACCGAGCAATTGATCTGTCGCCATATCCTCGCCGGGCTGGGCAACCTGGAGATCGCTCGCCGGCGCGGGCGCTCCCAACGCACCATCGCCAACCAAATAGCCAGCATCTACGCCAAGCTCGACGTCGGCTCTCGGGGCGAGCTGACCTCGCTGCTCGCCAACCACAGCTTGAGTCGTCAACCCGCGGGCGGAAGCTCGACCCTCACGCACAGCCCGCCGAGCGCGGACCGATCGAAGATCACCGCACCGCCGTGACGATGGGCGATGGCCAGCACGATCGCCAGGCCCAGCCCGTGCCCTCCCCGACGCCGGCTGCGCGAGGGGTCGGGACGATGAAAGCGCTCGCCCAGCTTCTCGAGCTCTTCGTCCGGCACACCGGGGCCGTCGTCCTCCACCACGACGAACGCAACGGACCCCACACCGGTCTCCACTCGGATGGTTCCCTCCGCGGGCGCGTAGCGCAGCTCGCGGGGGCGCAGCGGTTTGACGACGTAGTCGTCCGCGCCGGCACGGAATCCATTCACCACGTCGTCTTCCCCGCCCAGCGCGGTGATCATCACGATTCCGGGAGAGGGCTGCGTCTCTTCTCGAACGCGAGCCGCTACCTCCAAGCCGGACAATCCGGGGAGCATCACATCCAAGACGAGAATGTCCGGAGCGGTCTCGCGAAAGGCCGAGAGCGCGGCGTTGCCGTCGTCGACGGAGTGCACCTGCATGCCTTCGTGCTCCAGATGCATGGCGATGACGCCGCGAAGCGTGTCGTCGTCCTCGACCAGAAGCACACGTGGCTCCCCCATCGGGGGCTAGCAAACTACAACCCGACCCGATCTCCAACGCAGCGCCCTCGGCGGAGAGAAAGCTCAAGTATTTCCAGCCGCTTGACGTCGACGCCGGAGTGCGAAGGCGAGGGCCAGAAGGCCGAAACCCTGGTTGGACGTGGTGCGGGCCTGCCGGCAACCGCAGCCGCCGCTGTCATCCGAGCTCGCGCCGGAGCTCGGAGCGCCGCCCAGCCCGGCGTCGGCCTGAACGCCACCACCGCTTCCCGCGACGCCTCCGCCAGCGCCTGCGCCACCCCCGCTGCCGCCGCCGGTGCCCGCCGCGCCGCCACCGCTGCCGGCGCTTCCACCCGCGCCCGCGTCCGGCGCGTCCGGTGACAGCTCGAGAGCACCGACATCGCACGCGGCACCCAGCGGCCGCGTGGCTCCGGTTTGGTCCACGGGCTCACATGCTCCTTCGCCGCTGCTGGCGGGATTGCCCTTGTCGATGGCGGGACTGCCGAACTGCGGCGCCAGCGTTTGCGTGCTTCCCCCGTTGTCCGACAGTGACGAAAGCTTCGGATCGATGGCGCTGCCGCCGGTGCCGACCTGATCCCCCGCCGCTGAAACGAACGTACAGCCGGTGTCGCTGCCCAGCACGTTGTAGCCCTTCGAGATGAGGAACTTGCCGTTGGCCGCGCTGCATTCGGGTGAGCTCGTCGGGTTGACATTGCCCGCAATGACGCTGTTGGACACGGTGAAGGTCCCCGCGCCGGCGTTGTTCGGGATGCCGATGCCTCCGCCGCTGGAGCCCGCGGAGTTTCCCGACAGCGTGACGTTGTTCAACACGACGTCCTGTCCTTCCGACTCGATCCCGCCGCCCACCGTGCCCGCGGTGTTGTTCGCGATGGTCGTGTTGCGAAGGGTCACCGTGCCGGAGGCGCCCAGCAACCGGAACGCGCCCCCCTCGCCGTCGGCGGAGTTATTGGAAAGCGTGCTCGCTTCGACAGTGAGCTTTCCCCCGCTGGTGTTCTCCAGCACGCCGCCACGTCCACCATGATTGCCATCGAAGGTGCAGCGCTTGATGTCGACAATGGCACCGGCGTTGCGGAAGACGCCGGGCGCGTCGGTGGTGCCGGAGTTGTTGGTGAACGTGCTGTCGCTGACGCTGGTGGTGACGGTGACGTCCTTGCTCCTGACGAAGATGGCGCCCGCCTGGTTCAGCGCGGTGTTCTGATCGAACGCGCAGTTCGTGACTGTCAGGTTTGCGTCGACCAAGTCGATGGTGTTGGTCTTGTTGGCCGTCAGCTCCACGTTGTCCAGGCTGACGGTGCCGCTGCCCAGATCCTGCCGGATGCACACGGCGTTGTTCGCCAGGAACTTGGAGTCACTCACGGTCAAGCTGGCCGTGGGCCCTTCCGTGATGACGTTACGAGACGCGGGGTCGCTCGCGTTGCCGTTGCTCTGGAAGGTACAGCCCTTGATGGTGAGCTTGGCACCGTTGTCGATCACATCCTGGTGCTGCCCCTTCGTCACCGTCAGGTTTTCCAGCGTCAGCTGCCCTGGAGCGATGTTGCTCAACAGGCGCAGGGTCGAGGCCGCCGCATTGAACGTGAGCGTCGCGGTTCCCGCCGTCGGTCCCTGCAGCGTGATGGTGCTGGACACCATCGGCAGCGCGTCGCCCGGTTGGGTCGTGGTGTAGGGCAACAAGAGCTCGTAGTTGCCCGCCGGTATCTGGATCACGTCGCTGCCCAGACCGGCGGCGCAAGAGTCGACCGCCGCGTCGGTGTTCGCGGCCACCATCGCCTCTGCCAGGCTGCATTTCCCGTCCGCCGCGGAGGTGGCGGTGGCCTGCGCCGTGGTGTCGACCACGATCGTCGTTGCGTGCCCGATGGCCGGGGCAAGCCAAACGCCAACGGCGACGGCAAGCGCCCAAAGCTGCACTTTCGCGAATTCAAAGGCGGAACACTGGTGCATCGTGAAACCTCGCTTCCGCCATCGAAGCTAGGCGCTAAGCGGGAATCACGCTGTTGCGATCCTGTTGCAATGGGTGTTGGTCCGCCGCGGGCACTGCCGGCCCGAACCCGCGCACGCCACTGCTTCGACCCTTCCGCGAGCGTTACTTCTTCGGCATGGGCGGCGGCGCGATCTTCAGGCACACCTGCGGCTCTGGCTCCGCACCGGCGGCTGCGTCGGTGGGTGGCGCTCGAGCCAAGCACGGCTGCGGCGCGGTTTGCGACAAGCATGGCTGCGGCGGGGGTGACAGGCACGGCTCCGGAGCGCCGGCGTCCCGCGGCGGCATCGGCTCGAGGCACGGCTGCGCCGTGGCCGGCCCTCCCGTATTGGTCGTCCCGCCCTCGGGGATCGACGCCGGCGACAGGCACGGCCGAAACGGATTCACCTTGTCGCAGCTGGTGGCGGCGAGTCCGGCGAGGGCCGACGCGACGAGCAGCTTGCGGCGCGCGAGGATGGCACGGCGATCGCGGTCGTCCGACATCGCGCCGTGATCTTGCGCTCCTCGCCTTCCGCAAACAAGACGGGGCTCGCGCCGGACCAACATCCCCATGATGAATGACGAATTGGCAGTGCCCCTGCGGCGGCGCTGACACAAAGTGCGGTGGGCAGCGGCGCAACGGGGGAAACGTCGCGGATTTGCGCGGCATGTGCCTTGCTACATGCTCGCTTGATGCTGTCCGCCCCCGTCGCCTTGGCTGCGTTTGCCGTCGCTGGCATTGCCGTGGGCGTCGTGACGGCGGGGCGCACGCGAGCGCTGGGCGTCGCGCTGGCCCTGACGACCCTGGCACTACCGCTGCTCGTCGAGCCGCTCTACGCGCGGGTGCTGCTCGCCTTCGGCTGCATGGTGTTCGTCGTGCGCGCCATCGACCTCGCGCGGGACTCGCGTCAGTGGCCGACAGTGGACCGCGTGTGGCTGATGTTCGCGGTGTTCGACGTGCGCGCGCGCCGGCGCATCCCCCGCAGTTTCGAGCTCCGCCACTTCGCCACGTTCATCGCCTACGCCACCCTCGGCGCGCTGGGCCTCGCGCTCGTCGTGCGCGTTGCCCCCGCCGTGGGCGGCGCGTCGGGGCTCACCCTGCGCTGGCTCGGCGGTGCCGTGCTCGTGTACGCCGCGGCGGATGCCGCCAATGCGCTCACCGTGGGCGTCCTCGCGGCCGGCGGTCTGCGCGTACCGACGCAACACCGCTCCCCCATTCGCGCCCACACGGTGCGTCAGTTTTGGGGCGAGCACTGGAACCTCAACGTGCAAGCATGGTTCCGTCGCCACGCATTCTTGCCCTTGGCCCGCCGCGGTCATGCGCGGCTCGGCGTCGCGGCGGGGTTCGTCACCAGCGCCCTGCTCCATTTCTATCTCGTCGCGGCGCCCATCGGCGTCCGTTGGGCGCTGCCCATGGCCGGCTTCTTCCTGGCGCAAGGTCTGATCGCGGTGGGCGAAACCCGCGTTCAGGTGGCGCGTTGGCCGCGCGCCGCGCAGCACGTGTGGACCGTGTGCGCGGTGCTCGGCTGCTCCCCGCTGTTCGTCGAGCCGATGTTGCGCGTGCTCTCACTTTGACGCGCCACCCCCGAGCGTCAGGGTGAGCCCGCCGGCAACGTACGGCCGTGCGCTCTGTTGCTCTGCGTTCTGGAGCGCCGGCTGCGTCCCCACGCTGCCCATCAGCGCCAGCCGCCCGCCGTGGAACACGGAGTCCAGGTGACGCCCGAAGTCCAACGCGACGCCCGCGGTGCCCGCCGGGTAGAAGCCACCGGCATCCGCCGCCACGGCCACGCCCGCGTCACCGCAATCCGTACCGTAGCCCTTGCCGTCCATGCAGTAGTGCCCGCTGACGTCCAGCCCGGTGACGGAAGCCGCCGCGAAGGCGTGCACCTCCGCCCACTTGCTCTCCGGCGACACCAGCGCATCCGCGCCCAGCTCGAGGCCGCCGCGGGTGGCGCTGTAGTCGGCCTTGCTCTCGCCGCCCTTGGCGTGCGTGCCATAACCCACGGCCACGGCGGTGAAGCGCTTCTCTTGGTCTACGTGGGTGCGGTAGCGGATCATCGGCTCCACGTAGCCGTCGCTCCCGGCGCTGTTCACGTAGCGCGCGCCAACGCCCACCCCCGCCACCGGCTCGATCATGCCGCCGGCTTGGCCGATGGCCGTGCCCTTCGCTTCCTCGCGTGTGGACTGGCTCAGGTAGTACCCGGGCACCGCTCCAGCTTGCAGCTCCACCCCGGCCTTGCCGACGGCGGGCGCGACCATCCCGGTGGTGGCCGGCATCGGGCCGAGCGTGGTGCATCCCCCCAGGAACGTGACTGCAACGAGTGCGAGCTTCTTCATGGCAGAAGCGGAGAGCAGAAACCGTTCCAGCTGGGAATTCCAGCAAAATTACGCCCTCAACGTGCGTCCGATGCCACAGGCGTGGTGATGGCTTCACGCACGTCCAGCGCCAGTGCGCAGCTGTCTATGCCGTTGGCCAGCTCGGCGCGTGCCGCGGGTGACACCCAGCTCGGATCCACCGGACGGCGCAGCTTGAGCAACACCTTCTTGGACGCCAGATCCACGAGCCCCACCCGCACCTGGTGCGGCCGCTCGCCATCGAGCTCCGCGGGCTTCTCGCGATCCCCCGGCTCGTCCATGGCCACGAGCAACAGGCGAGCCTTGGCCGCCTTGCGCGTCTCCTCCAGCGGCGCCTTGTCCAGCTGTTTGGACAGGCGCGTCAGCTCGTCCGGTGAGGTCGCCGTCGCCACCAGCTCCTGCCATTTCTCGTTCATGAACGCGGCGCCCACCAACGCGTCGTGCAAGCGAAGCACGTTGTCGAGCTCGCTGCGGCTGCGCGCACGGCGGCGCAGCTCCTTTTCCGTGCGCTTCTTGGGCGGCTTCACCAGGCAGCGCACGAAGGCGTCTTCGTAAGAGTGCGCCGCGCTCTCCGCCAGCTCGCCACCGCCGAATCCGGACACCGGACCTCGCACGTAGATGGTCGCGTCCGCCAGCTGTTTCTCCAGGGCACCGGGTGCCCGCAGCGCATCCGACACCTTGTCGCCGTCGTAACGCCCGGCAAACAGCGTGAGCCACGGTCGTAGCCGCGGCTCCAGAGATTCCGCGTCTACTCCGGCGGACTCTCGCCGCACGCGTTCCAAGAGCTCGGCGCGTTGCCGGTCGATCTCCTTCTGTGCCCGCCGGAAGGTCCACGACAGCCAGGCGATGCCCGCGACGATCACCGTGAACAGCCCCGCGCGCACCAGTGCCATCATCCGCGGCGGCAGCCGCGCCCCGGACTGTCCCCGGCCGGAGACGCTGGCGCGCACCCGGGCGGCCAGCTCCGGGGACATCTTCTTGTTGGCCAGCAGCGTCATTCAGCGGCCGTTTTCCAGCGCTGGATGTTCCGCTCGATGAGCGTCTCCAGCTGCTCCCCCGTCACGCCCAGGCGCTCCGCCGCGTGGCCCGCGAGGGACGTGGTGGCCACGCCAGGAGAGAATTGATACGTGGCGCGCCGTTCTTCGTCGAGCTCCACCTGAATGAAGGCGAGCTTCGGGATCTTCTGCTCTCGCGCGAGCCGCGCCGCGAAGGCCAAGAAGTGCGTGGTGATGAACGCCTGCGGCTGGAGCTTCGCCAGCATGGTCACCACCAGCTCGAAGATCTCCTCGCCTTCGCTCGGGTTCGTCCCGGAGCATAGCTCGTCCAAGAGCACCATCGCTCCCGGGGGCAGGCGCTCGAACAGATCGCGAATGCGGATCAGCTCCATCCCGAGCCGGCCTTCCGCCTGATCCGCTTTCGTCTCTTGGATCAGGGACATCACCAAGCTCGACGTGAGCGACACGGCCCCGGCCCGCGCCGGAATGAACAAGCCGGACTGCGCCATCAGCTGTGTCAGCCCCACGGACTGCAGGAGCCGCGTCTTGCCGCCGGAGTTCGGACCGGTGACCAGCACCGTGGTGCAGAGCTCCGCCGTCTGCAGGTTGCACGGCACCGGCTGGATCCCGCTGATGAGCAGCAGCGGATTGAACAGGCCTTCGAGGTTCCGCGGCGCCTCGGGCTCCACCAGCTCCGGCAAGCACACCTCGAGACCCGCCGCCCGAGCCTGCTCCGCAAACCCGATGGCGCCGAGATACAGCTCCATGTCGCCGAACAGTTGAATCAGCGCGACGACCTCGTCCACCACACCGGAGAACACCGCGTCCACCAGCCGTGCCATCACCTCGCCATCACCGAAGCGATAGCCGCGCAAGAACAGCTCCACCTTGGACAGAAGGCGCCGCAGCGGCGAGCTGGTGAAGGGGTTGTCCGCGTCTTCTTGAACCGACACCACCTCGAACCCGCGGATGCGCCCGTCCGCCCCCACGCCGATGTTCAAGCTCAGGGTCGCGCGCCGCTCGTCGTAGCGCAGCAGATCCGAGAGTGACTGATACGGCTCCCCCGATTGCACCCGCAAGCCGAACTCCGCCAGCACCGAGAGCCCCGAGCGCGACGACGCAAACCCCGTCGCCATGCGATCGAACACCAGCTTGAGCGCTTGCAATATGTCGAGCTGACGCCGCACCGGATCCCAATCGCGCCCGCCGCCGGTGTTCTCCAGCAGCGCCCGGAGCCGCGCCAGCGCCACGTACAGCTCCCGGAGCTCCTTCACCAGCTCCGGCGACGCCGACAGCTCCCGCAGGATCGCCCGCCGGTGCTCCACGATGGCCAGCTCTTTGGGAGGTTGCCCAAGCAGCCGCACCAGGTGCGTGCCCAGCGGCAGCACCTCGTTCTTGCCCAGTCGGATCTTGAAGCAGCCCGCCACGAAGCGCGTCAGGAACAGGTCGTTCATGAAAGCCGCGGGCTCCCAGCTCGAAGGCGCGAAGCTCGCGCGATCCAGCGTCTCCTCGAACAGCCCGCCGCCGGTGCCTCCGGCAAATGCCAGCTCCACCGCGAGCCGCGTCCCCTGCGGATCCACCCGCACCCGCGGTGTCGGATGCAACAAGTCCGGTTGAGCCATCTCGCTCGCGACACCCTTCGTCACGAAAAGTTCCTCCCGGCTCGATCCTGCAAGCTCGGCAGCGTCGTTTCCAGCTCGATACGCCTCGATAAATCCACTCGAGCCGCCCTTTTCCACCAAGGCTCGATGTTTGGGTTTGTCGCGACGCCGCGGAACCCCGCGCCCACAAAGAAACGCCCCCCGCCGGCGCGGCCAGCGGGGGGCACGGTTCACGTCGCTTCGACGACTAGTTGCAGGTGACCTTGGTCACCGTGACGTCGTCGAGATTCCAGGACGACACGGTGTACACACCCGCGTTGCCAATCCTGTAGCCAAAGCGCACCCGCAGGTTGGCGTTGGCGTACGCGCTGATGTCGTAGGTGAGCTGCGTCCACTGGTTGTCTTGGATGCCGGGAGAGGGCCCGGACTGCCACACAGTGACCCAGTTGGTGCCATCGAACACCTGCACGTTGTTCTGCATGAACGGCGTGTAATCGCTGTTCAGCCAGCGCCAGAAGCTCAGCTGCAGCGACGTGGCGCCCGCCGCGTTGATGATGGGGCTGGTGAGGTAGTAGAAGCCGTGCTGGGCCGTTGGCGCGTTGCCACCGATGACCACACCGGCCACGCCGTTACCGGAGGGACTGTGATCCGTGGCGGGATCCGGATTGAAGTGGTTTTGCCCGCTGGAAGCCGTGGCGTTGCCGATGCCCCAGTCGGTCCCCAGCGTCCAACCGGCGCCGTTGCTCGAGAAGTCCTCGGTGAACAGCACCGTGGGCGTCGGATTGGAGCAAGCCGCCTTGCACACACCCGCCGCGCAGTAATTACCTGCAGCGCACACGGTACCGCAGGCGCCGCAGTTGTTCGGATCGTTGTCCAGCACCACGCAGGCCGTGCCGCACTTGGTGGTACCGCCACCGCAAGTGAGCTCGCACGCGCCGGCCACGCACGCCTGACCCGTAGCGCAGGGCTTCGCGCACTGACCACAGTTGGCCACGTCGGTCTGCAGGTTCACGCACTGGCCGCTGCAGTTGGTGGTGCCGCCCGAGCACGACAGGCCGCAGGTGCCGCCCGAGCACACCTCGCCCGTCGCGCACGCCGTGCCGCACGTGCCGCAGTTCGCCGGATCCGTGCTGGTGTCCACGCAAACCGTCCCGCACTTGGTCGTTCCGCCGGCGCACACGATGCCGCAGGTGCCGCCGGAGCACACCTCGCCTGTCGCGCACGCGGTGCCACACGCTCCGCAGTTCGCCGGATCCGTGTTGGTGTCCACGCACGCCGTCCCGCACTTGGTGGTGCCGCCCACGCAGCTGAGGCCGCAGGTGCCCGCCGAGCACACCTCGCCCGTCGCACACGCCGTGCCGCACGCGCCGCAGTTCGCCGGATCCGTGTTGGTGTCCACGCACGCCGTCCCGCACTTGGAAGTGCCGCCGGAACACGCCAAGCCGCAGGTGCCGTTCGAGCACACCTCGCCCGTCGCGCAGGCCGTGCCGCACGCTCCGCAGTTCGCCGGATCCAGGGCGGTGTCGACGCACTTGCCGCCGCAGTCCGTGGTGCCACCCAGGCACTGGGACGCGCAGGTTCCCGCCGAGCACACCTCACCCGTCGCGCAGGCCGTGCCGCACGCTCCGCAGTTGGCGGGATCCACGTCCGTGTTGGTGCAGGTCGTTCCGCACTGGGTGCTGCCGCCGGTGCACGTCAGGCCGCAGGTGCCGCTCGAGCACACCTCACCCGTCGCGCAGGCGTTGCCGCAGGAGCCGCAGTTCGCCGGATCGTAGTTGGTCTGCACACAAGCGCCGTTGCACAAGGTCGCGCCAGGGCACTGCGGGCCGGCATCGGCATTTCCGCCGCCGGTTCCTGAGGTATTGCCGAAACCGCCGGTCGCTCCAGAGCCACCAGTTGCCCCCGAACCGCCGCCACCGGGCGACGAGCTGCTCGAGTCGCTTCCGCAACCGATGGGAGCCAGAGCGCCGAGGAGCAACACCGCTCCCGCAATCAGTCCCCCGTAGAGGGACCTCGTGTCTCGTCTCATTGATCTCTTCCCTTTTGCAATCCTCGGCAAATTGGCCTGAGGATAGATCCTTCCTTCTCTCACGAGACGCGAGGGGTGCACAACCGGCGGAGGTTCGATTTGTCCGTGCAGCGCGCAACTCGACGCATAAGATCGGCGCCATGATTCGCGCAGCGCTGTCGCTATTTGTAGTTTTCACTGCCGGTTGCAGTACAACGACGCCGCCTCCGGCACGCTGCGCGGAGCCGACGCCTGCGGCAGCACCGGCAACGCCGACGAGCACGAGAGAGAGCGAGAGCACGCCGCCACCCGTGAAGGCCGTGCCCTACGATTTGCCGAAAACGGAAGACTTCGCGCCGCCAGTGGCGCTACCCACGGCCGGCACGGCGGAAGCGGTATCGCCGGTCCTGAGCGTCGAGCTCACCCGGGACGGTGCCGTGTCCGTGAACGGCAAGCCGCTGAGCAACGTGGACGATCTACGGCGCATCGCCCAGCAGGCCCACGACGGAAATCCGGACGTTCGCGCGGTGATCCGGGCGGACAAGGACGTGGCCTGGGGCAGCGTGGTGCACGTGCTGGATTTGCTGAAACAGGGTTCCGTCGCCAAAATTGCCTTCGGCGTCTCGCGCTGAGTGCTCCGCCTTCGGCCGCCGGGCGTCTAACTGGATAGCCATGGCCGCCGCCGTCGATCGCTGGACCGAGCTCGCCGCCAAACCCGAGGCGGCGGACCTCGCCGACCAGGTGTTCGAGCTGGTGTACACGCAGATGCGGGCCATCGCGGCGGCGCGTCACCAGGAGCTCGACGATCTGGTGCAGATCGCGGCAGAGCAGGCGTTCCGCGCGCTGCCGAGCTTCGAGGGCCGCTCGCAGCTGTCCACTTGGACCTATCGCATCTGCTACCACGCGCTCGTCAGCCACGAGCGCTGGTCGTCGCGCTTCTTTCGACGGTTCATCGTGGGGCGCGAGGCGCCGGAGTGGGACGACCCGACGCCCCTAGCCGAAGAAGAGCTTCTGCGCCGGGAACGCGTCGCGCGGCTCCGCGCCGCCCTCGCCTGCGTCGCGCCGAAGCGACGCGCCGTGGTGGTGCTGCACGATCTCGAAGGGCTGAGCATCGACGAGGTGGCGGACATCGTCGGCGCCAAGAGAAACACCGTGAAGTCGCGACTGCGCGACGGACATCGCCAGCTCGCGAAGCTACTGCGCGAGGATCCGTACTTTGGCGACGCAGCCGGGGGGGCACAGCGATGAACCCCGTCGCCCTGGCGCGCATGCGCCGCGCCTTTCGTGAAGACGCGCCCAGCCGCGTGGAGATCGCGGCGGCCCGCGCGCGCTATGAAGCGACCGTGGCGCGCGCGCCGGCGCCCAGCGTCGGATCGCTGCTGCGCTGGGGTCTGGCCGGCGCCGCGGTGGGGGTGCTCACGATGCTGCTGCTGGGCGCGCCGGCGCGCCCGGCGCCGGCCATTGCCGCAGAGCCCAGCGCGCCGTCCCGCGCGGCCGCGCCGCCCGCCGTCACCGCCGAAACCGTGCGCCCGCGGAGATCGCGCCGCAGCCGCCCCGCGCCGAGCGGCCCGTCGCACCCCGCCGCGAGCGCCCGCGCGCAGCCGCGGCCCCGCCGGTACCCGCGCCGTCGGCCTCCGCCGCAGCCGTTTCCGCCGCGGCGCCTCCCCGCTCAGAGCTCGGGCACGCCGCGCGTTGGCTGTCCATCGGGCGCGGCACCGAAGCGACGCCCATCGTCGTCGGCCTCGACAAAGACGCCGCCGCCCCGTGAGCCGCAGCGGAATCCGCTTCTTCCCTTCGATGAAGTGTACATCTAACCCCAGTGCTCACCTGAGTCGGTCCTCCCTCGCAAAGCGGCGGCTCAACGACGATCTTTTCATCGGGTGGCTTGTCGATTCGGCGCGGAATCAGCCCGCCTATCGCGGAACAAGCAGCGCCAGGGCGCGCCGAAGCACTCGCGGCCGAAGGTCTTCTTGGCCGCGCTCAAATTGTGGCCTCTGCAATAGATCCGACCATTGGAGGATCCATCGTCACAGATCCTGGGCGTGCTCGAGCTTCGCTTTCAGGCTCTCTCTCCGGCCCAGCTCGAGCTCGCCGATCAGGGGGGAGCGGTCGCGCCCAAATCGGTTGCTATGTAAACTGATTTTCCTACGCCAATGACCCCTGGGCGTCCCCGTTCTGCCCTTCTCAAGCCTGCCGAACCCTTTCGGATGCAACGATCAGGGGCTTCGGACGCGCCTAGATCAGTTGCTATGTAAACCGATTTCCGTGCACCCCAGACCCCATCAATTCCGCGGGTCCACCCCGGCAAAGCCCACGCCCTTGGTCCAGCGCGATGACGTCACGACAAGCCGGGCGCCATCCGGCACTGAACGAATTCTGTCGTCAGTTCGCGCTCGTCTCGTGTTGTGCTCTTCCGGTCGCTTGGCTCAGAAGGCAGCGCGCGCCCGCCCGCGAACGACGCGCGGCAACGGCAGCGCGACCGTCAGTCGTTCTCTTCAGAGTGGCGTCTGTTGTGGTCAACCCAGGTGAATAGTGGGTCTAAATGTACACTACTTGAATGGTGAAGAGCTACACGGTGGCCAACGCCCGCGCGAACCTTGCGGAGATCGTGGACGAGGTCGCCGCCGGGACGGATGTCGAGCTGACCCGGCGAGGGAAGAAAGTGGCGGTCCTGCTATCGACGTCGCGATACGCACGGCTACACGGCGACCGCGTGGCGTTCATGACAGCCTATGAGACCTTCCGCAAAGAGGCGGATCTGAGTGAAGTAGGCGTGGAGAGGGACTGGGCTCAAGAGCTACGAGATCAGATCCCGGCGTCCTCGATCAGTTGAGCGTCCACGGCGGTGCGTGCGCGATATGCGCACCGGTCTGGCACGAGCTCCAGTTCGGTGTGCAGCGGCTTCCTCGCGGCAAACGCAGGACAGCGCTGCAGACCTTCCTGAACGATGTAGTACGACCCACGTTGCCGATCCTGCCCTACGATGAGCGCGCAGCCGCGTGGCACGGCGCCGAGCGAGCCCGCCTCGAGCGAGCAGGCAAGAAGCCCCCGTTCGTAAGCGGTCAAGTTGCCGCGATTGCCGCCCGTCCAAAACTGGATGAGCCGACGCTGAAGAACCATTCTCTCCGCTACTGCGCGCTCTTCTTGGCCTTGTCGTCGGCTTCCTTGAGCCGCTGCTCGATGCGCTTCTTCACCGCACCGTACTGCTCGAGCAGCTGCTTCCACTCCGCGACGCGCTTCTTGCGGTCCGCGGCGGTGGCCGGATAGGTCTTCGTCTGCGTCGCTTGCTTGGCGAAAGTCTCGTAGGCGATCCAGCGATCCGTAGCGTCGTCGTAGGACTTCTGGCGCTCCCGCAGGTCCGCGAGCACGAACAAGATCTTCGCCTTCAGTCCGCCGTCGCGGCCGACGTAGCGCAGCGCCGCCACCCAGGACTCCTCGGCGTCCTTCATGCTGCCCTTCGCCAAGTACGCCTCGCCGATGCGATAGTGCCCGAGCGCGTTCTGCGGCTCCTTGGTGATCGCATCTTTGTACGCGGAGATGGCACCGTCGAAGTCGCGCGCGACGTAGAGGTCGTCGCCCTTCTTCACGTTCTCCCAGAACGGGCTGATGCCCTTGATGCCGTTGGGATCCCGTCGCACGTCACCATTGCCGCCGGTCGTGGCCTTGTCGCCGCCCTTGTCGCCCTTGGCCGCGGCCTTGTCCTTCGCTGCGGGCTTCTGCGCCGCTGCCGCCGAGGGGATCAGGACCGCTGCCACCACCAGAGCTCCGACCAAGCGCTTCATCGTGCCTCCGCCGCCGAGGCTACCATGCTCTGCCCAACAGGCGAAAAGCGCTGGTTTCCCTGCCGGCTTTCCGCGCCTGGATGTTGGTGCGCCGCGGGTACGCCCCGGTCCGTAGCCCTGACGTGCGCTGCACAAATGTGTACCCGCGCTGCCCCGACAAAATCCCCCGTCTATCCATGGGGGAGAGGCTGTGTACGATGCCGGTCGGATGCGGATCTCCCCCTACCCTTGGGATGCCCTGGAGCGGCTGAGCCACTCGGCGGTCGCGCTCTCCACCGGGGCGCGCCACGCGGTGGCGCGGGCGGTACGGGTGGACCGGCTGTCGGAGGCGGCGTCGGCGGTGTTGGCCGGCGAGGTGATCGTCGTGCTGCAGGAGATCCGCGCGGCAGACGCGCCCTCGTCGACCGAGGGCACGGCGATCTCCGCCCGCACGCGGGATGGCTCGGCGGAGATCACGCTCACCGTGGACGACGAGCTGGCGGCCACGGCGGTGGCGCGCTTGCTCTCGCAGCCCGTGAAGCTCGGCGCGCCGCACCGTCCGACGGACCCCGCGCTGCGGGGTGCCTTCGCCGCGTTGGTGATGGAGATCGCACGGCGCGCGCACGGTGAGGATCTGCTGTCGGTGTGGCCGTCACTGCCGGCTGCGGCCGGGCCCGGCGTCGAGGCCGTGGCCACGGTGCTGCTCGATGGTCGCGGCTTCGGCGCGCGCGCCTGGGTGCGCTTGCCCCCTCAGCCCACGCGCGGTTCGGTCGGCGGGGTGCTGTCCCGTTTGGGACACACACCGGTAGCCCTCGGCGTCGTGGTGGCGCTCGGGCTCGCGGATCCCGGCGAGCTGACGGCGCTGCAAGTCGGCGACGCTTGGCTTCCGGGTGAAGGGCTCTGGATCGACGCGGGTGGCGCCGGCCGCGCTGCGCTCGCTGCGCCGGGAACGGAGCACGGCTTGGGCGTGGATCTCTCGCCCGACGGTCGAATCGTGGTACGGGGCGATCTCGTGGCGCTGAGCGCCGAGGTGGACATGGCAGACGGCGAAGGCGACGTGGGGGACGTGATCGCGGAGGCTCCGCTGGTGGTGCGCGTGGAGGTCGGCTCCGTGACCCTGAGCGCTCGGGAATGGGCCGCGCTGCGACCGGGAGACGTGATCGAGACCGGGCATCGCATCGCGGATCCGGTGGTGCTGCGCATCGGCGGGCGCGAGGTCGCGCGGGGCGAGCTCGTGAGCGTGGAAGGTGAAGTCGGCGTGCGCATTCGCTCGCTGTCCACGGGGAACGAATGAAGCGACGAGTCCTGCTCCTGGCACTGGTGCTCGCGGTTTCCGCCTGCGACGAAAAGAAGACCGCGCCGGCAGCACCCAAAGCTTCGGCCGCAACAGTCGCGGCGCCGGCTGCCAGCTCCGCGGCCCCACCGGAAAAGAAGCTCCCGTGGTTCGTGGGTCACTTCAGTGGAGCGTACGACGCGCAGCACTATCTCATCGAGATGAGCAAGAGCGACGGCGTGGTCCGCAACTGGGCCGAAGACGACGGCGGTGCGGGCAGCGGTGAAGGCACCATTTCTCTGGACGTGACGGAAGGCGGCACCATCGTCGGAAGCTCCAAGGGCCCGCTGGGCGAGCTGGTCGCTTCCGGCGAGGTGGACGAGACCTCGTTCCGCGTGCGGCTCGTTCCCAAGGAGCCGGGAGACGGCAAGTTCACCGGCTTCTTCTTGGTGAAGCAGGACGGCAAGGTGTTGCGCGGTCGACTGCAAGCGTCCACCGGGGACAGCCTCACGGTGCGGGACGCGCCGGTGCTCGTGCAGAAGGGCGACACGCCGCCGGACATCGAGGACTCGGACAAGCCCGTGAAGCCCGTGAAGCCCGCGCCCAGCGCGAGCGCGGCCGCGCCCGAGTAGATGGCCACCACCCTTCTCGATCTCTCCGTGCTCGCGACCAACACCCGCACGCGCGGGATTGGGCGTTACGTGGCGGATCTCGCCCTGGGTATCGCGCGGGCCAAACGCGAGACCACGGATCTGCGGGTGCTCGGTATCGAGCGCCTGGGCTGGGTCGGCAACTCCGTGGTGACGGAAGATCTCGAAGGCGCCGTGGAGCGCCTCACGGATCTGAGCGTGCCGGCCCGCGCGCACGCCAACTGGGCGTATCGCGTGCGCGTGTCCTTGGCGGCAGCCGCGCAGAGCGTGGCGCCGGATCTGATCCACACCGGTCACCCGAACGCGACGCCCATCGGGGACTTGCCCTGCCCGCGGGTGACCACCTGCCACGATCTCATTCCGCTGCACTACCCGAAGCACTACCTCACCTGGCGCGATGGTTATCGCGTCGGTCGCGAGAAGCTCGATCACCGGCGCTACCACTCTGCGCGTCACGTGATCGCCGTGAGCCAGACCACGGCGGACGACCTGATCGGGTTGCTCCGTGTGCCCGCCGAAAAGGTGACGGTGGTGTACAACGGCGTGGATCTCTCGCGCTGGAGCAGCGAGCCGGGAGAGGGCGACGCCGAGGTGCGCGCGCGCTACGGGCTCAGCGAGGCGAGCTACATCTTGGGCGTGGGCGCCGCCAACTGGCGCAAGAACCCGGTGGGCACGATCCAAGCGCTGGCCCGCGCCCGCAAGTCCGTGGCGGATCAGAACCTCATGCTGGTATGGGCGGCGCGCCTGGGCAGCGAGACGCAACGGCTGCTAGTGAGCACCGCGCGGCAAGAGGGCGTGGAGGACGCCGTGCGTCTCATCGGCTACGTGCCCGACGACGAGCTCGCGGCCCTCTACCGCGGCGCCGTGGCACAGGTGTTCGTGTCCCGCGCGGAGGGCTTCGGCTACCCGGTGGTGGAAGCCATGGCCACCGGCTGCCCGGTGATCACCAGCGACCGCTCGAGCATGGCGGAGATCGCTGGGGACGCCGCCGTGCTCGTGGATCCGGAGCAGACCGACGCCATCGCCGACGCCATCGTCCAGCTCGCCACCGACCCCGACGCACGTTTCAGCTTCGCGCAGCGGGGCGTGGCTCGCGCCCAGCAGTTCAGCCTGGAGAAGATGGCGCGCCGCACGCTGGACGTGTACCGCAAAGTGATCGCCGAAGACCGCGGTTAAGGCACCACACCCTCGACGTGTACCGCTAAGTGATCGCCGAAGACCGCGGTTCGAGCACCTCACCCTGGACGTGCACCGCAACGTGATCGCCGAAGACCGCGGTTACAGCACGAACGACTTTCGCGATGCGCGAGGGGATGAGAGCGCGGGAAAATCGCGAAGCGTGAGGGAATGACCCTAGACGTTTGCCGCAACGTGATCGCCGAAGACCGGTTACAGCACCACACCCTGGATCAAGAGCGCCGCGCCGAACGCGTTCAGCGTGGCGTGGGAGTTTTCGGTGTGGAGCGCGGAGACGGACAGCATCGGTCCGAGCCCGACGCCTCCGCTGCGAAAGGTGTAGCCCACGCCAGTGTGGCCGCCGATGCCGGCGCCGCCCAAGCCGCCGTCGCTCGTGCCGCCTCCACCACCGCCGTTTCGGCTCCCGGACATGAAGCCCGCAACCGCATAACCCACTGCGAGATCCACGTGAAGCGGGCCCTGCGCGTTGGGATACCAGTCCACGAGCGGACCGATGCTCCAAGCTCCGAGCCCGGAGTCGGTGCCGTCGCTGCGTATCACCTCGCCACCGGCCACGGACGCGTCGAAACCGACGGCGAGGGCGAGGCCGTCCAGCGGTGCGTAGCCCGCGCCGAAGCGAAGCGAAGCGCCGCCGGCGGCAAAGTCGCCATCGACGACGGACGGATCGTCCACGCTGCCCTTGACGTAGTCCGGCCCCGCCGCGAGCTGGACGTACAGGCCGCGCCTCGGCGGATCTTCCGCCCGCGCCGAATCCTCCGCCCGCGCCGAATCCTCGGCCCGCGCCGAATCCTCCGCCCGCGCCGAATCCTCGGCCCGCGCCGAATCCTCCGCCCGCGCCGAATCCTCCGCCCGCGCCGGCGCTGCCGCAAACAGCGCTGCCACTACCGCAAGAAAGCCCACCCCATGCTTGTGCATGCCAAATTGTAGCAGGTTGGCCGCGAGGTTCCGCGCCGCCGCGACAAAATCAGACTGGTCTCGATTGGGGCTCGCCCGGCTCCCCCAACACTCTCGGCTCCCCCCAACACTCTCGGCTCCCCCCAACACTCTCGGCTCGCCCAACACTCTCGGCTCGCCCAACACTCTCGGATCGGCCGGCTCGCCCGGCTCCCCAACACTCTCGTGGGTGCTCTCGGCGACCAGCGGAAGGGAACGTCGGCTTTGCTCCAAACGGTTGCCATGCTTCTCCAGCTCCCGCCCCTCGCGCTTCGCGAAATTCGTTCGGTTCCGGACGGTTTTCCGCGCTCTCATCCCCCTCAGCACTTCGAGGTCTTCCCGCGCTCTCCGCCCCCCTCGCGCTTCGTGAAATTCGTTCGGTTCCGAACGGTTTTCCGCGCTCTCATCCCCCTCCGCACTTCGAGGTTTTCCCGCGCTCTCATCCCCCCTCGCGCTTCGCGAAATTCGTTCGGCTCCGAACGGTTTTGCGCGCTCTCATCCCTGCAACTCTCCGCCTCTTGCCTCTTGCCTCTTGCCTCTTGCCTCTCGCCTCTCGCCTCTCGCCTCTCGCCGCTTGGGCCACCCCACGGGCACTCCCAAGCCCGCGGCCCAAGCGCACAGTGGCCCAAGAAATGGACCGCCCAGCTCGACGCCGCGCTCGCGGGGAAGCGGAGCTTGGTGAGCTATTGGAGCAGCTGGAGCCGCAAGGACGCCTGTGGCTTCACCGTCGCTCTGCTCACCACGCCCCTCGGCAAGCTGTGGCGCGAGGTGGACGCCATCACGAACCCACTGTTCCTGAGCTTCGCGATGCGAAGCTACTCGGATTTCGTGGCCGCCGTCGCTCGGCTGCCAGAGCGGGACCGGCGCACCGCGCTGGCAGCCCTGCGCAAGGTGAACCGCGCCAAGCACGATCGCCCGCGGAAGGATCTGGGTGCGTCCGCCTAGGGGTCGACGCTCGGATTCGCGAAGATCCGCGAGATTTCTCCCGGTAAACGGGTAAGACTTCTGCCATGGGACTCTCGGGGCGCGGGGTGGCCTTCGCTTGTGTGCTCGTCTGTGCGGCGTGCTCGTTCAAGAGCCTGGACGACCTGAAGGCCAACGCGTCCGTAGATGGGGGCGCGAGCGGCGCTTCCGGCACCGGTGGTGGGAGCGCGGGCAGCGGGGCGAGCTTGCCCCTCGGCGCGCTGTGCGCAGCCAACGCGACCTGCCAGTCCGGTCACTGCGCTGCCGGCATCTGTTGCGACACCGCCTGCGACTCGCCGTGCGTGGCGTGCGCCGCGGCGGCCAAGGAGAGCGGCGAGAAGGACGGCACCTGCGGTCCCGCCAAAGCCGGCACGGATCCGCGTGGTGACTGCGACGAAGAAGCGCCCTCCACGTGTGGCAACGACGGCAAATGCGATGGCGCAGGAGCGTGCGAGAAGCACCCCGCCGGAACGCTGTGCAGCGACACCACCTGCAGCGGTGGCGTCAAGACCTTGCCCAAGCTGTGCGATGGCGCCGGTCAGTGCGTCGCTTCCGGGTCGGAGCAGTGCCAGCCCGCCAGTTGCGCCGGCAACGTCTGCTCCGGTGATTGCGCCAACGACGCGTCCTGCAAGAGCGGTGAGTATTGCGATCTACTCACGGGGGACTGCGTCGCGAAAGTCGACCTGGGGCAGACGTGCTCTCAACCTTCGCAGTGCGGCAGCGGCTTCTGTGTGGATGGCTCCTGTTGCGAGAGCGCTTGCACGGGCGCTTGCCAGGCCTGCAATGGATCGCTGACGCTGGCTCCAAGCGGAACCTGTGCGCCGGTGGTTGCCGGAACGGATCCCGACGACGACTGCGCGGACGAAGGTGCCGCCAGCTGCGGAAACGACGGAAAATGTGACGGTAGTGGCGCGTGCCGCAAGTACGGGCCCACCGCGGTGTGCGCCGCCGCCACGTGCTCCGGTAGTACGCAGACCAACGCCAAGACGTGCGACGGCCAGGGCAACTGCGGGGGCAACGGCACCACGGGCTGTAGCCCGTATCTATGCAACGGAGCCACCTGCGGCAGCAGCTGCAGCGCCGACAATCAGTGCGTGAACGGGAGCTTCTGCTCGTCTTCCACTTGTGAGGGAAAGAAATCCAACGGCGCCAGCTGCGGCTCCGCACAAGAATGCACCAGCGGGCACTGCGTGGACGGCGTGTGCTGCAACACCGCGTGCACCGCCTCGTGCCAGGCCTGCTCGGCCGCCAAGAAGGGAGCGGGCGCCAACGGCACCTGCGGCAACGTGGTCGCGGGTCAGGATCCCGACAACGACTGCGCGCAAGAAGCCGCTTCCACCTGTGGCAAGGACGGCACGTGTAACGGGTCCGGCGGCTGTCGCTTGTGGCCCGGCGGAACGGTGTGCACGCTGGGCAACTGCAAGCTCGACCCGGCCAACAACTTCACCTACCTGCAGACGAATCCCGACACCTGCAACGGCACGGGCACCTGCGTGGACAAGGGCACCGTGCAGTGCGGGCTCTTGGTGTGCGGCGGCTCGCAGTGCAAGACGTCATGTGCGACGACTGCAGATTGCGTGCTGGGCGATTGCATCGCCGGCACGTGCTACTTCAATCCGCCCATCTGACGGGCATCGCGCCGCACCAACAAGCCTACGTGGAGGGTACGGCTTCCTTTGTTGGCTCGCCGCGGAACCTCGCGTTCAGGTCCACACGACGTGGCCAAACACGCCCACGACGCTGCCCGCCTTCGTGAGCGCCAGCGCCATGCGCGGCAGACAGCTGCCCTTCATCTCGTAGCCTGCGGGCGGCTCGCCTTCGAAGTCGAGCGTCTCGCCGTACTCGTAGAAGCCGATCTGCACGAACCAGCCGCTCTGCAGCTCCGGCTCCGCTTCGACGAAGCTCATCAGCTTACGCCAGGCTGCCAGTGTCGCTTCGTCCTCTCCCGAGCACAGGTCGTCCCAGAAGCTGCCCGCTTCTTTCATGGGCTCTACCACGACGCGATCCAGCGGCATGATGGTGCCGCCAAAGAGCGCGCGCACACTGGCTTCGTCCAACTCGGAAGACCCGGCGCTGGTCGCGCAAAAGTACGGCACCCAGTGGACGTCAGCCTCGCTCTTCATGCCGACGAGCACGTCGGCCACGAAGGCGTGCATTGCGTCCGACAGACGCTTGCACAGGGCGAGCTCGTCGGGTTCCACGGCGTGATCCACCGGCTCTCCCTGCTTGGAGATCACGCCGTTCTCGTACACCACGGTCTTCACGGACAGGACGTTGTTGGGCCACTCGTACAACGCGCGGTCGCCGCAATCGTAGTCGTTCATGCACGGCTCGAAGGCCGCCATCCAACGCGGGTCGACGCCGAACTCGGTGAGCATTACCGATCTCTATTGCGGGGCGGCGCGGAAGGAAAGACGTCAAGCGCCGAGCCCGCGGAGCTGGAACTTGCGACGGTAGGCGCTGGGCGTGAGGTGTGTCACGCGGCGGAATACGCGGCGGAAGAAGCCACCGTTTTCGTAGCCTACCTCGGCTCCGATCTGCTCGACGGAGTGGGTGGTGCGTTCCAGCAGTCGCCGTGCCTCTTCGATACGCAACTCTTGGACGTACGCGATGGGTGTGTGGCCCGTGACTGCGCGGAAGCGCCGCTCCAGAGTGCGGCGCGAGAGCTTTGTCCTGGCACAGACTTCTTCCACGGGATTGTCCGACATGTAATGCAGCGCGAGCCAGCGCTGTGCATCGGCCACAGCCGCGTCGCCGTGGTCCAGGCGGGGAGAAAAATGTACGTAGGGCGCCTGCCCCTTGCCGTGCCACTCCAACATCAGCAAGCGCGCCATGGACTGGGCAGCGATGGGCCCGACGTGCCGCGCGATCAGATGCAGTGCAAGGTCGTGCCAGGACATCACGCCCCCGGTCATCACCAGCTCGCCACGTGGGCCGCAGGTGATCAAGACCTCCTCCGTGCGGAGCCGTACGCCAGGAAAGTTCTCGCGAAAGGTGCGCGCGAAGGCCCAATGCAGCGTGGCCTCCCGCCCCTCGAGAAGTCCGGTCTCGGCCACGAGCAATACGCCGGTGCAAGCGGATGCCAAGACGGCGCCGCCTGCGTGCTGGCGCTCGAGCCAGCGCACGAGGCGTGGGTAGCGGCCGGTCTCCCAGTGCAGGTCGCTCACCATCATCAATGGCACGATGGCAATGTCCGTTTGCTCCACGTCGTCGTGGGTGAGGTGCGCGCCCAGGGGTAGCCCGCTGGCGCCTCGCTTCACGCCGTCGTTGGGCACCACGATATCGACGTGAAACGGACGGGTCGGCACGTCGTTTTCGATGCTCGCAAGCAGCGGAAACGCTTCGAGCGTTTCGTACAAGCCGCTCAACGGCGACACCTGCGTGTCCGGAGTCGCGACGAGAGTGACATGGAGCGGCGTCATCTCGTTCACCTTGGCGCAAACGGAACGGTGCTGTCGAATTTGGCTCTTACCAGATCACACCAGAGATCCGATGTTGACGCCTGTAGCCAAAAGCAAAGGAGGCAACATGACAACAGAGCTCAATGGTTGGAACGTGGAGGCCATGACCGAGGCAATCGAGGAAGTGAAGAAGACACCCGAGGCAGGACGCCTCACCTGGCGCGGGCGCGTGGAGTGGGACGGAGGCTTTGGGCTGGATGTGCACACCCGCGAGATCGAACAGATGGGCGAGGTGATGCATCGCCACTTCACCCTGCGCGGAGATCACCCACCGGAGCTGCTCGGGAAGAACACCGGTCCTACGGCCATCGAGACCTATTTGGCGGCGCTGGGCGCGTGCATGGCCGGGACGTTTGCGGCACAGGCCACTGCGCGCGACGTGAAGGTCGAGAAGCTACAGCTGGAGGTCTCGGGCAACATCGACCTGAACGGCTTCTTCGGGCTCGCACCGGTGCGGCCGGGGCTCTCCAACGTGAAGCTCGAGTTTTCCGTCGACGCCGAGGCGGACGACGCGACGCTCGCGGAAATCTTGGAGGCGGCGCAGACCCACTCGCCGATCTTCGACACCACCACGAAGCCCGTGAAAGTACAGGCGACGGTGCGGCGGGCGGATCAGTAGCCGCAGATATCCGCCAGCATTTCGCGCCAACGGAACTCGTCGTCTTCCGAGTCTCCCGCTGCGGTCTCGATGACGGAGAAGTGGTGCTCGTACTCGTCCTCGCAGAAGCGCTCCGGGATCATCAGCTCCCCCGCTTCCCCGGCTTGCCGCGCGGCGGCCGTGTAATCCTTCACCAGCTTCTTGAGCACGGCTTCTTCCGCGCTTTCGTCCCCCCGTGCGCGCTGCAGGCCAGCAATGACCTGCTGCGCCAGGTCGGGGAAGAACTTGCTGTCGTCCATGGCGACCTTAGACTCCGCCCGTGGATGTGGGTCAATCCCTTCGCCCGCTGCTGCCCGCCTCGGCAGTGGGAACCGTAAAGGCCGTCGAGGCGTTTCAGATGGGCAAGTCCGGCGCGGGCGTTTACGCCGTCACGACGGACCGCGGTGAGTACGTGCTGCGGGTACAGGGCGCGCACGTGGACACGCCCTTCGAGGAGCACATCGCGCTGTTGCGGCGGGTGGCAGAGCGGGGCATCGCTCCTGCCATCGTCCACGTGGACGATGGCGCCCGCGCCGTGGTGACGAAACGCATCCAGGGGCTCTCCCTCGCTGCCGCGCTGGGGGACACCGCGCAGCGGACGGCATTTCTCGGGAGTCTCGTCGCGCAGCTCCGGGCGCTTCAAGCGCTGGACGCCACGAACGTGCCCGCGCGCGATCCGGTGGGCTACGCGCGTCGGGTCTGGGACGAGCAACGTACGCGCCCCGCGTTCCCCAAGTGGGGTCGCGAGATGGACGGACTGTTGGCGGACGGCGCTCGCGCCCTGGCCGAGGATCCGCGGCGCGTGTTGGGGCACAACGACATGAACCCGAGCAACGTCCTGTGGGATGGCACGCAAGTGTGGCTCGTGGATTGGGACGCCGCCGGCACCGCGCATCCGTTCTACGATTTGGCCGTGTTCGTCATGTTCCTGGATCTGCCGCCGGACGCGGCGCACGGCCTGCTCGCGCTGCAGCAAGGTGTGCCGCCTACGGACAGAGAGCGCGAGACCTTCGCGCTACTGCGCCGGCTCAGCGCGCTGCTCACGGGCAGCCTGTTCCTGCGTTTCGTCCCCGACCTCTCGCGCTTTGCCGCGCCCACGCGCGCTGACGCTCCCACTATGGCCCAGTGCAAAGCGGACATGACCGCCGGCAAGCTCGATCTCTCGGCGCCCAGCGGCTGTGCCGCTTTCGGTCTGGCCCTGCTGGGCATCGCGGCAAACCAATAAGAGCGCGGGAAACCGTTCGGATCCGAACGAACTTCGCCAAGCGCGAGGGGGATGACAGCGCAAGAAAACCTCGAAGCGCGGCGTAGGATGACAGCGCGCAAAACCGTTCGGATCCGAACGAACTTCGCCAAGCGCGAGGAACGAATTTCGCGAAGTGCGAGGGGGGATGACAGCGCGGGAAGATCGCGAAGCGCGGCGTAGGCTTAGAGCGCGCGAAACCGGTCGGATCCGAACGGATTTCGCGAAGCGTCAGCGGCGAGAGGCGAGAGACGAGACGCGAGAGACGAGACGCGAGAGGCGAGAGGCGAGAGACGAGACGCGAGACGCGAGAGGCGAGACCGCGACGAACGCCGCTTGGCGCTTCTTCGAAGAGAGCAGCGGGCCAAGAACCGCTCGGCCTGGTCGCGGCGCTCTACGCGAGCACGAGATCGCTCCCCAGCCGCGCGAGCGGGCGGCCGTGATCGGCAGCGGCCATGCGCATCTACGCGTTCTCGGCAGCGGCCATGCGCATCTACGCGTTCTCGGCGGCCGGCATGCGCATCTACGCGTTCTCGGCGGCCGGCATGCGCATCTACGCGTTCTCGGCGGCCGGCATGCGCATCTACGCGTTCTCGGCGGCGGCGTATGCGTTGTAGTCGTGCCGCGCATGGATCGAGCGCAACACCGCGGCGAACGTCGCCCGGCCTTCCGTTCCCCGCACGCCATCCATGAGCTTCACGAAGCGCCCGAACTGTGATTCGTCGTCGAGATCGAGATCCCCTGCGCGCGCCACTGCTTTCGTCACGGCGTCTTCTTCAAGTGCAGCACCCAGTCCCCGCTCGCGGGGCACGCAAAGCTGGCCTTGCCGCCGGTGGAGGTGACCATGTCCGCCGCAAGGAGATCTCCCGTCGCCGGGTTCAGCCACGCCGCCGTGTAGCTCCCCGCTTCCAGCGTCACGTCGCGCGTCCCGCCGCGCGGAAAGTAGGCCACGTATTCTTCACCGGGCAGCGCCAAGAGGGCGCTCTCGTCGTCCACCAGCTCGAGGTGCGGCGCCATCTTCCAGTACTGCGTGTTCTGCGTGAAGAAGTCGTACAGCGTCTCGAGCTGCGCGGGGCGCCAGGTCTCGATGTTCGTAGCGTCGAACTGAACCGCGGTGTGGGCGAAGCCCATGCAGAAATAGCCACCGGCCGTCGTGATCTTCCAGGCCTTGCGGCGCACGCTGGCGGGCGAGTGCAGCTGCTTGGTCGTGACGCCGAAGCCGCTGGCTCCCGCTTCGAACTGGTAGCCGAACTCGGTGTTGATCACGGGTTTGCCGTGGGACCAGTCCTCCGCCACGCTGTCTTCCATCCCCGGGCCTTCCATGTCCCAGCCCTCGCTGGTCCAGGTCACCGGGTACGTCGAGCCCTGCCAGTCCGTGCTCTCGTAGGTCACCCCGTTGTTCCAGTAGCCGGGTTGCACGCCCTGGTTGTTCTGCACGTTGAGCACGCTGATGGCGCTCTGCTCCCACAGCGGCCACACCACCTGCGGCAAGTGCTGGGCGGTGCCCTTGTAGCTGTGGAAGCTGCCGTGCGGCGGGAACTCCGAAATCCACACCGATGGGTGCGCGCCGATGGCGTGGATCGGGTCGATACCGTGGATGCGTGCGGCGACGCTCTTGGCCCAGTCCACGTCGCTCTCTTCGTAGCTGTACGCCGCCGTGGGGTAGCGTTCGAACTCGTTCGTCACCGTCCACATGAAGAGATTGGTGCGGTCCTTGTAGCGACCGACCAAGGTGTCGACCCACTGGTTCTCCTGCGCGGTGTTCCCCCACATGCCGTTGCCGCCCTCGGCATCGTACAGCCACACGATGAGCTCGATGTTCACACCCACGGACTTCGCGTAGTCGAACGTCGCGTCCAGCTTCTGCATCTTGGCTTCGTCCACGGTGCCAAAGTCCGGCGACGCGGGAGTGCCGCCAAAGGGCCAGAAGCCCGGAGCGATGGCGCCGATGCGCACCAGATTGAACGAGTGCGCCGCGCGTGAATCCAGGAACTGGTGAATGGCGGCGTCGCTCTCGCCCAACAGCTCGTACGCCGTGTCCCCCATCGGGAAGTAGCGTGCGCCGCCGTCGTACACGAAGGAGTGCGGATACGCCGGGTCGATGCGAATGTGCCCCGTAGCCGCCCCCGCGCTGCCCCCGGTTCCCGCCGCGCCGCCGGTTCCCGCGCTGCCCCCGGTTCCCGCGCTGCCGCCGCTGCCGCTGGTTCCTGCCATGCCCCCGGTCCCGGCACCGCCATCCGCGCCCGCACCGCCGCCGCTCCCCGGGTTGCTCGAATCGTCACTCGAGCAAGCGGCAAGCGCCAATGCCGCGACAGCCCAGCATGCGTACTTCTTCATGAGCTTGCCTCACCAGTTCTCGAAGTCGAAGGCGTCCGCCGCTGGGGCGTCCACGCCCGCCGCCGCGAACGCCGCCCGAAGCTCTTCGAAGAGCTTCGCCGTTTCCGCTTCTTCGATGGCCGCATACATGTTGAACGCGCCCAGCTCGAAGACGCCGCGCGCCAGCGCATGGAGCGCACTCGCACCCTTCGCTTCACGCGCCGTCACCTCGCTCTCCCACAGATCCAACCGCCGCCGCTCGACCCATTCCGGCATGGATGCGATCGCGTTCACGTAAGCAAGCAACGCGGGATCCGAAGCGACCCGTTCGCGGAGCAACTGCGCAAGGGAGTGGACGGCAAGAGAAATCGACACTCCCCCGACGGTAGCATCTTCGCGGACCGTGAGTTACCGCGGCGCACCGACAGGCCCATGCCCCAAGCGACCACACCCTCATGACCTCTTGGCATTTGGGTGTTGGTCCGCCGCGGAAACTCTCGATTGCGTCCGGCCCTTGGGCACGGTGAACTGGCGCCATGGCGGCCAAGAAGAAGAAGAAGAAGAAGACCCAGTCAAAGTCTGTCGCGAAGAAGGCTCCGGCAAAGGCAAAGCCTGTCGCGAAGAAGGCTCCGGCAAAGGCAAAGCCTGTCGCGAAAAAGGCTCCGGCAAAGTCAAAGCCCGTCGCGAAGAAGGCTCCCGCAAAGTCAAAGCCCGTCGCGAAAAAGGCTCCGGCAAAGTCAAAGGCATCGCCGAAGCCGGCGCGCACGTACTCGGTCCCCATGGAAAAGCCGTTCTCGAAGATGAGCGCCTTGGAGAAGCGCTTGTTCGAAGCGCGTCTGCTCTTCGGCGACGAGTACAACCCCGTCAAGGGCACGGTGGAGACGTTGACGGGCTCACGCTACGAATACCGACGCCACGGCGTGTTCTTCGGCGCGCTGGAGATGGGCGCGAACGCCATTGTCGTTCGCATTCTCCCGGCACAGGAGGACGTCGCCGAGCTGCGCGCGTTCCAGGATCGGCACGTGACGTGGACGGAGGACGCCAAGGGCTGGTTCGAAACGCGGCTCGGCGAGAAGCGCTCCGACTGGCTGGCCGCGGGCATCGGCGGGCTGACCGGCGCAAAGACGCGCGAGCTCGATTTGAAGCAGTGAGACGAGTGCGACCACGCAACTCTGGGACCCGTGGCGCTGACGCTACTGGGTGACGCAGCCGCTGCCGTCCCAGCACTTGCCGGTGCCGCAGTTGCACATCTTCACCTGGTCCGAAACGCTGGGATCGGGTGCGCAGCCGCAGGCAGTGGAGCACAAGTTCGGGAAGTCCATCCCGTTGTTCGACTTGCAGCACCACGACGTGAACACCGTACCGCCGGCGGCCAGGCACTTGGCCTCGGCACCACCGCCGCCCGCGGCGCCGGCCATACCGCCGCTGCCCGCCGCGCCCGCCATGCCGCCGCTGCCCGACACGCCGCCGGTCGCGCCGGAACCGCCGGTCGCGCCGCTGCCCCCCGTGGCGCCGGAGCCGCTGGAGCCACCCGAGCCGGAGCTGTCGTCACTGCCGCAGGCTCCCGTCCCGAGAGCCACGCCCAACGCCGCGAAGAAAAGCCACGTCCCCTGCGTTCGTTTCGTCATCACCGAAGCGTACGCCGACTCCTCGCGAGGTGTCGATGGTGCCGCGACGTCAGCAACGCTCAATCCGTGAAGGAGAGCACGCGGGTGATCCTGCCGTCGGGCCCCACCTCGCCCACTTCCGTCTGGCTGCCCTGCGTCGTGCCGTTTGCGTTCACCGCCAGCGCTTGGATGCGAAAGCACCGATGGTGATGGTCGAGCTTGGCGACCACCGCGCGCTGGGTCGGTTGCGCGCTCCGATAGGACGCGATGAGGTCGAACACTGCCCGGCGCCCGACGATCTCGCCGCGGGGAATGACCAACACGCCATCTGCAGCCCAACACGTCTCCAGAAGCTCGGCTCGTCGCGCGTCGTCGTTCTCGTTCCAGGCCGCCGCGTACGCTCGAACCGTCTCTTCGATCGTCATCGTCTTCGAGGGTCGCAGCTCGCGGTGGCTACCGCAAGCGTCAGGGCCGGGCTTCGCGCCGCCCCGACAACCTCTGGAAGGATCAAGCCTCGCGGCCCATCTCGTGTCCACACACGTAGCAAGTCTTGCGGAACGAAAGCACCGGGTAGTGACAGCGGGGACAGCGCAGCTTCCATTCGTCGGGGCAGTTTCGGATGGTGCGTAGCGTCTTCACTCGGGTCGACCTTGCGCCAAGCGGATCCAATAGTAGCGCTTCACGGCGCCGCCGGGTTGCAGTGCGCGCGTTTCGCCCAAAGCTCCGCCGTTCTTCTCGATCACGCGAATGGAGGCCGCGTTGTCGTCGTTGCACGTGAGCAAGATCTCCGTGAGGCCGAGATCCCGCGCCACCGGCAACGCCAAGCGGAGCATCTCCGTCGCGACACCGCGGCCCCGGAACGACGGCACGGTGTCGTAGCCGATGTGCCCGCCCTCGAGCCGAAGGGCATCGGTCAGCGCGTGGAAAATGGAGATGCGCCCGACGAACTGCCCTTCACTCGCGGCCCACAAATGCGTCTTGGGGATAGAGCGCGTATCAGGCCGCGCATCCGCGAGCTTCTTCGCCACGAAGGCCGCAAAGTCTCGCTCGGCGATGTCGATGTCGCCTCCGCGCCACCACGAAAGCCCCTCCCGTTGGAATTCCCGCAGCGCGTGAAGGAAGCTCTCGCGGAGCTTCTCGGTCGGCGAAACGAGCTGAACGTTCATGCGAGGCCCCAGGAAACGTCAGATGTTCCACTCGTCCACCGACGCGCCGAACAGCTCTTGCGCGTCGGCCAGCGCTTCTTCCTTGCTCGCGTAGTGATGATCCGCAGCGAAGAAGCCCTCGGGCGTCATGACGAGATGATACCCGTGCTTGGGAGTGCCTTGAATTTCGAGAACCACCACCCGTTCTTGGCTGGGTGCGCTGGGATCATCCTCGTGCGGTGCGAGGCTCCACTTGTTTCGCGTGCCCCAGATTCGCACGGTCTTGCGCGTGGTCATCGACTCCAAGGAACGCTCTCCATCCATCACGTAGACCTGATTCAGAACCATAGGTCCAAGGGCCGGAAACCCGTACGCATGTAAGGAGTCTTACATCGCCCTCCGGTGTGTTGACAGCCCGAGGGGGTTCACTACCGTGCGCCGTGGTCGTTACTTAGGAGGGACAACATGAATCGATTCGTCATCGTTGCCGGGCTGTGCTCGGCGGTCTTCGCGAGCAGCACTGCGTTGGCTCAAGACGCGGCGGAAACGTCGGCGCCCGGCGTACATGAGCACGATGGGTTCTACCTGCGCTTCGGCCTCGGCCTTGGATACATGGCGGGCAAGGCCAAGCCCGAGCAAGGCAGTGGGGATTCGGACGTCACCGGTTTCGGCATTCCCGTC
This sequence comes from Polyangiaceae bacterium, assembly GCA_020633235.1. NCBI lineage: Bacteria > Pseudomonadati > Myxococcota > Polyangiales > Polyangiaceae > Polyangiaceae bacterium. Next base: position 339,496 of record JACKEA010000007.1, on the reverse strand, counting down.
GAGCTCGCCTTCGGCGGCACTCCCGCGCCGGGTCTGGTGATCGGCGGCGGCAGCTACGGCATGTACGTTCCATCGCCGAAGCTGAAGTCGAACGGCAACGAGACCGATGGCGGCGCCCTGACCATCAGCGGCATCGGCCCCTTTGTCGACTACTACCTCGACCCCAATGGCGGCGCCCACTTCGGTGGCGCGCTGTTGCTCGCCAGCATCGGCGTGTCGGAGAAGGACTCGGCGCCGAAGGGCAGCGGCATCGGCTTCGGTGGCGCCATCTTCGGCGGCTACGAGATGTGGATCGGCGACCAATGGAGCGTCGGCGTGATCGGTCGCGTCGCCTACTACAACGCGAAGGTCACCTTCGACGCCCCCGGCGATCCGAAGAACACGATCAGCGGCATCACTCCCGCGGTCCTGCTCGGCTTCACCTACCACTGACACCAGCGCCGAAGACGGCGCGGCCTTGAACGATCACTCCGGATGGGCCGCGCCCGGCGCCTCGCCTGTTGCATGGGTTTGTTGGGGCGGCGCGATACCCGTCGCGCCGCGCCGACACCTGGCGCGCCAGCGAAACGCCGCCGACACGTCAGCCGACCCTGGCAACGTTGAAGAAGTCACTGAGGCTTGGGGCCACCAGGGTACGCGCTTCGGCGACAATGACGTCTGCTGAATCGCTCACGTCGTGCGCCACACGATAGAGCGGCGGATCCCCACCATCGTGAATGCACACGAAGTAGGGATCTCCGCTTCCCATCGTACACGACGCCACGTTCACGTAGCCCGCTTCGAGGATCGCGAGCCCAGGATGGCAATCCACGCTTTCACTCAGCACGCCGCGTGCATCGCACCACTCGAGCCACGCCACGCCATCGAAGTCGCGCGCGGGTTCCAGCTCTTGCCACCCCAACTCCAGGCCGCACAGCGGTACCAGCGTCAACAGCTCGGACAGCCAAGAGGGGTACGCACCCGAGAGCTTCTCGTCGAGCGTTCGAAGCTCGTCCCTCGTCATCGTGCGCCCAGCATGACCGAGCCGCGAGGCGCGCTCGACGAGCTCTCGCGCAGCGTGGAGAAGCGTCATGGCGCGAGCTCGACGACTTGTGCACCACCACACGCACCGCATGCACTTGGCTCCAACATCGAGACCGCAGGAAGAATAGCCGCACGGTGGGCGTTGGGGAGACGGTTTGCGTGCTTGGTTGCGCCGCGGGCACGCGTTCGCGCACGTGCGTGCAACGTGCGGCGCACGGGGTGGTTCCGCGGCGGATCGACAAAATCAGGGGGATGCAGCGTGTTCGAGCTCGGCACGATGAGTGCATTGGGGCCTGCCCATGCTGGCTCGAATATGTCGTGGTGCGCTCGCGGGTCTCTTGGCGTGTGCGTCCCTTGCCGTGGCGGGGACGGCGCAGGCGACGCCCGAGAACCTCAAGATCCTGACGTACAACACCGCGTTCTTGTACTTGGCGGCGGAGCACCCTTCACCGGTGCCGCCGCCGTTGCTGTGCACGGCGTGCGACCCGATTGCGCTGCCGCCGGGGATTCCTGGGTGCGAGTGCTGGCCGAAGATCTCGATGGAGCCGAACGCGGGCAAGTACGTCGACGTGAGCGAGACGGATCGGGCGCTGCTCATGGCACAGCGCATCGAGGCGACCGATCAGGACGTGGTCGTGTTGAACGAGGTGTTCAGTCCCCACGCACGCAAGGTGCTCGCGCAAGAGCTCGCTCAGAACGGCTACCCGTACTACGTGTCGCGCCTCAAGGGCGTGCCGGTGAAGGACAACCTCACCGTGGGCGACGTGTTGCAGTTCCAGTACGACGTTCCGAAGGAGCTCTTGATCATCGACTTCAAAGCCGAAGCCGCCGGCTCGGGCTTGATGATCTTCTCCAAGTATCCCTTCATGCCGTTGCAGGGCCCCTCCCTGGGGACGGACGCCAACTGCTCGGGCTCCAAGTGCGCGCTGGAAGGGCAGAACGGCGCGCTACCGCTGACCCACAACGACGTTTCCTTCCGCGTGTACCCGGATTGCGTCGAGCCCGACTGCTGGGCGAGCAAGGGCGTAGGGTTGGTGAAGGTCGCCGCACCTGGCCAGCCTGCTTACGTGGCCTTCACCCACATGCAGGCGGACTACGAGAAGCAGGACTGGAGCGGCATCCGCGAGAAGCAGCTCGAGACGGTGCGTTCGACGATCTTGGGCGCCATTCCGCCCATCGAACGACCCAACGCACACGTGTACTTCGCGGGCGACCTGAACATTCCCGGCGCCAACCGCGCCGCGCCCCCGACCACCGACAACTACGAGTGGCAACACGCCTTCAACCCCTTCGTGACGAACAACGCGGCGACGGACTTCTTCGCCTGCGGCAACGGGCTTCAGATCGGGAGCACGACCCAAGCGTGTCGCTACGGCGCGAACGGCACCGCCATGCTCACCGACAGCTGGGGCTTCGAGACCTCCACCACGGACTTGGGCTACTCGAACTTCGAGCAGGACAAGCGCCTCGATTTTCTGTTCCACAGCTCCGGAGGCGGGCGGCTGTGCATGCAACACTCGACCATCGCCTGGGACTTGCAGGCAGATCCCGATGGGCAGGGTGGGGTGACCTGGCTCTCCGATCACTTCCCGGTGCGCGGCGACTTCGGCATGGCCAACTCCTTCTGCAGCCCCAACGACGCACCGAGCGTTCCGCTACCTTCAATGAAGGCTCACGAGCTCCAGTTCGGCGACACGACCTGTCTCGATGGTACGGGCAACCCGTGCCACCAGGACGAGATCATCTCACCGCCGACGGCTCGCATTCAGCATGGCGGCAACTCGCAGTGGTTCATCATCCGCCAGGCCGGCAGCTACTCGATCGACATCACCGAAGGCGGGCAGGGCAAGGTGGCCTTCGAGGTCTATCACCATACCGATCTCTCTCGGCCGATCTCGCCCTTCGACGAGGACCCGACCGAGTGGGGAACGCCCTACTCCATGCCCGCACCGCCCTATTACATCCGTACGCTCGCGGTCGACTCTTCCGGCAAGCAGGACCGGAGCGCCAAGATGCGCGACTACACGCTGCTGGTACACCAGCACTTGTGTCGCAGCCCGATGGACGGTTGCTTTCTCGATCCCGGCGTCGCGTTGGAGACGCCCTACGCCTACACCTGGCCGGAAACGCTCTACAACAACCCGCTCACCGAGCTCAGCGAGCTGTGGTGGAAGTTCCGCACCTCAGGCGCGAAGAACGGCAAGCTGAGCGCCAGCGCGGGAGCAAAGCTACCGAAGATCCAGATGCAGATGGAGGGCACGTCCTACGACTGCATCACCAAGACGACGCCCAAGATCGAGGTCTACGACGACGCCGGCATCCCGACGCAGTTGCTGGGCAAGATGGACTTCGTCAAGACCCACGTCGACACCGACCACGACTGGGAGAACGACGGCCTCGTGGACGACTTGCGCGAGGCGCCCGGCCTACCCGCAAAGGTCGACGGCAAGTTCGAAACGTACTTCCTCAAGGTGACGCGCGCGTCCAACTACCTGGACATCGCGAACGAGTGCAACTTCCAGATGACCAGCTACCTCGGGTACCACACCAACCTGACGTACCTGAAGCCGACCAAGGCCGAGACGTTTGCAAAGCTCTACCCCTTCGGGGACGACATCATCCAGTTCTACGTGGGCTACGACGAAGGCGGGCCGCATCCCTTCCCGCCCCTGCCGCTGAGCGCAGTGTGCTCCCTGAGCGAGCCTGACGAGTGCGACCTCAACCACCCGCAACTCCGCGGCTACTACGTCGACGCCGCGCACCCCACGCTATGGGCCATGTACGAGACCCAGTTGCTGAAGCAGTGGTTGCTCTACGGCGGCGCAAGCGGCATCCCGACGCTGGACACTTGGAAGAACACCGGTGACGACTTCCTGGTGTACGCCAATGGTCCCAACAGCAACCAAGCGGACTACTACTACTACTTCGACTACCACGTGTGCCGCACCCACGAGCAGAATCACTGCAAGTAGCCGCTATCGGTTGTTTCTGTTGGTCGGGGCGGCGCGGCCACTCAGCTAGCGGCGAGCACTGGCGCGCTACTGGTCCACGGTGAAGAGCACGTGCAGCCCGCGTTCCGACGCGCGGTCGTAGAAATCCCGCAGGTCCTCGAAGTTGCTCCAGGTGTAATCGAAGTCCTCGTCTCCAAGCAGGCCGTCGTACTCGCGAGCCGGAATCGCGTCGTAAGCCGTCCGGAAGTCCTTCTCGGACAGCTCGTCCAAGTGATCCGCAACCTGACTGACTTGCGCCGGTGACTTGAGAACCATGATGTAGTCGTCCGCTTGATACAGGTGGCGCCCGCCCAGAACGGCGAGCGCCGCTGTGCCGACCTGGACCTCGAGAGTACCGTCGGTGAGCGCGCGATGGATTGCGTCCCACGCCTTGTCGCTCTCGCACACGCGATCTGGCGCCTCGTGGAAGAGCCGCTCTTCTATCTCTTCTTGCAAGTAGTCGAGGCGAGCCGCGTCCCCATCGCACGCGAGTAGGGCGGAGAGCTCGTCCTCGGTGATCGCGAAGTGGACTCCTCGGGCGGCCATGGAAGCTGCGCGAGAGTACCGCCGCTTCAGACCCGTGCCAAACGGTGACGGGCGTCGACCCCGACGAGGCGCAACGCAGCACGAACGCTCTCGGCTGCGAACTTCCCAGCGACGACATGAACGTACCCCAATGCCGTGCTCCGATTGGGTGGAAGGCCTGCTAGAGCTCGCGGCCAGCGAGGGCGACTTGAGCGCGTCTGACGAGCTCCTCCACCTTCGCTCCGGGAAAGCCATAGTAGCTCGTGGGCAAAGCCAAGAACGCCAAGCGTGCAAGCACGTGGAATGATGCGAGTTGGCACGAGAACCCAAGTGGATCATGCCCACAGCGGTACACTTCCTCGCTGGGAAGGTGGATGACGAACGGGTCGTCCGTGCCGCAATACTCGACGACGCTCAGAAACTCCGCCAGACGTCGTCGGTCGGCTTCCGAGAGCTCAGCCTTCAGGTAGAAGTCCTGGAGCGTCGTCGCTTCTTGGGGCGACAAGAAACGAAACCCGTCCAGATCCGCAGGACCCAGCTCTGAAAGAAACGTGGCATACGCTACCGGGAACTGGATGCCCAACTCACGTTCGCGCCGAGCGATGTCCGCGGCCGGCACGGGAGCCGGCAACGGCACTTCGTATGCAGCAAGGATCGCACGAGCCCGGTCGGCCCACCCGGACTCGCCGATGTGCGTGAACGGACGCGGCAAGTCCTGGTCCGTGAGCGGCTCGGTTAAGTCAGACATGTAGATGACGTACGGGCGGCATTCTGCGGGAGTCACTTCGGCCGGCGAGCTCGGAACTCGGCGAGGGCGGCGTTCATGTCTTGTAGCAGACGCCGTTCGTCGACGTCCTCTTTGTCACGACGCAGGCGTTTGACGAGCATCAGGATGGCGAATTGAACGCGTTCGGCCAGGTAGTCCCGCAACTCGACCAGGTTCATTTTTCGCCACGCCGCGCGGGGAATGTCTATGTCGCAGCCGATGTAGCGATCGCGCCGGTTTCGCCGACCCCGGTGAACGCGTTCGGGTGTCCAGTCAGCAACGGGACCACCGACACGCAGCGCGAGTGCAAAGTGGTCAACCGTTGGACAGTACGAGCCGTTGCAATGCTCTTTGAGCAGCATCCATAGCTCGACTTTCAAGTCGCCGATGCCACCGTCCTCGGAACCGCCGCATTGTTCTCCTATGGAGATCGCGCCGAGGTGCGCATGCCAGAGGGTTTTCCCGTCGCTATCGCTCACGTCGTCGGTCCAACGTCCCGCGTTTCTGCCGTGGGCACGACCGGCGGCCCAATCCAGGGCGCAGCTCGACGCTGAATGCCGTTCGCGCCTGGCTAGCCCGCTCGCTCCAGGTCGATGTACTCGGGTCCTCGTGCGGTGACGACGAAGCCATGGCGCTCGTAGAATTGAACCGCTCGGTTCATGCGCATCGTGTGAAGCCGAACAGGCACGCCAGCGCACTGAGCAAGCTCGATTTCCCGGCGCAGCAGTCGGGATCCGATCCCTTGATTCTGATGCGTTGGGGAAACCAAGATTTCGTTCACGCGGAGGTGGTCGTCGTGAAGCGTGGTCGAGATCGCCGCAACGGGCTCGCCGTCCAACTCGGCAACCAGGAACTTCAGAGTCGCGAGCTTCTCGGCGAAGCGCACCCCGTGCACCGATTCATCCCAGCCGGAGAACTGCAACGACAGTACTTCGCGATACGCTTCCCGGGCGAGAGAGAGCAGTAGCGGGTGGTCCGCGGAGTGCGCTTCGCGCAATGTGATGTCGGTGCCCACTGTCTGACTAGAGGCGGGATCGGAATTCAGGTGACGGCGGGGCCAACCCAACAGGATGGTAGCATCCCAGCTGGCACCCGGGTTCGACGCATGTCCCCTCCAGCTGCTTCACGGGTATCCTGGACCTGGATCCAATGACGCGACGAACGCTCACGATGGCTTTGCTGGTTGGATGGGTGGCTGTGGTGCCCACGCTCTCCTGCGGGTCGGACGATCAGATCGCTGACGGACGCAAAAACGGAACCGGCGGTGCGAGCTCAGGCGGGGCCGCGTCCGGCGGCGCGGCGGGCAGTGGCGGAAGTGCAGGCACTGCAGGCGCTTCGGGCGCGGCCGGAAGCGGGGGTGCCCCGCTCCCGACCGGAAAGCTCTCCATCGGCTTCTGGTGCGGGCTGCCCGCGAGCGAGCTCACCCAACCCCGCGTCGATCAAATCGCGCAGGCTGGCTTCACGTTCGCCGCCAATGCTTGCGATGGAACCACGTTCAACCCGAGCTACAACCAGACGTTGCTGGCGTTGGCCGTGCACGCGGGGATCGACGTCGTCGTCAGCGACACGCGCACGTTCGCTGCGGCTCAAGGCACCGACGTCGACGCGAACTTGGATGCCGTCGTGAATGACTACGCCGGATCCAGCGCCTTGCTCGGCTATCACGTGACCGACGAGCCGAGCACCGCAGCATTTCCTGCGCTTGCGACGGTGGTAAGCGGCATAGCTACGCGCGACCCCGCGCACTTCGGCGTGATAAATCTCCTCCCCGACTATGCCACGGGTGCGCAGTTGGGCGCGGCGACCTACCCAGAGTACGTCGCGCAGTTCCTGAGCACCGTGAAGCCGGCATTCTTCAGCTACGACCACTACAACTTCTTGTCCGACGGCACGGACGGGCCGAGCTTCTTCGCGAACCTGGCCGCCGTGCGAGCTGCCGCACTCGACGCACACGTTCCATTCGGCCAGTACATTCAGTCGATCAGCTACAACGGCCACCGCGCCACCACGGGACCGGAGAAGCGCTGGGCTGCGTTGCATACGTTGGCCTACGGCGGGAGCGCGGTGATGTACTTCACGTATTGGACACCGCCCCAGACGTCGGAAAACTTCGGCGACGGAATCATCGGCGCAAACGGCAACCCGACCGCTCAGTACGACGACGTCACCAGCATCAATCGCACGCTCTCGGCCATGGGGAAGTACCTCGTTGCAGCCGCATCGAGCGACGTGTTCCACAACGGTCCGCTGGTGGCCGGCACGGTCCCGCGGGCGCCCGGTGCGCCGGTGTATCTGCCGAGCGGCGCGCCAATCACCGTGGGCATCTTCGACGTCGGCGACGACGGCTACGCATTGCTCGTGAATCGCGATCACGACGCGGCGAGCGAAAGTGACGTGTACTTCGCGAGCGCGGGCGGAGTGCTCGACGTGTTGGACGTTACGTCCGGCGCATTCGTACCCGCGACAAGCGCGACGACCGACGCAATCGGCACCAAGCTCCACGTGAGCTTGCCGGCGGGAGACGGCTTGCTCGTCCATTTGCATGGACCGCTGCCCGCAGGCCCCCCCGGCGCAGAGGCGTACTTCGGAACCGTACGTGCGGATGCTGGTTGGCTCGATGTGGTCGACTCCGCCTTCGGCACAGCACGCCTGCGCGGCGCGGGTTGGGATGATTGCCCAGCGGGCACGGTCGAAGTCGGCAAGGACCTTCAGTCGAACGGGTTCTGGCTGTGCGCGCGCAGCGATCTCGCCAAGAAGACGTTCTACGTCGGCAACGTCGTCGCCGACGCCGGCACGCTGTACCAAGTGTCGGCCGGGACCGCGACCAACGTAGGTCCGGGCGGTTGGGACACCTGCCCCGCCGGAACGCTGCTCGCACATCGCTTCGAGAGCAACGGCTTCTGGGCATGCATGGAGTAACGGGTGCGGAGGCGGTTCACGCCGCTACCATGCCGGTGAAGGGCCTTCTTGAAGGATGGCGGCGCACAGCCGTCGAATGGACTGCTCTACCAAATCGAAGCCCAGTTGCTCGCAGCCAAGCCCAACCAGTTGGTGCCGCGTCACAGGCACACCTGCTGAGCGACGGAAACGGATCGGTCTGACGGCCTGCGGTCCAGCTGCGCGCACAAGAGGCAGGCCCATGGCCGACCGAGTCGACGGCCGGCGGCAGGTACCTGTTGGGCCGCGTCTTCGCAACCACCAACCGATTCTCTTGTTGTGCTTGACCTGGTCGGCCCGCATGCGCGTTCAACTCGCAGGCCTTGCAGCGAGATGCTGGCATGATGCTACTTGGGCGGTGCAGTTGGCGAAGGGCATCATCCAACGACTTTCCAGGCGCCAGTGCGCAGTCGTTATTCTGGTCGTCGCTGGGCCCACGCTCGCGCGGGACTGCGCCGCCGATGCCTCAAGTGGTAGCGAGAAGAAGTGGGCCTGCATCCACACGTTTACAGCTGACGGCACAGTGCAGGAACACGAGTGCGTGTGCGCGTACCTGGACCTGAGCGAGGACCGTTTCGTGCTCGCGGATCGATGCACTGTCGACGTTCCAGGGCCCAACGGGATCTGTTGCGCAACGCTCCCCACCGCCGCGCCCGAACCGTCCTGCACGTGCTCTGCGAGCTCTACCGCATGTCGGGAGTGGGAACCCCGGCAGGTCACCGACTGCGCGCAAGCCAACAAGCTGTCGGAATGGCGCTAGCAAGCCAGGCTCGCCTAGCGACTCAGCAACAGTCCGAAGCGAGAGGCAAGTCAAACGGAGGCGCGAGACGTGGCGCCGTACCGCACAAGCAGCTCGAGCTTTCTCTTGTCCTTGAGGCGAAACGCAAGTGCGTACGCGCTCGTATGCGCGTCAGCGCAAGCGTTCACGGCCACGCCAGCCTCAATAAGCGCGAGCATTGAGTCCCGAGGAAAGTACCCTTCCCTCTGGTTGAACGTTGCGCACATCAAGGAGGTCCAGCCAAGTCGAGAGCGGTGATGTGGATTGGCACCCGCAGCGAGCAGTTGCCTGACCATTGATGCAAGTCCGTACGTCGCCGCTACTAGTAACGGCGTCTCACCTTGCTCATTCTCGAGTTCTAGATCGGCGCCGCGCGCCAGAAGGAGCTCGACCACCTCGCCATTGGCGTGGCGCGCAGCTGCAGCAAGGGCGGTCACACCGTGCGGATTCGCAAGGTTGACTGATGCGCCAGCCTCGAGCAAGAGCCGGACGGCTTCCGTGTGTCCGGCGTAAGCCGCGTTCATGAGCGCGGTCATCCCGACGCCGAACCGCTGATCCACATCGACACCGTTCGCCAGGAAACGAGTGATTTCGTCTAGGCTACCCCAGCCAGCGGCGGTGTAGAGTGACTTGGCCACGAGTTTGTCCACCTAGCGGACCTGCGCTCAGCTGCGAGCGCCAGTCCAACATCTTCGGATAGTAGCACGCAGGTGCACGGAGGCCTGACCCCGCTGGCGGCGCTCGGCAGCTGCAGCGCGAGTTAGGCAGCAGGTGTCAGATTCCGCTCACCGAGCCGGAATAGAAACGCTGCCAGCCGAGAGGAGAGAGGTGCTCGAGCACGTACACACCCGCGTCGACGGTCGCGTCTCCGGACGATGCGATCGCGATCACGAACTCCGCAAGTGCGTCGACGGTGAGCCCCATTTCCGAATAGGCGACGGCGAGGTCGGCATGGGTCGTGGCGTCGTCGGGTGCGAGGACTGCTGCCTTTAGGCAGTCGGGAGCGACCTCCGCGAACCAGTTCTCCCACGAAGTCACTGCGGAGGCGCACAAGTTGCGAAGACATGGTGCACAAGCGGCGCCACGCGCGACCGTCACGAAGGGATCACGTCCACATGACGTACAGCCCGGCAGGTCTCTCCAAGTGGCGGTCACGTCCGTCTAACGTACCGCCGTTCAGCAGCGGTCGCAGCAGTAGACCAACCATGGTCTTCGTCGGCCTAACGTATCGCTGTTCAGCAGCGGCCGCAGTACAAGACCTTAAGCCAACAAGTCGCCACCACCGAGCCCGTGGTACTCACCACGGGCGAGGGGCGGGCGGTTGCGCCTGAGAACGGGGCGCGACCGCCTGCTGCAACTGCTTTATGGGTGTTCCGTTCCGCAGTCAGGTTTCTTGGTGGGACCTGGAGAATAGAAAGCGGGACATGCACTCGCGGACTACGAACAGCAACGCCGAGCACGTGATGCTCTCTAACAAGCCTTCGAGTCCGCGAGAGCGCCTTGCCCGAAAACGAACACTCAGGGAAAGCCGCTGGACCGGCTCACCATATCGCCTTCGCAGGGCCTGGCTGTGCATGTCCCGATCCCCACAGTAGCCGAGGAGGTCGCATGCAGGAAGGAACCACGGAATTCGCAGCTGTCATCGGTCTGGATTGGGCCGACAAGAAGCACGATGTCTGCATCCGAGCGCAGGGCGCTGACGAGCTCGAGCGAGGCGTCGTCCAGCACCGTCCCGTGGCGCTGCAGGACTGGGTGGAAGGACTGCGCAAGCGCTTCGAGGGCGCTCCCGTCGCGGTGATCGTCGAACTCGAGCAAGGCCCCATCGTCTCAGCGCTGCTGGAGTACGACTTCATTGTCATCTTCCCCATCAACCCGAGCACGCTGGCGCGGTACCGAAAGACCTTCGTGCCGAGTGGAGCGAAGGACGACCCGACCGACGCCGAGCTCGCACTGGACTACTTCGAGCGCCACCGGGAACGACTCGAGCCCCTGCGCCGAGATAGCGTGCCGATGCGCCAGTTGCGGAAGCTGGTTCAGGAACGGCGGGCATTTGTCGAGGACCGCGTTGCCATCACCAACCGCATGACCCACGCGCTCAAGGCTTACTTCCCACTGGTTCTGTCCTGGTTTCGCGACAAGTTCACCGACGTGTTCATGGACTTTCTCGAGCAGTGGCCAACGCTGCAGGCCGCACAGCGCGCGCGTCGCGAAACGCTCGTGAGGTTCTTCCACGACCACAGCGTCCGGCGCACTGACACCATTGAGCGCCGCATCGCCGAGCTGAAAGCCGAGCGAGCATTGACCCTGGACCCCGGAGTCATCGAGCCCGCACAGCTCACGGTGTCACTCCTGCTTTCGCAGCTGCGCGCCGTCTGCAGCGCCATCGAGCGCCTGGACCGGGAGATAGCTCGTCTGGCTGCCTCCCTGCCGGACTTCCAGCTCTTCGCCAAGCTGCCGGGTGCAGGTCCTGTCCTCGCGCCGAGGCTGCTCGTTGCTTTCGGTGAACGCCGAGAGCGCTTCACCAACGCGGCAGCCCTGCAGAAGTATGGAGGCATCGCGCCGGTGACCGAGCGCAGCGGGAACAAACACTGGGTGCACTGGCGCTACGCCTGCAACACGTTTCTACGCCAGACCTTCGTCGAGTGGACCAAGGAGACCATCCCTCGCTCCTACTGGGCCAAGGCCTTCTACGAGCGACATCGCGCCAAGGGCGCCTCCCACAACGCCGCCTTGCGGGCACTCGCCTTCAAGTGGATCCGCATCCTGTACCGCTGCTGGGTCGAGCGCGCCCCCTACGACGAAGCTCGCTACCTCAACGCCCTCCGCAAGCGCAACGCGCCGTTGCTCACATACGCTAGCGAAAATCCAAATTAGGACTTGCGGTCCGTCTCAGGGTGCTTGTTGGGCGGCTCTCGCGATTGCGGTGGTCACTCGCTCTTGCCGTCTTGAGGGGCCGCGCTGGTGCGCGCGCGCTTCCGAGCGGAGAGGAAAGCCATCGCCGTCATGGGAACGAGTCCGCAGGCAAGCCAAATACTCGCACCAAGAAAGAGCCCAATTCCATGGGCAGCCTCTGTGGCGGCACCGGCGGTGAGAGCGTTGCACGCAACGCCGAGAACCGGAAACAGAACCAGCGCGCCTCCAGCGAATAGCATCTGGCGCCCGGCCCATTTCGCACAATGCGATCGGAGTTGAGGACGCACGGCACCGACCAAACCGAGCGCAACCGCCGCGCCATTCCAAAGGAAGGCAAACACGACCAGTGCCCACATCAGTCCGCCTAACTCTGAGCGCTTCACGGGCGACGCACAAGAGGTCGCTACGGGGCTCGTCGTGGCGTAGCACGTCCGCCGTGAAGCGCGGCGTTGAACAAGCCCGGAGCGGCGGGCGGAATGCGCTGGCAGTCTATGGGGATTCGAGGATCGCGGCGGCGGTCGAGACGGTCATGGATCCTGACGGCGCGCGGAGTGAGCGTGGCGGGCGGCACCGGGTGACGCGCGAGGGGCGGGCTGCAGCGGTGCACCGGTCGTTGAAGGCAGGCGCGGAGGGGGCGATGGACGGAGCACGGCGGTGGCGCACCCGAAGAGGTACAGCCTGAATGCGCCGGATCTCATGCGGCCTCCTGCGCAGGCGGAGCGCGAGCGGATGCGACGACGGGCGTGTGGTCGAGCGCGCCGCCACAGCGCGGACATCGCGTCACGTCGCGTCCGGTGATGGCCAGAAGCAGCTCGGGCCACGACGCGGAGGTGACATCGACGCGGGCTGGAGTGTTGCGGCCGCAAGAGATGGCAGTGCGTGGGCGTTGACGCCGGCGTAGAGTCCGTAGTGACGGATCTTGTGCAGACCGTCGGGTAGGACGTGCTGAATGAAGCGTCGCAGGAACTCCACAGGCGTGAGGGTGACAGTCTTGCCATTCTTCGTACGGAAGGTGACGGCATCGTGGGTGATGGCGACGAGCCGACTCGACGAGATCGCGACGCGGTGGGTGTAGCGGCCGAGATAGCGCAGCACGTGGAGCACTTTGCGGAATGGCTTCTTGGCGTAGACGTGCCAGCGCACGCGGGCGAGGCGCGTCGCCAGCCGCTCGAAGCCTTCCGGGTCGTCGAATGCGTCGAAGCCGCGGAAGGCTCCGTCCGCATGCAGCCGTCGCAGCGCATCGAGCATCTTGCCGCGGAGCAGCTCGCCCATGACCTTCACGGGGAACAGGTACTTGGTGCTCGACGCCACCCAGCGTGACGAGTCCGTGGCGAGACCGCCGGCAGTGACGATGGCGTGGACGTGCGGGTGGAAGCGCAGGTCGCGCGTCCAGGTGTGCAGCACGGCCGTGACGCCGGGCCGGGCGCCGAGGCGCGAGTCGCCGAGGTCGAGCAGCGTCTCGCTCGCCGCAGTGAACAACGCGTCGAAGATCGCGCGAGGGCGGTACCTCGCGAGCGCGCGCAGCTCGCCGGGCAGCGTGAACACCACGTGAAAGTGCGGCACGTCGAGCAAGCGCTTCGAGCGCGCAGCAATCCAGCGCTCCTGCGCCAGGGCTTGGCACTTGGGACAGTGCCGGTTGCGGCAGGAGTTATACGACGGATGCTCGTATCCGCACGCGCGGCAGACATCGACGTGGCCGCCGAGCGCGGCAGTGCGGCACAGCCCGATGGCCGAGAGCACCCGGAGCTGGGCAAGCGTCAGGTGCACCTCGGCTTCGAGCGCGTCGCGGTGCTGCCGCACGATGTCGGCGATGTCGAAGTGCGGCCGCCCGGCGGATGCCGGACGGGCGGCCACGCGGACTTCAGCCCGTCCGGCGCAAGCGCTCCAGCGGGCTCCGCGTCCTGGTGATCGTCTTGGCCGACACGGCGGCGTAGCGCGTGGTCGACTTGATGCTCGAGTGGCCGAGCAGCACCTGGATCACGCGCAGGTCGGTCCCGCTCTCCAGCAGATGCGTGGCGAAGCTGTGGCGCAGCACGTGTGGCGTCACCTTCTTCTTGTCGAGCTTCGCCTGCTGCGCGGCACGCTTCAGGGCCTTGCGCGCGACCTCCGGCGCCAGGTGCGTGCCCGTCCGCGACGCAAACAGCCACGGTGCCGCCGGACGCTCCCGCTTCCAGTACGCTCGCAACAGCGCGAGTAGCTGCGGGCTCAGCATCACCAGCCGCTCCTTGCCGCCCTTACCACCACGCACGTGGATCACGCCGCGCTGGGCGTCGATGTCGCGCGTCTCGAGCCGGCACGCCTCGCCGAGCCGCAGTCCTGCCGCGTACACCGTGGTGAAGAACACCGCGAAGCGCGGTGTCGCCAGAGCGTCCAGCAGTCGCGACACCTCCCCGGCGCTCAGCACCACCGGCAGGCGCACGGGATCCTTCGGCCACGACAGGAACGACACCAACGCCGGCTTGCCGAGCGTCTTGCCGTACAGGAACCGCAGCGCCGCGAAGTGCTGGCGCAATCGCTGCGGGCTCTGCTTCTTGTCCACCAGGTGCTTCACCCAGGCCCGGATCTCGGCCTGCCCGAGCTCCGCCGGCGACTTGTGATGGAACTTCGCCATCATACGGATGCACTCGATGTAAGCCTGCTTCGTGCGAGGGGCGTAGCCACCGAGGTCGAGATCCTGCATCATCTGCTTGCGTAGTTTCGACATGATGTCCTCCTTGGTCGGCGGTGTTTGCGGCACCGCCGACCAGGAGGCTCTTCGGAGATCACGTCGGACGACACACGCAGGCGTCATGCCGAACCCCTGCGAAGCCTTTCGCTTTGCGCCGACCCCTGCCCCCACGTCGCTGCTGCCGCGCGATTACCCGGCAGTCACGACACCCGCCGCGAAGCGGCTTCGTTCAACGGATCGAAATTCAGCTGCGAAGGCGCAGCCAAACCCAACCGGATGGTAGCACCCGACAGGCACACGGGCTGCGCCAAGGCAGCGAAGGCTGCTCGTGCAGAAACCCGTGTGCGGACGGAACGACATCAGCAGTCGGCAAGACCGTCTTCGGCAGCTGAAACTTCATTTTAGGCGGCGCGCTCCTAGCGCCAAACGCGCAAGGAGAATCGAGCGTGTCCGGCAGTGTGCGCCGCTCCAATCGCCGATATCAGCGCCAGGTAGGACATCGCGTTCACCACCGAACGCGACCAGCTTCGGATCGCGCTCGCTCTCGGGCGAAGCGTCGACGAGTCCACCGGCCGAAAGCTGGCACTCTGGCTCAGGTCATTCGAGGGAGATGGGCGTAACGTCAGGCGCGCTCGCCGCGTCAGCGCTCGACTTGAAGCGTCGCCACACGAGGTAGGGAAGCACGATGCACAGCAGCAGGGCGACAATGCCGCTTAGCCGGAAAATTGTCATGCCGTGGTGGTACTGTTCTCTCGCCTGCTGAAGCGTGAGAGTTCGGTCGACCTGAGGCGGGAGCGCGGTCGTCCACGCGGCGAATGCGGCGGAGCTCCATCCCAAGATCGAGGTGACTACAGCTGCGATGAGCGCCAGCACCGTCGCCACCAGCGTTGCCGTGGCAGGCTTTGCGTCGCGACGTGGGAGCGCGGTGTCCGTCGCCACAGCCGTACCGATGGTGGTGCGGAGGACGCCCCTGGCAACCCAGGCGCTTGCCGCGAAAACCAAAAAAATAAGTCCAGCGCCGAGTACCATCGGCACACGGTGCATGTTGGTCTCCGGACTGGATCGGACGCAGAGAAGTAAGGCAGAAAGGGGAACGAGAAACACCAGAAACGCGCCCAACATCCCGAGAAGCCATCGGGCGAAGCGTGGAGCTTTGTCAGACGCGCGTGGCATCCGGAGTCCGCCTAACGTACCGCCGTTCAGCAGCGGCCGCACGACGAGACCGTGAGCTGACAGGTCGCGACGAGCGAGCCCGTGGTACTCACCACGGGCGAGAGGCGGGAGGATGCAGTTGGAACCAGGCGCGGCCGACTGCTGAACGGCTGGTTAGACCGCACGCGGCTGCGCCAGCGGCTGTCCGGTCCAGTCAACCTCGACGGGCAGCTCTCCGGATACATGTGCCCATTGGATGATCGAGCGAACGTCCTTTGGCGTGATGGCATCCGGCGAGCCGAACTGCGGGCACCGAAAGCGTCTCCACGGCCCTCCGCACCCTGGCACTCGAAACTCAGGACCAAGCACGATAGCGAAGCGGGTGTCATCCGACTGCACCAGGTGGTAGCGGAGAAAGACCCGCCTATCACTCGATACGACGGTGAGCATCGATCGAAAGCAATCGTCTTCGTCCGGCGCGACGTACCAGATGTACTCCCTTCCATGCACGACGATACGACGTCGGTCCTTTCGGCTGATAGTCATGGGCAGTCGGGCTAACGTACCGCCAATAACCCGAGGCGGCCGTGGAACAGATAGCGCGCCTCGCCGCACTGGACATTCCAAGCCCACGCCGCCCCTCCGCCGGCGGGTTCATTGGCTTGCTAGACCGCTTGCGTCACGGCTAGACGTTGTGGAGATCGGCGTCGTACCAGACATCGAGAACGCCATCGCCAACGAGGAAGCGCCACCCCGGTGGAAGCGCGAGGAACGGAACGGCATCAGGACACACTTCGGCCATGTGGCCGACGTGGACAGGCTGGAAGAAGTCTGCTTCTTCAGACATTTCCTCTCCGCCCCAGAGGTACCAGCCGCACGTCCCATTCTCGCGCGGATGTCGCAGCCCATTGAGCGGCCGCTGGCCGAGCGTGGCGAGTGCCACACCGAGCTTCTCCTCGCCGGACGGAAAGTCGGGATGGACCTCGTGGGCTATGCACAACTCAAGCTGCTCTGCCCGCTCGTCCATATTCACGTCGGTCTAACGTATCGCCAATAACCCGCGGCGGCCGTGCCGGAGATGATACCGCGACTCACGATGCTGAACACCTCGAAGACAGTGGCGCTCCCGCCGCCGGCGGGTTCATTGGCAGTTAGGCCGCACATCACGACCAGGCTGCTTGGCAGAGCGCGCTCGGAGGCAATCCGCCGTAAGGGATCTCAGGGATTCGGCTGCGCGGCATCCGCCCATCGCAAGAACTCGGAAATAAGTCGCTCAAGCATCTGCGGTCCACCGTGCCCGACGAACTGGCGGCCTTCGACCTTGCAAGCGATCCACTCGCGCTCCGAATGCATCTCCTCGATCTCGGCAAACTCTCGGTCGGCAAGAGAAGTCCCGGCTAGGTCGACGAACAGGCTCCAGCCAGGATTGTCGAGGGTATCGATCTTGATGCCGTACTGGTGCTCCCAGTCGTCATCACAGTTCGATTCGTACCAGCGTTGGAGTTCCCCGAGCACGTTCATGGGCGGTCGGCCTAACGGACCGCCAATAACCCGCCGCGGCCGTGGAAGTGATGATACCGCGCCTCGCCATGCCGAACACCTCGAAGACAGTGGCGCCTACCGCCGCCGTCGGGTTCATTGGCTTGTTGGGCGGCTTGCGCAACGGGCTGGTCAAGTTCAGTGAGACGTATCTGCAATGGCAAGATAGTCGTTCCAGAGGTCAACGAGCTGGGCGTATCGGATCGCAACGGCGTTGGTTTCACCGGTTGGCGGAAGGGACGCTGCTTCCAAATCGAAGAGAGCGTCCACAATGGCTTCAGCATCGCCGGCACCGACGTTGACGTTGAATCGGTCGGTTGATGAGTCGCCGCGATACTGCGGCGCCTTTGCAACGGGTCGCTGTGCCAGCACGGCGGCGACCACTTCCGAGAGCGGATGGTGGCAACGGACAAGCGCTGCAAGGGTATCCTCAAGCTCGGACCGGCGAAAAAGCCGTGCGTCGTCCATGGTCGTGGGGTCCGCCTAACGGACCGCCAATAACCCGCGGCGGCCGTGCAAGAGATGATAGCGCGCCTCGCCGCGCCGAACATCTCGAAGCCAGTACTGCCGCCGGCGGGTTCATTGGCAAGTTAGGCGGCGCTATGATGGCCGGATGGCGGTAACGCAGAAGGGCTGGCGGCCGATCACGGTTGGTGAAGCAAAGCTCCACTGGCGCGCGATCGGCACGGAATACGGAATCGACGTGATTGTCGTGTCGCACCTGGCGTTCGAGCGAGGCTCAAGTCAGCAATTGAAGTTCAACATTGCGTACTTCCAACAGGCGAAGAGCGCGTCCATCACCCCGGCGGTCGTACGCAGGGCAATCGAGATCGCTGTAGCGATGGAACCGCCATTTACGGGTGGGCGCAGCGAGCCAGACAGCGACGAGGCGTGCGAGGAGCTCAATCGACTTTCGCGTACGTCCGCCTAACGGATTGGCATTCAGCAGCGTGCGCCAGGTTTCCGTTCACGGGCTGGCGACAGCCAACAGGCGCGCGGGACGGAAGACATCAACCAGTCACCAGGCGGCGCGCGGCTGCAGCAATGTCCAGTTAGGCGGCTTCACTCGCGTTCGTCGTTTAGTACTGAGCATCGAGTCGAAGATGGAGTGCTGGTTCATCCGAGAAGCCGGCAACCGCGAGCTTCTTGCGCGTCTCGGTTTGGACGCGGGCGAACTCGGCGTCGGAGACCACGCAATCGGGATCGTTCTCAACACCGAGGACCGAGAGCTCCTTGCCAACGAGGAGGAAGTGAGGTTCCCCATCGGTGAGGCGACCGAAGTAGGTATCGAGGTCCGCGCCATGAGCGCGGCGGATGGTCTCGTGGGACTCGTCCTCGAACAACTCGAAGTCGTCGGCCTCCTCGTCGATCTCGAAGCGCACGCCGTAGAAGGCGACAAATGCGTCTGCACCCATGGTCTTTGTGCGCCTAACTCTGCGCGCTTCATCGGCGACGGGCAAGAGGGCGTCCGCGGTCTTGCGCTGACGTAACACGTCCGCCGTGAAGCGCGGCGTTGAACGTATTCGCGTTCACCTGCGGGCACCAGACCGAGCCAAGCGAGCAACGCTTTGTTGGCCGGTACCGCGTTTCCCTTGAGCCGCGATTAGCAGCTCTCGCGCCGCATTTGGGATCCGAAAATCACTCGCCGGGTTCTCGTAGATGGAGAAGTCGCCCGAGACCCAAAGCGCAAGCAGTCGGCGGCTCGTCGGGTCGCGGCGCAGCCGAAGGATCCAAACAAACTCCCCGGGATCGAGGTAGCCGGGCTCCTTGCAGCGCGACTCAGCGAGGCAATACCCGGCCGTCGGCTGGCGGCGCAGATGACGTCGGAGCGCGTTGCTGAAGAACTCCGTGATGGCCTGCGGTGCCCAGTCCGATTCTCCTCGGCGATGAAGCTCCGCGGACGCAAGAGCGAGGGCTGGAGGAAATGCCTCGGCCTGGGCCGCGCTCGTCTGCTGCAGCGACCTGGTAGGCAGCGAGCAGGGTGGTCCCGGTCGGCACGAGCAACCAGCACGCCAGCGGCTCGCCCGCCACCAGATGGTTCGCCGCTGCAGGCTGCGGCGGTGGCCCCGGCGTTGGCGCCGGAGGCG
Organism: Polyangiaceae bacterium; assembly: GCA_020633235.1. NCBI lineage: Bacteria > Pseudomonadati > Myxococcota > Polyangiales > Polyangiaceae > Polyangiaceae bacterium. The sequence goes on along the minus strand of JACKEA010000007.1, from coordinate 320,118 downwards.
ACCACGCGGCCCGAGGGAATGCCGGCGCGAGCTCGGGCCGCCGCTTGGCTGCGGAGCGGATGCGATGCGAGTTCAGCAGGGCGGCAGCGGCCAGGTTAGGCAACGGACGTGAGCCGGCTACAGGCTGTACCCAACATCAACGCAAAGCTGTCCCAGGAGGCCGTTGTGCGCGTCGCATCGGGATGAGGCCCGTACCGCGCTGAGCCGACAAGTATGTGATACCCGAAGAGAAGTCCGCCCTGCACTGTAAGACCGCGCACCGAACTGAACTCGCTGTCGTGGCCGCGCGCGACGTACTTCCCACCAACCAGGAAACCCGAATAGACGGCGTTTCGGCCGTTCGCCCGCGCGAACTCCACGGCAAAGCTCAGCAGGCTGCTTCCCGACATGTCCGTCTGTCCACGTCCGGTCGCACGGCGCGTCGAATTCCAGAACGACGTCGCGTTGACGGGTCGAGCGTGCGACATGCCGTAAGCGATCACGATGGCAGCGGTTCGGAGGATCCTGGATCGCGCTTCCACGTCGCCTCGGCTGCCTGCCGCCCCGCCAACAACCAGCCGGCGGTCGTGGAAGAGCTGGGTTTCATGCTGTTCAGCTTTGGGTGCAAGAGGGAGGCCGAAGGCCAACCGTTGCGACCGTGGGCCGGCAAACGCTTGGCCCGGGGATAATACCGCGCCGCGCGGAACACCTCGAATGCAGCGACGCTGCCGCCGACGGTTTCACTGGCAGTTAGCCAGCTTCCGCGGAGATGACGCGCGCGGCGCGGGCGAGTTGGACCAGCTGCGCGGGGTCAAAGGAAAATGCGGTGAAACGCAGGGTCACGTTGCGGTCGAACGCTTGCCTGCCGATGGTTCCTTCGACCCCGACATGTCCCACCCGGTCAAGAGAGCGGAACACGAGCGCCACTTCACGCGGTGACATGCTTGCAAGATGGGCTTCACCTTGGCGGAGCTCTTCAAGCTTGGTCAGGTCTTGCGCGAACGTGAACCAAGACTGCTGCGCGACCCAAGCCTCGGTCTCTCCAGAAAAGGTCCCATGACGGACACGGACAGTGATCTGCACGTCGCCCGAGCCTGAGTTGATCCGTTCGAGCTCGACAAAGTCACCAGCGCCGGACGAAACCTTCATGTCTGGCCAACGTCCTGCGGTTCAGCTGCGGGTGCAAGAGGGAGGCCGACCGTTGCGGCCGTTGTTCGCCGGCGGGGCTTGGCGCAAGGCGTAAAGCGCAAGGGATGGGAAGTGTGCTCCAATCAGCGTCGTCAATGGTCGCGCATTGGGATGTCGAGGCGTGTCACGTCGACGAAGCCGGCCTTTGCTACATCAGCCAACAGGCGGCCAATTCGCTCCTTCGAAACGTTTGCGTCGACTTGGACAACGATCTGGCTGATGGGTTTGCCTCCGATCGAGCGAAGGAGTTGCTGCCTGGAGCTCAGCGTTGATTCAAGCTCGGGTTCGGCAACTGAGACGCCATCGAGGAGCGTCTGGTCTGGAAAGACTGCCAGCCTGGGTATGGGCGAAAAGTCGCAGGTCGCGTGGAGAGGAGAAGACGGAGCCGGAGCGGGCGACGTGCTGGACCCAGCGGGAGGCAGTTCCGCAGCGTCGTGGCAAGCTACAACCAGTGGCATCAGCGAAAGAAGCAGGGGTGACCTCACGACAGTCAGGTCGGACACCGGCGGCTGCCAAACGTTTCCACGCAGGTACCGGGCGTTGCGACCGGTGGTAGAGCACGTAGCGGCGCACCCAGCCGCGATAGGCCTTGGCCGTGCGCGGGCTCATCCCGCGCGTGCGCACGGCTTCCGTTACTTGGTCGAGCAACCGTGGGGGACGCGCAGCCACGTCCGGGTCGAAGCACGCGCCGTACCAACAACATCAGGCAAATATCCGCGGCGAAATGCGGTGCAAGCCCTGGCGAAACGGTGGCGGCCTGGCGGCGACCGCCACCCTCACGCGGGTAGGCGCAGCGCTTTGCGTAGCGCGCCGGTGTCGACCCAGTCGCTGATGGGCGGAAGTCCGTGGAGCGCGCCCTCGATCAGCGGGCGCAGGGCGCCGTTGCTGAGCAGGTACTCGCCGATCACGGCTTCCCGCGGGATGCCGGCCGCGGTGAGAGCGGCGGCAATCACCACCCCAGTGCGATCGCGACCTGCCGTGCAGTGCACGTACACCGGCCAGCGCGTTTCTGGGGACGCGAGCTCTTGCAGCACCGACCCGAGCCAGGTTCGAACCCGACGATTGCTGGTGTCGTAGTTCTCCACCGTGTCCTCCGCGGGCAGATGCACCACGCGCGCCGCCGCTCCCAAGTGCTCCGGATCCGGACCCCGCCGCAGATTCACTATCGTCCGCGCGTCGCCAATCTCTTCGATGCGGGTGAGCGCGTCCAACTTGCCACCGCGAAGCAGATGACCCGACGGCATGGGCGACGGCGACAGCCACAGGCCCAGCACCTCGCCCACGTCACGGAAGTTCTGCGGGCGGTCGTCCATGCTCAGCGCGCGCGCACCACGATGGCGGCAACGTCCTTCAAGTCATCGTTCAGTTGGTGGTCGCGGCCTTGGAGGCGATGGACGCGGGCATGGGGCACGGCGCGGGCATACAGGTCCGCGTGAGCCACCGGCACGACGTCGTCGTCCGTCCCGTGAAAGATGTAAACGCCCGCCGGAAGACGCGCACCGAGATCTGCAGGAAGCTCCAGCTCGTCGCTGGGCCAGCCGCCGTCTCCAACGAAGGGCGGCGCGATCAGCACGATGGCGCTCAGCCCTTGGTCCGGAGCGCTCTCTGCGAGCAACTTGATGACGAACGTTCCACCAACGGAATGGCCGACGACCACCGCGCCCCGTGACAAAGCCTGGAGCTCGCGCTCGAGCGTGCTCTGCCACTTCTCATAGCTCGGGTTGCCTTCGTCCGGCATCGTCGGAAAGCGCACCTCGTAGTCTTGTCCGAGCTCGCGCTGCAGGCTCAGGACGAGCTTCTGGTCCCATGCGTGGGCATCCCGCCCAGCACCCTGAACGAACAGCACTTGGTTCGTCACGACTGCTGGAGCTCTTCCGCGAGCCCGATGAGGATCCCTTCGGGACCTCGGATGTAGCAGAGGCGGTATACATCCTTGTAGTTCACGACGCGGTCGACGAGCTCGGCGCCGACCTTCGTGAGCCGGGCGAGGGTGTCGTCCAGGTCCTCCACGGCGAACATCACGCGCAGATAGCCGAGCGCGTTCACCGGAGCGTTCCGGTGATCCGCCGCGACCGGCGGCGCGACAAACCGTGAAAGCTCGAGTCGGCTGTGACCATCCGGCGTGCGCAGCATGGCGATCTCCACGCGCATGTCGCGAAGGCCAGTGACACCGCTGGCCCATTCTCCTTCAATGGGAGCGCGCCCTTCGAGCTCGAGGCCCAGCTCGCTGAAGAACGCGATCGCGGCATCCAGGTCCTCCACCACGATGCCAACGTTGTCCATGCGTTTGACCGTCATGACGGTCAACTTATCGCGCGCCCCGCAGCGAGGCTACTGCGCCGCCGCCACCTCGCTCCGGTCCCAGCCTTGGATCTGGTCGTGGCGCGCTCGCGTCTTTCCAGCACGTTGGCCATGCGGCCAAAGGCCACAGTCGCTGGGCCCCGCGCGTTCAGTCCAACCACTCCCAGCGGTACTCGGCTTCGTCCTGCTCCGTAGCTGGCCACAGATCCACCACGAACGTCGGCGCGTCCGCCGCGTCGTAGTCCAGGCGGCACACCCGCACGGAGTAGCGCCCGCGCGGGACGCCGACGCTGTGCTCCTCCCCCGCTTCGATCACGTAGCACGCACAGTGTACGAGAACGCGCCCGCTCTCCACCGTCAGAGGGCACAGCAGCCACTTGGCGCCTTCGGGCAGCTGCTTGGGCCGCGCGCGATGCACGCGCACCGGAACGGACCATGCGCCATCGCTCCCGGTCCGCACCACGATGGCCACACCGCGCCGCGACAGCTCGTCGATGTCCGTATCGTCGCCCAGCAGGCCGAGCTTGGCCGCTTCGCCGAACTCCGGCGAGTATCCCGTGTCCCAGCTTTCGGCAACGTGCGCGCTGTCCGTGATGACGAAGTTCGCCACGTCGCTGAAGGGCTCCACCACGGTCGCCCCCGCGTAGTCCGCCGCCCAGTCGCCCCACCGCTCGAGCTTCATGCGGGCCCGGACCTGTTCCGGTCGTCCACGCATTCCAGGCCGTTGTCTTCGGCCCACTCGAGAACGACGCGCTCGAGACTCTCGAGTCGAAACGCAAACCACGCCTCTGTCAGGCGCAATCGCTCGACCTCACTACGAAACCGTCGAAACGCACCACCGCCGTGAACGGCAGCCAGCAGGGCCTCGCGCTGGCGGTCCTCCGAGACCGAGTCGCAGAAGCGCCGCATGATGTCCCACTCGTGAATGTCGAGCAGTCGGGCAGCGCCACGAGCGCATTCATGTCGAGCTCGCGCAACTCCGCGATCGCATCTTGTTGCCACTCCGGGAGCCCATCCAGCGGCGCGCCCTTCTCGAGGATGCGCGACTCGTCCCAAGAGATCGACACGATCTCCCCGCTCGCGGGATCGAAGTACTGAGTCGTCTCTTCCGGAATGAAATCGAGAGCGTCAATCGCCGCTTTCAACGAAACCTTGGCCACGGACGGCAATGCTATCACGCGCTTCAGTCGTCGTCCGAAAGCTCCCGCGTCACGCTCGCCTGGAGCTCCTTGAACGCGCGCTGCGCCGAGGAGCGATGCTTGCCGAGCACGCGCGACGCCGCGCTCAGGTTCAGCTTTCCGCTCGACTCGAAGAACTCGCCGCCCACCGCCGCCAGCCGCATCGCCGCGAGCCACTGCCGCTGCGGCCGACTCATGCCTTCGCGCGCTTGGGTCAGCGCCGCGCTGCGCCGCGCGTCCGTCTCCAGCGCGAGCCAGCGCTCTTCTTGACTCGGCGGGCGCTCGAGCAGCGGCGCGTCGTCGAATTCCGTGGGCGTCACCCGCAGCCGAAAGCTCCGGCGCAGCTCCGCGAGCCGTTCCACCATCACCGCCAGGCCCCACTCCCGGTCCGCTCGCACGCTGCGCGCGGCGTTCCCATCGCGCACGGCTTCCACCAGCCGCAGCGTGAGCGCATCCCGCACTTCATCGTCCGACAGCCCGCGCACGTGCCACCGCGCCGGGTGCGCGCGCATCAACCGAGCGAGCCGCCGGTCCCACTTGGCCACGTATCGCACCAACGCAGCGTCGTCTTCCGCCGCCAGATCCCGCTCCTGCTCGTCCTGCCGCTTGGCTTCGTCGCTCATGTCTCTGCTCTCAGGGAACATGCTCCCGAGATATGTTGCGTTTTCTTGTCGGTCCGCCGCGGTACCGTCGCGCCCGGCCTCAATAATCGTAGCTGTCCACTCGCTTCCACAACCAGGCGAGGGACCCGTCGCGATCCCCCGCGCGCAGCTCTTCGAAGGAGACGGGCGCCAGCGAAGCCGGCAACGCGAGGGGCGCCGCGCTCAGCAGCAGCACATAGGCCGAGCCGCCCACGACCCGCGTCTCCGAGACGTGAACGCCGTATAGGGTGCCCAGGTAGCCCTCGACGGCGCTGGGCTCCCCGCGGAAGACGTACTCGAAGCGCTGCTCGAATCCCACGCCCTGCTGGCGCACGTGAATGCGATACAGCCCGGGGCGAAGCTCACTGGCAACGAAGGAGCTGTCGCGCATGCGCAACACGCCGGTGTCCTTGATCGCGACGTCCGCCAGCTCCGGCCGCGCGGGCAGATCCGCTTCGTTCGTGGACATGCCCTGGTTCGTAACGTTGGACAGCGCGCCCTCTTCCTTGTAGGCCACGCCGGATACGGTGTTCACCACCACGTTGTTCGTGAACGTCAGCTTGTCGAGAGGTGGCGCCGCGCCGTTCAAGCCGCTCACCAGAATGCCGGGGTGGCCGATGGTATGCGCGCAGCCGTACAAGAAGTTGTCGTGGATCGTGATGTCGGAGCTGCTCGCCGAGTCGTACGATCCCTCGGAAGCCACGATCAGCCCGGCCCCCGCCGTGGCAATGGCCCAGTTGTCGTGGATGTCGATGTGATCGCCGCCGATCACCGAATAGCCGCGCCCCCAGCCGCCCTCCAAGATGGTGTTGTGCCACCACTCCATGTCGCCGCACTTCGCCGAGCTCACGCCGTAGGTCACGCAGGCAATGCCGTCGTCCCCCTTGGTGGGTGGCTTGTTGTAGATCCAGTTGTCCCAACACCAAGAAGTGCGCGCGCCTTGGGTGTGATGAATGTGATCGGCCTGCGTCTCGTGGATGTAGTTGCCCTCGATGAAATGGCGCTGCGATCCATACAGGAACACACCGGAAGCCGCCGCCCCGTGGACGTCGCAGCCCACCACTTCCACGTCGTCCGCGTGGTCCACGCTGATCTGGTTGTCCTCCAGCGCATCGAAGCGAACCACCGCATCGCTCTCCAGCTGAAGCCCGAAGAAGCCGCAGCCGGTCGCCTTGCACAAGAGAGATTGCGTCCGCTTCACGCCGAGCACCGCGCCGAAGATCGTGGCCTGGCGGTTGGCCGCCCACAGCTTGATGTGCGCCTTGTCGATGGCGAACACGTCGGTCTTGCGGAAGGTCTTCCCTTTTGGAAAGTAGATGATGGCGCCCTCGGCAGGTGCGGCAGCCAGCGTGCTCTTCAACGCCGCCAGGTCGTCGCTCACGCCATCACCCACGGCGCCGTAGTCCGTCGGGTCCAACACCGTCACCACGCTCAGAGGCGACCACACGTCGTCCGGCGTCGATCCGCCACTCCCCGCCGCGCCGCCAACGCCCCCGCCAACGCCACCCGCCGCTCCCGCACCCCCTACGCCCCCCGCGCCCGCGCCTCCCGCGCCCGCACTGCCGCTGACTCCCGCTCCGCCGCCGCTCCCGCCCGCTGCCGTGCCCGCCGCGTCGTCCGAGCCACACGCCGTGAGCATCGCGCTGCCGCCCAGCGCCAGCGCCGCCGCGATCGAAAGCTTCCAAACGCTCCGCACGCCCCCAGTCTATCCGCCCGAGCGCAATCGAACCAACCCGCAGACAGTCCTTGGTTTTGTCGGTGCAACGCGGTGCCGGCGCGCAAGCCCTGTCACGTGTCACTGGCCCAGCGCCGAACGGTGTCCAGCTCGGCACGGGTGATGTCCACGGCGGCAAAGCTCGTCCGCATCTTCTTGCTCGCCTGCGCTTGAAGACCCGGAACCCGCGCCAGGGAATCCAACGCGCGCCGTGCGCGCTGCGCTGCAAGCGCGTGGTCCTTTCGTGACTTCGCGCAGGCAGCCGCGACGATCCACTTCCAAACGGAGTACTCCTGCATCAGCTTGGCCGTGGGATCCCGCAACACGCGACGCTCGAGCTTCAGGACGTCGCGCGTTGCCCTGAGGGAGTGCGCGCGGAGCAGCGCGCGCGCCGCATAGATTGCCGTCGCCGCAATCGTAGGGTTGTGGCGGCCCGCCGCGAGGACGTCCGCCGCCGCGTCTTCGAAGCGCCCGAGCTCTTCACGGATGCCGGAACGAGTCGACCGTGCGTTGGCGAGCGCCTCGCGATCCGCTCGGGTGAAGCGGGCCAGCCCCCACGACACCAGCGCCTCGGCTTGGCGGAGCTTCGTCTTGTTCCCACTCCGCCCCATGAACCACGCCTTGCGCGCCGTGTAGCTCAAGCGCGCCGTGTCGGACATGTTCTTGGCGAGATGATCGCGAAACAGCTTCTGCGTCTTCTTGTCCCAGGCGTCGGACCGCACGAGCAGCTCTATCGGCTTCATGCCAGCTCCACCCAGACGCTCTCCAGCTCGACCTTGAACCGCCCCGCCTCGATCTCTTCTGCCAGCGCCTCGAGCATGGCAAACCACGACGGAAAGAGCGGCCCTTCCAGCGAGTCGTCGTGCACGTGGTAGTAGACAGCGCCGGTGTCGCCATGGACGCAGAAGCCATCGCCGTCGCTATCGGTCACCGGAATCAGACGGGGATCCCACCAGCGTGCGTCGGACGTGTTCGGCTCCAGATCCGCCAAGATCTCGTTCCTCATCTTCCAGGTTTCGGCGATCTGATCGCAGGGCAGCAGGTACTCGTTGTCGAATAGCACCTCGGACATGTGCGGCGGACTCTGACCGTCGTGCACAGCCAGGGATTGTGCGAGGTCCGGTGGCAGCGCCGCGCCCAGCATCTCCTCCAGCACCCGAACCGCTTCCGGCTTCGCAGCGGGCTGCAGCGCGCTCACCGCGCCGGGCGCGTGGGGCTCGAGAGCGGCGCACAACCGTACCCAAATTCGCTCCGCCTCCGTCATCGGCATCAGCGTAGCACCGCCGGGTAGTCCGCAGCGCAAGGAGAGATCGCCGGCCGCGCGACATATTGCGTTTTTATGCTGGTCCAACGCGGTGCCGTCGCGAACGGCATCTCCGCGCTCGCGCGCACGCAACATCCTCGTCGCGATCTCCCTCTCTGCGTAGGGCGTGCCCGTCGCGAACGGCGTCTCCGCGCTCGCGCGCACGCAACATCCTCGTCGCGATCTCCCTCTTTGCGTAGGGCGCGCCCGTCGCGAACGGCATCTCCGCGCTCGCGCGCACGCAACATCCTCGTCGCGATCTCCCTCTTTGCGTAGGGCGTGCCCGTCGCGAACGGCATCTCCGCGCTCGCGCGCACGCAACATCCTCGTCGCGATCTCCCTCTCTGCGTAGAGGCGCGCCGTCGCGGTCGCCCGATGCAACGGGGGCGGAGGTACGCCATGCGCGAGGTCGAGCTGTCCGGCGATGGCCGCAAGTGTGCCGCACTCTGCTGCGTCGCCCTGTCCTTCGATCGCTCCGACCATTTCGGCTGCGACAAGGCCGCCAATACGCCCTGCCGTCACCTCACGGCCCAGCACGACTGCGCCCTGCACGACGATCTCCCCGGTCACGGCTTTGCCGGCTGCGCGCACTACGACTGCGTCGGGGCCGGCCAGCGCGTGGTGCAGGAGCTGTTCGGCGGTCGCTCTTGGCGCACCGCACCCCACCTCACGCGCGCCATGCTCGACGCGTTCCGCGCCCTTCGCGACGTCCACGAGCTGCTCGTCCTGCTCGACGCCGCGAAGCGCCTCCCGCTCTCGCCGGCCCAACACGCGCGGCGTCGCGAGCTGTGGTCGGCCCTGGTGCCCGACACCCTGACGCACGACACCCTGTCCGCCCTCGCGCGGCACGCCCCCCACGTCTTCGACTTCGTCCGCTCCCTCCGTCCCTTGGTCCCCACGCGGCACTTGCCGGTCGTCACTGTGCGCCCGCCGTGCGCGTCGTGTGCGCCCGGCCCGCCGCACACTTCCCACGCCTGAGTTTCGCGGCACTTTTGCCCAAACGCTGCTGGCACGAGTCTTGGACCTGGGTGCGCCCCAACCGCGGAGGTGCACTGATGCTGACGAACAATGGACTGCTGCAAACCCTTGGACTCCTGGCTCTGGTCTCCACGCTTTCGGGCTGTGCGATGGAGTCCGCCGATGGCCAGCTCGGCGACGAAGAAGCTACGGAACAAACCGCAGAGGCCCTCGGCGTCTGGGGAACCGCATCGTGGGGATCCGGCAACGGACCGAACCCCCTGGACCTCGGTTCCGACTCCAACCGCACCTGCTTCCTGACCGGCATTCGCGGCCAGCTCTACGCCGACGACGACACGCCGGACGCCAAGGTCGGTGTTTATCAACAGAACGGCCATTGGTGGCTGGAAGCCAAGCGCGGCGCGGGAAGCAGCACCGGCGTGGTCGGTGACGCCGTGTGCATCTCGAACACGAGCAACCGTACAACCTTCGGCAACATGTATGGCAGCGGCCTGGCCTACAACTACGTGCCTCGCTCACGAGCACGACAGTGCTTCTTGTCGCATTTCCAGGTGACGAGTGGCTTCGCCTGGCAAGGCTCCAACACCACGATGCCCGGTGCGCGCCTCGAGAAATCGACGCTGTTCGAGAACGGTACCGCCACGCCCATCTGGAAGCTCACCAGCTACTTCACACCCGAGCAGGAGGGCCTGGGCGGAAGCGTGTCAGCGGTTTGCGTCGACATCGGCAAGACCGCTGAGATCTTCTTCTCCTGGGACAACCCGACACCGCTCAACGTCATGAGCACCATCAACACCGCGTGCGGGCTCACGCGCCTCTCCGGCAACTTCTACGACCACGGCCCCAACAGCGGGAACGGCGCGCGCGTCTACCAAGGCTCGAACGGCATGTGGCAAGTCACCGCCGGCTACACCAAGGGCGTCGAAGGCTCCTGCATCCAGTAGCTTCCCGCGCCGGAGCTGCGAGCGTGTCGGCAGCGACGCGCTCGCAGCCTCGAGGGCGCCGCTGTCCAGCGGCCATGGAGCCGCCAAGGGAGCGCGCGAGCTGCCCGGACCTGCGCTCGTAGCCTCCGCCGTTTTCCATTGGATGTCGGTCCGCCGCGGAACCACGCGCCGCGCGCGCGCGGCGTCCGGAAACCGCGGGCGGGCCGCGAGGTTCCGCGGCGCGCCAACAAACCAAGGAAATGCTACGTCTGTGGCCGTGAGCCAGGTGGCACAGCGGCTTTTGGAGGTGCGGGAGCGCATTGAACGGGCGGCGCGCGCGGCCGGGCGGGCGCCGGAGAGCGTGCGGCTGATGGCGGTGTCGAAGACGAAACCCGCGGAGCTGATCCGCGAGGCGTACGCCGCGGGGCAGCGGGACTTCGGCGAGAACTACGTGCAGGAGCTCTCCGCCAAGGCGGAGGAGCTTTCGGATCTGCCGGAGCTGCGCTTCCACATGATCGGGCACCTGCAGCGCAACAAGGTGAAGCAGGTGGTGCGCCACGTGGTGTCGGTACACACGGTGGACTCGATACGGCTGGCGGAGGAGCTCGGCAAGCGCGCAGCGGATGGGCTCGCCGTGCTGGTGGAGGTAAACGTCGGCGGCGAGGAGCAGAAGTCAGGGTGCGCGCCGGCGGAGCTGGAAGCGGTGCTGGCGACCATCGAGGCACAGCCCACGCTGCGGCTCCGCGGATTGATGACGGTGCCGCCGCACACGGACGACGCGGCGGGGGCGCGGCCCTATTTCGACACGCTGGCGCGGCTGCGGGATGCGCACGGCGGCGCGGAGCGGCTGCCGGAGCTCAGCATGGGCATGACGCACGATCTGGAGCACGCGGTAGCCGCCGGCGCGACCTGGGTGCGCGTGGGGACCGCCATCTTTGGAGCGCGCGGATGACGCGGCGCCGGGGTGCGCCACCTCCGGAGCAGCCGACGCTCTTGGGCGCGGCGGCGCGCAAAGGCGTGTTCGGCAAGGCAGCGCCGCTCGCGGATCGCATGCGGCCGCGGCACATCGAAGAAGTCGTGGGGCAGCGGCACCTGTTGTCGGAAGGCAAGCTCTTGGCCGACAGCATTCGTCGCGATCGCGTGCCGTCGCTGATCTTGTGGGGACCGCCGGGATCCGGCAAGACCACGCTGGCCCACGTGGTGGCGGAGCGCACGCAGTCGGAGTTCGTGCCCTTCAGCGCGGTGTTGGGCGGCGTGCCGGAGCTGCGCGAGATCCTGGCCGCAGCCAAGCAGCGGCTCGACTACCAGGGACGCCGCACGATCTTGTTCGTGGACGAGATCCATCGCTTCAACAAGGCGCAGCAAGACGCCTTCTTGCCGCACGTGGAGAGCGGTACCGTCACCCTCATCGGCGCCACCACGGAGAATCCGTCGTTCTCCGTGAACGCCGCGGTGCTCTCGCGCTGCAAGGTGCTGCGGCTGGAGGCGCTGGACGAAACCGCCATCCTCGAGCTCTTGCGCCGCGCCCTCACGGACGAAGAGCGCGGTCTCGGCAAGAGCGGGCTCGAGGTGGACGACGACGCCTTGGCGGCCATCGCCCGGGCTGCCAGCGGAGACGCCCGGCGCGCCCTCGGTCTGCTCGAGACCACGGCGGCCCTCTTGGACGAGGGCGAGCGCCACATCGATCTGGATCGCGTGACCCGCGCGGCGGAGGAGCGCACGCTGCTCTACGACAAGAGCGGCGAGGAGCACTACAACGTCGTCAGCGCGTTCATCAAATCCATGCGCGGCAGCGATCCGGACGCCGCACTGTACTGGCTATTCCGCATGTTGGAGGCGGGGGACGATCCACTCTTCCTCTTGCGCCGCATGATGATCTTCGCCAGCGAGGACGTGGGCAACGCGGATCCGCGCGCCATCAACGTGGCGGTGAGCGCGGACGCGGCCTTTCGGCACATGGGCATGCCGGAAGGCATGTACCCGCTGGCCCACGCGTGCCTGTACCTGGCGAGCTGTCCGAAATCGAACGCGGTGGCCAAGGCCATCAAGAAGACGCGCGCGCTGATCAAGGAGCGCGGCGCGTTGCCGGTGCCGAAGAAGCTACGGAACGCCGTCACCAAGCTGATGCGGGAAGAGGGCTACGGCGCCGGCTACCAGTATCCGCCGGACCACGACGGCAGCTACGTGAGCGGCGAGACGTACCTGCCCGACGAGATCGTGGGCACCCGGCTGTACGAGCCCGGCACGCAAGGCCTCGAGAAGGCGATCGGCGAGCGCCTGGCGCGGCTGCGCGGGGAAGAGGAGTAGCTCCTCACCCGTCGGGGTCAATCACCACGCCGATTTCCGGCATGTTGCGATACTTCTGCGCCCAATCCAGGCCGTACCCCACGACGAACACGTCGTCGATCGTGAAGCCGAGGTAGTCGATCTCGATCTTCTTTTGCATGCGCGCCGGCTTGTGCAAGAGCGCGCACACCTTCACGCTGGCGGGGTTCCGGGTCTTGAGCGACTGCTGGATGTAATCCAGCGTCAGGCCCGTATCCACGATGTCCTCCACCACCAGCACTTCTTCGCCCTCGATGGGGCGCGTGAGGTCCAGGGTGATCTGCACCACGCCGGTTGACGAAGTCCCGTCCCCGTAGCTCTGCACCCCGAGGAACTCGATGCGCAAGGGCAGGTCGATGGCGCGGCACAGGTCCGCCGCGAACATGTAGCTCCCTTTCAGGATGCACAGCAGCACCAGGGGTTTGTCGCGGTAATCCCGCGTGATCTCGGCGCCGAGCTCCTTGATGCGGTCGGCGATCTGCTGCCCGGTGTAGAGCGTCTTGATCTTCTCGCGGTACCAGCCGTCTGCCATGGTGCGGGTCGGCTAACGGTGCGGCGCCGGGGGGTCAATGGACGGCGAACCCCTTTTGCGGCACGCTGGCTCTGACAAGCGATGGGACTGCTTTCCTCTCTCTTCGGGCCGAAACACCAGGTCTTGCCGGTTCACATCGAAACCGCCGAGGATTTCAAGCGCGAGGTCGCAAAGAGCGACCTTCCCGTGATCCTCGACGTGTGGAGCGAGAGCTGCGTGCCCTGCCGGCAGCTCGCCCCCGTGCTCACGGACATCGCCACCCGCTACGAGGGCCGCGTGAAGGTGGCGGAGGTGAGCACCTCCGGCCCCATCGCCGTGTTGCAGCAGCTCGGCGTCACCGCCACGCCCACCATCCTCGTGTTTCACGAGGGGGAAGAGATGGGCCGCGCCGTGGGCTACCACCCGAGCAGCTGGTTCGAGGAAATGATCGAAGCGGAGTTTCCCGAAGCCGAGGACTGACGGGGTATCCTGGCGAGCGCGGATGTCGCGCGCGCTCCTGTTCATCCCGTTGCTCGGCGCCGGTTGTGCGCCCGCCCCGGTCGCCAGCCCACCCTCGGCGGCGCCGCTGACCGTCCCCCGGGAAGCAGCAGAAGTAGATGCACCGCTGAACCTGAGCGCGGTGGCGGAGCCCAAGGGCCTGTTGGCCACGATGCGCATCAACGCGCCCGGCCAAAACGTCGCCACCATCGCGCAGCTGGTCCCGAGCTCGGACGACGTGACCCAGGCGCTGCGGCTGGGCCCGGAGCCGTTGCTCTCGGTGTTGATCGGTGAGTCCTTGACCCACGAGGTGGATCTCGACGCGCCCATGGACATGGCCACCGTCGAGCCCAGCGCCCTGCTGCTCGCGCTTCCGGTGCAGGATCCAAAGAAGCTCCGGGCCAACGCCACGGATTTCCGCTTCATGCCCAAGGGCGCAGCGCGCTGGACGGCGCGCTACATGGGCCCGGAAGCCGAGCTGCCGCAGATGGCCTGCGAGCTGTGGCCCGCCCGCGCCACCGTGCCCTATCGCCTGGTGTGCGCGCCCTCGCATCGACTGATCGACGAGTACGGCCCGTACCTCACGCGCACCGTCGCCGCGATCAACGTGCCGACGACGGCGCGCATCACCTTCCCCGCCGGGGCCATGAAGCGGCTGGCCGCCAAGACCATGAAGGACGATCCCGGTCCCATGGAGCCGGGAGAAGCCCTTGGCGAGCAGTTGGCGCAGGACTTCTTCGCGGAGCTCGGTTCCCTGTCGCTGGACGTGGATCTCGAGCCGGCCGGGGTGGTCACCGGCATCGAGATCCACCTCACGCGGGCCAAGTCCCTGTTCGCCACCGCACTTAAGGGCCGCCCCGAGGCCGTCGAGCTGCCGGCGGCCTACTGGAGGCTACCGAAGGACGCGGAGCTCGCCCTCTTCTTCCACGGCACGGAGCGCGGCGCGTTCGACAACAGCGCTCGCCCGCTGTTCGAGGACTTCTGGAAGGAGATCTTCGACATGCCCAACATGGACGCGAACGATCTCGCGGAGCGTGTCGCTGCCACGCGGCAGTTGTTCTTCACCGGTGGGTCGCTGCTGGTCGCGTCCGGCCACGAGCCCCTCTCCGACGAAAGCGATCCACTGAAGGCCCGCGCTGCGCTCCGCGGCTGGGACGTGCTGCGCGCCGACGAGTCGATCGAGCACTGGCGCGACGGCGTTCAAACGCTGATCCACCTCCTGGGCCAGAAGCCGGCGAGCAGCGGGGCCGGATCCACAGCCGCGACGCCACCGAAGCCTCCGGTGCGGAGCTTCGAGGTCTACTCGTTGTGGCAGAACCCCGCGAAGGACAAGCTGCCGGCCGGATCCTTCACCCTGCGTATCACGCGCACACCGAACCCCGCCTACGTGCCCAGCCAGCGCCGCCCCGCTTTGGTGGGCGTGGAAGAGACGCACTACCTGTTCTTCCCCGAAGGCAGCTCGACTTGGCTGGTCGTCGCGGAAACCGCCAAGACCACGCTGTCCCTCGCCCACGCGATCCTCGGAGGCGACGATCAGGCGCAGCTCGCGTCCCGCAACGATGTGACGGCCCTCCGCGGCCGGGAGGCCCAGACCCTCGGCTTCGTGAGCCTGACCGGAGCTGTCGTGCTCGGAGAAGAGACCGATGGCGCCGAGCAGATCGCACATACGCGGAGCACGCTGCAGAAGCTCGACGCGCTGCCGGATCACGGCCTCACGCCCATCATCGTGATGGGTGAAGCCGTGCCGCCGGATGGCACGCGCATCAGCGCGACGCTATCCCCCGCGGCGCTCGGCACCGTGTTTCGTTGGGCGATGCCGTGACGCAGGAGCAAACGCGCAAGTCAATCGGAATAGCCCACTACGGCCAGACCGTCGATGCGACGGAAGTGCTCCCCGTTGCGAGTGACCAGCGGTAGGCCGGCGACCTTCGCGGTACAACCGATCCACAGGTCGTTCGCACCGATGAGAAGCCCATTCGACCTGAGCCGCCGCGCCACCACTGCATACTCCCGTGCGATCTCCGAAGTGATGGCGAGCACGCGCATGCGAGATACCAATGCGAGCGCTGCCTTCGAGGTCGGATCACGAAAGCCTTCCAAGTACTCTCCGAGGGCCACTACCGGAAGGACGAGCTCCGTGTCCTGGTGCTGCATCAGGAAGTGCGTTGCACCGCGCACCGCACCGCGCTTCCGGCTCTCGTTCTGGAGATCGATGAGGACGGTCGTGTCCAGCGCTAGCCGGTCCATGATTCGTCAGGGGGCGCGTCCTCGTCCTGCGCGCGCTCGAGATAGTCCAACTCGGAGTCCGAAGGCCTGGGCGCCATCTTCAAAGCTTCCAGGAGCGATGCTCCCGTTGCCCCCATCTCGTCCCAATGCGCGCGCTTGATCACCTGTGAGAAAGACTCTGTCGGCCGAAGCCGTGCCCTCCGAAGGCGCTCGTACGCGGCGAGGTCGATGGAAATCGTCTTGGTCGCCATCTGTGTGTATGTACATGCATGCATTTGTTTTGTCAATGTTCACCGCGACTTTCGCGCCGTTTCCACGTGCGCCGCGTCACCGTCCGTGCGCCACACCACGCCGCCGCGGCGGTCCGTGCGGTACAGCGTGACCCGCGCCGCGCTGAGCTTTTGCAGCGTGACCGCGTGCGGATGGCCGAAGCGATTGCGCACGCCGCAGGAGATCGTCGCGACGCTGGGCTTCACGCGGGAAAGGAGCGCCGCGCTGGTGGAGGTGCGACTGCCGTGGTGTCCCACCTTGAGCAGATCCGCACTCACGTCCACGCCGCCGCCGAGCAGCGCGCTTTCCTCGTCGGCCTCCGCGTCCCCCATCAGGAGCACGTGACGGGAGCCGTACCCGAGGCGCAGCACGAAGGAGTTGTCGTTCGCGTGTTTGCCTGGGGAGAAAGTGGGGCAGGGCGAAAGTACCTCCAAGTGCGCACCGCCGAAAGTGCGAGTGCCGCACAGCTCCGTCGGGCGTTTCAGGGCGACGTGCCGCGCGCGCGCCGTTTGGAGTAACCGCGCGTAGGTCGGGCCCGCGCCTTCGCGCTCGCCTTGGCCGGTGTCCCATAGCTCACCGACGGGGATTTCCCGGAGGACGGACCCGAGGCCGCCGAAATGATCCGGATGCGGGTGCGACAGCACGATCACGTCCACGCGGCTTCGACGACGTGCGCGGAGCAGCGGCAAGATCACGCTCTGACCGGGATCGACGGGGCTGCCCACGAAGCCGCCGCCGTCGATGAGCATCAGACGACCATCGGGCAAGTCGACCAGGGTGGAGTCGCCCTGACCAACGTCCAGCGCCGTCACGCGCAAGACGCCCTTGGGGGCGCCGTGCCGCCGCGCTGCGAGCTCGAGCGGCGTGAGCGCGACGGCCATCGCGAGAGCGACGACAGCGCGCCGCCGCGCGAGGACGAACAGCGCGACGCCGCCCACCGCCAGCACCGCGAGCTCTGCCGCCGTGGGCATTGGCACCGCGAAGGCGAACGCCTCGGCGTCCGCGCTGGCATGGGCGATGCGCCGCACCACGAGCAGCGCGCCGCTCGCAGAGAGCGCGATGCCGCGTTCCAGCGCCGGCCACCACGTCACCGCCGGATGCGCGAGACACAGGGGCAGGGCCGCGATCTCGCCCAGCGGCGCCGCCATCACGTTGGCCACGATGCCCGCCGCCGTGAGCGACGGTGACAAGAGCGCCAAGAGCGGCGCACAGGGCAGCATGCTGCTGACCGTCGCCGCCACGCTCTCGCCCAGCCACGAAAGGGGTCGCCAGCGCAGACGCTTGGCCAGCTCCGCCAGCGGTCGCCCCACCGTCATGAGCCCCACCGTGGCCGCCGCCGAAAGCAGGAACGAGATGTCGAAGGCCGCCAGCGGATCCACCAACGCACCCACTAGCAGCGAGAGCCCGAGCACCCGCGCCCCGCGCGGCTGCCGTGAAAGCGCCCGCGCCACGAAGGCCGCCGCCAGCATCCACGCCGCGCGCCACGCCGAGCCGCTGCCACCCGCGAAGTCCGCGTACACCAGAGACAACGCCACCCCCAGCGCCGCCGCGATGCGCCCCACCTCGATGCGCAGCGCCAGCGCCGGAAAGCGCGCCAGCACCCCGCGCAGCGCGCGCACCAGCGCCACCACCGCGAACACCAGGTGCGTCCCGCTCACCGCGAGCAAATGCGAGAGTCCACTCTTGCGGAACGCCGCGTCGTCCTCGGGATCCAGATCCGTTTCTCCCAGCACCAACGCCCGCGCCATGCCCACAGCGTCCGGCGCGAAGGTCGCCACGATGCGCCGCCGCGCGTGCGCCCGCGCGCGATCGACGAGCGCGCCGAGCCCCCATCCGCGCCGCACCACCGTCGCTCCCAGGATCCCCCCGCTGGCCACGTGTCCGCGCCGCGCCGCTCCCGGCGTCGGGTCCGCCAAATCCGGATTGATGAACAGCCGCACCGGCGCCAGCTGCGCCACCACGTCGAGCTCATCGCCGCGCACCAAATCTCCGGGCCCGCCGTACAGCACCACGACGCTGCCCTCCGGAAGTGCTCTTCCTTCGCAGTCCATTCTTGTCAGCTCGGCGCGGAAACGCAGCGAATCCCCCTGCCACACCGGCGAAGCCACGACGCGGGCATGCGCAGCACAACGCGCGGGAGCTCCCAGCGCGTCACGAAAGGCCATGCGCGTCGCTTCGAACTCACTGACGGCCAGGTGCGCGCGCAGCGCGCCCACGGCAAAGAGCAGCGGCAACGTCACGAGCAGTCGCGGCGAAAGCCGCGGCCACAACACGAGCAGCACGCCAGCGGCGGCCACGGAAGCCGCCGCCGGCGACGCTTCGGCCAGGGCCCCAAAGGAAAGGGCCGCTGCCGCGACGAGCACCGAATCGACGCGCACCCGCTCCCGCAGTGCACGCGCCGCACCAACAAAAGAAGCCGGCTAGATCAACAAAAGGGGGTGGCGAAGTCCGCGTTCGCCGGCGGCGGTTCGCCAGTCAGCCGCACTGTCCACTGGACTGGAGCGACTTGATGCAAGCGTCGTACTGGCCCGGCGCCGCGCAGGCGCAGTAGCTTTCGCACGTGGTGCAGTTTGCACATTGATCGGCGGTCGAGCAGGAGCTGCCGCCCGTACCTCCGGTGTTCGGCACGCCGCCGCTGCCACCACTGCCGCCACTACCGCAAACCTGCGCCACGCAGGCATCGTACTGCGCGGGGGCAACGCAGTTGCAGTAGCTCTCGCAGGTAACACAAGCCGCACATTGGTCGGCGGTCGAACACGGTCCGCCGCCACTGCCGCCAACGTTCGGCACTCCGCCACTGCCGCCGACGTTCGGCACTCCGCCACTGCCGCCAACGTTCGGCACTCCGCCACTGCCGCCGCTCCCGCACTGTCCGGCGGATTGGAGCTGCTGCACGCAGGAGTCGTACATGTCGGGCACCGCGCAGGCGCAGTAGCTCTCACACGTGGAGCAGCCCAAGCATTGGTCCACCGTCGTGCACGGTAATGGTGGCGCGCCGCCGGTGCCGCCGCTGTTCACCAGGTTGCAGGGATCGCCGCTCTCGAGCTGGGGGCAGGGTGTGTCGCGCATGCACTGCAGCTGGTTCTGCGTCAGGTTGACTTGGGGACAGAAGTTGCTGCAATTGCTGGGATCGATCCCGCACTCCACGGTCTTGTCGTGGCAGACGGTGGAGCAATCCAGCGTCGCCCCGCCGCCGGTGCCACCGACCCCGCCGTCCGTCGGTGGACCGCCATTCGTGCTCCCGCCGCAGGCGACGAGCGTCGCAATTCCCAAAGCCCACCCCAGGTTGCGCGTCATTTGTCTGGCAGGGTAGCGCGGCGACGCGACAAACGCCGCCGCGCTGCATGATACTGATCAGACTCGCAAGAGCCGCTCAACCGCACGTTTGCGACAAACACAAGTCGTACTGGTCGGGTGCGATGCAGCTGCAGAAGTCCTCACACGTCGTGCACTGCGCGCATTGGTCCGCCGTTGTGCAGTTGCTCGGCGTGGTTCCGCCCGAGCCCCCAGTGCCCGGTCCGCCACCGGTGCCCGCACTGCCGCCGGAGCCGGTTTGCAGGCACGCTTCCAGCTCGGCATCCGAGCACCCCGCCGCCTGAATGCATTGGAGCTGGCTCTGGGTCGGATTGAGCGCGGCGCACTCGGCCTGGCAATCGGCGGAGCCGCCGCACTCGTTGTTCTTGGCGTTGCACACGCTGACGCAATCGAGCGAGCCACCACCGCCACCGCCGCCGCTGCTGCCACCCGGCGTGCTGCCGCCGCCCGGCGGTGAATTTGGATTCCCGCCCGGTGGCGAATTCGGGCTGCCGGGAATGCCGGCTTGCGAAGCACCGATGTCCCCTCCGCTGCCCGGCCCCGTGCCGCAGGCAAGCAACAACCCCAAGCTCACGAAATAGAACGACGACTTTGCCAAGCTCATGAAGTACCCCGCTGGTTCGAACCGGACCTTGAAAATAGCTGAACCAAGAAGGCATGCCAGCCACTGCGAGCGGGCGTCGATGTGGCACAAGCTCGTACCCGCGAGGAAACACGGACAAAATGCCAACGCGCCGGCCTCTTTTGGAAGCCAGCGCGTTGAACCTACTTTCAGTCAATCAGCGAGCAGGGCGGGAATCACCCACACTGACCGGCACTCTGCAGCTGCTGGAGGCAGAGATCGTACTGATCCGGCAACGCGCAGCTGCAGTACTCCTCGCACGTCGCGCAGCTCGCACACTGGTCAGCGGTGCTGCAGGTGGAGCCACCGCCGCC
Organism: Polyangiaceae bacterium; assembly: GCA_020633235.1. Lineage (NCBI taxonomy): Bacteria > Pseudomonadati > Myxococcota > Polyangiales > Polyangiaceae > Polyangiaceae bacterium. The sequence goes on along the minus strand of JACKEA010000007.1, from coordinate 299,832 downwards.
GGTGCCGCCACCGCCGCCGGTGCCGCCACCGAAGATGCCGCACGGGTCGTTCTGCTGGTCGGTGATTGCCGTGCAGCCCGTCGACTGGATGCAGGAGATCTGGGCGTCAGTGAGCTGAGCACAGAAGCTGCTGCATTGCGACGAGTCGAAACCACACTCCGACGCCAGCGAGTTGCAGCCGGTCAAGCAGTCCGTTCCACCGCCACCGCTGCCGCCGTCGCCAGAGGTTCCACCGGTGTTGCTGCCACCACCGGTGTTGCTGCCGCCGCCGTTACCAACGGGACCGCCGCCACCAGGGGGAGCATTGGGGTTGGCGCCAGGCGGCGCGTTGGGATTGCCGGGGAGTCCGGTTTGAGAAGCGCCGATGCCGCCGCCGGTACCCGGGCCATCTCCGCAGGCCACCAGCAAGCCGAGGCTGACGGTGACGAGGGTGAGGGTTGTCTTGGCCAAGCTCATGAGTTGCTCCACGAGGTGGGAGGTGATTGGGGCCGCCGAAGCAGCCCCAACTCTCTCAGAAGTAGTAGAGGGCCGCGATGTTGCTGGTGAAGATGTCCCACGGGTTGCCGTTCACCGTGGTCTCGATCAGCGTGCGGGTGCTCTCGTTCTTGGTCTCGGGACCGTTGTTCGGCGTGGTGGTCTGAGTGACCTTGGTGTTGACGAAGTGCAGGCCGATGCCGCCCTGCAGCGCCAGCTCCGGGATACCGATGAAGCCGAACTGAATCTCGGCACCCGCGCGGGCGCCCAGGTCCAGCAAGAAGCCGGAGTTGCTGATGTCGTCGCCAGCAGCGTTCACGTCCTTCTGGTTCTGCGTCGAGAAACCGACGTTCACCTCGGGCACGATCTGGAAGCTGAAGTGCTTCGACGAGGTGAGGGACAGCGGCACGCCGCCGTGGAGCAGCACCGCCGTGGTGGAGGCGATGTCCGTGGTGTTCGAGTTGCCACCGGCGCTCACCGTGTCGCTGCCACCGTCGTTGTGGAAGCCGAGGCCGATGTCCAAACCGATCATGCGATCGATCCAATAACGCATGCCGACCACCGGGGCCTGCACGGGGCCCGCGGGGAACGGCACCTGATAAGCGCCGAGATAGCCCACGCCAAAACGACCAACGACGGCGTCGTGATCCGAATCACCCTGCGCTGCGCCAGCCTGTGCTCCCGGCTGTGCGCCGGGCAAAGACATACCGACCTCGCCTTCCGCGTTCATGTCTTGCGCGAAAGCAGAGCCCGCTACGCCAAAGGTCGCCATCAGAGCTGCAGTTCCGATACCAAGCTTGAAAATCCGCTTCATCGCTCCTCCAATGCAGGGCTCATTTTTCCGTCCCTGTCTTCCCGGCGGTTCACCCGCAGTGCGGGCCGGGCGTAGGGTTGCCCTAGTGCCGCGAAATCGTCAACCTTCCTGGTCCCCAAAGGAGGCTCCTTTGGGAGTAGTCCCGCGCGGTATACGAAGGCACCGAACTCTTTCTCCCCATGACCCGTCTGACTCGTCGCGAATGGCTCGCCATCAGCGCCACGCTGGCCATCGCGTGTGAGCGCAGCCAGCGGTCCAGTGACACTCGAACGCCTCGCCGCGTCGTCTCGTTGTCACCCGGAACGACGGAGTCGGTGTTCGCCATCGGCGCTGGCAGCCGACTCGTGGGCCGCTCGAAATTCTGCGATTTTCCTGCGGAAGCGGCGAAGCTGCCGTCCGTCGGGGGCTTCGTGGATCCCAGCTTCGAGGCGATCCTCGGGCTTGCTCCGGATCTGGTGATCGGCGTCCAAGGACCGGGCGGACGAGAGCTCGCGGACCGACTCTCGCAACGTGGCATCGCCACCTATTTTCCTGGCACCGATTCCTTCGCCGAGATTACAGCAATGCTGCACGGCCTGGGTGAACGGCTCGACTCCAGCGCCGGCGCGAAGCGTGTGACGGATGACATCACGGCTCAGCGGAAAGCGGTGGCGAAGGCGCTGGAGGGACGGCCTCGGCCGCGCGCGCTGATGGTGTTCGGGCTGCGCCCCATCGTGGTCGCCGGCCGCGGCGGCTTCCCGAACGAGATGCTCACCCTCGCCGGCGCTGACAACGTGGTCACCTCGGAACGCTATCCGACGCTGGGCGTGGAACGCGTGCTGGCATTGGATCCCGACGTGGTGATCGACACCACCGGCGTGGCCGGGCACAAGACGGAGCAGCTGCACGCGGATCTTCCCGGTTGGAAGGAGCTCCGCGCGATCAAGGAGCATCACCTGGTGGTGATCGACGACGAGCGCGTGATGCGCCCGGGGCCGCGGGTGGGGCAAGGTCTCGTCGTGTTGGCCAAGGCGCTGCATCCAAAGGTGAGCATCCCGTCGTGAAGATGCGCGCGGATCAACTGCTGGTGGAGCGCGGCCTCGCGCCCACACGCTCCAAAGCGCAAGCGCTGCTCCTTGCCGGGCGCGTGTTCAGCGGAGAGCAGCGCATCGACAAGGCGGGTACGCAGCTTCCACAAGACGTCGAGCTCACCGTGAAGGGCGTGGCGCGCTACGTGTCACGCGGCGGTGACAAGCTCGAGGGCGCACTGCGGGAGCTCTGCGCCGACGTGACGAACGCAGTATGCGTCGACGTCGGCGCGTCCACCGGGGGCTTCACGGATTGCCTGCTGCAACACGGCGCCGCCAAGGTGTACGCGGTGGACGTGGGGCATGGGCAATTGGCGCAGACGCTCCGCGAGGACCCGCGCGTCGTGGTGATGGAGCGCACCAACGCGCGGCACCTGACGGCGTCCGACCTGAGCGATGCCGTAAACCTCGTGGTGGTGGACGCTTCCTTCATCGGCATCGACAAGCTGCTCCCCGCCATCTTCGCGCTGCTGCCCAGCGGCGGGCGGCTGCTCGCGATGGTGAAGCCGCAATTCGAGGTGGGCCGCGACGCCGCGCGCAAGCACAAGGGCGTGATCCGGGATCCCGCGCTGCGCGACGCCGCCATCGCCAAAGCGCGCGCCGCCGTGGAGAGCGCCGGCTTCTCGATCGTCGGCGAGTGCGCGTCATCGCTCCCCGGGCCCAAGGGCAACGTCGAGCACTTCGTGTACGCCGAGCGCCGCTAGCAACTCGTGGCCTACGTCACCGATTGGCGAAGCCTCAAACCCCAGGCTACCCTTTCGGAGGTCCGCTCATGGAGCCGCATGACATCACCATCGAGATTCTGAAGTCGATCCGCGACGAGGTCCGCCAAACGAACTCGAGGCTGGACGAAGTCCGCGATGAGCTTTCCGGACGTATTTCGGAAACCAACGTTCGCTTGGATGAGATGCGCGAAGAGCTCTCCGCGCGCATCGTCGAATCCGAGCTCCGCACCGCCACGGCCATCACCGAGCTCGCGGGCTCCGTCCGCGAGATGACCGGCGTGCTCAAGGCCTCCACCGAGCTCCGCCCCCGCGTCGAACGCTGCGAGCAGGACATCGCCGCCATCCGCGCACAGCTCGCGTCTCGCTGAGGGCCTTTCCGTTTCCATGTCGGCCCGCCGCGGAAACGTCGCGCTCGGACGGCGTGTTACCTTTTGATTGGGCACATGTGCGTCGCGCGCGGGCCGAACTGGGACTCCTTGCCGCGAGATTTCCGTCTGTATGCTGGTCCGACGCGGAAAGGTCGCGCATCGCCGTGGCTTCGTCGCGCTCGGACGGCGCGCACCGCCGCGGAAACGTCGTGCCCGGACGGCGTGCAGCGCCGTGGAAACGTCGTGCCCGGACGGCGCGCACCGCCGCGGAAACGCCGCGCCCGGACGGCGTGCAGCGCCGTGGAAACGTCGCGCTCGGACGGCGTGCAGCGCCGTGGAAACGCCGCGCCCGGACGGCGTGCAGCGCCGTGGCTTCGTCGCTCCGCGCGGCCGCGTGGTTCCGCGTTGGAGCGACCCAATGAAAATCCGGACCCTATTGGCGAAGGTGACTGCGCTGGCCGGGCACCGTGTCCGGCGGAATGCCGCCTCCACGCTTGTGCCAGTTGCGACCAATATCCGATTGCGGATCGGCGATGGGCGGCGGGTCTTGCGCGTCACACGTGATTTTCCCGCGCCACCCTGTGAAGGCGCTTCCGCTCGACCATGGGTCGACCCAGGTGCGCTTCACCTTCTTGGCAATGCCATGCTTCCGTGCGTTGCACAGGACGTAGGCCAGTACATTGCGCACGCTGACCGGGGTATCCAGCACGTCACTGTGGTAGCGCCCGGAAAACACGCGGCCGGACGCACGCCCCACCTTGTTGAGCCGCTTGGCAATGCGAATGGCGATGCCCTGCATGGCCTTGGACAGCACGCGCTTGTTCCGCGCTTCCGCAATCAGGTGCACGTGGTTGCCCATCACTGAAAAGTGCAGCAGCCGAAAGCCTTCTCGCTCTCGCCAGTGCGAGAACGCCGCAAGGATCGCCTTGTATGACTTCTTGCAGCGGAGATTGGGCACCGTGTCTCGCACGCGCATCGTGACGAACACTACGCGTTCCCGATCCGTGGACGGACGCAGTGCGTGACGGACGCCCGCGCGTTTTCCCTTCGGTTTCCGCCCAGCGCCCGGGCGACGGCCGCCCCAGCCGCGGACGATCTTCCCGCGCCGCATTGAAGCCGCCCCCACGCGCGAAGGACGGCCCCCGCCGTTTGCCTTCGAATCCCCGCCGCCGCGCGCCTGCCTTTTCACGACGCACCACCGTTCCCGCGTCGAACTGAAGCCGCCCCCACATGCCCGCCGCGCGCCTGCGTATTCACGACGCTCATCTTGATTGGGCATATATATGTCTGGAACAGTCGGATCGCAAGCGCCAAAGGGGAGCCCTTGCGAGATCATTTCCGTTCGTATGCTGGTCCGCCGCGGAAACGTCGTGCTCGGACGGCGCTCCTCGTCGTGGATGCGTCGCTCTCGGACGTCTCGCCGCGCCGTGCTCACGTCGCTCTCCGACGTCTCGCCGCGCCGTGCTCACGCCGTGCTCCGACGTCTCGCCGCGTCGTGCTCACGCCGTGCCGCGCTTGCGTCGCGGCGTGTGGGCGCGTGGTTCCGCGGCGGACCTACAAGACCAGGACCCAGATGTCGTAGAGGGCGTGCGTCCAGACGGCCGGGGCGAACCCGCGGAAGCGATAGATGGCGGTGAACACCAGGCCGCACACCGTGCGAAAGACGAAGGACTTTGCGTCGAAGCTCTCGCCCAGGGCGCCCACGTAGTGCCAGCCGCTGAAGACCATTGCCGCGATCAACGCCCAGCCCAGCGTGACGAGCTTTTGCTTGAAGGGCACCATCACCGGAAAGAGCAGACCGACGACCTTGGCGCCGAGGCCGAAGAGGATCACGCGGAAGGCGATCTCTTCGTAGAAACCGGCTCCGAGGGACATGACGAGACCTGTCGCGGGGTCGTGAATGCCGTTCGCCAGGTACATGCGGCCCACGACGTAGCTGGCGAGGAAGCGCATGGCGACGGCGTAGACGACGCCCTCGAGGGCGATGAAGGCGAAGCGCTCCCAGCGCAGTGCCTTGCCGCGACCGAGCACGATGAGGCTGCCGACGAACACCGCGCCGATGGCCAGCGTGAGGCCGGAATAGGCCAGGATGTTGTTGTCCGAGAGCGCGATCAGCTCCGAGGTGACCACGTCCGCCGCGTTGCGCACGGGCAGGAAGATCACTCCCAGGTGGTAGCCGAGGAACATCGGCAGCGTGAGAGCGAGATCCGTCCAGGGCCCGCTGGGTGCGGGAGCGGGCTGGTCCGCCATGCGTCAGCTTGGCCTGAGGTGGTAGACGACCCACAGCACCAGCACCACCCAGAGCAGGACGATGCCCACGAAGGGGCCGTCCTTCAGCATTTCCTGCGTGGGGCTCTCGGACTTGGGGCGCGAGCGCACGAGGTGCAAGAAGCGGTACACGCCGAGGGCCACGAACAGCGTGCTCGGCCACAGCCATTCCGTCTTGAAGAACGCCTGCGTGCGCGGGTCCAGGGTGTAGGCGATGTACACCGCGATGGTGGCGAGGCCCGTGATGCCCAGGGCGACGTCCAACCCGCCCTTGGTGTAGGACTCCAGCGCGGCGCGCTGCTTTCCGGCGCGCTCGGCGCTGCCCGTGAGCTCGTGGCGGCGCTTGCCGAAGCCCAGGAACAAGGCCAGGAGCGCGGTGCACAACAGCAAGTAGCTGGAGACGGAGATGTGCGTGGCGAAGCCGCCGCCCACCACGCGCAGCACGAAGCCCGCGGAGATGCAACCCACGTCCAAGTAGGCGACGTGCTTGAGCTTGGATGAATAGGCGACGTTCAGGATGAAGTACGCGCCGGCCACCGCCATGTATTTGAAGGAGCTGGCGGACGCGCCGACGAGCGAGACTGCGACCAGCGCCACCACCAGGCCGCGAGCAAAGCCCATGGGCACGCGACCGGACGCGATGGGACGGTAGCGCTTGACCGGATGCTCGCGATCGCTCTCCACATCCGCGATGTCGTTCATGGTGTAGACGGCGCCCGCGAGCAGGCAGAACACCAAGAACGCCCCGCCCGCGCGCACCAGGAGCACGGGGTCGAAGATCTCCTTGGCGAACACCACGGGGGCGAGGACGAACACGTTCTTCACCCACTGGTGCGGCCGCACGGTCTTGACCACGCCGCCCACGCGCCAAAGGAGCGACCCTTCCGCTCGGGGCGGCGGGGGGCCCGCTTCCCGAACCGGCGGGTGGATGCCGCTCTGGCGGTCCTCTTCCAACTGCGGCGAAGCCATCGACGCGGGGACCTTAGCGCAACTCTGGGGCGGTGAAACTTGATCTACACTCGCCCGCCGTGCTGCCCCGCCTGGCCTATCTGGAGTTTGCCACACGCTGGTATGGCCACGTGCGCTTCGACCTGGCCTCCAGCGGCGTCTCCCCCATCGCCCAGCGGGAGCTCGGCGCCGCCCCGGTGGACGACTACGCCGCGCGACAGCCGTTCGTCGAGGGGGTGGCGGCGCGCTACGGCGTCGAGCCGCGCGCGGTGATCCCGTGCCTGGGTGCGTCCGGCGCGCTGTTCACCGCCTTCGCCACCCTGCTCGGGCCGGGCGACGAGGTGCTGGTGGAGACGCCCAGCTACGAGCCCGTATGGCGCATCCCGGAAGCGCTGGGAGCGACGGTGCGGCGCTTCGAGCGCTCGAACGTCGTGGTCACACCGAAGACCCGCGTCGTCGCCATCACCAATCCGCACAACCCGACGGGCAGTGTGATGGACGACGCCGAACTGGCGGAGCTGTCACGAGCGCTGGGCGACGTGTGGCTGTTGGTGGACGAAGCGTACATGGAGCTTTCGCGCCCCGCGCACACGGCCTTCGGCGGGCGCGTGATCACCTGCTCGAGCGCCACCAAGTGCTTTGGCGTGCCCTGGGCCCGGGCCGGCTTCCTGCTGGTGCCGCCGGAGCTCGAGGCCGCTGCGCGCGGAGTGGAAGCGCTGCTCTTCGGCTCGGCGCCGCCGGGCTGTTGGGCCTACGGCGCGCTGGCCTTCGAGCGCGCGGATCACTTGCTCGCGCGCGCCCACGCGCTGCAGGCCGGAAAGCGCGCGCTGGTGGACGCCTTCATCCGAGACCATGGCCTCAGCTGGTCAGCCCCGCCGGAGACCAGCTTGTATGGCTGGGTCCACACCGACGCGCCGCTCGGGGATCGCATCGAGCGGGGCATTTTGGAGCGCGGCGTGATCGTCGCGCCCGGCGAGTTCTTCGGAGACCCCGCGGCGTTTCGCTTGAGCTGGAGCGCCGACTCGGAAACCCTCGTGCAAGGTCTGGAGCACCTCGGAGCCGTGCTGAAATCATGAGCAAGAAGCGCCACGAAGAGCTGGTCAGCGAAATCCGCGGGCACGACTACCGCTACTACGTGCTCGACGATCCGATCATCAGCGATCGCGACTACGACGCCCTCTACAAAGAGCTGCGCGAGCTGGAGGCCGCGAACCCGGAGCTGGTCACGCCGGATTCTCCGACCCAGCGCGTGGGCGGCGCGCCGCGCTCGGATCTCAAGACCGTGGAGCACGTGGTGCCCATGATGTCGCTGGACAACACCTACAACGAGGAGGAGCTCGAAGAGTTCGCGCGGCGCGTGCGCGACGGGCTGGCGGACGACGCCGTGGTGGAGTTCTGCGTGGAGCCGAAGCTCGACGGCGGCAGCGTGGAGATCTTGTACCGCGACGGACGCCTTTCCGGCGGCTCCACCCGGGGGGACGGCCAGAGCGGCGAAGACATCGTCGAGAACCTGCGCACCATCCGCTCCCTGCCCACGACCATCGACTACGCCGGACCGCTCACGCTGCGCGCGGAGGTCGTGATCTATCGGCGCGACTTGGAGCGCATCAATGCGGAGCGCGCCGAGCGCGGCGAGCCCGCCTTCGCCAACCCACGCAACGCCGCTTCCGGCAGCCTGCGCATGCTCGACCCGCGCATCGTGGCCCAGCGGCCGCTGCGCGCGCTGGTGTGGCAAGTGGTGGAGGGCGCCGAGCTCGGCGGCTCCCACGCGGAAGCGCTCGATGCGCTGGAGAAGCTCGGCCTGCCGACGCACCGCAAGCACCGCGTGTGCAAGGACATGAAAGAGGTCCACGCCGCCATCGCGGACATCGACAAGTCCCGCGCGGACTATCCGTACGAGACCGATGGCGCCGTCATCAAGGTGAACTCCTTCAGCCAGCAGGGCATCTTGGGCGCCACGGCCAAGTTTCCGCGCTGGGCCATCGCCTACAAGTTCAGCGCCGAGCAAGCCGCCACCCGCGTGCGCGACATCGTGGTGCAGGTGGGTCGCACCGGGACCCTCACGCCGGTGGCGGAGCTCGAGCCGGTGCAGCTCTCGGGGACCACCGTGTCTCGGGCGTCCATGCACAACGCGGAGATCGTCCAGCACCTGGACGTGCGCATCGGGGATCTCGTCACCATCGAGAAAGCCGGCGAGATCATCCCGCAGGTGGTGAGCGTGGACACCGAGGCGCGCAGCGGCAGCGAGCAGCCCTTCCAGATGCCGGAGCGCTGCCCGGTGTGCAGCACGCCGGTCGAGAAACGCGAGGGTGAGGTCGCCATCCGCTGCCCGAACCCGAAGTGCCCGGCGGTGGTGAAGGGCGCCATCTTCCACTTCTCGCGCCGCTTCGCCATGGACATCGATGGCATCGGCGAGTCTCTCATCGAGCAGCTGGTGGACAGCGAGCTCGTGAAGGACGTCGCCGATCTGTACGGGCTCGACTCCAAGCAGCTGCAGTCGCTCGAGCGCATGGGCAAGAAGAGCGCGGACAACGTGGTGAAGGCCGTCGCGGGCTCCAAGGAGCGCACGCTCGATCGCCTGCTCACGGGTCTGGGCATCGATCACGTGGGGCAGGTCGCCGCCAAGCAGCTGGCGGAAGCAGCCGGCACTTTGCAGGAGCTGCTTGCCTGGTCGCGCGAACAGGCCCGGGAGAAGACCGACAACATCGCCGGCTTCGGGCCCAAGATGGTCGACGCCGTGGAGAGCTTCCTGTTCGACGCGCAGAGCCGCGCGCTGCTGGAGAAGCTCGCCGCGCTCGACGTTTCCCGGCCGCAGCCCCGCGCCGCGGTGGCCGCCCAGGGTCCGCTGTCCGGCTCCTCTTTCTGCGTGACGGGCGTGCTCAGCAAGAAGCGCGACGACGTCCACGACGACATCCGCGCCGCCGGTGGGGAGGTGCACGACAAGGTGAAGAAGGGCACCACCTACCTGGTAGCTGGGGACAAGGTGGGCAAGAGCAAGCTCGACACCGCCAAGAAGCACGGCACCGAGGTGATTGACGAAAAGGGCCTGTACGCGATGATCCAGGGCTGATGGCACGCTACGCCCGCATCCGGAAAATGAACGGCGAGCACGCGTTCGTGCATTGCGACGACGAACGCGCGCTGGAGATCGACGCAGCGCCCTGGGCCGGTGGAGAAGAGACCGGCAAGGTGCTCGATCTTTCCCGCACCAGTCACAGCGTCCCGGTCACGCCGACCAAGATCGTGTGCGTGGGTCGCAACTACGCCGCCCACGCGCAGGAGATGGGCAACGCGCCGCCGGTGGAGCCGCTGCTCTTCTTCAAGCCGCCGTCGTCTCTGCTCGAGCCCGGCGGCACCGTGATCTTGCCGCCCGAGAGCGAGCGCGTGGACTACGAGGGCGAGCTCGCAGTGGTGATTGGCAAGCGCGCTCGCCGCGTGTCCGTGGCAGACGCGCCCAAGTTCGTCTTCGGCTACGCCGTGGCCTGCGACGTCACCGCGCGCGATCTACAAAAGAAGGACGGCCAGTGGACCCGCGCCAAGGGCTTCGACACCTTCTGCCCCATCGGCCCGCACCTGGTCACGGACGTCGACCCGCGCGCCCTCACGCTACGCCTCAGCGTGAACGGACAGGAGCGCCAGCACGCCAGCACCGCAGACATGGTGTTCGACGTGCCCACCCTCGTCTCCTACATCAGCGCCGCCATGACGCTGGAGCCCGGCGACATCATCCTCACCGGCACGCCGGAGGGCGTGGGCCCGCTCGCGGATGGGGATCACGTCGAGGTGAGCATCTCCGGCGTGGGCGAGCTCGAGTTCCGCGTTCGTTCCGAATGAATGTCGGTCCGCCGCGGAACCACCGTCAACGCTGATTCCGCGGCGGACCGACAAGATCTCGTGAATGGCGCGTCAGTTTCAGTCGCGGATGCCGCTGGTTCGATCCTTGCCGTAGATGCCGTCGCCCACGCGGCGCATCCAGGCGATCTCTTCTTCGTCCATGGTGCCGAGCTCGAGGGCTTGCAGCGCTTGGCGTGTTTGCTCCACGTTGGCAGGTCCGGCGATGGCCACGTCCACGTGCGGGTGCGAGAGCGCGAAGCGGTAGCAGTCCGTGCCGGTGGGAGTGCGCTCGCCCTTCGGGGTGCGGCCCGGATCCACCAGATGTCCCCAGCGCGTGGTGGTGTAGGTGACGACGCCGGGGCGTTCTTCAGCGGACAGGCCGTCGAGCGAGGGAAACACCTCGCGCTCGGCGCCGCGGTGCACGGCGTTGTAGCGGAGGTGCCAAACGTCGATGCGGCGATCCGAGATCAGATCCGGGAACAGCGTGCGGCGATGGCCGGAGAGCGCGATGTGACGTACGAGCCCGCGTTCGACGAGGCCGAGAGCGGCGTCCATCACGGAGCGCGAAGGAACGTCGTTGTACCAACCCAGGAGCAAGACGTCCGCGTAGTCGAGGCCGAGGGAGCGGAGGCCGCGCTGCACCGATTGCTTCACCAAGAAGCCGAGCGGACGCGCGTAGCTCTGCAGCACGACGACGATGTCCTCGCGGCGGCCCTTGGCGACGTGGCGGATCGCGTCCCCCATGTCGTCACTGCGGCGGCTGCCCCAGTAGAAGTAGTTCACCCCGCGCTCGAAGGCCTCTTCGTAGGCGGCGGTGGGCGCCCCGTAGGACGATCCCAGCCCCAGCCGCGAGACCCGCAGATTGCTGCGACCGAGAGGCACTTTTTCCGAGAGTTGTCCCATCGGCTTTCCAATGCGCACGATTCGACGCTATCGCCAGGGGGGTGGCGAACAAACGTCTGTGGATCGCCCTCGGGCTCCTGGCGCTGGCGACAGCGGCCATCGTGGGAGTGGTGATCGCCGCGCGCACGGAGCGGAGCGATCCCGATCGCTGTCCCCACGGCAGCGTGGCGCTGGGCGCGCGCTGCTGCGGCGTGGGCCAGCACCTGAAAGCAGGGCACTGCGAAGGTAGGCCTACGGCATGTCCGGTGGGCGCCCGCATTGGCACAGACGGGTGTTTGCCGAACGAGCGCAAGGTGCGCATCAGCGGCGGCCGCGTGGAGATCGGACCCAGCGACTGGGAGGCGCGAGCGCAGACCGACGCACGGACGCTGAGCGTGACGACCTTCATCATCGACTCCCACGAGGTGACGGAGCTGCGCTGGAGCGCATGCGTGAAAGCGGGGCGCTGTCGCGCGCTGCCGGAAACCGAGCTGGGCCGACCGGTGCGCGGCGTGAGCGTGAAGGAAGCGGAGAGCTTCTGTCACTTCGTGGGTGGACACTTGCCGCGCGTGGCGCAGTGGATCTTCGCGGCGGCGGGCACCGCTGCGCGACGCTACCCCTGGGGGCAGACCGGCCTCGTGTGTCGTCGGGCGGTGTTTGGCCTGGTGGACGGCCCCTGCGCTGGCGGCGGAGACGGGCCGGAGGTAGCGGGCTTCCGGCCGGACGGCACGAGCCCGGACGGCGTCGCGGATCTGGCTGGGAACGTCGCCGAGTGGGTGCGAGAAGACGACGGAACAGCACGGGCCTACGGCGGTTCGTATCAGTCCGTGCTGGCGGGCAGCTTCAAGAGCTGGGCAGGCGAAGCCCGTCCGGCTGCTGAGGACGTGGGCTTTCGCTGCGTGTACGAGGTCGGTGGCACTTCCAGCGACGCTGACCCATGATTCGCCCGCCATGAGTGCTGCCATCCTGTCCATCGGTACCGAGCTCACCCGCGGGGAGATCGTCAACACCAACGCGAGCTGGCTCGCGGAATCCCTCACCGCGCTGGGGATGGAAGTCACCGCCATGGAGGTGGTGGCGGATCATCGCGCGACCATCGTGGAAACGCTCCATCGCCTCAGCGCCAGCCATACGCTGCTGGTGTGCACCGGTGGCCTCGGGCCCACCACGGACGACATCACGAGCGAGTGCGTGGCGGAGGTGCTCGGCGTTCCGATGCAGCGCGACGACGCTTCTTTGGTGGCGATCAAGCAGCGCATGGCGCGCTTCGGTCGCAGCATGGCGCCCTCCAACGAGAAGCAGGCGGACTTCCCTCGCGGCGCCACGGTGCTGGCGAACCGCAAGGGCACGGCGCCCGGCTTTCACGTACAGCTCGGCCACGCGAACGCGTTCTTCTTGCCGGGCGTTCCCCGCGAGATGAAGACGATGTTCGAGGAGCACATCGCTCCCGAAGTGCCGCCGCTGGTGGGCGAGTCGCTCCACCAGGTGCGTCTCAAGACCTTCGGCATGACCGAAAGCGCGGTGAACGACAAGCTCGCCGGCATCGAAGGCGCCCACGACGTGGTGATCGCCTACCGCGCCCACTTCCCCGAAATCGAGGTGAAGGTCTTGGCTAGAGCGGCGCGGAAAGGGGACGCGGAGTCGCGGGCGCGGGCGGCGGCGAACGTCGTACTCGAGCGGCTGGGTCCGGACGTGGTGTACGCCGAAGGCGACGTCACCTTTGCGCAAGCGCTGGGCGCTCTGCTCCTGGAGCGGAAGATGAAGCTTGCCACGGCGGAGTCGTGCACCGGCGGCCTGGTCGGCGAAATCCTCACCGAGCGCGGCGGTTCCAGCGAGTTCTACGCCGGCGGCATCGTGGCGTACGAAAACTCCGTCAAGGAGCAGCTGCTCGGGGTGCCCGCGCCCATGCTCGCGCAGTACGGCGCGGTGAGCCCGGAGGTGGCACGCGCGATGGCGGAGGGGGCCCTGCGCGTCGTGGGCGCAAACGTCGCGGTCGCCTTCACCGGCATCGCAGGCCCCGGCGGCGGCACTCCGGAAAAGCCGGTGGGCACCGTGTGCTACGCCGTGGCCACCCGGGACGGCACCGTGGATCGTCAAATGGTATTTCCCGGCTCTCGCACCCAGGTGCGGCAGCTGGCGGCCTTCGCGGGGCTCGCCCTCGTGCGGAGCGTCCTCCGTCGCGGTCTCGACGCGTGAGGCTCTTCTTCGCGCTCCCCCTCTCTGCCCAAGACGTCGCGCCGCTCTTGGAGTCCCAGAAACGGATGCGCGCGGTCACGTCGCGCCTCGCTCCCCGCTTCGTCAAGGCCGACCAGCTGCACCTCACGCTGAAGTTCCTGGGCAACGTCGATCGCCTCGATGAGCTCAGGGCGGCACTGCGGCAGGTGACGGCCCCCGCCCTGGAGACACGCTTCACGGGCCTCACCGGGTTCGCCTCTCCGTCGCGAGCACGCGTGCTCGTCGCCGAGCTCGCCGACCCGGACGGACGGCTCGCTGCGTTGGCCAGCACGTTGGAGGAAATCGGCACAGCGGTGGGCGTCCCCCGCGAGCGCCGCCCGTTTCGTCCCCACGTCACGCTGGCTCGCATCAAGCACCCCGGGAACGCTCGCGCGCTGCTGGAAGCCGGTGCCCTCGAGCCCTACGCGGTGCGTTTCACGGAGCTGGTGCTGTTCGAGTCCCAGCTCTTGGCGTCCACAAGCCGCTACACGCCGCGAGAGCGTTGTGCCCTGGGGGCGGAGTGATCGTAGGATGCGCCCTCACGTGAAGAAGCTCCTCTGGCTCTGCCTCTGTATCGCTCTCCTCGGCTGCACCCACGAGGTCGAGAAACCTTCGCCGGAGGTGCAAGCCCGCGTCGCCCACGGCAAGGCGCTCTACCTCCGCATGTGCGCCGTGTGTCACGGCAGCGAGGGGCAAGGCTACTGGGCGGACCAGGCCCCCGCGCTGGCCCAGCCCTATTTCCAGGCCTCCGTCACGGATGAGTTCTTGCGCACCGCCATCACCCATGGGCGCACGGGCAGCACCATGTCCGCCTGGGGACGCGAGCGCGGTGGACCGCTTTCGCCCGCGGACATCGACGCCATCATCGCCTTCTTGCATACGTGGAAACACACGCCTCCCGCACGCCTGAACGAAGCACCGCTCGGCGGGGACGTTTCCAAGGGACAGCGCGTCTATGAAGCGCGATGCCAAACGTGTCACGGCCGCCGCGGCAACGGCGGACCGAACGTGAGCGTCGGCAATCAGGAGCTGTTGTCGACGGCGAGCAACGGCTACCTGCGCTTCGCCATCGAGCACGGTCGTCCGGGCACGGTGATGCCCGCGTTCAAGGACACGCTGCGCAAGGACGAGATCGAAGACGTCGTCGCGCTGCTCCGGAGCTGGCACGTGGTGCGCAATCCCATCGCGCGGCGTTTCCAAAAGCCCGTACGTCCGCCTCCGCTACCGCTGGGCCCGGTGCCCTTGAATCCGAAGGGTCCACCGCCCGCCGGCTTCAAGAAGTTCCCGGATCTCACGCCCCTCGCCGTGGTGAAGCGCGAGCTCGATCGCGGTGCGCGCATGGCGCTCTTGGATGCGCGCGCACCGACGGACTACACGCGCGAGCACATCGCCGGCGCGGTGAGCGTTCCGTTCTACGATCCCGATCCCTACGTGGAGAAGCTGCCCAAGGACACTTGGCTCGTCTGCTACTGCTCGTGCCCGCACGCGGAATCGAGCTCCCTGGCGCGAGCGCTCCAAGGCAAGGGCTTCGACAAGGTCACCGTCTTGGACGAAGGACTCAACGTTTGGCACCGCAAGGGGTATCCGATCCACACCGGGGAGCAGCCCTGAAAACGCGCATTGGTTGCGCCCGTGGGGTTCCGTCCCACCGTGGCGATCGGCGTCAGGGCCGGAGTTTTGACGCCATCTCAGGGACTTAGCGGCACGCCCGCCAACCCCTGAGCAACGCCTCCAGCTCCTCAACCTCCAGCAAAGAAGCTTCCGCTCCAATCCCTGCGCAAAGCTTTCGCCCCGGGTGCAGAGGCTGCGCCCTCAAGCTGCCGCGTCAGATGCCGTCGCAAGAGCGTCACAACATCCATCATGGACCCGAAAAAGGGTGCCTCCACGATATTGACGCGACTCTCTGATCCTTCTACTCCAGACCCTTGGGAAGGAGCGGCGAACCATCATGACGATATCCCGCTATGCATTAGTTGTTTTTTCAGCGCTCGGCTTGGTCGCCGCAGCGTGTTCAGGATCCGACGGGGCCGACGGAAAGCAAGGTCCCGCTGGAAGTGACGGGGCTCCGGGTGCCACAGGCGCTACGGGTCCGACCGGTGCCACGGGCGCCACTGGCCCCACGGGCGAAACGGGTCCCACGGGCCCGGGTGGCTCCGGGGCTGACGGTGGAGTTCCGGAAGGCGGACTCACTGCGAGCTGCCTCGGTCCCTGCCACGGCTTCGGCGGCATCGTCGAGCAGTGGAAGACCAGCACCCACTACTCCACCTACGTCGCAAACCTCGGTGGCGACGAAGTCGAGACGTGGACGGGCGAGCGTTCCTGCGGCCTGTGCCACGCTGTCGACGGCCCCGAGCAGCGCATTGCCGGCAACATCACTTATACCGGCACTACCGGCCCGGCCAACGCGGCGCTGGGTCAGATCAACTACCTGAACTCCACCAACAGCAAGGTTGGCGAAGCCAACTACGGTGGCCAAGCCAAGGTGGCTCAGGTCGGTTGCAACACTTGCCACGACGCTTCGGGCAACGATCCGCACGCCACTGGCGCCGAGTACACGGCAGGCAGCTTCCCGCTGCGCGTCCCCAGCGGCGCCACGGACGAGGTCTACCTGGAGAAGAGCTCGGCGGCAGCCACGGCGGACGGCACCAAGGCCGGCGCCTACACCAAGGGCAACACCTGCATGTTCTGTCACAAGTCCCGCAAGGACGTGACGGACTACATCTCCGGTGCCGTGACCTTGACCAGCGTTCACTGGGGTCCCCACGAGGGTCCGCAGGCGGACATCTACACGGCCAAGGGTGGCTACCACTTCACGGGCCTGACCTACGGCTCCTCGGTGCACGGGGATCCGGCTCAGTTCGCAGATGGCTGCGTCAAGTGCCACATGCCCAAGGTCGCCGGCAACATGAACATCGGCGATCACTCGTTCCACCCGCAGCTCTCGGTGTGCGTGACCTGTCACAACGGCGCCACGAGCTTCGACGTGAACAGCGGTGTGTCGCTCGTTGGATTGCTGCTCCAAGAGCTGCGTGAACAGCTCAACTCCAAGGGTTGGCTGACCCGTGACGAGGCCGCTCCGTACGGCGCTATCGCTGGCTCTCAGCTGACGGACTCGGATTACGCTCTAGACGAGCCGCGCCCGGGCAGCCCGCAGATGACACAAGACGAGGCTGGCGCTCTGTACAACTACATCCTCGTCGCTCGCGGTGCCGCTGGCGGCATCCACAACCCGAAGTACACCAAGCAACTCTTGTTCGATTCGATCAAGACGATCAAGGGATCCGCCCCCTCGGCGCTCCCGATTCGCCCGAACTGAATCGTTCGTAGAGAACCTCCCAAAAACGGCAGTGCCCCCTCCACCCGCAAGGGTCGAGGGGGCGCGGCTTTTTGTGGGTCCGTCAGGGACGGGGTTCGCGGCGAACCAACATCAGGCGTGGACTTCGGGGGCAGAGCCCGTGCTCTTGGGCGCCACGGACCCGGCCTTGCGCGAGAACGTCAAGCCGGCGTCTCCGCGGTCCACCAGCACGGTGTCGCCCGGAGCCAGCTCGCCGGCGATGACCTGACGGGCGAGGCCGTCTTCCAGGTGCTTCTGGATGGCGCGCTTGAGGGGGCGCGCGCCGAACTGCGGATCCCAGCCGACCTCCGCCAGGAAGTCTTCTGCCGCGGTGGTGACCTGCAACGTGAGCTCCCGCGCGGCCAGGCGGCGCCGGAGGTGACCGAGCTGGATCTCGACGATGTTCCGGATCTCCTCGCGCCCGAGCCGACGGTACACGACGATCTCGTCCAACCGGTTGATGAACTCCGGACGGAACGCTTGGCGCAACGCCTCCATGCTCTTCCGCTTCATGAGCTCGAGCTTGTCGTCGTCGTCCAGGTCGCGGCGCTCTTCGATGGCGGCGAGCTCCGCGGTGCCGATGTTACTCGTGAGGATCACCACGGTGTTCTTGAAGTCCACGGTGCGGCCCTGCCCGTCCGTGAGGCGTCCGTCGTCCAATACCTGGAGCAGAGTGTTGAACACGTCCGGGTGCGCCTTCTCGATCTCGTCGAACAGGATCACGCTGTACGGCCGGCGGCGCACGGGCTCCGTGAGCTGGCCGCCTTCGTCGTAGCCCACGTACCCGGGAGGAGCGCCGATCAAGCGGCTCACGGCGTGGCGCTCCATGTACTCGCTCATGTCGATGCGGATCATCGCCCGCTCGTCGTCGAACAAGAACTCCGCCAGCGCCTTGGCCGTTTCCGTCTTGCCCACGCCGGTGGGACCCAGGAACAAGAAGGAGCCGATGGGCCGCTGATCGTCGCCGAGCCCCGCGCGGGAGCGGCGCACGGCGTTGGCCACCGCGATGAGAGCGTCGTCCTGACCCACGACGCGGCGGCGTAGGTTCTGCTCCATCTGGAGCAGCTTCTGCATCTCGCTCTCGAGCATCTTGCTCACCGGCACGCCGGTCCACTTGCTCACGATCTGAGCGATGTCCTCGTCGGACACTTCTTCTTTGAGGAACGAGCCCTTCTCCTGAACCTGAGCGAGGTTCTGGCGCAGGGTTTCGATGTCCTTCTCCAGCGTGGGCGCCTTGCCGTACTGGATCTCCGCGGCCTTGCCGAGATCGCCCTTGCGTCGCGCCTGCTCCTCTTCCAGCCGGAGCTCCTCCAGCGCCACTTGCTTGTCGCGCACGGCGGAGATGATCTCCTTCTCGCGGAGCCACTGGGCGCTCATCACGTCCTTCTGCTCCGACAGCTCCGCCACTTCCTTCTTCAGCTCGCCCAGGCGCGCCTTGCTGGCCTTGTCCTTCTCCTTGGAGAGGGCCTGTTCCTCGATCTTGAGCTGGAGCAGCTTGCGCTCCACCTGATCGATCTCCAGCGGCATGCTGTCGATCTCCATCTTGATCTTGCTGGCTGCCTCGTCCACGAGATCGATGGCCTTGTCGGGCAGGAAGCGATCGGTGATGTAACGGTTCGAGAGCACTGCCGCGGCCACTAGCGCGGAGTCCTGGATGTGAATGCCGTGGTGCGTCTCGTAGCGCTCCTTCAGGCCACGAAGGATCGCGACGGTGTCCTCCACCGTGGGCTGGTCGACCATCACCGGCTGGAACCGCCGCTCCAGCGCGGCGTCCTTCTCGATGTGCTTGCGGTATTCGTCCAGCGTGGTGGCGCCAATGGCGCGAAGCTCGCCTCGGGCCAACGCCGGCTTGAGCATGTTGGCCGCGTCCATCGCGCCCTCCGCGGCGCCGGCGCCCACCAAGGTGTGCAGCTCGTCGATGAACAGGATCACCTGGCCGCCCGAGGACTCCACCTCCTTGAGCACTGCCTTCAGGCGGTCCTCGAACTCGCCGCGGAACTTGGAGCCGGCCACCATGCTCGCCAGGTCCAGCGCCAAGATGCGCTTGTCCTTCAGGCTCTCGGGCACGTCCCCGTTGGCGATGCGATGCGCGATGCCTTCGGCAATGGCGGTTTTGCCGACGCCGGGCTCGCCAATGAGCACGGGGTTGTTCTTGGTGCGGCGCGACAGCACCTGCATCACGCGGCGGATCTCTTCATCCCGGCCAATGACCGGATCGATCTTGCCGCGGCGGGCCAGGGCCGTGAGGTCCCGCGTGTACTTCTCCAGCGCCTGGAACTTCCCTTCCGGGTTCTGATCCGTGATGCGCTGACTGCCCCGCACCTCGGCCAGGGCATGCATGAGCTTGTCGTAGCTCACGCCGTGGCGATCGAAGACGGCCTGCACGTCCTTGTCGCTCTTGGCCGCGGCGAGCAGGAAGTGCTCGACCGAGACGTAGTCGTCCTTCAGCGCCTTGGCCTCGTCTTCCGCTCGGCTCAACAGCGGCACCGCGCGTCGAGAAAAGCTCGGTTCCGCGCCGCCGCTGACGTTCGGCAAGCCCTCCACTCGCTGGCTCAGGTCCTTGGCCAGCGCGTCCGGGTTCGCCCCGATTTTCTGCACGATCGGCCCGCCGATCCCGTCTTCTTGGTTCAGGATCGCGACGAGCAAATGCTCCGGAATCACCTCCGGATTGCCGCGCTTGGTGGCGTCGTCGATAGCGGCGCGAAGCGCCTCTTGGCTCTTGGTCGTGAGTCGGTCCATACGCATGCTGTCACCCCTATCCGCGTGGTTCCGCGGGGCTCCAGCAAGTTAAGTCGAACCTGGGTCACGGCAACCCCACCCAAAAGCAGACCGCCAATGGCCGTCACCCCCCGTACTGTTCATTTTGCCGGTCCGCCGCGGAACCTCACGTTCCGGCCCACCTCGGCGTCACGGGCAGAAGTCGGGCTCGCTCGCCGGGTAGTAGCAGAGGTCTTTGGAAGTGCAGCATTCCTCTCCAGGGTGCGTGCAGCGGTACTTGCCGTCTGCGTTGCACGCGAACTTCCCCGGAGGCAGTCCGACTTGTCCGGAGTCCTCACCCCCATCCAATTGACCGAAATTGCCACCGCTTCCGGTCGCGTCTGCGGCGCTTCCGTCCGAAGTGCTTCCCCCGGTGCCAGCATCTGCCGCCCCCGGTTTCGTATCATCGCTAGACGAGCATCCAACGGCCGTAACCGCGATGCAGGCGGTAAACCACCACCACTTACTCATCGACACACACTCCCTGTCCGCTTTGGCCAGCAAAATCGATCTGCTTGCTACAGAGTAAGTCACTCGTCAGCCAGACCGACACGCACCTGCCCACGTGGCACTTCAGTGAAGCGGGCGCAGGGCCTGATGCGCAATTCCATGAAGAGTAGCAACCGTCCGCCACGCCGCGCTTCGCGTTGTTCTCGACCCAAAGGCAACCCGCGTCGCAGCAATCCGCGTGGGTGGTATGGCCATGGCACTCGCTGAGATCGACGATGGGGTCGTTGGAAACACGTCCACCACAGCCGCCAAACAGGGCGATTGCCACGACGGACAGCATTGTGCACGCGACTACTGCAGATGCACTTGAGCGTACCCGACGTCTGGCAGGGTCCCGCCGAAGCAGTCTGGAGCACCTTGCGGCCATGACACTATTACCTTGTAGTTTCCCGGGACAGTTACTTCGTACTCGAAGCCCTCGTTGGTATCTTGGACCGACTGAGAGTTTGCGACGTACGAGAAATGCCCATTCGCTTCTTCTCGCACCAAGTGCAGGTCGAAGTCCGCCGACACGGGACTCGGCACGGGACCAGAAGCTTCATCAGGGCACCCATCGAAGGAAATGGTAGCACGGATGCGACCGCTAGAAATGCCGTCCCATCCAGACCCGATCTCTCGCCATCGCCGCGTCGCATCGCCGGGTCCCGACTGATAGTCGGCTAGCGACGTCGCGACGTGAGTGCCCGGCACGGCCGAGTATGCCGAAGGGTAGAGCTCACCGTCGGGTAGGCCCAGTGTCCCATCGTTTTCCGTATCAATCGTCAACTCGCCAAATGAGCCGTCGAGCCCAGGTTCGCAGAACGCCACGAGGTTCCGCGCGTCGACAAAGCCCGCGCCATCCTGCGCGTCACTTGATGGGTCAGGCGTTGAATACGGATCGCCTTCGATGTTGATGAAAGCGGACGTTCTGAACAGCGCGCGCAGAGTCTTCTCTCCGGCATACCCCTGGTACTGAGGCTCGCACTGCTGCCGCCACAACAGTGCCATGGAAGTGATGGCGGGTGCCGCCACACTCGTGCCCGTCGCCCGCTTCCACGCCTCAGGTTGCGATTCGTCCGCAACACACACACCCTCTTGTGGAGCGCCAAGCAAATCGTATGCTCCGCCGAGAGCAACAACATCTGGCCTTTCACGGTCACTTGTGTAGTTGCTCGTGCTTTGGGGCTCCGTCATGTTCTTGGCGGAGTCCACAGCACCCACGCAAAGGCTATTTGCCGTCCACGGGCAACCAGCTGTTGTTTCCCGCGCTGTCCCACCGCTTGATTGTCGCGGAGAGCGCCCGCGGGCGACCGGTGGATTCCCGGATTGCGGGGCAGGGTTAGAGGCAAGGGAGCATGGTTTGAATGCAGGAAGCCCGGCGGCTAATGCCGCCGGGCTTCCGTCGTAGCGGAGCGACAGGGCGGTCAGAAGGGGATGTCGTCGCGGTGAGCGATCATGTCGTGGAGCGAGCCGAGGTAGTCAGTGACGGCGAGCTGGAGCGCGGTCGACAAGGCGGTGATGGACTGCGCTTGTCGCAACATCGAGTCGCCGGATGCGAGGGACAACGGGTCGCGCGGAAGGCGCGGGTGGCGGCTCTCGAGCGCCGCCGAGAGGGTCTGCCGTGCGGCGCAGGTGACCGCCGCTGCGCCGAAGATGGGGTCCTCGATCATGTGGCAATGGCGGATGAGCCTGGGATTCATCACGACACCTCCGCCATGGCAGCCTGGACCTGTTCCGCGGCGACAGCCTTGGTCTTGGCGAGCGCGGCGGCCATGAGAGCGTGGTGGGCAACGAGGTTGACCTTGCGGGGCAATCCGCTGCTTGCCTGGTAGAGCGCCTCCTGGGCTGCGGGCTCGAAGAGCGGCAGCTCGGTGCCGGCGAGGCGCAGGAGGTGTGCGAGGTAGGGGCCGAGCTCGTCGCGAGAGAGACCGGCGATGTGTGCGCGGACGACGACGCGCTGGGAGAGCGCCTCATGCACGGCCATGCCGAGCCTGCGCCGGAGCTCGGGGTGACCGACGAGGAGCAGGCAGAGGCGGTTGTCGGAGTCCATCGAGTAGTTGGTGAGCAAGCGCAGATCCTCGAGCACGTCGCTGCGCAGATGATGGGCCTCGTCGACGATGAGCAAGGGCTTCTGGCGCGCCTCGCCCGAGAGGCGCGTCACCTCGGCGCGGATCTGGCGGAAGAGTGCGGCGCGGTTGCGCTCGGTGGGCAGGCCGAATTCCCAGGCGATGGTCTTGTAGAGGTCCATGACGTTGCCCGTGGAGAGCGAGACGTACAGAACGCGGTGCAAACCGGCGTGCAGTCCAGCGACGACCTTTCGACAAGCGGTGGTCTTGCCGCTGCCGCTCTCGCCGGTGACGATGCCGATGCCGCGTAGATCCAGCAGGTGAGCGAGGCGCGCCTCCAACTCGCGGAGGGAGCCGGAGGGGAACAGCTCGTCGGGCTCGATGGCCTTGCCGAAGGGGTGGCGGGTGAGGCCGAAATGCTTGCGGTACATCACTTCACCGCCTTGTCGTCGTCGGCCGCGTTGGACTGGAAGTCGCTCATGCGCAGACCCTGTGCGGGAGGGTCGGGCGGGGTGTCGGCGACGGGCATGCGGCGGTCGCCGTTGCGACGGACGAAGCAGTTGGCGTAGGCATCGACGCGCTTGGCGAGCTGGATCTGGCTGCCGCGATGCCACACCTGGACGTTGCGACGGTCGCGGGGACGGGAGGGGTCGTAACGGAGCACGACGGTGTCGCCGACGAGCACGGCGTCGACCTCGTAGACGACACCATCGAGGGAGACGGTGCGGTCGGACTGCACCCGGCGTTTCTGCTCGAACAGGAACAGGTCGGCGACGCCTGGGTCGGCGAGGCGCACGTCGCTGGAGCGGGCTGCCCAGCGGTCGGCGGGCGCCTCGCCGTCGAGACCGCGGTGGGGGCTCTGGTGGTACTCGCCCTCGATCCAGGCCCAGAGGCGGCGATTGAGCGCCTCGATGGACTTGGTGTCGTCGGCGCCGAGTTGCACGAGCAGGCTCATGCGTACCGTGCGGAACCAGCGCTCCATCTTACCCTTGCCCTGGGGCGTATAGGGGCGGGCGTGGATGAGGGTGACGCCCAGCTTGGCGCAGACGAGGGCGAGGTGGCGCGAGCGGAAGGCAGCGCCGTTGTCGACGTACAGGCGCTTGGGGATACCGCGGCGACGGATGGCTTGCTCGAACACCGGCAGGAACGCCGCGACGCTCTCGCTCGGCGCGAAGCTAGCATAGGGGACGATGCGCGTGGCGTCGTCGATCATCGCGAGCAGATAGCTCTTGCGCTGTCGCCCCTCGATGCGCACGGAGGGGCCGTGCATCACGTCGCTCATCCACAGCTCGCCGGCCTGGTCGAACGAGAAGCGCCGGCGGTCGTTGCTGGTCGGCTCCCCCGGCTTCTTCTGCATCAGGCCTGCACGCGCTAACAAGCGGTGCACGGTGGACGGTGCGAGCACGACGTCGTCGGGTATCCGAGCGAACCTCGAAACGTGCTCGATCACGAGCGCGACGCTGAAGTCGGGATGCTGGTCCTTGGTCTCGCACAACACGTCGGCGACGCACTGCGGAATGGCGCGTGCCGAGCCTCGATCCTTGCGAGCCTTGGGTAGCAGAGCGTCGAAGCCGCCGCGCCGATAGTCGCGCAGCCAGCCGCGGATCGTCTCCGCCTCGACGCGGCGCCGGAGCGTGCCGGGGATGTCCCACTCCCGCGCGGCCTTGTCGCGCAAGAGCGCGTACAAGCCGCGGTGACCGGGCTCGAGGTGGATGAGGTCGGCGATCACGCCGTACCGGAACAGAGCGATCTGTTGGCGGCGCTCCGCATCGGCCTGCTCGTGCTCGCTGAGGGTGATCGGCGGCGCACCATGGGTCCTGGGCGGTCGGGGCTTTTCTGTTGTCATGGTCTGCTCCTGGGTGTGCGCCCCGGTCCTTCCGGGGTGCGCCCCAGGAGCTACTGGCCCCGCTCCGGCGGGTCCGGCCCCATGTCGTGTGGGTGCCCAACAGCACGCTCCGGTCGCCTGCGCGCCCGGGCTCCGAATCCGAGCGGCGCGGGCAATGTCCGCAGCAGGTGGGACGCGAGTCTGCGCAGCGCGACGAGCGCGCTCACCACGCCGAGCCGCTCACGCACGGCGACGATCGTCGGCGCGCAGCCGGACAGCACCGGCAGTGACGTCACCGCAGCCAGCAGCCCCGCCTCGACGGCTATCATACGTCGGCGCAACCAGCGCAGCACCGACGGTAGCGTGACCACTTCGCCGGACTCGGCGGGGCGCAGCAGGGCGGCTGCTCCCTCCGTCGTCCTGGCTGCCTGCGCCGCGGCGACAACCCCCTCTATCTCCTCCAGCGTCCCAGGCATCCGGGCAGCGAGAAAGTCGGGCAGCAGGCTGATGGTGACCCCTGACTTGGGACACAGCAACCGCGCGACCCGCACGCCAGTCGGGCTCTTGCGCGTGTAGCTCCCGTGCCCAACCAGGCCACAATCGCCCTCGGGATGCAGCGGGCATTGCTCCAAAGTTGCGCAGCGCCACGCCTCCTGCGTAACGTACTGCTCGCTGGTAAGGGTCGTATCCCAACGAATCTGCACGATCCTGCCGGCCGGGTCCGTGCGCGGCAACGCAGCGGACCAACCTTTCGGCGATCAGCGTCCCGCGGGTCCGCCTCCCAGGAAAGAACAACGGCGAACCTCTCCGGAATCCCTCCCCGTCTCACTACGACCAACGAGCGCATCGGCCGGGAAGAACACGCCGGGGGATCACGACCGAACGTGAGACCCTACACCAGCCTGGGGCCCTTCGTCGTACAAGCAATTGTTGTTGCCAGCGGCCTTCACTACGAGCATGTCGGTATAGAGCGCGTAGTAGTCCTCGTTGATTCCTTCCATGTCTCGCGCGAAGCTCTGCGCTTCTGAACTGTTGCACACAGGGCCAAGGATGTTCTCGTGAAGACAACCCCAGCTCTCGTTTACCGTTAGGAGCTTCGGATCATCTTCGTCGTATGCCGGGTTTCCTTGGTTGGCTAGCCATTCCAAAGCTGCGTTCGTAGCTTCCGGATTGCATATCTGCGTGTACACGTTGCCGCTCGGCCAGTTCGTAAGGAGTCCATCGTTTGGATAGTAGATCTTCGCGGCGGAGGCCCCGCACTCTCCGCCAAGGTGCGAGTTGGCGGACACGACGCTAGCCACCCAGGTCTCGTGCGCAGTTACTGGCCACGAAGAGTCGGTGTTGGGGTCCTGGTACACGATTTCGTTGTTTGCGAAGGCCTCATGTTCAGCTAGCCGGCCCCCCGTTTGCCCGGATCCAACCTTGTATTCTTGCTGCACGTCTCCGAGTATGCCGACCTTCTGTTTCTCGCCATGGAGACCTTGGAATGCAGCAACGGGTTGACCTGGCAATGTCTGTTGCATTCCGTGAAAGGGCTGCGTGTCCACACAATCGTATGCACCGCCGGTGTCGGCGCAAGTACGCGGTTGCGGCCTGAGACTCTTGGCTGCGACGATGCGCGCAAATCGTGAATCAGACTTCAGTGAGAGAATCTCGCTAGCCTTCCCGCTCACGAATATTGCTGGAATGAACTTTGAAACGCGACGAACGCTGAAGCCCCGCTGCTCAAGTTCACCTGCCAATAGCTGACCTTCCAAGTCGATCCGCGTCTGCGCGCTTGGTTTTCTCCGCTCGCCTGGGCCCATGTACTTCGGCTTGAAATAGATCCCCACGTCGAGCCGCGTGTGCCCCAAACCTCTTAGCGAGCGGATGAAGTCGATGGAGAACGGGCCGTACTTCTCGCGGTACGCGACCTTTTCTGTTTGGTACAGCTGAGGGAGCGTCAGCTTCTCACCGTTACTCCGATACGCCCACGATCCGGTCGGCCCTTTCTCGATCGCGACGCGTTCTGCGAGTCCAGGATAGTACATCGAGGTTCGATAGGTCGCCTGGTTTGTTGCGCGCCCGTCCGTAGCGGGCATTGGCGCTTCCGCAGAGCACGACGCGAGGGTCGCAACCGCGAGTCCGGCGAAGAAGCAGCCTTCATAGATGCGGTTGCCAACGGTTGTTGTTCTCATTGTCGTCCTCCAAACAGCGCGTTCAGCCTTCAGCTCAGTACCGCAAAGCGCAGATCGGCCTGGCGGTGCACGATCTGTGCTCACTAGAGCGAACACCACGAAACGTCGCGTCTGGTCCCCACCAAGGGCACCAAGTGTGTCACACGTTTCGAGCGGTTGTGCAGACCTTGCTCAACTTGACTGACAACTTGAGCGCAAGTTGCACAACTTGAGCTCGGCGGCGTGAAGAGGGAGAAGGAGGCGCGAGAGTCTCAAAGCAACCGAGGCAGCCTGCCCCACGAGACCTAGATTGGCGTGGATCCCGTGAGTAATCACGTCAGGTTCGTGTAGGCGCAGCCTTCCCACACTTAGGTGTCTCCGACAAGACGGGCGCTCCTTGATCACGACGCACGCCTGCGACAAATCTTGGCCGCTTTGAGTTGACACGCTGGTCCGCGTGTGGTCTTGATGAACTTGGGTGGTGGCAAATGGGGAGGAAGTTCGGGATGGGGCGATGGCCCTGGTTGGTGCCGGTCTTGTTGGGTCTTGGCGCTGCCATGTGCCGCCTTGAGCGCGGCGACACGGATTCTGCGCCAAAGAACTCAACCCTTTCGCTAGCGTCAGCGGGCAGATCACCCACTGCTGCGGCGTCTCAACAAGTCGAGGCCATAACTGGTCAGGCTGCCACGCGTGGACGACTGGTTGCAGTTACTGAAGACCTCGCCGAACAAGTCAATGTGGCCGTGCAATCGAAGCAGGCCTTTGTGCGGTACTTGGCATGTGAGCCCAAGTCCGACTTGAAGTGCCAGAGCTTGTACGCGGATGCGCTCAATGACGCGCTAGCCGAAAAGGTTGATACATGGGTTGCCGCGCATGTGGTGGATTTGCTTGTCGCCGTTAAGCGGGAAGGGCCCGACCGCCTTCAAGGCGCAATTGACCGAGCATGTCGCTCGTCGTCCACAGAAGACGACGTCAATTGTGTAGTCGGTCTTCGCCTTTCGCACACGGCGCCAGGGCTTCGCTCCCTGCCCCTGAGCCGAGAGGCGCTGGATTCTCTTCCGCTCCATTCCGTTCCAGCGGCACAACTAATACTGGAACATGAAGCTCGCGCCCCGTCTGGGTTTGGTGAGCAACAAATCGAGAGCACCGCGCTTGCTTCTACGCAGGACCCTCGGGTCAGGGCCGCTGCGCTGGAAACTCTCGCCGTGGTAGCGCCGAAGCGATTTTGCGCATTGGCAGCACGCCTAGGCGAAGACGAAGACCCAGGCGTGACGCACGGATTGAGCCTTGCGCCACTTCTGTGCAGAAAACATGGTGGGTAGGTTTCGAAAAGGAGCAGGTCGATGCGAACATACACTGTTGCAGTAAGTGGAGTCCTGGCAGCCATACTGACGGTGAGCAGTGGCGCGCGAGCAGACGCGGCGTGCCCGAACAACTCGAACACGTTGAAGCTGTACGGCAACCCGGACCTGTCTGGTAGTAACCAAGTTTGGCTGGGGCGTGTGGCGTTTCTCGGCAGCTACGTTCTAGCTGCGTACATCCGGACGGGTACGTCCTCCTGCGCCAGCTACTTAGTCACTGATCCAAACGGCCAACTGCTTACAGGCCAGTACTTCCACAACAACATCTGCGCTGGGGCGGGAAATGACTCGGTGGATGTTCTACCGCCGCCGCCGTCGACGTGCACGAACCTGCCCACTATGTCCGCGTGGAACTACAACGGCTACGATCTCGCCGTGTATGGTGAAGCCGGCAACGATGTCTTCCAGGACGGGGCGGGCAAGGATGCTTTCTGGGGCGGGCCAGGTGCGGACATTGCCTATTTCGACCGAGGCGGTACCCTGGAACCGTTCAAGGGCGAGAGTGACAACGACTGGGTCAATCATTACAACTACAATGGTGTTTTGTATGGAGGGGATGGAGCTGACGTCCTGATGCAGACCCGATGCGACAGCTACTCGGACATCTTCCTCGGAGAAGCTGGCAACGATCACCTCTATGACAAGAATCAGAGCTACTACTATTTCGATGGTGGCGCTGGGACTGACCAATGTTTCCCCATGGCGAACTGCGAGGCTCTTTGGTCCGTCACGGGCTGCTGAGGCGGCTCCCTAGAAACCCTTGCGCCGACTCACGCAGGCTGTGCCAGTTCCGTTCCGTATTCCGGATGTGTGTTCTGAGTCTTCCTACCTGATCATTTCGCATGAACTCCGTGTTGGGCTTGCACGGCTCACCGAGGGAGTTCCGCCATGACGGGTTGGGAACTACCAGACTTCGCATTCTGGAGTGACTCGGGACGGAAGACGAAGTGGGTGGCCCGAATGCACGAAAGCCGCGACGCCAATGCGCCGCGGCTTTCGTACATTTGCAAGCAAACGTTTCGATCAGTCGGTCGAAGCGTCGCCCACGCCACCGTCGGTGCCGCCTTCCGGCGTGCCACCGTCGCCCACGGCGCAGTAGTCCGAACCGGTGGGCGGAGGCGTCTCCTGGCCCGAGGTGCAGGTGCCACCCGTGGCGCCGAGCTCAGTGGCTTCTACGCAGCCTAGGTTGGGGCCGCCTTGGCTGCTGGTGTCTACTGCAAAGCCGCACTTGCCATCGGGCCTGCAGCAACCGTTGAACTGCGCCTGAGATTGGTCGAGCGGGTTGGTGAATACGAAGGATTCGCAGCCGCAGTCCACTGTTCCGGCCTGCTCGGTCTCGTAGCAACCTTGGGGAACCTTGAGCAGGTTCTCAATGGTTGCATCGATCTGCGCGCCGCACTTGTCGCCAGTCGCACAGCAACCCGCCACGTCGATCAGGCCGCCGACCTTCCAGCCCGCGGTGCACTCGGTGCCGCCGCAGGTGAGGCCACCCGCGCTGCCACCGCTGCCCGCCGCGCCGCCCGCGGTGCCGCCGCTGCCCGCGGTGCCGCCGCCGCTTCCGCCGCTGCCGCTGCTGCCGGCCTTGCCGCCGCTGCCACTGTCGTCATCGCTGCCGCATGCGGGAATGCTCCACGCCACCAGCGCGATGAATCCCATGCTCATCAGAACCTTGAAGGAATTCGAACGCATCTTTACCTACCTCGAGAGAAAAAACCGGCGCGGAATAGAGCACACATCAGCCGGTTCGTAAAAGGAACCACACGAACCCACACCCCAAGCGCCACGGCGCCCGGAGCGCGATCCCTAGCATACCCGCTGCCCCAAGACAGGCGCCAGAACGCTAACTCGTGGAACTGAATCGGTTTTTTCTTGTCGGTTCGCCGCGGAACCTCGCGCCCCGGACTCATTTGCCGAGCGCTCGCGCCGCGCGGCCCGCACCGCTCAGCTTCCGTAGAGCCGCTCAGAGCGCGGGGCGCGGCGGTTCGGCGACCCAAACGCGTGGAGGCACGCGCTCGCGCACTGCGCGCCGCCCCGACGCGTGGGCGCACGCGCTCGCGCTCGCGCACTGCGCGCCGCCCCGACGCGCGAGACCTCAGATGTCGAGGTTCCGCACGTTCAGCGCGTTCTCTTCGATGAACTGACGGCGCGGCTCCACCTGGTCGCCCATCAGCACGCTGAAGAGCTCGTCCGCCGTGAGCGGGTCGCTCACCTTCACCTGGAGCAGCGTGCGGCCGTCCGGGTTCATGGTGGTCTCCCACAGCTCGTCGGCGTTCATTTCGCCGAGACCCTTGTAGCGGGTGATGTGCATGCCCTTGCGACCGCGTTCTTCCAAGAAGCCATCGAGGGCGTCTGCGTCGGCCAGCGTGATCGGCTCGCCCCCGTCGGTGACGGAGTACGGCGCAGGCCCGATGGAGCGGATGTCTTCCTCGATGGTGAGCAGCTCTTGGTACTCCGCGCTATCGGCGATGTCCCAATCTGCCACCGCCGGGCGCGAGGATGCGCCGGGGCGGAACTTCACCGCGATGCGGCCGCCGCCGTGCGTCTTGTCCCACTCCACATGGACGGTGAGGGGCATGAGCTCGGGATAGCGTTCCTCGAGATACGTCTGCAGCTTTTCCTTCGCGGCGTTCACTTTGTCGGCGTTGCGGAAGTCTTCCCGCGACATGTTCGCTGCGCGGATGAGCGCCGCCACCACACGTGCGTCACAGCGGCGATCGATCTTGCCCAAGATCTGACGGAAGGCCTTCAGTCGATTGGCAAGGTTGAAGAGCGGCATGCCGGACCACGGCGGTCCTTTCACGGCCTGCACGATGAGCCCATCGATGGCGTTCTGGATCAGGTGACGATCGAGCGCCGGCTGATCCTTGAGATACACTTCCTTCTTCCCCTTGCGCACGCGGAACAGCGGCGGCTGCGCGATGAACAAGTGCCCCCGTTCGATGAGCTCGCGCATCTGACGGTAGAAGAACGTCAGCAACAGCGTGCGTATGTGACTTCCGTCGACGTCCGCATCTGTGTTGTGGCACCCGATGCCACCGACGCCCGCGATGAAACTCTCATCGCGCTCTACGGAGAAATCGTACACGTTACCGTTCGTTGCTTCCACGCTACGGATGCTGTCCACAGGAAGGCCAACGAGGTCTCCACCGATCTCGACGAAGCGACGATTGACGCTGGGCTTGTCACTGCGAAGCCGTTCTTCCACCAAGGGCGCGCCCGCATGGTCGCACCACGCAACGCGAAGCGAGCGCAGGTCCTCTCGCGCGGAGATCGTCAGTGAGTAGTGGTCGTGGCGGGTTACACACGGCTCGCCTCGCACCTCTCGCACGACGCCATCCGGCGCGCGCACCGAGATCGACGCCAGCACGCCGAGCGACGAAAGCAGATACGACACGCCGCTGGCAACATCGGGCGACGATGTGGATAGCACCACCCGCCCGTTCGTGACCGTGCCGTCACCGAGGAGGTAACCGCGGAGAAACGCGAGTCGCAAATCTTCGGGGAGACCGAACACCAGATTCGGAATGCGCTTGGTGTGGGACTCCATGTCCAGGAAACCAAACACGTGTTGCCACGCAAGTGCGGCGACACGGTTGACCAGCTTGAGCTCACGGACACGAGAGTCGCTCTCGTAGCTCTTTGCTGGCAGGCCAAACACCGACTCGACGGCACGAGCCATCTCCGGAAGCAGACGCTCGTTACCCTTGCCGATGGCGAAGCGAATTCCGTTGCGCTCCGAGCAAGATCCTTCTGCAAGATAGAAACCCAGAAGCGTGGCCAGCTCCTGCGACACGTCGATGAAGCGAGAAATGCCAACCTTGCCGTAGTGCTCGGGTGTGAGCTCCACGTCCGATCGACCTTCGAACCATTCGAGATCCTCGGCTTCCAGATCGGACAGGCGCACGTAGGGCCGTACCCTGTTCTTCGGAGCCCCCTTGTACTGTTCCTGCCAAACCCGCTCGAGCTTGCTGGGACCCACCTCCACTCGCCGTCGAACGGATTCCTCGTCTGCTCCGATCGCCTGGAGGTAGCGCGCGAAGTGCTCTTCCGTGGGCCGAGAGGTTCCCTTCTCCCAAGCGTAGAACGTGACCGGTTGGCGGATACCGACGGCTTCGCACAGCGCTACGTTCGAGACGCCGGAAGCACGACGAAGTGCCGCTAGCTCGAGTCTCACCTCCGCCGGTATGTCTACTCGGGGAGCAACCAAGTCGGGATTATTGCTGGCGTGTTCCGCGGTCACTCGATAGCGGAACCACGCCTCTACCGCTGGGCCCCTGAGCCACACCTGCTCGGCCGCTTCCGGCACCGCGTGGAGAGCGGGAAGCAAGTCCAGGCGCTCTGGCGCTGACTCCGGGAACCGTATGCTCCTCGGAGCGACCAGGTAGTCGCCTTCTCGAATCTCATCCCCTCGCTTGAGAGTGATAGCGCCGTCTTCCAACACGAAGACGCTGTGACTCGCCGTAACTCGAACGTTACGCCCATAGGAGGTTTTGATTTCGTAGAGGGGCTCGCTCACTGGGTGGCGAATCACGCTCTTGATCGGAGAAAACCGAGTCTGGTGATCTTCCGGCCCGAAAGACAGTACCTCTCCGAGCCCAACGGATGAGATCTTGCACACGCCGAGCTCGTCCGGCGCCAGGCCGTCCAGACGCGCGTCGATGAACTCACCGATGCGGACCATGCGGACGCCGGCGGCGTCCCGGACGAAGACGTGCTCCGCCGCGTCCACGCTCATGAGGATGACTTTGTGATACCGGAGCTTCGAAAGATCGAAGCCGCCGTTATCGCCGATGCCGCAGCCGAGGGCGCTGATCAGCGTGGCGACCTCTTGGCTCGAGAGCATGCGATCCAAGCGCGCGCGCTCCACGTTGAGGATCTTGCCTTTGAGCGGGAGGATGGCCTGGAAGTGGCGGTCCCGACCCTGCTTCGCGCTGCCGCCGGCGCTCTCACCCTCGACGATGTAGATCTCGCTGACGCTGGGGTCCTTGCTCTGGCAGTCCGCGAGCTTGCCGGACAGGCTGGTCATGTCCAGCACGCCCTTGCGCACGACCTCGCGCGCCTTGCGCGCGGCCTCCCGCGCCTTGGCGGCCATCACGGCCTTGTCCACGATCTTCTTGGCGGTCTGCGGGTGCTCTTCGAAGTAGCGAGCGACGACGTCGCTCACCACGTTTTCTACGATGCCCTTCACCTCGCTGGACACGAGCTTGCTCTTCGTCTGCGAGTCGAAGCTGGGGTCCGGATGCTTCACGTGCATCACGCAGATCACGCCCTCGCGGACGTCGTCCCCTGAAAGGCCGTTCTTCACTTCCTTGAACAGGTTCTGCGCCTGGCCATAGCTGTTCAGCGTGCGGGTGAGCGCGCTGCGGAACCCCGTGAGGTGCGTGCCGCCGTCACGATTGAAGACGTTGTTCGTGTAGCAGAGGATCTGCTCCTGGTACGAAGCGGACCACTGCAGCGCGAAATCGACCACGACGCCGGCTTTGGTGTCCGGCGATTCCGTCTCCACCGTGGCCGCGATCACGTCCTCGTGGATCGGCTCCTTCTTTCCGCTGAGCTGCGAGACGAACTCGCGAATGCCGCCCTTGAACTCGAAGCGATCGTGCTTGCCGCCGTTGCGCTCGTCCGTGAGGTTGACGATCAGGCCGGAGTTCAGGAACGCCAGCTCCCGCAGGCGGTTGGCCAGGATGTCGTAGCTGTACTCGACGGAGGTGAAGATCTCCGTGTCCGGCTTGAAGGTGATCTTGGTGCCGGTGGCATCCGACTCCCCAATGGGCTGGATGGAGCCCTGCGGCACGCCGCGGCGGTACTCCTGGAACCAGACCTTGCCTTGGCGTTTGATCTCCAACGAGAGCTTCTCGCACACGGCGTTCACGGCGCTCACGCCCACGCCGTGCAGACCGGCGCTGACCTTGTAGCTGGAGTGGTCGAACTTGCCGCCGGCGTGCAGCACCGTCATGACCACCTCGGCGGCGCTCACGCCGCGATCCGGCATGACGTCCACCGGGATGCCGCGGCCGTCGTCCTCCACGGTGATGGAGCCGTCGAAGTGAACGGTGATGCTGGCCGTGGTGCAGAAGCCGGCCAAGTGCTCGTCCACGGCGTTGTCGACCGCTTCCCACACCAGGTGATGCAACGCGGAGCCGTCGTGCACGTCCCCGATGTACATGCCGGGACGCTTGCGCACGGCCTCGAGCCCCTCGAGGACGGTGATGTTGCTCGACCCGTATTCATCCGAGGGCGGGCTCTCGGACTCGGTGGAAGACGGACTCTCGGACTCGGAC
This sequence comes from Polyangiaceae bacterium, assembly GCA_020633235.1. Classification (NCBI taxonomy): domain Bacteria; kingdom Pseudomonadati; phylum Myxococcota; order Polyangiales; family Polyangiaceae; species Polyangiaceae bacterium. The sequence goes on along the minus strand of JACKEA010000007.1, from coordinate 265,969 downwards.
GGAGGGAGGTCAGTGGTCAAATCGATGTTCCTGACACGTTCGGTGCGGCCTCCCAGAACGGCGCGTTCCTCGACACGATTGCCGAGCTTGCCGGGGTGAGTTTCGGCCCCTGATTCTGGGGGTCCCGATGCGGTCGGAGAAGCAGCGGGACGGGCCGCGAAAACAGACCACTTTTTATAGCTGCGAAGCGCCCTCCGAGCAAGGCGATCCCGCATCAAAAACGCCGTTTTGTCGTCTTCGAGGGCGCGATTTTCCAGCCCTTTCGAGGCCCGGATTTCGCCCTCGTTTCGAGCCTCGAATTCGTCGGATTTTCGCGCCTCGAAATGAGCGCCCCAGAGCGTCGATTTTTCGCTCCGATCCGTCGTTCATTTTGCCGCGGCAGCGCGGAACCTCGCGCTCGCGCTCAGCGGACCTGGCCCAGTGGGAAAAGCGCGCGCTCACGCGGAGCGGAGCTGGCCCGCGTCCAGGACGAAGTCGGCGCGTTCCGCTGCGGGCACGTCCGGCGTCACGAACAAGTCGGGCCGCGTGGTCGTCACGAAGACCTGACTCGCGGACGCCTCCAAGAAGCGATACACGGCGCCGGTACGGCTGGGGTCGAGCTCACTCGACACGTCGTCCAGGAGCAGCACGGGGTGAGCGCCCCGGGCGTCGCGCAAGCACTCGAGCTCTGCGACCTTGAGCGCCAAGGTCAAGATGCGCTGTTGCCCCTGCGACGCGTGACGCCGCGCGGAGCGTCCCTCGACCGTCAGCTCGAGGTCGTCGCGTTGCGGCCCGAACGTCGCGGCACCCCGACGCCAGTCGTCCCGCCGGCGGCGCTGTAGCTCTGCCCGAAAGGCGTCCGGGTCGTCGTCGCCCCCCGGACGGAACTCCGCCGCCAGCGCCAGCCCCGGCGTGGCCATGCGCACGAAGGCGGGGCCCAGCGCGGCCGTCACGGCGTCCGCCGCCCGCCGCCGACTGCGCGAGAAGGCTGCACCGTGTTCGCCCAGCAGCTGCTCGTACACGTCGAGCTCCGCCGTCGCGGGCCCGCGCTCCTCCAAGAGCTTCTGGCGCTCCCGCAGGGCTCGGGTGTAGCGCAGCCGGTGGTCGGCGCTCTGGGGGTCCAGGAACAACGCCACTCGGTCGAGCAGGGTGCGCCGCCCACTGGCCGGCCCACTCACGAGGCCGAGATCTCCCGGATGAAACACCACGACCGGCGTGCGCGTGGCGTACGCCGCGAGGCCGCGGGGGCGCTTGCCGTCGATGCTGAAGCTGCGGCTGCGTTCCCCCACGGCAGCGCGCTGCTCGCGCGTGAGGCCCGCTTCCCGGACGCGGGCGACCACCGAGGCGATCTCGTCCCCCTGGCGCACCAGCTCTGCCAGGCGCTCCGCGCGGAAGCTCTTGCTGGTGGCGACCAGGTACAGCGCCTCGAGCACGCTGGTCTTGCCCTGGCCGTTGTCGCCGGCAATCACGTTGAGGCGCGGCGCCGGCGTCAGCTCCAGCCGAGTGATGTTGCGGAACGACGCCAGCCGGACGTGCTCGACGTGCAGCTCAGACGGCACGGACGTGCGGCGCTTGCGTGTTGGCACACATGGACGAGCCTAGATGCGCATCGGCATCACGACGGCGAGGTAGCTCTTCTTCGCGCTCTCGCTGCCGGGCTTGACCACGGCGGGATCCAGCTCGCCACTCACGCCCAGGATCACTTCTTCGTCGTCCATGGCGGACAGCACGTCGAGGAAGTAGCGCGCGTTGAAGCCGACGGTCACGGTAGCGCCGTCGTACTCCACCGGCACTTCGTCGAAGCCTTCGCCGCTCTCGGGGCTCTCGCTCTCGAAGCGGATCTTGTTGCTGTCGATCGTGAGCTTCACGCCGCCGGTGCGATCGCTGGCGGCCAGCGACACGGCGCGCAGGGCATCGGCCATGGGCAGCCGGGGCACGCGAATGGCGCGCTCCGTGGTGTCCGGAATCACCTGCTGGTAGGGCGGGAATTGAGCATCTACCAGCTTCACGCTGAAGGTGAGACCGGCGATGCGAAAGAAGGCGTTGGGACCGCTCTGAGCCAGCTCCAGCGTGGCTGCGGCGCCTTCTTCGCCCTTCTCGCCACCGGCTTCGTCGCACAGGCGCTTGAGCTCGAGGATGCCCTTGAGCGGAATCAGCATGCTGGTCGCGCTCTGCGCTTCTGCGACCTGCGCTTCCATCTTGCTCAAGCGGTGGCCGTCCGTGGTCACCATGCGCACGCGATCGGCGTCCCACTCGAACAACGCGCTGTTCAGGTGCAGGCGTGTCTCGTCGGTCGAAATCGAAAAGTACGTGCCGGCGATGAGCTGCGCGAGGACGTCCACGTCGAGCGCGAGCATCTTCACGCCGTCGTCCACCCGCGGCAGGCTCGGGAACTCTTCTCCCGGAATGCCGTGCAGCGTGTAGCGACGCGCGCTGCCCACGGAGCGAATCGTGGTGGCCGCACCCTCGGTGGTCGAGATCGAGATCTGACCTTCGGGCATCATCTTCACGCGCTCGAACAGATCCCGAGCACCGACGGCGATCGATCCGCCCTTGTCGACCTGCGCTTTGATTCCGCCGCTCACGGCCAGATACAGATCCGTGGCAGCAAGTCGGAGTTGATCGGGTCCCGAGACCTCGAGCAACACGTTGCCGAGCACCGGCATGGTGCTTTTTTTGTCCGCCACGCCCTGGCACCGAGCCAGCAGGCGCAGCAGGTCCTTTTTGCTGACCACCACCTGCATCGCGGACCGTGCTTAGCCGGGTCCGGGCTGCGCCGCTAGGTGCCAACGGATCGGGAGGTTCCGCGGCGGACCAACAAGACCTCTTCTGAGAGAAGATCTTAGAAATTTAAATACATCGTCGTTGTAGTAGGGCCTGTGGACAGCGGGGAAAACTCTGTAACCTACTGAAACAACGCGACAAAAGTGCTGCTCGCCATGTGGTTCCACGGATGGTTCGAGCACGTGAGGAACTGGGGGTAAGTGTAGACCGGGGTGGGATATCCCAGACCTGATCCGATGTCTTCCATAGGGTTTTCCGGAGGTTATCCCCACCTGTGGAGAACCTCCTTCAACTATTGAAAAGACCCGTCAGGTCAGGGAGTTGCGGGGCCCCGAGGGGTGACCGAAAAAAATCGTCCGCTCAGGCGGCGCGGCGCTTCTTCTTGCGGACCGGCTGCGGGGCCAGACGCTGGATCCGGGCCAAGGCTTCGAGCAGGCCTCGGCGGGCGCGTTCGTAGGTGCGGGGTCCGATTTTCTCGGAACGGCGTGCCTTCTCCAGGGCGATCAGCTCGCCGAGCAGGGCCTCCTGGGCCTCCTCCGCGTCTCGGGCGGTGATGGTCTGCTTCTGGGTCGCCGTGGTGGGCTTTTGGAAAGCCACCACCAGACCCACTCCGAAGCCCGCCAGCGCGATGGCCAGGGCGATCCAACGGCCCGGCCCGGGCGTGGGGATACCGGAGAGCTCGATGTCGATGGCTTCCATCTCTGGCTCACCCGGCTTGAGCTGGCGTCCGGACACGAGCAGGCGCTGACCCTCGTTGTCGAGGGTGGGCTGCGCCGGCGGGAAGCCGGAGACGTTGAGCTGCATGCCACGGGACGACTGCACCATCACGCGCATCTCGGCGAGATGCGGCGGCATGCCGATGTCGAAGCTCATCGTGGGGTCGTGATCGTTGTCCACCTGGAAGCGGAACACGACGTCGTGCTGCCCGGGAGTGAAGGTGCCTTCGATCTTCACCGCGCGATCCCCCATGGGCACCGCGCGGGTGTCGGACATGCCTTCTTCCGCGGTGAGCGCCTTGGTGCCCTTGGGCAACGTCATGGTCACGTCTCGCGGCACCCAGGTGACCCGGCCAACGTTGAAGACGCGGAGCATCACCTCGAACTGGAACACCTCGTCGCGAGGATCGATGAACACCACGCCGCGCATGCCCACCATCGACCCGCGGATGTCACGACTGACGGGAAACACGTGCAGGATCACGTCGTGACCCATGTCCCGCTTGAGACCGAAGGGGCTGGACGCGTACTCCGCGGCGTCGCGCTTCACCAGCGCGCGGTAGCTGTACGCGGAGGTGGCTTCCAGGCCATCGAAGCGCGCCTTGCCGGCGGCATCCGTGACGGCGTTCTTGAAGCTCGTCTTGTTGCCCTCGGCGATGCTCTGGTAGTCGACGCCGAGACGCACCTCCGTGCCCGCCACGGGCTTGTCGTTCTCGTCGAGCACGCTCACCACGATGGTGCCCTTGGGCAAGCTCGGGTTCGGTGTGTCGCGATCCTGCGGCACCCCCGCCATCATCTGGTTCTGATCGATGTTGGGGTGGCCGGGAGGCAGATCGGCGTCGCCGCCATCGTCCGTCGTGTCGTCCTGCTCGGCTGGGGCCGCGCTGGCGCTGGGGGCCGGAGCAGCGCTGGCGCTCGCCTTGGGGCTCGCCTTGGGGGGAGCGGCGCTGGGAGCCGGAGCGGGTTTGGCCGGCATCGGCGGGGGGTTGCCCGGCGGCATCTGGGCCAGGGCCAAGGACGAAAGCAGCACCGCGACCAGCACGGTGACCAGGGCGACGATACGGCGGGTCATGCGTCCTCCACGGCGACACCGCACTGGGGGCAAGTGTCCAGGTCGTCGTCGAACACGGCGGGACAGGCGTGGCACAGCTGCTGTTCTTCGGAGGCCATCGGCTTGCCGCACTTCTTGCAGAAGTGAGCGTCGAGGTCGTTGCGCGTCTCGCACTCTCGGCAGCGACGCGTGGGCGCCGTGGTGCTGGGCGCGCGAGTGACGATGGCGAGATCTTCGTCCTCGTCCGTCTCGACCTCGCCGGGCTTCTCCGTGAGGATGTCGTCCTCTTCGACGACGGCGCCGTCCGGCTCGTCGCGCTCTTCTTCCGCCGGTTCCTCTTCGTCGTCTTCGAGCTCTTCTGCTTTGAAGTCGACTTGATCGAGGCGCTTCTTGAACAGCTCTTCCGCCTTCTCGATGTCCGGCTTCTGCTCGGCTTCCAGCGCGCGCAGCAGCTCTTTGGCTTCTGCGCGATAGCGAGACGAGAGCTCGTCGTAGTCGTCCTGGCTGATCTTGCCGACGCTGCGCTCGAACTCGAGATCCTTGAGCGCTCGCAGAACGGCGCGCTTGCGTTCCTCTTCTGCCGAGGGGGCCGCGAAGCTCAGCGCTTCGTCCAACGAGAGGTTGGCTTCACCGGTGAGGCTTTGGACGCTGGACCACAACAGGCCAATGCCCGCGAGCATCGTCACTGCGGCCAAGGTCATCAGGGCCATGCCCATGCCGGCCATGAAGTACGCCCCGACCACGGAGGCGATGGCCAGAGCGATCGCCACGAAGCGAGTGGGCACGGGGAAGTCGGGGAGCTTCATTCGAGTCCGGAGGGCGTAAATCAACCCGCGACGAGTGACAAGCTGTGCGCGGGTTGTCCACACCTTGTACCAGGGTGCTCAGCGCAGGAAATGCGGACTTCCTAATTGCAGTCCGCGGCCCGCTTGCAGCTGTTGTCGCAGCACACCTCGGGCCAGCGGCAGCCCGCAAACACGTCTCCACAGCGGCAGCCATCGGTGAAGCACCAGCCGGCGCAGTAGGCGCCCTCGCAGCAGCTGGCGTTGCCCGGAAAACGACCCACGTCCGTGCAGGACAGGGTGGGCCCTCCAGCAGCGCTGGCAGGCGGTGGCAGCACCCGGCCCGCCGGTGGGGGCGGGTCGTCGGGACGATTGCAGGAAATGAGGGCGAGCGTGCCGAGCAGCGCGCCCACCCACTTCACGGCTTCTTGCGCCGGAACCAACCGACTCCGGAGCCCACCACCACGCCGAGGCCCAGCGCCAGGCCCACACTCAAGAGCTCGTGGGACTCCACGGGCGAAGGTTCTTCCCAGGGTGCCACCGCGGCAGCAGTGGTGGGCGGCTGGCTGCGAGGCGCGGCGTGGGCGGTGCTGGGCCCGACGGCCAGCACCACGGCGAACATGATGCCACTGAGGCCCGCCGTGGCGGCGCGTACGTAGCTCCAGGCGCCGGCCCGCTTCTCTTCCAGCTCCGGCCACAAGGAGACACCGGCGCCCATGATGAGCACGAGCAACCCGGCCCAGATCCAGTTCACCAATGGATTGACGTGGATCTGGAACGTGGCGCGCTTGGTCTGGGGGCTGACCATGCCCACGACCACGTACAGGTCGTCCTTGAAGTTGCGCATCATGGCCACCTCGGTGGTGGGCATGTTGGGGGAGCGCGTGTAGATGAACTTGGCCGGTGAAACGCGGCCCATCTCCTTGCCGTTGCGAGTGACGTCCATGTCCGCGAACACCATGCGCTTGGCGGGGTCCGCTTCCATGCGTGGGCCGGCGTAGGTGAGCTTGTATTCCCCGACGTCCGTCGTGTCCCCCGGGGCCATGCTCACTTCGTGATCGATGGTCCAGGCGCGGCCGGTGAAGCCGAGGAACATCAGCACGATGCCGATGTGCACGATGTAGCCGCCGTAGCGGCGACGGCTCTTGTCCACCAAGCGAATCAGGGCGGTGAGCGGGTTCTCCATCTCGCCGGCCTTGCCCGAAGAGCGCCGCCGGGCGGCCACGCCGCGATAGAATTCCTGAGCGATGACGCCGAGATTGAAGGCCGCCAGGGCGACGGTGATGAGCGGAGCGGCGCTGCCGATCTTCTGCAGCACCACACCGACGAAGCCCTTGTAGAACTGGTCGTTGGGGACGATCGCCGGGAAGCCGATCTTGCCACCCAGGGCGAGGTGCGCCACGGCGACCACCACGCCGGTGGCGACCGGGAAGGCGAACGCGCGCTTCAGCGACACGGCGCTGGTCTTGCGCCAGCCGAACAGCGGCGCGAGGCCCATGAGCAGGAAGATGAGCAGCCCGATGGGCGCCATCCAACGATTGAAGAAGGGCGGGCCGACGGTGACCGATTCCTTCCACAGCCACTCGCTGATCTTGGGGAACAGGGTAGCGACGAGGATGAAGGTCATGCCGCCCAGGAGCGCCCAGTTGTTCACCACGAACATGGCCTCCCGGCTGGCCACGGCTTCGATCTGCGAACGGCCGCGGAGCTGGGGCAGACGCCAGATGACGAGGGCGATGCACACGGCCGCCACGCCCACCATGAAGTAGACGAAGAAGATGCCGATGCTGCTCTGAGCGAAGCTGTGCACGCTGGCGATCAGGCCGGAGCGTGTGAGGAACGTGCCGAAGATGGTGAGGATGAACGTGAGGCAGATGAGGAACACGTTCCACACCTTCAGCATGTTCCGGCGTTCCTGGATCATCGTGGAGTGCACGTAGGCGCTGGCCGTGAACCACGGCAGGCACGCGGCGTTTTCCACCGGATCCCAGGCCCAATAGCCGCCCCAGCCGAGCTCTTCATATGCCCAGATCATGCCCAGCGCGTTGCCGATGCTCAGGAACAACCAAGCGAACAGCATCCACTTGCGGACGGCGACGATCCACTCGTTATCGAGCCGGCCCGTGACCAACGCGGCGATGGCGAAGGCAAAGGGCACCGAGCAACCGACGAAGCCGGTGTACAGAGCCGGCGGGTGGATCGCCATCCAGTAGTTCTGGAGCAGCGGGTTCAGCCCCTCGCCATCCACGCGCGCGCCGGCGATGGACGTGGAGAAGGGATTCGCCGCGAACAGCATCAGGATCGCGAAGAAGCCCACGACCACCATCAAGGTGGCTATGACGTAGGGTTGCAGCTGCCGGTACTTGCCCTTGAGCCACCAGACACAGCCGGTGATGTACAAGGAGAGCAAGAACGTCCACCACAAGAGCGACCCGTCCTGTCCGCCCCAGAGCGCGGTGAACAGGTACGTCTGCGTCATCGATCGGTCGCTGTAGTGAGCGACGTATCGAATGCGGAAGTCGTGAGTGATGAACGCGTACGCGAGCAGGGCCACGCTCAGGCCGATGAGGGCACTGGTAGCGTAGGCGCCAAGGCGCGCGGACTGCAGAAGCCGCGGCCGACCCTGCCCCGCGGCGATGGCCACGGCGAAGGTGTAGGCAGCGGAGACCAGGATGGCGTACAGGACGCCGGTTCCAAATTCAGGGAGCGATTGCCACATCGCGGTTGGCGCGAGCTTAGCATTTCAGCGCCCGGCGCCAGGAAGACCCGACACGCGTTTCGCGAAGAGTTTGCGCGGCTGACCATTCTCAGCCATGGGCGGCAGTGACAGAGGATTGTCAGCCGGCGTCGGTGACGCTGGTCCCGACTTCTTCCCCCAGGCAGACCCGCTTGATGTTGCCCTTGACCATGCGAAACACACGGATGGGCAGGCCGTTCTCACGACAAAGCGCCACGGCCGTGGAGTCCATCACCCCCAGGTGGTCCGCCAAAAAGCGATCGTAGGACACGCTTTCCAGCATCGTGGCGCCCGCATGGCGGTTCGGGTCTCGGTCGTAGATGCCTTCCACCTTGGTTGCTTTCAGCAGGGCATCGGCGCGGATTTCCATGGCGCGCAGGGCCGCCGCGGTGTCCGTCGAGAAGTAGGGGTTGCCGGTGCCGGCAGCGAACACCACCACGTTGCCCCGATCCAGATGCCGCATGGCGCGACGCCGAATGTAGGGCTCGGCCACCTGGCGGATTTCGATCGCCGTCATCACGCGCGTGGGGACGCCGCAGCGTTCCAGGGCGTCCTGCAGAGCGAGGGAGTTGATCACCGTGGCGAGCATTCCCATGTAGTCGCTCTGGGCGCGGTCCATGCCTTCGCTCGCACCGCGGAGCCCGCGGAAGATATTTCCGCCGCCGACCACGATGCCGATCTGAACACCCGTAGCGTGGACCTCACCGAGCTCCGCGGCGGTCGCTTTGAGCGTCGCCGTGTCGATCCCCGAGCCGCCGTCCTTGCCGCACAAGGCCTCTCCGGACAGCTTGATCACCACGCGCTTGTAACGAAGACCCGAACTGTCGCTGCTCACGGGGCAGAGTCGTACTCGTTGGCCACGCTGTCGTCCAGAGCCCCCAAATCGATGTCTGGACCCTGCACGGCCGATCGCGGGGATCCCCGCTTCTTTCGACGAATCGTCCTGGTCTGGTCCTTGCTCATGAAATCGGCAGAGGGAGCATCATGTCGTCTGCCTGTCGCGCCCATATCGAGCCGGAAGCCCACTTCAACGTCGGCGTCGGGCCAACTACCCGCGCCAATCTCTATCGCTGGCGGGGCGAAGGCGCGCCGTGTGGCGTTTTCGTACCCACGAGCCGCCCCACACCGCTCGGTTCTTGGGTGAGCGTCACGCTGCAGTTTCCAAGCATGCCCCCGCTGGAGGCCTACGCGATCGTAGAGCTCAGAGCCTCCGAGGGCCTGTTCCTGGCGTTGGCGGATCCCACCGAGCTCCGGCGTTTCGAGGGTTTCCGGAAGCCCCTCGTCGCGGACGATGTGGCAGATCCAGCGGGTCCGTAGTATTGCCGGGCGGTCATGCGATCCGCCCTGATCTTCGCCGCGCTGGCGGCGCTGACCGTGGCTGCCTGCGACAAGGACGCGCTGGAGCAGCCGTCCGCCGCGGCGTCTGCGAGCGCGGCTCCCATGACGCTGTCTCCCGAGCTGGCCGCCAAGCCGCTGGCCACCGTGGGAGATCGGGTGATCACCCTCGGGGACTACGCCGCGGTGATCGACCGGATGGATCCCTACGAGCGGCTTCGCTACCAGTCGCCGGAGCGACGCAAGCAGCTGCTCGACGAGATCATCAAGGTGGAGCTCCTCTCGCGCGAGGCGAAGAAGCGGGGGCTCGACAAAGAGCCGCGCACCAAGGAGCGCGTGCGCCAGATCCTGCGGGACGAGCTGCTCAAGGCCGTGCGCGCGGAGCTGCCGTCGCCCAGCGACATTCCCGAGGCGGAAGTGCGCAAGTACTACGACGCGCACCGTGCGGAGTTCCGCGATCCGGAGCGCCGCCGAGTGGCGCACTTGGTGGTGGGCAGCGAAGCGGAAGCGAAGAAGCTCCTGGCCGAGGCGAAGAAGGCGACCCCGATGCAATGGGGCAAGCTGGTGCAAGAGCACTCGCTCGACAAGCCGCCGGCGCCGTCCGCGACGCAGCCGTTGGAGTTGGCCGGAGATCTCGGCATCGTCGGTCCGCCGGGTGAAGAGAAGGGCGACAACCCCCGGGTGCCGGAGGAGCTGCGCAAGGCGGTGTTCCAGGTCGGCGCGGTGGGCGGCATCTACGACGACGTGGTGAAGGTGGGGGACAAGTTCCACATCGTGCGCATGACGGGAAAGACCGACGCGCGGGATCGCAGCTTCGCGGACGCGGAGCGCACCATCCGAGTGACGTTGGTGCAGAAGAAGCTCCAGGACCTGGAGAGCAACCTGCAAAAGCGTTTGCGCGAGAAGTTTCCGGTCAAGATCGACGACAAGGCGCTGGGCGAAGTGGTGTTGCCAACGGTGGAGAACAAGAGTGGAGGACCCGCTCCGCCAAAGAAGTGACGCCGCCGCGCTGCCGATCGTCTCGTCGCCGCCAAAGCCGAAGTCGTCTCCGAAGAAGCGTCCGCGCGACTGGCGCTGGCAGCTGCAGAACGCGGTGCGAACCGCCGCCGGCCTCGACCGAGCCCTGGCGCTGACGCCGGAAGAGATGTCCGGCGCCCAGGCCGCGGAGCGCGCCGGGCTGCCCATTTCCGTCACGCCCTATTACCTGTCGCTGTGTGACGCGACGGATCCCGCGTGCCCCATTCGACGCCAGGTGGTGCCCCACGCGTCCGAGAGCGTGGAGACGCCAGGGGATCTTCGCGATCCACTGGGCGAAGAAGCGCACCAGGTCGCGCCGGAGCTGATCCAGCGCTATCCGGATCGCGCGCTCTTGCTGCTGACGGATCGCTGCGCCGTGTACTGCCGCTTCTGCACGCGGAGCCGCATCGTGGGCAGCGGGGGTGGCGCGCGCTCGCTCTCGCGCCTCTCGCCCGCGTTCGAGTACCTGCGGGCCCACCCGGAGGTGCGCGACGTGATCGTCAGCGGCGGGGATCCGCTGGCGCTGTCCACCGACAAGCTGGTGCGCGTGCTGGAGAAGCTTCGCGCGATCGACAGCATCGAAACCATTCGCCTCGCCACGCGCGTGCCGGTGGCCCTGCCGCAGCGCATCAGCGCGGAGCTCGTGAAGGCGCTGCGCGCTTTTCATCCGATCTGGGTGATGACGCACTTCAATCATCCGAAGGAGCTCACGCCCGAGGCGTGTCGCGCGCTCCGCCGGCTGGCGGACGCGGGCTTTCCGGTGATGAACCACAGCGTGCTCCTCGCCGGCGTGAACGACGACGCAGCCGTGCTCGCCGAGCTGTTCCGCGGCTTGGTGCGCCAGCGCGCGCGGCCGTATTACCTGCTTCAGGCGGATCCCGTGCGGGGTACCGGACACCTCCGCACGCCGCTCCAGCGCGGCATCGACATCATGGAGGCGTTGCAAGGGCGCCTGAGCGGCATCGCGATCCCAAAGCTCATCGTGGACACGCCCGGAGGCTTCGGGAAAGTGCCGGCGGGGCCGGACTGGGTCGTGTCGCGGGGTGATGGCGTGACACGGTTCCGCACACCGCGCGGCGTGGAAGTGGAGTACCTGGATCCGTGAAGCGCCGGCGCCCTCGCGACGGGATTCGCGCCGCGCCAACATCCAGCTGCCCCATTCCAATTTTTGCTGGTTCGCCGCGGAACCTCACGGGAAATGACGCGGGGCTAGGCTCGTGGTAACTCGCCGCGCGTCATGAGCAAAGCTGAGCGCTCGGAAGTCCTTTCGCGTCTCGACGCGATGAACGACAAGGCCCTGGAAGGTGGCGGCAAGAAGCGGATCGAGAAGCAGCACGCCGCGGGCAAGCTGACCGCGCGGGAACGTATCGATCTGCTGTTGGATCCGGGCAGCTTCGTGGAGCTGGATCGTTTCGTCACCCATCGCTGCACCGATTTCGGCATGCAAGAGCAGAAGGTGCTGGGCGACGGCGTGGTGACCGGTCATGGCACCATCGACGGACGGCGCGTGTTCCTGTTCGCTCAGGACTTCACGGTGTTCGGCGGATCGCTGAGCGCGGCGTACGCGTCCAAGATCTGCAAGGTGATGGACCTCGCCATGAAGGTGGGCGCTCCCGTGATCGGCCTGAACGACTCCGGCGGCGCGCGCATTCAGGAAGGCGTGGAGAGCCTGGCGGGCTACGCGGACATCTTCCTGCGCAATACCCTGGCCAGCGGCGTCATCCCGCAGATCAGCGCGATCATGGGGCCATGCGCGGGGGGCGCGGTGTACTCCCCGGCGATCACCGACTTCATCTACATGGTGGAGGAGTCGAGCTACATGTTCATCACCGGCCCGGACGTCATCAAGGCGGTGACGCACGAAGAGGTGACGAAGGAAGAGCTGGGCGGCGCGCGGGCTCACGCGGAGAAGAGCGGCGTGGCGCACTTCACGGCGCGGGATGATCGCGAGTGCATCGCGCAGATCCGGGAGCTGTACGGCTTCTTGCCGCCGAACAACGCGGAAGATCCGCCCCTCAAACCCAACGGCGACCCCACGGACCGCGAGGTGCCCGAGCTGGACGACATGATTCCGCTCGAGAGCAACAAGCCGTACGACATGAAGCAGGTCATCAGCGCGGTGGTGGACGAAGGTTACCTGTATGAGGTGCACGAGCACTACGCCAAGAACATGGTGGTGGGCTTCGCGCGCATCGGGGGACGGAGCATCGGCGTGGTGGCGAATCAGCCGGCGTACCTGGCGGGCGTGCTCGACATCGAGGCCAGCGTGAAGGCCGCGCGCTTCGTGCGCTTTTGCGACTGCTTCAACATTCCGATCGTGACCTGGGTGGACGTGCCCGGCTTCTTGCCCGGCGTGGACCAGGAGCACCACGGCATCATCATGCACGGCGCCAAGCTCTTGTATGCGTTCTGCGAAGCGACGGTGCCGAAGCTCACGGTGATCACGCGCAAGGCCTACGGTGGCGCGTACGACGTCATGAGCTCCAAGCACATCCGCGGCGACGTGAACTTCGCCTTCCCCAGCGCCGAGATCGCGGTGATGGGTCCGGACGGCGCGGTGAACATCGTGTACCGGCAAGAGATCGCCGCCGCGGACGACAAGGCGGCCACGGCGGCGAAGTTCTCCGCCGAGTATCGCGAGACCTTCGCCAACCCGTACAAGGCCGCCGAGCTCGGCTTCGTGGACGAGGTCATCTACCCGCGAGAGCTCCGCAAGCGTCTCGCCACGAGCCTCGAGATGCTCGCCCACAAGCGCGCGGAAAACCCGCCGAAGAAGCACGGCAACATCCCGCTCTGACGCCGCTTCTTTTGTGGGCGTGGGGCTGGAGCTTTCGACGGATGACAGGGGGGATCGCCCCACGGAAAATAGCCTCCGAAAAATGCTCACTAGAGTGATCATTCGGCGCACTTGGTCGACCATGCCCCACCGAATGATCATGAATCTGAGCAAATAGTTGCCCTACATCGGGGGAACGGGGACGCGACGACCACCGTTGCTGGGTGCCCGGACGATCCGTGCACTAAGGCAGCTGGCTTTGAATGTTGCCGCTGGGAGGGGTGTGTAGCGGCTTGGCGAAGGGCAAGATGGCGTGCGTGTCAGTCAAGGGAGCTGACTTTGAATGGTGTCGCTCAGCGTGGTGTGCAGCGGCTTCGTGAAGGGCACCATGTCCTGGCGGTAGTACCACCAGAAGAAGCCGCCGATGAAACGAGGCTCGGAGACTTGCATCGTGTAATACCGCGTGACGTACTCCGCCTTCTTGGCGGGCTTCACGGTGCCGCACTCCCCGATGCCGAGCTTCGCGTTCGGGAACAGGGTTGCGAGCTTGGAGAACACGGTTTGCCAGTCGGGCTGTAGATCGTTGCAGTCGTCCTCGTAGTAGCTGACGAGCACCCAGTCGAGCTCTTGGCGTAGGGCCGGCGAGAGGTTTGCTGCCGCCCAGGTGAACATCTCGTTCTTGGGGTCCGACCAGCAATCTTCGTTGTAGTAGAGCGTCAGCGCCGTCTTGCCGCCCTTTTGCACGACGAGATCATGTGCACCCTGGATCTTGGCGACGACGTCCTTGGTTTGCTGGGCGGTGCAGTTGGAAGCGTTCTCGGCGCAGAGCCACTCGCCGTTCACTTCGTTGCCGATCTCCCAGATATCCACGTCGGCGGAGAGCGCTGTCAGGTATTCCGACGTGCGCGCTTGGTACTCACTCACGGAGTATTGGCTGACGTAGAAGGAGTCCAAGATCTCGCCCATGACGTCGCTGACGGTGTGGATCTGCTTGGTCGCGGTGACGTAGTCCGTCGCGGGTACGAATTCGTCGAATACGATGCGCGTCGTTGGCCGTACCGGAAGCTTCTGGAGGGATGCCGTGATGTCGGCGAGGGGATCGATGGCGTCCACGGTGACACCCCATACGCGCTCGGGCGCGCCTCCCGCGCCGGCGCCGCCGCTCGAGCCCGCGCTGCCGCTGCCGCCACCGGTTCCCGCGCTGCCGCCACCGGTTCCGGCATCGCCCGCGGTTCCCGCGCTGCCGGATGCGCCACCGGTCGAGGTGCCGGCGCTGCCACCACTTGCCGAGGCAGGTCCGTCGCCCGCGCTCTCACCACAAGCAACGACGCCCATCACGACCGCTAGCCACGCCGCCCACCGCATCGCGTGAGGATACACCGGAAGACGTGCGCGGCGCTGAGGGCGACGGAGCGTGGCGTTGCCTTCGTGGAGGGCGTAGCCTGTAGCGCATGAGCCGGGTTGCGATTCGGTCGGGGATCTCATTGGGAGAATACCTGGAGTGGGAACGCGATCAGACCGAGCGCCATGAGTACTGGGAGGGCGAGATCTTCGCCATGGCGGGCGGCACGCCGCGCCATGCAGCGCTCGCTGCTCGAGTCGCGCGCAGTCTGGGCGCGCAGTTGCCGGCGGGGTGCGAGGTATACAGCTCGGACTTGCAGCTCGGCGTTGCGACGGACAAGTACGTCTACGCGGACGTAACGGTCGTGTGCGGCAAACCGGAAGTCAGAACCGGGACCAGCGACGTCATCGAGAACCCGAAGGTCGTGGTGGAAGTCTTGTCGACGAACACGGAGCAGTACGATCGCGGCGCCAAGTGGGACGCGTACCAAGATCTCGCCTCGCTGACGGACTACGTGCTGGTGTCGCAGAAGTCGCCGCAGATCGAGCACTTCTCGCGAGCCAAGGATGACAACTGGGTGTATCGGCGGGCGGAGGCCGGAGGCCACGTCACGACCTCCGATGGCGCGACGCTCGCCGTGGACGAGATCTTCCGCGGCGTGTTCGAGCTGCCAGGGGAGTGAGCCGTGGGCCGGTTGGCGCGGTGTGTGGCCGCGAGGTTCCGGTCCGACGAGCGTGGCCGCGAGGTTCCGCGTTGCAGCGACAATCAGAAGACGTCGGGAGTGGCGTCAGCGCGTGTCGATCCAGCGGAGGAGGTTGTCGATCTGCGCGCCTTCGTCGAGGCGGATTTCGCGTCCGTGATGTGCGCGGCCGGGGTCGAGGAGGGTCACTTCTCCCGTGGGGGATACAGACGCGATGGCCCAGTGCCAGCCCCAGCGCTTGGCGTCGGCGTCCATCCTGTTCCATTCGCGCTTGCCGAAGCGCAGGGGGAGCTTCGTTCTCTTGACCTGTAGTCCGAGCTGGTCCGGGCCGCGGAGCGCGAGAAGATCGAACGCGCCTCGGGAAGCGCGGGACTGGTACACGAGATCGAAGCCGAGGCTGGCAAGAAACGCCGCTACGGCCTGTTCCGCCTCGTTGCCGATGACACTCATGGGCACGGTGGTTCCGCCGGGGCTTCGCCAGCGGATCCAGGTCGAGAACAGCGAATCCGCGACGCGGTAGAGGCCGTCTTCGTCGCGTTCGAGCAGATCTCCCAAGCGCTCCAGGTAGCGCGCCGTGGATGCCGTGGAAGCGCGGATGGCGTGCGCGACGTCGGTGAGGCGGGTCGGGCCGTGCTCGGCCACCGCTTGCAGGGTGGCTGCTGCCGTGGAGGCGTTGCCGACGGCTCGTGCGTACTCGTTCTCGAAGTAGAGGGAGAGCCGTCCGGTCCTGGAGAACAAGAGGCCCTGAAGCAGGGGTTTGAGGGTTTCCGTGTCGTAGGGTGGGTTCTCGCTCACGATCGCTTCGCCGACCATCTGCAGGTAGAAGGGATGTCCGCCGACGATGTCCACGACCCGCTCGGCGAGGGGGTGAGGAATACGGCGATCGCTGGGTGATGCGTCCACAAGGAACGACTCTGCGTCCTGTCTCGCGAACGGCCCCAGGTCGAATAGATGGAAGTGCTGAAAGAAGGGCGAGTGCTTCGACGTGACCAGCTCTCGGAGGATGCTCGGTGCGGATCCGGAGATGAGGTAGGCGGAGCGCTCGTGGCGCTGCCAGACCGCGCGCATCAACGAGAATGGCGTGAACCCGCCGCGTTCGAGGCTGGCGAGCTCTTGCACCTCGTCGATTGCAATGACGACGCGACGATCGAGGCGCTTGCAGACGGCGTCTGGAAGGTCGAGCCAGCGGCGCACGGCTTCCGCGGAAGGCTTCTCTTCCGGAAGGCGATCGAGGTCGCTTCGGAGCGGAGCATCGAGCTTGGCGAGCGCCCTGACTCGATGTAGCGCCGCGCGGAACTCTGCTGGCTGGTGCAGGTGCCTGGAGAGGGAGGTGCCAGCTTCTTCGGCCAGGATGGCGTCCAGGGCGCGGACGGACAACAGCCGGAAGATCTCGAGATCGAGCGGCGTGCGTTCAAACACATCGATCACGGCGACGTCTATTCCGGAGGGCGCTTGCCGAGCGGCTTCGAGCAACAGGCTCGTCTTGCCGACCTTGCGGGGACCGACGATAGCGAGCCATCGGGGCGCACCCGCGGCGAGGGCCGCAAAAGCTTCCAGGACGAGATGAAGGGCCTGCTCGCGGTCGTAGAAGCCAGCGGCGGTGACGGGCGCGCTCGAGCGAAACACGGCCCAAGAATAACCGAGTCGCAAGGAGTAGGCAAAGTTGCCTAGTGGCAAAGTTGCCTAGTGGCAAGGTTGCCTATTTCCGGGGTCAGAGGACGAGGATCAGGAGGAAGAGCAGGAGCAGCAGGGCGGCGGCGGCGATGGCGACGGTGCGGCCCTTCTTGGCGACGTTGGCGTCGTAGGCGTCGAGGGCCTGCAGGTGCTTTTCGTGATCCGTGGTGGCGCGCAGGACCTCTGCGTCGGCGCGTTGGATGGCGTGCTTGGCCGCTTCGTCGATGTCGAAGGCCCCGCTGTGGATGACGTGGCGCGCGGCCTCGGCGAGCAGCGAGCGGCGCTTGGCCTCGGCGTCGTGGACGCCCGCCGCGCGGGAGTCGAGCTCCCTCCGGAACTGCACGTCGAGCTGTCGGCGCTGTCCGTCCACCCGCGCTTTCCCCTGCTGGATCGTCTGCACTTCGCGCTGGGCGGCGTCCAGCACTGCACGCGCTTGCGCGGCCACGGCGCGCCGCTCGGTGAGCTCGGGCTCGAGCGCCTTGGCCTGCGCTTCCAGCGGCGCGATCTGCGCGGCATGCTCGGGAGCGAGCGGCGCGTTCGGCTGTCCGCCCGTCGCCTGCTGACGAAAGTTACGGATCTCGATCTGGATGCGCTTGTACCGCGCTTCCACGCGGCCGAGCTCCGTCGCGCGTTCGTCGTACGTCGCCTGCGCGGCGTCTGCGGCTTTTTGCTTCACGCCGAGCTGGTTGTCGAGGGCCGCCGTCTCTTCGTCGAAGCGCGTCATCGCGCTCTGGTACTGCGCGTTGGCGGAAGACAGCGCCGCGCTGCGCTCGTGCATCACGCCGTCGAGCTCCCGGAGCGGCGCCATCAGCGGCGCGAAGCGCTGGTCCGCCTCGATCTGCGGCCGCAGCGCTTCCGTCACGTTGGCCAGCGCTTGGTCCCGCGCCGCCTCGGCATTGGAGAGCTCCGCCGTGAGCCGCGCGATCGTGGTGCGCAGCTCGCGCTGCCGCATGAACACGCGGTACGCGTACATGGGCGTGAGGTAGATGGCGCTGGGCGCCGCCCCGTAGCCACCGATGCCGGCGATCTCCAGCGGATCGAAGCCCAGGGCGCTGCGGTCCGGCGCAGCGCCTGGTCCCATCGGCGGTGCGAAAGACGGCCCGGACGGCGCCGGCGGATGCACCGACGCGAGCTTGAGGCTGGGCGCTTCCGCGTGGAGGTCGTCGTCCAGGTCGTCGAGCGCCCCACCCGAGTACACGCCGCTGGTGCCCGGGCCGTAGCCGCCGCCGTGACCGGAGCCGAGGTCGATGGCGCCCACGCCGCCGGCGTCGAAGTGATCGTCGTCGAACATGCCCGAGCCGAACAGGTTGTCCGCGGGGTTGCTGCTTTGTGCGGGCGCTGGTGCTGGCGCCGACGGCTGCGGGGCAGGCGCGCGAGACACCGGTCGTCCGGCTTCCGACACGTCGAGGTCGGGGATGTCGAAGGTGGGAGGCCCTGGGTTTTGCGGGTCCCGCGGATCGTTCATCTTGGTGCTCGGGACCCATGGTACCGCGAGCGCCGGCCGTTCGTCGACGGAGCTATGCGCTGGGCGTCGCCGCGTGTGCCGCGAGCTCGGCCTGGTATGCGCGGAACACGGACTCCTCCGGCCACTCCGGCGCGCTGTCGATCAGCTTGCGGGCCTTCGCGGGGCGACCCGCGTCGATCTCCACCACGGCCGCCGCATAGCGCAACGGCCAATGCAACAGCGGGTTTTCCCGCGCCGCGCTGGTGAGCAGCTCCGCGTCCCTTTCGTGCGCGTCGTGGGCGAAGGCGCGAGCCAGCGCCGCCATCGCGTGGCGCGCCTGCTCCACCCGGGCGCGCACCGAGGGGCCCACGTCCGGAAGCGGCAACGCCGCCAAGCGCGCCGACTTCTCCATGGCGTCCGCGGCATCTCCCTCGAAGGTGTGCAGCATGGTCTCGACGATCAGCCGATGCTCGAGGGCCGCTTCCCAAGCGCTGCCCCGAGACGCGCGCTCGAGCGCCGCCCGCGCGCGATCCGTCATGCCGCTGGCGGCGAGGGCCGTCGCTTGGATCAACGGCAGCATGGTGTCGGCGTGGGGCAGATCCGAAACCGCCTCTTCCCACGCGCCCACCAGCTGCTCCACCTGGCCGCTCTGCACCATGCGCCGCACGCGCCGCCGCGCCCGAAGCCGGAGCGCTGCGAGCACCGCCAGCGGCGTGAGCATGAGCAGGCCCAACCACGGCCGAGTGAAGGACGTGTGGATGGCCAGGGCGACGATGGCCGCGGAAGCCACGAAAGACAGGGTCCCGCGGCCGAGCAGGGGACGCATTCCGAACATTGGGAGCCTACAAAGTGACGACGGATCGCTCGCGTGTCGAGGGGCTGGACACGCGAGGGGCCGTGCGCTATTCCGCCATCTCGCGATTTTCGCGTGTGGGTCCGCCAACAGCGCGCTTGGAACCCCGTCAGGCCCGGAAGGGAGCAGCGGTAGCAAGAAAGCGGGTGTGGTGGGCCCTTTCCCTTTTTGTCCGTCTGCTTTTGTCGCTGCGGCGCGCACCCCGTCGTGGCCACGCGCGGCGTCGCGCACCCCGTCGCGGCCACGCGCTGCATCGGGCCGCGCGGATTCCGCGCTGCACCAACAAAATGATCGACGGGGATCGGGCGTGGGGTGCGATGGGGTGCGGCGTGGAAGGCGCCGCGTGATCAGGCGCGGATGTTGGAGCGGATGTCGGCGTCCATGGCTTTTTCCAGCGTCTCGATGGCCTTCTCGATTTCCTTGCTGCTCTTGGAGGGCAAGCGCACGAGGAAGCGCACGTAGAGATCGCCCTGCTTCTTGCCGCGCTTCACGCCGCGGCCCTTGAGGCGCACGACCTGGCCGCTCTGGGCGTGAGCGGGGACGGTGAGGGAGACGTCTCCTTCTGGCGTGGGTACGCGCACCTTGGCGCCGCGATAGGCTTCGACCGGCGTGATGGGGAGATCGAGGTACAGATCCAGCCCGTCGCGCTCGAACACGGGATGCGAGCGCACGCGGATGGTGAGCAGCAAGTCACCGGCGGGGCCGCCGTTCATGCCTGGGGCGCCGTGGCCGGGGACGCGCACGCGGTCGCCGTCGTCGGCGCCGGCGGGCACGCGCACGGTGACCTCGTCCCCGCCGTCTTGTACGCGGAGCTTGAGGCTGGCGCCCTGAATGGCGCTGAGGAAATCCACCGTGACCTCGCTTGCGACGTCGGAGCCCTTCATGGGGCCGGCGCGCCGACCGCGGCCGCCACCGAACAGCTCGCTGAACAGGTCGCCGAAACCTCCGCCGGAGCCGCCGGCGAACACGTCCTCGAAGCCTGCGCCCTCGCGCCCGAAGCGCACGCGGCCTCCGCCGGCGGCGGCGCGCTTGTAGGCGCGGGCGGCCTCGGCGTCGAAGCCTTCGCGCAGCGCGTCTTCCCCGAACTCGTCGTACAGCGCGCGGGTCTTCGGATCACTCAGGGCGCCGTAGGCGCGGTTGACGGCCTTGAAGCGCGCCTCCGCCTTTTCGTCTCCGGGGTTCTTGTCCGGATGGAGCTTGCCCGCCAGCTTGCGATACGCCTTCTTGATCTCTTCTTGGCTGGCGGTCTTGGAAACGCCTAGCTCTTTGTAGAAATCCGCAGCCATGACAGCTCTCGAAAGCTAAGTACGTCGGCGCCTTCGAGCAAGCCGGCAGTGGGCCACCAGCGAGTCCGCCAGGGGCGTTGGAGGATCATCGCTGAAGTCCTGGGTGAAGCGCACGTCGGTGAAGCCGGCGTAGTGGAGCAGCTCCCGCATCTCCTGGGGGAAGAACTGGCGGTGAGTGAGTGGCACCATCCAGGGCTGGGAGCCGTCTTCCGGGGTGAACTCCATCCACACCACCAAGAGCTGTCGCAGCGGGTCGTACTCGAAGCGCTCGGCGTAGCGGCACAGGCCGCGGGTGGGGTGGCGGAAGCGCGGCGCCTTGTAGCGCTTGTTCGGATCCAGGCACAGGTCCGCCGGCTGGGGCATGGAGAAGTCGAACACCAGGCTGCCGCCGGGGGCGAGCTGCGCCTTCACCCGGCTCAGGAACGCTTCCACGTCCGTTCGATCGTACAGGTGCAGCACCACGTTGAAGGGCGCGATGACCAACGGAAAGCGCCCGCGGATCTTCTGCGTGCGCATGTCGCCATGCACGAGCTTCACCCGGCGGCGGACGTCCGTGGCTTCTTCGTCCAGGTGCGCCTCCAGTTGGCGCAACATGGGGCGTGACAGATCCACGCCGGTGACGCGGATGCCGGAGCGGGCCAAGGGCAGCGCCACGCGGCCGGAGCCCACGCCGTACTCCAGCACCGGGCCCTTGGAGGCGATGCCGAGAGCGACGTAGTAGGCGACGTCGTCCTTACGGCCGCGGTAGGTCTTGTCGTAGTACGCGGGATCCGCGTAGTGCGCGAGGGCGCCGACGTCGCCGGCTTCGCCCAGATCCTGGATGGACCACGGGCGGGCGACGCTCCGGCGAGCCACGCTGCTCAGTTCGGTTCGAGGGCGGCGAGCTCGGCGATGTACTCGCGCACCACTTCCTCGCTGTTGCGATGGAAGTGGACCTTGCCGGTCGCGATCTCGCGCAAGCTGACGACGGCCGCCTTGTTCTTCGCGTGAACCAGCGCCGGTGCGCCCTTCATCAGGTTGCGCGTGCGATTGGACGCCAGCACGACCAGGGCGAAACGGTTCTCTTCTTGCTCCAAGCAATCTTCGACGGTGACGCGGGCCAAGGGGGCTCCTTCCAGCAGGGCCGGTGAAGCTAGCGGATGGCCGCCCGTCGCGCAACCTTCGGGAAAATGCTGGAAATTACAGGATAAAGCGACCGGCCCGCATGGCCGCCTGGCCGTCGATGTCGATGTCCGCCCCGGCGGCGGTGAGCACCAGCTGGCCCGCGCTGTCCCAGCTGGCGCCGGTGAGATCCGGCAACGTCATGCCCAGAGCGAGGTGTAGACCGGGCAGCGTTTGATCGACGATGAGCGAGCCCGTGGGCTCGCTGAGCCCCACGTTGGTGCCGAAGCTCACGATGCCCACGCGATCCTGATTCGCGCCGCCGCGCAGGAACGACTCCACGCTGCGCTGCAGGGAGGAGCTCTTGGAGGTGACGCGAGTGACGCGCTGACCGTCGATGTGCAGGGTGAGCGCGTCCGCGAGCAGCTGGCTGTCGCCGCCCTGGGTGATGGAGGCGTTGGCCACGAAGGTGCCGCTCACCGAGCCCGGTGCCGTCATCAGCTCCCCCGCCGGCAAGTTGAGCCAGCGCCCCGCGCGGATGATGCCGCTGTTCTCCACCCAACGGTGCTTGGGGCTGACGTGCACCGTGAGGTCCGAGCCGGCGGCGCTCCCGAGGGTAATGATGGAGTCCGGCTTGAGACGCGCCCGGAGTGCCCGCGCGGTGTTGGCAATGCGATGCGGATCCACCGCGAGTCCCATGGCCATGGTCCGGGCCGAGAGTCCCAGCATGTGGGCGTGACGCAGGCCGTGGGCCGCAGCCGTCTCGACGATCTTGCGCCGCAGGGCGACCTCGTCGCTACCACCGCGAGCGACGTAGATGCTCGCTTGGGCTTTGCCGAGCGCGGTTTCAATCGCCTTCGGCAGGTCCGCGAGGGGCGGCTTGCCGAAGCTGTCGAGATCGAAGCTCTCCGCCGCAGCGTTCGTCCACGCCGCCGCTTCGACCAGCGCCAGGGCCAGCTCCTTGCGCTCGCCGTCACTGATGATCACGACGCGCTCGCCGCGCACCATCGAAAGGGCGCCCTCGATCACGCGGCGCGCCGCCGTGATCAGGTCGTAGTCCACCGTCGCCATGCGAGGCGCGGACCACTTCTTGGGCGGCTCCGTCGGCACGGAGCCAGCGTGTCACGACTTTCGCCCCCACACCATGGGCATGAGAATGTCGGTCCGCCGCGGAACCTCGCGTCCCGGACGCGCGTCGTCGTGCCGGAAGCGCGTCGTCGTGCCGGAAGCGCGTCGTCGTGCCGGAAGCGCGTCGTCGTGCCGGAAGCGCGTCGTCGTGCCGGAAGCGCGTCGTCGTGCCGGAAGCGCGTCGTCGTGCCGGAAGCGCGTCGTCGTGCCGGAAGCGCGTCGTCGTCGTCGTGCCGGAAGCGCGTCGTCGTGCCGGAAGCGCGTCGTCGTGCCGGAAGCGCGTCGTCGTGCCGGAAGCGCGTCGTCGTGCCGGAAGCGCGTCGTCGTGCCGGAAGCGCGTCGTCGTGCCGGAAGCGCGTCGTCGTGCCGGAAGCGCGTCGTCGTGCCGGAAGCGCGTCGTCGTGCCGGAAGCGCGTCGTCGTGCCGGAAGCGCGTCGTCGTGCCGGAAGCGCGTCGTCGTGCCGGAAGCGCGTCGTCGTGCAGGTCGCGCGCGCGCGTCGGCCGGAAGCGTCGTCGTCGCCGGACGCGCGTCGTCGTCCTGAGACCGCGTGTCACGCATCGCGCGATGTGCGTCACGCGCGCGATGCGCGTCACGCTTCGCGCGATGTGCGTGTCACGCTTCGCGCGATGATCGAACGAAGCGAGCGCGAGTGGGGAGCCGGGCGGCTGTCTCCGCAGGCTGAAGCGCGCTTCCGGGCGGGGCTCGATTACTGTGGGAGGTTTTTCGTTGGGGAGTCTGAGGCACACAAGGCGCTGTACAAGTTGACGGGCCTGTTACACGCCCCCACGCGCGACGCGAAAGCAGTTTACATATCAACCGATTTCCGCACGCCTCACCCTCGAAATCGTGGAATCGCCCGCCTGCCGCGCCCGCCTGCCGCGCCCCCTCGCGCGACGCGAAAGCAGTTTACATATCAACCGATTTCCGCGCGCCTCACCCCCTCGAAATCGTGGGATCGGCCCTCGAAATCATGCGGCTGGGCGCGAGGTTCCGCGGCGGACCGACACCCCTTGGAATCGTGGAATCGGCCCTCGAAATCACGCTGCTGGCCGCGAGGTTCCGCGGCGGACCCGCCTGACGCGCCCCCACTCACCCCGTCGAAAAATCGCCCGCCTCTCACGCCGCCTCTCACGCCGCCTCTCACGCCGCCTCTCACGCCGCCTCTCACGCCGCCTCTCACGCCCCCTCGCGCGACGCGAAAACAGTTTACATATCAACCGATTTCCGCCCGCCTCACCCCCTCGAAATCGTGGAATCGCCCCTCGAAATCACGCGGCTGGCCGCGAGATTCCGCGGCGGACCCCCGCCTTTCGCGGCCCCTCTCACGACGCGAAATCGCCCGCCTGCCGCGCCCGCCTGCCGCGCCCCCTCGCGCGACGCGAAAACAGTTTACATATCAACCGATTTTCATGCGCCTCACCCCCTCGAAATCGTGGAATCGCCCCTCGAAATCACGCGGCTGGCCGCGAGGGTTCCGTGGCGGACCGACACCCCCGCCTTTCGCGCCCTCACCCCGTCGAAAAATCGCCCGCCTCTCACGCCCCCACGCGCGACGCGCGACGCGAAAACAGTTTACATATCAACCGATTTTCACGCGCCTCACCCCCTCGAAATCGTGGAATCGGCCCTCGGAATCGTGGAATCGGCCCTCGGAATCGTGGAATCGGCCCTCGAAATCGTGGAATCGGCCCTCGAAATCGTGGAATCGGCCCTCGAAATCACGCGGCTGGCCGCGAGGTTCCGTGGCGGACCGACACCCCTTGGAATGGTGGAATCGCGCCTCGAGATCGCGAAGCTGGGCGCGAGGTTCCGTGGCGGACCGACACCCCCTCGGAATCGCCTCGAAATCGCGAAGCTGGGCGCGAGGTTCTGCGGCGGACCGACACCCCTTGGAATGGTGGAATCGCGCCTCGAGATCGCGAAGCTGGGCGCGAGGTTCCGCGGCGGACCGACATGAAAACGGACAGCTAGCTGATCAGGCCGTCGATCGTGCCGGAGACCTCACCGAGCTGATCTGGGACGCCGACGGCGCCGAGCACGGTGTTGGTGACGCGCACGGGGTGCTGGCCCTGGGCACGGACGTGGACGCCGCCCTTGGCGTTGAGGCCACCGGCGTGGCCGGCGGCGAGGACGACCATGTTTTCGGAGGAGTGCGCGGTGCCTTGCTTGTCTTGCTCCGGGTCGTAGCCCCACCCGCCTTCGAACACGAGCACCATGCCGGTGTTGTCGAGCAGGGTGGAGCCGTCCACGTCTTCGGTGTCGCGGAGCTTTTTCACGAGGCGGGCGAAGTGACGCACGTGCCAGGCGACGCCGTCGGCGACGGCGTTCGCGCCCTTGTCGCCACCGCCCATGCTGTAGTGGCCGAGCTCGTGGAGATCACTCGGGTAGCCGTACACGGGCTTCATGTTGAGGAAGCACTGCGCGTAGGTGAACATCAGCGATGCGACCCGAGACAGATCGCAGACGAAGGCCATGTGGATCAGATCCACCATGGTGATGGCGCGCTGCTCTTCGTCGCTCCAGGCACCGCCGGCGTCGTAGCCGGAGGTATCGCCGTTCTCCACGGCATTGCCGATAGGCGGATCGTCGCCGGGATCCGGGAGCATCTTGCAGGCGGTGCCGTCCGGCAGTTTGGTGGCCTGTAGGCGTTTTTCCAGCGCACGGAGCTCGTCGAAGTGGCGCTGCAGGCGGACCTTGTCGGCGGCGCCGAGTTTGGGGAGCAGGCGCTCGGTGTCGCCCTTGACCAGATCGATCACGCTCATGCGGCGGTTGAGGAGGAACTGTGCGGCCTTGGCTTCTTCGGGATCCGGCGGCACGAAGCCGGTGAACAGATCTTCGAAGGCGATGTGCGGTGAGAACTGCGGCGTGACCTTCTCGAGCTTGCCGTTGGCGATGCGCGCGGACATCAAGCCGCGGTTGCCGCCGGTGCCGTTGGTGCCGCGGTAGTAGGCCGGCTGCACGCGGTAGCTGAGCACGGGGCGCGTGTCGGCGGTGGGGCCCGCGAGCGTCTTGGCGGCGAGCCAATCCGAGGTTTCTCCCTGCAGGCTCTCGTCGTCGCCGTTCTTGGAGCGCACGCCGCTGAGCAGCGGGCACATGCTGCTCGAGTGCCACTGGATGGCGCGACCACCGGCGGGGATCGAACCGTCCTTGCCGTACGGGATCTCGAGACCGGTGACGACGGACACGTCGCCGGTCACGCCTTCGTCGCCGAGAGGCAACAGGCCGCGGGTGAGGTTCGCGGGGTCGAGGGCGCCTTCGCTGGCGGGGGCGACCATGTCGCGGCTGTCCATGCCGATGGAGCTGCCGCCAAACATCACGACGTAGCGTTTGGGGGCGACGGGCGTGGCGGCGCCCGCCCGGTGGGGGCGGAACAGCTCGAGGAACGGCAACGCCAGGCAAACGCCGCCCAGGCCGCGGAGCACCGCGCGGCGGGTGGTGGTCCTTCTCACGGTGTGGGCTCCTCTCGGCGATAGCGGAACGACTCGGAGCCCGTGAGCTCGAGCATCAACGTTTCGAAGGACAGCTCGCCGCTCTGCTCGGCGACCGCCACCAGGCGCGAGAGCAGGTTCGCGTCGTGCTCGTCCAGAGCGTAGCGCCCCAGGGAGAAGCGCAGGTACTGCTTGGCCACGCAGGATTCGAGCTCGCCAGTCTCGATCAGGCGATCGCTGAGCTCCGCAGGGCCCTTGAACGTGCCCACACCTTCCACGAAGCCCTCGCCGTCGATGGGGCAATCCGGGCGATCGGGCTCGTGATCGCGATAGCGCCCCGAGGAGTCGTAGTTCTCGAGGCCGAAGCCCACGGGGTCCATCAACGAGTGGCAGCTGGAGCAGCCGTCCGTCTTCCACATCACGTAGCGATCGGCCTTGCACGCGTCAGGATCCGGACCTGCCGGCGGCTCGTCGGAGTTCACCTTCAGCTCCGGCGGCGGCTTGTGGATCTCCATGCAGAAGAGCCGCGTGCGGATCAGGAGCCCGCGCTGCGTGGGGCTGGTGTCGTCGAACTTGGCAACGGCAGACAGGAAGCTACCTTGTGAGAGCAGCCCTTGTCGCCCGGAGCTGCCGTAGCTGACCCAGCCGGGCTTGTTGCCAGCGGGAGCGGGCAAGCCGTAGTGCTCCGCGAGGCTCGGCGTCAGGAACGTTTCCTTGCTGCGCAGCAGATCGAGCCAAGGGCTGTCGTGCTCGAAGATCACGCGATCGAGCAGGGCGTTGGTCTCGGTCTGCATGTCGGCCGAGAGCTCCGGCGAGTGGGGCAGCTTTTCATAGCCGAGCCACATGGAGTGGAAGCGGGAGACGCGGGCCTTGGCGCGATCGTCATCGAGCAGGTCTTTCGCCGCAGCGCGCACGCCGGATGCCGTCGAGAGCTTGCCGGAAGCCGCTGCGTCGAGCAGGGAGTCGGGCGGCGTGGAGCCCCACAAGAGGTACGACAGGCGCGTGGCGATCTCGAAGTCGTTCAGGCGAAACAGCCCGGGCTTGCCGGACACCGCGGAGCCGAGCTCGATGCGGTACAAGAGCTCCGGGTGCTGCAAGAAGGCGCGCAGGGCGGAGTTCACCGCGACCCAGAAATCTCCGGCGCTGGTGCCGTGATCGAGCAGCGTCATGAAGCGCGTCACGTCTTCGTCGGTCAGCGGGCGGCGCAAGGCGCGGCGGCCAAAAGAACGGAGAAACTTCTCGAAGCAGACGCCGTCGCTCGCGGCGTTGGGCGTGCAGGGCACGAGCTTCTCGCGCAGCGTGGTGCTGGCGGTAACCTGGTCGGCGAGCTTGGCCGCGAGGGAGTCCGCGGAATTGATGAGGGCCTCGGACGCGAGCTGCTTCTGGTAATCGTTGTCGAAGGGGGAGCGCAGATCTTCGGGCAGCGCCGTCTCACTGTTGGGATCCGCGATGCCGAGCAGATCCATCACCGTGGCGTCGTACTCCGCAGCGGTGAGCCGCCGCGCGCCGCTGACGCCCACTTCGTTCAGCGCGCTCTGCGTCGCGGTGCTGCCTCCGCCGGGAGCGTCGTCGCCGCTGCCCGGCGTACTGATCTCACCGACGCACGCTCCGAGCAGAGCGGCGGAGCACAGGGCGAGGAGGGCGAAGGGGCGCAGCACGGCAGCTCTGCTTCAGCAACCGTCGTGCCAACGCGATAGCCGGCAATTTGCTGCGATTGACCGTCGTCATTGCGACCTCCGAGGTCGCACTCGCGACGCCGGGCGTCCCCCGCGTGATAGCGTGACCGCGATGAAGACGATGAGCTTCGCGAGCGTCGTGCTGGTCGTCGGGTGTGCCTCCGCCTCACCGCCGCCTCCGCCGCAGCCGACGGCACCTCCGCCCACGCCGACGACGGCGACGGAAACCGCCGAGCCCACCGAGCCCACGACGCCCTACGCGAAGATCCTCGAGATCGAGCCGCCGGGAAAGGACGACGCCGACGGCCACGTGAAGATGCTGTTCATCAACCCGACCGGCCAGGACTGTCGCTTCCACGCCTACTCGGTGGTGTGGCCCGGCGGCAAGAAGCGGATCGACGGCAAGAACTTCAAGGTGCCCGCGGGCGGCCGACGGCAGCGCAGCATGCGCATCCACCCGAACGACGGCGATACATCGACTCTGTCCGAAGCGCGCACCGAAGTAGAGAGCGACTGCGGCAACTGATCTTTCCGCTGGATGTCGGTCCGCCGCGGAACCACGCTCACGGAGATGGGGCGCGCGACTTCGTGATTTCCGGCCTGCACGCGCTCGGAAGTCGCTGGCACGCACGGAGCTCGCCGGCGATCTCGAGGGGGTGGGGCGCGCGGAAATCGGTTGATATGTAAAGTAGTGTCGGGCGCCGCGAGAGCCGGGCTATTCGAGATTTCGCGGGGGTTCGGGCGCGCGGAAATCGGTTGATATGTAAAGTAGTGTCGGGGCGCCGCGAGAGGCGGGCTATTCGAGATTTCGGGGGGTTCGGGCGCGCGGAAATCGGTTGATATGTAAGGTAATGTCGAGCCGCCGGGCGTCCCGTGAGTGGTGGCCGGCGCCAGCGATGAGGGCAGCGCAATGTCGTGTCAGCGTTTGGCGCCGAAGAGCCGAGCGTCCAGGGAGTAGCGGCCGGGGCCGGCGATGAGCACCGCGAGGGCAGCGAAGCCGTAGGCGAGAGCGAACTCCTTCTTCATGAACGGGTCCGCGGCGTGGATGTGAATGGCGGCAACGCCCATGGTGATGACGATCATCGCGGCCGCGGGGCGTGTGAACAGCCCGAGCGCCAAGAGTAGCCCACCTGCGAATTCGCTGAGTGCGGCGGCGGGCCCGAGCACCTCGGGGAGCGGTACTCGTTTGGCAACGTTGTCGATGAACGCACCCAGGTTCAGGATCTTTCCCATGCCGTGACCCAGAGCGAGCACGGTTCCGAACCACAAGCGGAGTACCAGGAGCGCGAGATCCGCTTGGCGGGGCGAGGTTTTTGCGAGTGTCTTGGGCCACGACATCCCAAGGACATGGGGCTGGGCACGAGGCGCGTCCAGTCAACGGGACTCGGTGCCGCGATGGTGTCAGGACGTCCGTGGGCGGCGCAGAAGAGCGAGGCGAGACGTGGGCCGAGACGTGCGCGCCGGGACGTGCGCCGAGATGTGCGCCGGGTAGTTGACGTCAGGCAGACCAGGGCGGAGACGAGGGCCGAGATGTGCGCGCCGAGACGAGGGCCGAGACGTGGGCGCCTAGACGAGGGCCGAGACGTGCGCCGAGACGTGCGCCGAGACGAGGGCCGAGACGTGCGCCGAGACGTGCGCCGAGACGTGCGCCGAGACGTGCGCCGAGACGTGCGCCGAGACGTGCGTCGAGT
This sequence comes from Polyangiaceae bacterium, assembly GCA_020633235.1. NCBI lineage: Bacteria > Pseudomonadati > Myxococcota > Polyangiales > Polyangiaceae > Polyangiaceae bacterium. The sequence goes on along the minus strand of JACKEA010000007.1, from coordinate 236,468 downwards.
AGTTGACGTCAGGCAGACGTGGGCCGAGACGTGCTCCGAGGTTGATGTGCGCGGTTCATTGCTTGCTTCCGCCTTCCGAGAGCGGGGTGTTACCGCGGCGAACCAACCCAAAGAAGACGGGGCTTGGGCGGAAGAAGGCAAGACGATGGTGAAGAGGGAGGGAAAGAGGGTGGCAAGACGATGGTGAAGAGGGAGGGAAAGAGGGTGGCAAGACGATGGTGAAGACGGGGGCGAAGACGGGGGTGAAGACGGGGGCGAAGTCGGGGGCGAAGTCGGGGGCGAAGTCGGGGGCGAAGACGGGGGTGAAGACGGGGGTGAAGACGATGGGGATCAGGTGCAAAAACTCTTGCACTAGGCGTGGGGGTGGACGGGCGGGACCCTGGAAATAACTGCTGCTTGGTGCAGGGGAGGTCCGCATGTTTCGCGATTTTTCCGGGGTTCGGAAGGTGAGCGCGCGCGTGGTTCGAGCGCTGCTGGTGGCTGGGTTGGCGTTCGTGATGTTTTCGCCGCGAGAGAGCTCCGGTGCGGCACAACGCGCGCTCGGGAGCGTGTGCAAGGGCAACGCGGACTGCAAGTCGGGCGCGTGCGACAACGGATACGGGCGCAAGCACCGCTGCGTGCCGAAGAATCAGAGTGGGAACACCGGCGACTACTGCCAGGGACGCGAGCAGTGCAAGGGCACGTGTACCGAGCAGTACAAGTGCGCGCCCCCTTTGCCCAACGGCAAGGGTTGCATGGAGAACCACGAGTGCATCTCCAACCGCTGCGGCACCTGGAGCAGCGAGGGCTGGGGCACCAAAGCGTGCATTCCCAACGATGGCACGGGAAACTTGGGAGAGGCGTGCTCGCACAACAATCACTGCAAGAGCAAGAACTGCGTCGACCACAAGTGCGTGGCGCTCGCAGGGCTGGGCGCGCACTGCAACGTTGGCGGGAACTGCAGCTCCGGCGCCTGTGACACCCAGGAGTGGAAGTGCGTTCCGGCAACGGGAACCGGCAAGCTTGGCAATTACTGTACGAACAACAACCAGTGCGGCAACAAGAGCTGTGTCGCCCTCAAGTGTGGCGGCACACCGAAGAACGTTCCGCTAGCTGGCTGGTGCTCATCCAACGCGAACTGCCAGTCCCACCGCTGCGACTTTGCCAACGGCGGCGCCGGACAGAAGTGCATTCCCAACGATGGCACCGGAAACACGGGCGACTACTGCAGCCACAACAACCACTGCAAGAGCAAGAGCTGCACGCAAAACCACTGCAAGAAGGCCAGCAAGGAGAAGCTGGGCGCCGCCTGCGGAGGCAACGCGGATTGTCTCTCTGGCGTGTGCGACACGAAGTACAGCTTCTCGAGCAAGACGTGCATCCCTCCGGGAGGCACCGGGAAGTACGGCGACTACTGCACCAATCCGAACCAGTGCAAGTCCGGCTCTTGCGTGAAGGTGAACGCGAGCTGCGTCCCCAAAGAAGGCGCACCCTGCGCCACCCACTGCGGTGCCAAGAAGAAGGTGGGCGACGGCTGCATGTGGGCCTCGGACAAGCGTGCTCTTCGGGGCCGAGCTGCGATGCGACGGCGCGGTGCACAAGTGCATTCCCAACGACGGCCACGGCAACGTGGGGAACTACTGCACGCACAACAATCAGTGCAAGAACAAGAACTGCAGCGGCTACCAGTGCCGCGCGCCCAGGGGCTTGGGCGAGTACTGCGCGTCCAACGCGGGCTGCACCTCCGGCCGCTGTGATGCCGTCCCCGGTAACCCGCACAAGTGCATCCCGAACGACGGGCACGGCAAGAATGGCGACTACTGCACGCACAACAACCAGTGCAAGCCGGGGTACGCGTGCATCCTGAAGCCCGGGAAGAAGTACGGGAACTGCAAACACTGACGGCTTCGCGCTTGACGAAACCCCCGGAACGGCGAAAAACAGCGGCCGGAGCTCGCTCCCGGAGGAGTGGCCGAGTGGTCGAAGGCAGCGGTTTTGAAAACCGCCGTACCGGTAACGGTACCAGGGGTTCGAATCCCTTCTCCTCCGCAAAGAGCGTCGCGACGCGGCGCAGATCCAACCAATCCGTCGAGTCCGGCGCTGAGAACCTCGCCGTGCGGTCCGTGGTGAAGATCGCATCGGAACTTGGTGTGGCGCTGGCGGAGCTCACGACGGCGCCCAAGGATCGCTCGACCAAGATCGGCAGGCCGCCACGGGGAGACCGTTGAGCAGGTAGCTCAGTACTCTCTTAGCAACCAGGCGCGCGAGGCGCCGAGCAACGGCCATGCGCGCACCTTGCTCGATCTCGAACGCATCACCACGGGGAGATGGAGGCTTCGCGTTCGGCGCGAGGACCAGCGGGGCAACTGCTCCGCCATGGCCTCCCTCGAAACGGATTCAGAGCGGATCTCCAGCATCGCATCGACGTCCATCCGATCCTGGACATCGTCGGATGGGCGGGCAGCCCGCAAGGCCAAGAGGCGGTCATCGTGACTCCAAGAGCCCTGCTGAAGCTCCAAGCCTCACTCGTGCGGGAAGGTGTCACTTGGGAGGAGGTTCGGGTGCGCGCGGGAAGCGGTCAGCTCGCAGCCCTCGCGATCAAATCGCGCGAGAGTGCCTGCGCCAGATCAGGTGGATCGAGAAGGAGCTCCCCAAAGCAGGCAGCGACCAACAGGTGTCGACACCCTGAATCACTTGCTCTCGCGGCAGGAGGTCGGTGCCCCCGACCACTGCCAATCGCTTCGCCTGCGACACGGATGGTCGCAAGCGACCAAGGAGACTCGTCACATGACTCAACCACGCGTGCTGACGGCGCACCTATCCAGCGACAACCGCGCTCCGAAGGGCGGCACGCCGTCTCGCGGAGACACCGCAAACAGCCAGGGGAGGCAATCCATGAACAACAAACGCACGACACATCACTCCCGGCTGCCCAGGCGGACGAGAGACTGGCTCAAGCTGATTCAGCCAGGTGGCATGCTGCTAGTGGCTGCACTCCTGCTCCTGCCGAAAGAGGCACGCGCAGGCCAAGTCTGCTCATTTGATCGCGCCGTGGTGTTGCTCTCTACCGCTCTACCTGAGGAGCTCAAGTGCACATACGACCAGGACGGCAACGGCCTCGATGACGACATGGAGCTCGAGCTCGCCAAGTGCATGGCGCCATTGTTGAAGTTCGATGCGCTCGAGCCGCCGGAGAGCCGACTATCCGGAGAACCACAGGTCCTCTTCAGCATGCAGCTGGTCAATTCCCAGCCTGTCCCTGGAATGAATGCGCGCGTGAAGATCCAGTACCAGTTCTTGTACACTCGGGACGGCGGTTTCGTTGACTGGCACTTTCCTTGCGGAAAGGACGCGCACGACGGCGACAACCACTCGATGGACCTGTTGGTAGATGTCTACCCGGGCAGCCATCGATGGCAAGCAGAGTTGGAGAGCGTCGACGGTCATCCCCCCGATGAGGTGAGCGGCACGCACGTCGTTTCGTATGTGTCGGCGGGCAAGCACCACATGTCTCCACAGCCCTACGCCGGTTGGGACACGTGCAAAGGTGGCGCAGGCGCTCAGCACTATGACAGCTCGTTGGGCGATGGTGCCTGGATCCAGCCGACCGTGCTCCACCACGTACCCCTGTTCGATCCGGAGCCGCAGCCATTGGGTCAGGTGATGCACGGTGCGACGGCACCCTTGGCGGCGGATGGAAAGACTTGGCTGAACGCGTGCGATGCCGCTCGGTTTCCGTCCAACTCCGCCTTGTGGCGAGTTGCCACCAAGCTCCATCCAAACTCGCTCGACGACCTTGGATACGGCGGTGAACGAATAGCTGCAAACCGGAAGTTCTGCGGCGGTTTGGAAGGCCCGTGTTCAGAAACGAGCTTCGTGTGGCCAAAGCACAACTGGTCCGGGGACGCTGATGTCGATGGCGACGGGCTCCCGGAGATGAGCGCTTACATCGTACGGGATGGCAATGTCACTGCGATCGAAGCCCAGGATCCCTGTCCGAACTTGCAGCAGGGCGCGTGGGTGGATGCGGACGGTGACGGCATCCACGATGCTTGCGATCCCGACCCGCAGTTCAAGTCCACATTCGTCGCCGGCGGAAGTGCCAACTACCCAACCGCACCTCCACTTCTCGGCTCAGGTTCGCATCCCTGGACGCGATACGAGCAGTGGTGGGCGTACGGCTTTCCACGCGGCGGTTTCCTGGACTCCGATCAGGATGGCTCACCGGATGGCGAGGACATGTGTCCAACGGTTCCGGGTGGCAGCCCCGTCTTGAACGCGAACCGTTGGGGTGAAGACCGGAACTGGAGTCCCGTCGCCAGCTGGCACCACGACATGGGCAAGCTGTTGCGGTCCGATGTTTGCGATCCCTATCCGGTACCCGCAATCGAGTGGAAAGCGAAGTACACCGGACCGAACAAGTGCGCGAGTGCGGGCTGGTACCTCTCTGGTTCCGGGCCAGCGCTCAAAGGGAGAACGGCCGTTTGGCGTGGTGTCAGCGAGAACGGCGCGGCCCTCAACGCGCCCGCGCAGCCGACGCAGATGTACCGCTGTGCATGCCGTACGTCGACGGGTGGAGACGTGCTCTCGACGCAAGCGTGCTACCTCCAGAGCGATAGCGATTGCTACAAGGTAAACGTTACTGTTGCCGACCCAACCGTCTACGATGGACACGGTTATCGACCCGTCTTCCGCGAGGGAGGCACGCTCGACGCGAATACGTGGACACAACCGGTTCAGCTCTCGGTTCCAGTGTTCGATTGGATCAATTCGGATTGGACTTGGAATTGGCAAACCGAACGCGCCCAGTATCCGGAGAGCTCGCAGGTCAAGCACTTCGCACCGGGTGACTTCATCGACGTACCGGCGGGTCAGTGGACGGAGGCCTACACCAAGGCGGCATATGACTACGTGAGCATGTCCTTGGTCGACATTCCCTATGCGCCCGGGAACCCACAGCAGTCTGGCGCCTTCTTCCCCGACCCGGAGTATCAGACGGAGGGGCAAGCATTGCTGAACCTGAACGGTCCCCAGAGCAAGCGCATGCGCTTCGGCGTGAGCAAGGACCAGGTTCGGCTGAGCACGATCCACTCGCAGTGGTACCCAGGAGTGCAGTGCGAAGACCCCAGCTCGCTAACGCTCGGACAGTGGCTGGAGAAGTACTGCCTGTTTGGTTGCGGCCCCGATCCGGATCCCGCCAGCGTTCACTGGTGGATCGTCCAGCCCCGCGCGCTGCTACAGAACGGCCGCGCGTTCGCGAACCGTTTCTTGGCACGGCCCCTTTCCAAGAACCTGGCGGGACTGACCCTCGGCAGAGCGTCGTCGAGGTCGTGGGTGGCAAGTGCACGAGGGTTGATGGCCATGACTGCAGTGCAGGCCGCCATCACTCCGGAAGAGCCGGATCTGCTCTTCGTCGAAACGGATGCGACTCCGACTCGCTGGGCGAAGCTACGTGCCAGCGGCGTGACCGCCACGAACGTGGAGTATGAGATCCTCGAAGAGGGCATCGTGGATTCCACGGTGTCGGCGTCCGCCCAAATTGTTGCCGATTCAATGGGGAGAACGGCTGCGATCTTCGATGGTGCCAACGGGACACTGGTAACGCTCGATGCCGAGACCGGCCTGTGGCAGTCGGTGACGCCTCCTGCAGCCGTCGCGCGACGCGCAGGCGCAGCATTGAGTGTCGTCGGTAGCGCGTTCTATGTCCTCGGCGGAGAGTACGAGCGCCAGCTCCAAAGTGACGGATGGGCGATTGACCTGTTTGGAGCTGGGAGCTCGCAGGTGGTCACTGGCCTCCCCTTGCGACGGGATGCCCGAGTCGGAGTTCGGCCCAACGGGCAGACGCTTCTTCTCTATGGTGGCACCGACGAACGAGGCCGACGTCACGACGACATCTGGAAGATCAACCTGGGATCCAGCACGGGGCGAGCGAGCCAGCTTTGGTCCGACACATCCGAAGCCAGTCGCTTCGATCCCGCCACAACGACACTGGAAGTGCCGGCATTCGGGGACGATGCTATCAAATGGGTAGTGACTGACAGTGCTCCCGAGAAGCTTGTCGGACACGAGCGTGGTTCCAACGGTTGGAACCCGGTGGGGCGATGATGGCAAAGGCAATGAACCTACTGGCTGCGGCCCTTCTGTTTGGAGGAGGAGTTGCAGGCATAGTCGTGGGGTGTTCGGCCGAGCCTTCGGCCGCCACCCCAGAGGACGGCGGAAGCTCGGACGCCCCTGCGGTGGACCAGCAGACGGCGGAAGCTGGCCCCGAATGGGACCCGGTCTGGCACCAGACGACACCGAAGCAGTGGCCGACCATCGGCAAGGAGGACCAGCCATTCTGTGGCATCGGATGCCGGATGGTGCTGAACGTTCCTATCGTGTTCGGAACCATCTACGCGTTCGGATACGACCCCGGCGCAGTTGTTGCGTGGACCGGGAGCGCAGCAACACCGCTAGCGAACGGGATAGTGTACTCGCCGCTCGACGGGACTGACACGATGGTGCTGGGTCCACCGGACCTCGGCGACAAGGAGTCCGCGCTGTTCGCGTACGTCCACGACGGCTACGTCTCCTACGTCCGGTCGCTGGGTATTGGCAAAGGCAGCGTGGAGGTGATGAGCGTCACCACCGGCGAGACGAAGACCGTGTTCGAGTACACTCCGGCGACGGTTGGCGACAATGCTGTCTACCAAACGGCGTTGAACAAGACCCACGCCTTCTGGTGGTTGGACGGGACGGGTCTCATGACTCGAAACCTCGAGACCGGTGCTGTGAAGGAGTTGGCGCCTCAGATGGTCTGCCACGGGCTGTGCACCACGGAGAACGCCGTCATCTGCTCGGACTTCGACAGTGGTCAGAACTTCCGCATCGATCAAGAGACGGGTGATGTGACGCCGGTCGACTTCGGCGGCGCGCTGCAGCTCGACGGCTACTGCTCGCCGGACGCACAGCGCTTGATTTGGGTGGACTATCGCGATCCTCCGGGTCCCGGCTCAACCGCGTACTTCAAGCGCACCGGTGGTGAGATCTACATGCGAGATCTGGTGGGGAACACGACCACACGCCTCACGTTTGATTCGCCGGACCAACCCCGAGGCAAGACCTTTCCCGCCATTGGGAGCAAGTACGCGGTCTGGAACGAGCCGCCCGAGCCAGATGTGAACCCACCCACCGGCCAGGATTTGTACGCAAGCTCTACGAACCTCGTGCGACTGGAGCTCGCTACAGGCAAGAAGTGTCGGCTGACTCCGGACCCGCCGGGTCAAGTGAAGACTGTTCCAGCGTTTGCTGGATTCAAGGCGATGTACGGCAGCAAGCTGGTCGGGATCTGGTTCGACAACCCCGCCACGCAGAAGCGCCTTGCGGAGCTCGACTTGGAGGATCCGGGGCTACCGTGGAAGTGTGAACCGTAGACGCCGCTTCTCTGCAAGCAGCGTCTCGGATGTCCTACTTGCAGTCCCGTTGCACACAGCGATTGAAGCAAGGTGCGCGCACGCGGGCAGGATTGCGCCAATCGATGCAGGCGTCCTTGTGGTCATCTGGGCCAGCGTATCGAACAGATGATTGCGGAGCAGCTTGCGGCGATCCGCGCCAGCGCGCAGGAGGCGGTGCGGGCGTTTGCGGCAACGACGAGCGCGAGCACGCGCGGTGCGGAGAAGCCGGCACGCCGGGGCCGGTCGTCGTCGGGCGTGAAGCGGCCTTCGGATGAAATAGCCGCGCTTGGTGTTGGCAGCGGATCAGAGCGTTTCTAGATCGTGCAGGGCGGAAGGGAGCGGGAGTGTTAGCTGCCGCATCGAATCCCTTCTCCTCCGCTAAGCGCGTCGCGCCACGGCGCTGATCCGACCGATACGAGATCGGGTCCGCGCTCAGTCTAGTCGCCGTGCTGGCGGCGTTGGCTCTTGCGGTGCGCGGCGGTCTTGCCGTCGATGACCTCGTAGGTGCCGAACACGCCAATCGTGTGATCGTCGACTTGGATGGGGACTTTGCTGGTATCCAGCCAGATGACCCCGGAAGCTGAAGATTGGCGTTCGATGATGCCGAGCTTCGGCTGGCCGCTGTCCATCACGTCACGATCGTCACGGCGGTATTTGCCGGCCTGCGAGACCCACGCAATCTGCGGATCGTAGTCGTCCTTTCCGACGATCGCCTCCGCGCTGGGAAGACCCGCGTCGCGCGCGAACTGAAGGTTGCAGCCGCCGTAGATGAGCTCGGTGCCGAACTTGAAGAACAGGCGGACGGGGCACGACTCGGCCGAAGCCTCCTGTAGATAGTCTTCGAGCTCCTGCGCGAGCTGGGCTTCCGTCTCCAGCGCCCAGGCCCGAACTCGGTTGGGCATGTTGGGATGGAGGCTCGGCGCCGCAACCGCCACGGCCTCGCTATAAGCCTTCAAAACCGCAAATAGCTTCTCTCGATTCATTCCCGACTCCCCTCATGGAGTGGGCAGCAACGCACCGCCCATTGGGTCTGGGCAAGCCAGACTTCCCAGGCTAGGCCATCTGTTATTTGCAGCGCAATCCGCGAAGAGCATTACATGGCCGGGATCGCTGCCGACGTGCGCTGACGGTGGGCTTGCGATGCGGCATCTCGCGCCGGTTCCGTGCGTTCCGCTCGGCCTCGCACCCGCGTTGGGGGTCTTGCTCAGTGATCGCGATCAACCCGGACTCAGTCGAGAAGCGGCCAACAGATGTCTTCTTTGGAGTGAGTGGCGCAGCCATAGGGTCCCGCATCGGGAATGCACAACGTCGTGTCGAAGCTCGTGCATTCCGTGCCAGCTGGGCAGTAGCTACCGGCGGAGCACACCGGCAAGTCGTCCGGCAGGAAGTAGCCACACGACCCGTTCACGCTCTTGAAGTAGTCAGCCAAGAGCCGCGGGCGGCACTCCGGAATCTGACATGCTTGCTCTGGGGTGCTGACGTCGCATGGGTTCTGCGTCGCGCCTTCGGTCGAAACGTCGGACGCATCGCCGGTAGGGTGAACACCGATGTCGCTTCCAGCGTCGGACAAGGGTCGCGCGTCGGTCGTCGAGCTTCCGCCACATGCCGTGCCGACGGCGAGCAGCGCCAGCACGCCCGCGAACAGCGGGATGCGCGCGGCCTCCGTCATTCCTCGCAGCTGAGGTAGAGCGTGGGCGTCAGATCCGGGATGTCCGCACACGTTTGGCAGGCGTTCGGATCCGAGCGGCCGATCCAGGCGGCGCCTTGCTCGAAGGCGAACAGCGGGTAGACGTCGCTTTCCGGGCCGGCCGACCACAGCTCGCTGACGTGGTCACTGATCCGGAGTGTGCGTGCGGCGGTGTTGGCTCTTGCCGTGACGTAGACCGCGCTCTTCGTCGCGCGCAGGTCCCGAACCTCTTCGAGGGGGTTCAAGGGGGCGAGGGGCGTCGTTCCGGAAGACGACACCTGAACCACGCCGAGACCAGGGCACGCCACGACGAGGTCGTCTCCGCGGAGGGCGACAGCGATGGGTCCGACGCCATCGGCGATGGGTATGGGCTGCGTTTCTCCCGTGGCGAGATCGACGCGCCAGACCTCGGCTTCCTTGCCCCGGGAGTAGACGAGCTGCGTCTCGTTTGCGGCGATGCTCCAGATCGGTCCCGGGACCTTGGCGAGCGGCGCGGCGATGCCGGTGTCCAACGGCACGCGAAAGATCACGTTGGCGTCGGTGTCGAGCAGAAGGGCGTGCTCGAATGCCCACGCTCTGCGTACGCCTTCGACGAGTGGCGTGGGGTCGCCCTGAACGCGGAGCGTTCGTGATGCGATCTCCCACAAGAACACGCCGGCATCTCCGCGGGCGACGGCGCCAATAGTGCTCCCTGCGGGCAAGTGGGAGATCGCTTCGGGGGCGCCGGTTCCATCGTAGTGCACGAGTGCATCGGCTGTTTCCGTGAACAGAGCAGCGGGCGTCGCAAAGAGCGCATTGCCGTCGACGCCGTCGGCCAGCGCGATGACTCCCGCGCGCCCTTCACACAGATCCCGCGACGCGGTCTCGTGGCGCGCCTGACCTCCGCAGGCCGCTGCGCAGAGCAGCATGGCCATCGTCAGAAATTGTCGCTTCGGTGTCGTCATGGTCCCAGCCCCGATCACCCCCGCCCCGACGCGAGTATGACACGGCGAGAAGCCTCGCGCAGCGCGCTCACTCCGGGGCGAGGTGTTGGCGGATCTTCGCGAGCAGGGTGGAACGCCGGAGCAGCTCGGTCTTCGCGCGGTCCTGCGCTTCTTTAGGTCGCGACCACCGCGAGGAGGATCGAGAGCAGCAGGGCGCGGCGCATGAGGGCCGGACACCCTGGTCATTGCGAAGTTCCAGCGTTGGGCACTGCCGTTCTGCATCTTCTGTTGGTCCGCCGCGATGCCCGTCCCGCCAGGCTGTGGGCGCGGGCGCGATTCGCGTATCTTCGGAGGGATGAAGCCGACCATCGACGGAAGTCGGGCACCCGTGTTCGTCATCCGCTGGCCCGTCGAGATAGAACCGCAAGAAGTGCGGCAGCATATCGACGAGATGCGGGAAATCGTGCGTGGCCAGCGCGCCGCTTTCGTCCTCGATCTCACCGAGAGCGGTGTGCCCGACGCCAAGTTGCGCAAGCTCGTGGCGAGCGAGCTACAAAGCGCCTTTGCCGAGCTCGGAGATCAGGTTGCGGGTGTGTGCCACGTCGTGGCGTCGCCGATCATTCGCGGCATGATGACGGCCGTCTATTGGCTCGCGCCGCCGCCGTTCGAGACGATGACGACGAGTGATCTCGACGCGGCCGTGGCGTGGGCGAAGAAGAGGCTGTCCCGCGCTTGACGAGATTTCCGTGCGCGCCCCGCGGCGTTTCCGCGGCGGGCCGACATTCAAATGTAGAGAGCGCGGCAGTGGCGTGGTGAATGCAGAGAGGGCGGCAGTGGGGTGGTGAATGGGGAGAGGGTGACCGTGGCATGGGTGAATGCGTGGCCGACGTTCCAACGCGGAAGGGAATCAGTGCGGCGGGTGAATGCGTGGGCAGACGTTCCAATGCGGAAGGGCGTCAGTGCGGTGGGTGAATGCGTGGGCCGAGCTCGCGGAGGTGCCAGGCGCTGAGGGCGAGACGGAGCTCGGCTTGGCCCAGGGCGTCGCGCATGCGTGAGGTGGCGAAGGCGCCGGTGATGACGGTCGCGACGCTGCCGACCAGGAGCAAGACCAGCGCGGGGGCGCGGGTGAGGGCGATGGCGCCGGAGGCGACGGTCATGCCTTGGGGACCGAAGGCATAGTGTGGCGTGCCGGCAATGCCGAAGGCTTCCACCAGGGCGGGGACGAGGACGAAGGCGATACCGCCGACGATGGTGACGGTGCGCCAGGGTTTGTCCAGGAGCAGCGCGTAGGCGGTGGTGTTGACGGCGACGAGACCGGGCATCAAGACGAGCGGGCCGAAGAGCACGGTGGTCGTCGCGAACGCGGCGTTGGACAGCAGCATGGCGAGCAGCACGGCACCAACATGGGGACGCTGCGCGCGGCCGACGGCGAGGGTGATGGCGGCGGCACCGACGACGAGAACGTAGAAGACGACGAGAGCGGCGCCGTTCAGGATCCCGGCCCAGAAGAACAGCGGGAGGTACAAGAACAGCGTGAGGTAGCTGGCACCGGCGACGTTCGCGGCCCAGCGGGTTTGCTCGTGCCGAGTACGCGCGAGGGAGTCTTCCACCTCGGGCGGCAGACCGCCGAGGGGCGCGGCGGTGAGAGCGGCCAGCGCCTCGAGGGCGACGGCGTTGCCGGGATCCAAGGTGAGGGCGCGACCGATTTCGCCAAGCGCCGTCTTGCGTGCGTCGAGGGTGAGCTCGCTTCGGATCTGCGTCATGGCGTGCTGAGCATGCTCGTCGGCCAGGGCACGACGGCGCTCGGCGTCGCGCTGGCCGTCGAGATGACTCTCCACGGCTTCGTACAGCTCGCGCGCGGAGGAAAAGCGATCGGCGGGCTCCAGCGCCAGCGCGCGCAGGCAAATGGCGTCGAGCTCGGGGTCCGCGTCGGGCTTGCGCGCCGACGGCGCGTCCAGCTGGCCGGCGAGGGTAGCGTCCTCCGCCGCGTTCGCGTCGGCGGGGTGCAGCCGCTCGAGCGTCAGGATCTCGAACAGGATGGCGCCCAGGGCGTACACGTCACTCGCCGGTGACAACTCGCGTCCGGCGATCTGCTCCGGCGACGCATAGCCCGGCGTGCACAGCACCGTGTCCGACTCCACGTCACCCACGAGCCGCGCGATGCCCCAATCGATCACGGTGACCTCGCCGTAGTCGCCCAGCATGATGTTGGCCGGCTTCAGGTCGCGATGCAGCACGCCGCGGCGGTGTGCGTAGTCCACCGCGAGACACACGCGGCCGAACGCCCCGAGGAGTCGCCGCAGGGAATAGCTCTCTCCGTAGCGCTCGGGGTACCACTTGAGGCGCCGCAGGGCTTCTTTGAGCGTCACGCCGCGCACGCGCTTCATGGTGAAGAACGGCGCGCCATCGGGATCGACGTCCAGCTCGTACACCGGAGGCACGCTGGGATGCTCGAGCTGCCCTTGGATGCGGGCTTCGCGCACGAAGCGCCGCGCGTTCTCCCCTTCTTGGGAGCGCAGTCGCTTCAGCGCGACGTGGCGTCCGATCTGGCGATCCAGACACGACGCCACGGTGCCCATGCCGCCCTCTCCGAGCACCTCGCTCTCGTCGTAGCGTCGAAGAAATTCGGGTGCCGGACCGAAGGATGGATCCACGACGACGGGGTCTTCGCTGGCGCCTGCCATGCGCTCATGTTCGGCGCCATCGTCCCGATGCGGCAAGAGCCAGGGAAATTGCCGGAAATCGCCGCGCGCCGGGCCCCCTTTTCATCCTCTGGGGATGTAGTACGCGGAGCGGTGCAGTGCCTGGTGGGTAAGGGCTCCGGGTACTTCCGCGTTGGAACGTCATGGGCAGAGAAATGGCAGCTGAGGTACGGAAGTTTCTGGGAGCGGATCACGCTCGCCTGGACGAGCTCCTCACCCAGACGCTCTCCGGTTCCAGCTCCGTGGACTACGAGGCGTGGCAGGCGTTTCGCCACGGCCTGCTTCAGCACATCGCCTGGGAAGAGACGATCTTGATGGTCGCGTTGCGCAAGAGCGGCGCCGCCAAGGAGCTGTGTGATCGCATTCGCGCGGATCACGCGTTGCTCGCTGCCCTGTTGGTGCCACCGCCGCGTGCGGAGCTGGTGCTCACGGCGCGGCGGATCCTCGCCGAGCACAACAAGGTGGAAGAGGCGATGGACGGTCTCTACGCCCAGTGCCTCGAGGTCGCGGACGACGACGAGCTGCTCGCCCAGATCCGCGCCATGCCCAAGGTGAGCGTCTCGCCGCCGCGCTCGGGCCCGGACATCGAAGCGCACATCACGCGCCTGCTGCGCGCTCGTCAGCGCTGATCGTTTGAATGTCGGTGCGCCGCGGTAACACCACTACGCGGACGTCTTCCACGACAGCTGAAAGCGCGCGCCGCGCCCGCTGGCGTGGGTGACGACCTCGGGGGACGCGCCGCCTGCCAGCGTGATGGACGCCGACAGGGTGCCGGCGAAGCCATTGACGTAGGTCTCCAGATCGAACTCCGGCGATGGAAAGTCGACGAGCTCGACGATGGCGCTGGTGGCGGTGGTGCTCGTGCAGCGCGCGCTGCCCACGGCGCGCGTCTCCGCGGCGTAGGCGACGTTCACGCGGCGGATCACGCCATCCGTTCCGCTGCGTCCGGCGATGGCGAAGAACCCCCGCAGCATGCGTGAGGTGCCGAACTCCAGCACCACGCGGCGCCAATGGGCGAACGCGCCCTCGGGGCCCAACACCTCTTGGATGCCGACGCACATCTCCATGTGTGGCTTCATGGGCACCCAGCCGATGCCCAAGGGCGACTGAATGGCGTGCAGCGTTCCGGGCGACAGGCGCGCCTGGATTCGAGCCAGGTCGTTTCGGTCCCCCTGCTCCAACCACTTCCACACGAGCTGCGACAGCAGCGCTCGAATCGCGGGCTCCCTCGCCACGATTCGAAGAGTAGCCCCCGAATCGACACCGGCGAAAGCCTTGCCGCGCGAAGGTTACCGTGCGGAACTTCGACGACATGATTCGTAGCAGTGCCGTGGCCGCCCTCGTCGTCGCCGGGCTGGCCAGCGGGTGCGACAAGGGTGGTTCCGCGGCGGACCAACATCCAGACGATGGCAAGGAGCTTCAGGAGACGCGCGGCAAGATCGATGCCCTGACGAAGCCGCTGATCGAGATGCACGCGCGGACGCCGGAGCCGGCCAAGGCCGAGGAGAAGCCGTGTGAAGGGCTCGCTGGGGGGCGCATGGCGATCGCCGAGTACGAGTACCTTGGTCGCTTCGCGCATCCGGACCGCGTGCCCTATTCGGGCAGCGATGCGCGCTGGAAGGAGCTGACCACGCCGGCGCTGCGGGTGGTGACGCCCAGCGCGCGAGCGGCTACCCAGCAGCAGGCCATCGACGCGCTGTGGAACGTGAAGAAGCTCGGCCGCGAGTACGCCTACCTCGGAGTGCTGCGGGCCAGCGAGCGGACGGGGCCGAAGCTCGACGGCGAGCGCTTCAGCGGCGGCAAGTACTCCGGGATCTTGCAGGTGTTCGACCTGGAGAAGGCGAAGCCGCTGTGCAGCGCCAAGCTTTCGGCGACGAGCAGCACGGAAGTGGCGGGCAGCATCAACGCGAAGGATCGCGAGGACGTGCTGTGGAACGACTTCATGTCCAACGTGCGCGACGCCGTGTACGCCGGAGCGAAGCGCGTGGCGCCGGATTTGAACGTCGATCTTTGACTATTCGAGCAGCCCGGAGACGTCGACGCGGCCGCGGCGGTGTTTCTTCATGCGCGCTTCGAGCTCGCTGGCGAAGGGGCTCGCCGGGTCGATGCGCTTGATGTCGGCGAGGATCTCGCCCACCGCGCCGCGATCCCCCAGGGCGGCGAGGGCGAAGGCTTGCTCTTCGGCCCGCGCGCCGAGGACGGCGAGGGTGGCGCTGTCTTGATGCGTCGGGGTGCTGGCGGCGGACAGCACGCGCTCGAAAGCGCGGCGCCCGTGCTTGCGTCCGGCGACGCGGTCCGAACGGCCCACCGCGTGCGGCGCGAAGGCGACCCACAGCTGCTTCGGGATCATGTGGTCCACGAGCCGGCGATCCCAGCTGGGGTCGAGCTCCACGTACAGCGGCCGAGTGTCGCTGAGCACGGAGAGGGAGTATTCGTTCGGCTTGCCGGCGAGGGACATCTCGCGGATCAGCGGCGCGAGGTTCGGCTCCATCGTGAGCAGGCTGGTGGCCACACTGCCCTTGTCGAGCAAGGGTAGAGGAACCACGACGAGATCCGGTCGCTCGCCACGTACCACGCGGGCGGCCCACAGCCGCCAGGCCACGGCCTGCGATCGCACCAAGATCAGGCTGCGATTGGGCAGCGCGCTCAGCGCCTCGTCGGTCCACACCTCGGCGGCGTTTTGCGAACGGCGATCCGCGACGTAGGAGGAATCCTCGCCGGTCATCAGCACCAGCGTGAAGTCGAAGACCACGAGGAGCGCGGCGGCGGGCTGGGCGAAGGGGATCTTGGCGCGACCGAGACCCACGGCCAGGGTGTGGACGCCGAGGGCGGCGCCGATGCCCAAGCCGGCGACGGCGAGCAGGCGCACCGAGGCGAGGGGATCACTGGCGAGCACGCCGGCGCGGCTCGCGGGGAAGCAGACGTCGGCCAACACCAGCGCGACGAGCGGCGCGGCGAGCCAGCGCGTGCGGCCGCGCACCACACCCCAGACGCCGCCCACGGCGGCGAGGGCGACGGCGATCATGCCGATCTCGCGGAACCAGGAGGCGAGGGCGCCGGGACGCTGGGCGGCGGTGTCCACGGCGCTGATGTCGGTTGCGGACAGGCCGAAGCCGAGGTGCACCCAAGAGCGTTCGGCAAAGGGACGCACGGCCAGCGGCACGAGGCACAGCGCGGCCGTGACCAATGCGCCCGCGGCGAGCAGACCCACGTTGCGGCGCGGCGGGGTTTCGCCCAGCACGCCGACCTGCACCGCGATGGCGACCAACAGCGCGGCTCCCGCGGCGTGGCTCTCCAGCGAGGTGATGGCGATGAACGCGCCGTAGCCCAGCCACACCCGCGCGTCGCCCACGCGACCGTCGGGGCGCAGCATCACACCCAGCAGCACCAAGCACGCCGCCAGCGTGGCGCCGCCGGCGATGGTGCCTTCGAGCTGCCAGGTGGGGGAGAGGGTGGTGGTGAGGGCCGCGGCGAAAGCCAAGAGCGGTGTGAGCCGTGGGGTCCACGCGTTCTCGTCCAGCAGTCGGACGGCGAGGGCGTAGACGAGGCGCGCCGCCACCGCCAATGCCAGGGCGCTGGCCAGGGAGGCGCGCAGCAGGCGGCCGCCCAACGGGAGCAGCGCGAAGAGCTGCATCACCACGCTGGACACGGTGCCTTCGCCGCCGAGGGGCACCAGCCCCAGGCCACGCACGATGGCCATGTCGTCACGCCACTGCGTGCCAGTGGACGCACGCCACAGCGTCACCAACAGGGGCAGGACCAGGGCCGCCCAGGCGCACACCGGGTGCAGCCAGTGGCGGTAGCGATCCTGCGGGGTTTCGCCAAGCTCGACGCGCACGCTCCCCCACGTGCCACACTCGGGGATTTCGGCCCAATTTCCGGGGCTTTGCGCCCGGGTGACGGACGCCGGCGCGAGAAAAGCCCCAGGTTTTTTGCGGGGAGGGCCGTGCTACAAGCCTCTGCCTTCCAGGAGGTCACCGTGGCCCGCTTCATCGACGAGCTCAAACGCACTCACCACAACGCTCAGCTCCGCGCATCCGACATCGATAGCGAGGTCGTGCTGTTCGGCTGGGTGGATAGCCGTCGCGATCACGGAAAGCTCATCTTCGTGGACCTCCGGGACCGCGAGGGCATCACCCAGGTGGTGTTCGATCCCGAGGCGTCCCAAGAAGCCCACGATCTCGCGGAGCAGCTCCGCGGCGAGTGGGTGGTCGGCATCCGCGGACGGGTGCGCTCCCGCGGCGAGCAGTGGAGCAAGAAGGAAGACAAGATGGTGTCCGCCACCAACCCGAACCTCGCCACCGGCGAGATCGAGGTGGTGGTGACGGAGGCCACGGTGTTCAACCGCGCGGAGACGCCGCCCTTCGAGATCGCCGACAAGCTCGACACCCGCGAAGAGATCCGTCTGCAGTACCGCTACTTGGACCTGCGCCGGCGGCCGCTGCAGCGCTCGCTCCGCATGCGCCATGACATCAACCAGGCGACGCGCAACTATCTCTCGAGCCAGGGCTGCCTCGAGATCGAGACGCCGTTCCTGGTGAAGTACACCCCCGGCGGTGCGCGGAACTTCTTGGTTCCGGCGCGCCTCAGCCCCGGGAAGTTCTACGCCCTCGCGGAGAGCCCGCAGATCTTCAAGCAGCTGTTCATGGTGGCGGGCTACGAACGTTACTTCCAGATCGTGCGCTGCTTCCGGGACGAGGACCTGCGTCTCGATCGCCAGCCGGAGTTCACGCAGATCGACATCGAGATGTCCTTCGTGAATCAGGACGACGTGTTCTCCCTGGTGGAGGGCCTGGTGTTCGCCATCTGGAAGGCTGCCCTCGGCATCGACCTGAAAGAGCTGTACCCCAGCGGGCACTTCCCTCACCTGCGCTTCGACGAGTCCATGCGCGACTACGGCAACGACAAGCCGGATCTGCGCTTCGGCATGAAGCACACGGATCTCACCGAGCTGGTGGTGAAGCACGGCGGCGGTGGCATCCCGTTCTGGGCGCCCATCGCCGAGAAGTTCAAGAACGGTACCTACCGCACGGACCTGCCGGCGGAGATCGTCAAGGCCATGGTGGTGCCGGCCAGCGCTGGGCTGTCGCGCACGGAAGCCGACAAGCTCGAGCAGCTGGCCAAGAGCATGGGCGCCGCGGGCTTGGCGCGGGCCAAGGTGGCGGCGGACGGCTCTTGGACGCAATCCCCCCTGGCCAAGACCATCACGCCGGAGATGCGCACGGAGATCAACGCGGCCGTGGGAGCGGGGGACGGCGATCTGATCCTGTTCCAGAGCGGCAAGAGCGCGGTGGTGCACACCGTGATGGCGAACCTGCGCGTGCACCTGGGCAAGAAGCTCGGGCTGATTCCGGAGGTGGGCCACGGTAACAACTGGAACTTCCTGTGGGTCGTGGATCCGCCGCTGTTCGAGTACGACGACGAGAAGAACCGCTGGGCCGCGGCTCACCATGCCTTCACCCGACCCCACGACGAGCACGTGGATCTGATCGAGAAGGATCCCGGCAAGGTGCTCTGCTACCGCTACGACCTGGTGCTGAACGGCTTCGAAATCGCCGGCGGTTCCATTCGTTTGCACGATCCCGAGGTGCAGGCGAAGGTGTTCGCCGCGCTGGGCATCAAGGACGAGGACGCGCAGGAGAAGTTCGGCTTCTTGCTGCAGGCGCTGCGCTACGGCGCGCCGCCCCACGGCGGCATCGCCCTGGGCATGGATCGCCTCGCGATGCTGCTCGCCGGCAGCGACAGCATCCGCGACGTGATCGCGTTCCCCAAGACGCAAAAGGGCACGGACGTGATGAGCGACGCGCCCAACGCGGTGAGTCCCGAGCAGCTCGCAGAGCTGTCGGTCCGGTCCGTCGTCGAAGACGACTGAGCGACGTCCGGCGCGGGACGGGATTCGCGCCGGACCGAAAATCATGCGGAAACCGCTGGCAGTCCTCGCGCTCTTCTTGCTCTTCGGGTGTGACGAGCGTCCGACGCCCAAGCCGATGGCGAGCGCAGCCCCGGTGGCCCAGCGCCCGGTCACGCTGAGCTGCGATGCCACGTTGCCGGAGGGCTGGACCCGCGTGGCCAAGCCGATGCCGGATCACATCGCGGAATTCTCGACGATGCCGGCGGGCACTCGGGCGCTATCGACGGTGATGTTGGAGGAGCACGACGGCGAGCTGGACGACGCCGTGGATGCCGAGAAACGCCGCACCGAGGCCGCCTGGGGGGATCGCCACGACTTCGCCCTGATCGCCGAGCAGCCGCTGTCGGCGAGCGGCCACGACGGCACGCTCTTGGTGTACCGCTGGCGGCCGGGGCCCACGTCGCCGGACTGGATCCACTACCGGGCGCTGTTGCCCTTCGAGGAGCGCGTGGTGCTGGGGTTGGCGGAGACCATCGCCGGCGGCCAGCGGGGGCGCGACGAAGACGCCATCGTGAAGATCCTCTCGAGCTTGAGCTGCAAGCCGCGCTGAAGGCCGGAGCCCACCGTGGTGGTCGGTTGCGCCCCGCCACGCCATCGAAGGAAGCCGCAAGATCTCCGCGTTCCTGCGCTGGCACGCACCCTGCTGAAGCTGCCTCCAAGGAGGCTAGCGAATGAAGAGCTTGGTTCTGATCCTGTCCCTCGTGTCCGCGCTCGGCGTCATCGGCTGTAGCAGCGAATCCAACGAGGACGCCGTCTGTTCCGACGGCAACTGTAGCTGCGCGAAGGACGCCACCTGCGATTTCGTGTGCAGCAAGGGCGGCTGTTCCCAGCAGTGCGCCTCGGGCTCGAGCTGCACCGTGGCCTGCCAAGGCGGCGGCTGCTCCCAGTCCTGTTCCCCGGGCGCGACCTGCGACTTCACCTGCGAAGGGGGCGGCTGCTCCCAGGCCTGCCTCGGCAACCCCAACTGCACCGCCACCTGCTCCCCCGGCGACTGCTCCAGCGACGTCTTCTGACCCCTCCCTGTGCTCAGCGCTGGGGCTTGGTCTTCCGCTTCTTTTGTTGGTTCGGCGCGGAACCACCCCGCTCCCCCATCACGACGACCAGGCCCCGGCGCTCGAGCTCGCTGAAGACAGGCAGCTCCGTGGGAACGATTTGCCCGCGGCGCTCACGTGTTTTGGACTTTTTCGGGAGCATCTCGCCAGTGTAGCCGAGGCTTCGGCGCCACGCCGCCCAGCCGGAAAAGCTTCACAAAAGTGAAGCCTTGCGTCTCGACTCCGGACCCAGCACGATGCTCGCTCCGAGGCGAATGGGAGCGAGAATCCTCGTCGTCGATGACAGCCCGACCATCCGCAAGGTGGTGACGTCCATCTTGGAGGCACGGGCATTCGAGACCGTTACGGCGGAAGACGGGCAAGATGCGCTCGAAAAGCTCGACGCAGGCGCGGAGGTGGACCTCGTCCTGCTCGACTTCGTGATGCCGCGGATGAACGGCTATCAGTTCTGCCGCGAGCTTCGGAACAACGCCGAGCGGCGGAACCTGCCCGTGGTGCTGATGAGCGCCAAGGGCGACAAGATCCGTGGGCAGTTCGTGCAGCAGACCGGCGCCATCGACGCCATCACCAAGCCCTTCGATGCCCGCGGCTTGGTGGCGGTGGTGGAGGGCGCCCTCAAGAAGCAGGAAGAGGGGCGCGCGCGGCCGGTTCCCGACGGCGACACCATGCCGGACGAGGAGACCGTCGCCGACAGCTTCGCGCCGAGCTCCCTGGTGCCGAGCGAGGACCCGGCGATCCGGCGACAGCAGACCGCGGACGAGTTCGCCTCGGCGCTGGCGCGGGTGATCATGCCCAAGCTGCACGAGGAAGCGGGGGTGGACGAAGCCATCGTTCTGTCCGCGGTGCAGGACGCCGTGACGGCGGACACCATGGGCGCCCTCACCAGCTTGCTCCGCACGCTGGATTTCGGGGCGGACACCCAGGAGGTGCTGGCCGGCGACATTTCCGTGATCTCCATCGCGGAAATCCTGCAGCTCTTGCACCTGCAGCGTCAGACCGGGGCGCTGGTGGTCTCGAACCGCAAGGCGGAGATCACGCTGTACGTACGCGAGGGCAACGTGGATCTCGCGGCCTCCCGCGGCGTGCGGGACGAGTTCTTGCTGGGGCGCTACCTGATCGAGTCCGGCGCCATCAACCGCGAGGACCTCGATACCGTAGTGGCCCAGCGAACGGGCACGGCGCGGCTCTTGGGAGAGCGCTTGCTGGAGCTCGGGTTGGTGGAGCAGGAAGCCATCACCCATGCGCTCACACGGCAGACCTCGGAGCTGGTGTACGAGGTGGTGCGCTGGAAGACGGGGCGCTTCACCTTCACCGTGGGTTTGCCCTTGGAGCAGTCGACCACGCGCTTGGCGCTTTCCATCGGTGCACTGGTGATGGAAGGCTTCCGTCGTGTGGACGAGTGGCGGCTGATCGAAGGCACGTTCGATTTCGAGGAAGTGCTGTACAAGGATCCCGGAGCCATCGAAAACCTGAGCGAGGACACTCAGCTCACTCGGCGCGAGCAAGCCGTGCTCGACGCGATAGATGGCGAAAGCACGGTGCGCGAGATCGTCGACACCATGCAGGGCAGCTCCTTCGAAGTGTGCAAGATCATCTACCAGTTCTTGAATTCACGCATCGTGCGTCGCAAGGCCGCCTGATGCCGGCGCGAGAGGCCGGCATCATCCTGATGGCGCGCGGCTCGAGGCACTTCCTGCCCAGCGCGATCACCCAGCGGATCATCCACACCCTGCCCATCACCCGGGTGCCCGGGGACGGCACGCCGCTGTCGACCTGGGACGGGCGGGTGGTGACGGCGGTCCCGCTGGGGGAAGACGCGCATGCCGTGCTGTGCGAGGTGGACGGCGAGACGATCGCGCTGAGCGGTGTCGCGGTGGAGCGGACCGGGTTCTTCGAGGCCGCGGAGGGCGGCGTGTTGGTGGAAGGTCAGCGGGTTCCGCTGTTGAGCCTTTCGGCGGAGCTTTCCCGAGTGCGAGAAGGAGGCGAGGCATGAGCCTGGTGGACCTGGTGCTCGATCGCGTGCGCGACTCCCTGAGCGCTGGGGAGCCCGGGACGGCGCGCAACGGCCTGGACGACGCGCTCTTGCTGCGCGCCCAAGACGGCGCGCAGAACTCGTCGGAGACCGCGCTGGGGGCGGCTCAAGGCGTGGGCGCCGTCGCGGCGCAGCAGAAGAGCTCTTTGGACGCGGCCACGGACCGCGCGCGGTTGCTCCACGCTCGCGGGCGGGACGCCGAGGGCATGGTCAGTCGGGTGAAGGACGCCCTGGAGCGTGTGAAGCTGGTGGCGCTCAACGCGGGCTTGGAGGGCTCTCGCCTGGGGGAAGCGAAAGGGCGGGCCTTGGTGCTGGTGGCGGAAGAAGTGCGCGAGATCGCTCACGCCGGCCTGGAAGGACTGGGCGAGCTCGACGGCATCTTGGCGCAGCTCGAAGAAGAGCGGGGCGCCTTGGACGCCGATCTGGAGCTGGCGCGGCAGCGGGCTTCGGATCTGTCGCAGGAGCTCTTACGCGTGCAAGCCGCGCAGCGCACCGCCCATGGCCAAGTGGTGGAGCTCGGTCGTGTGCTGCGGAGCACCACCGGCTCGGATCCCGAGACGGCACGGTTGGTGGCGCAAGTTGCGGATCACGCGCGCGGTCTGTTGGGCGCGCTGTCCAAGCTCGCCGAGAAGCCGCAGCGGGGGTTCGTGCTGCGCGCGTTGGGGCCGACCTTGCGCCCGCTGTTGGGGCTGCTGAAGGAGCTGGATCGACGCGGGGGCGAGGAGCGGGAGTGAGCGGCAAGCTCGACCTCCTCCTGGCCGACGAGATCGAACGCAGGGGGAGCGTCTTCGCGGCGGAGACTCCGGAGCCGGAAGAAGTGCGAGCGGCGTTTCACGCCCTGCGCGGGTCGGCGGCGATGGCCGGCCACACCGAGCTGGCGCTGGCCCTCGGAAACTACGGCGCCCAGCTCCGGCGCGGGGATGTGGCCGTGGTGGCCGTCGCGGCGGAGGTGCTCGGCGGGGCGGTGGAGCGGCTCCGAGCCGGACGTCCGGCGCTCACGACGGCGTGGCCCACGCCGCCCATGGGCATGACCGCTGCGCCGGTCGATCCGGCGTTCGCGGCGGAATACCGCGCCGCCATGGGCGACCGCCTGGCTCAGCTCGACGAGGCCATCGAAGACGGCGACGATCGCGAGCGCCTCGAGATCGCGTTCCGCACGGTGCACTCGGTGAAAGGCGCCGCCGCCGCCGTCGGTGACGAAGCGACGGCCTGGTACTGCCACGGCTTGGAAGCGCGGCTGAAAGAAGCGCGGGACGCGGGCAACACGCGCGTGGTGGACGATCTCGCGAAGCACCGTTCCGTGCTCGCGTTGTTCTTGGAAGATCCGGCGGAAGCGCTGGCCAAGCTGTCGAGAGGCGTGTCCTTGCCGCCGTCGCTGCGGCCGAGCCGCGCGCCGCCGGAGGCCGAGAGCGTGGACGCGGTGCTGCGCATTCCGGCGCAGACGATCGAGACGCTCTTGTCGCGGGTGGAGCAAGTGGATCAGCTGCGCGACGCCCTGGGGTTGCGTGCGGATCGCACCCGCGCGACGGCGTCCACGCTCCGCGGCGAGCGCGCGAGCTTGCTGGAAGCGCTGCGCCAGATCGGCCCCGCGCGGCCGTGGGGCGCGCCGGCCACGGCGCTGTCGCGTATCGAGCAGGCGGCCCACGTGCTGGGAGACGTGGCGGATCGCGCGGAGCGTTCCGGAACCGGGCTGCGACGCACCGCGGATGCCGTGCAGTGGCGCGCGCGGGAGATGCGCACGTCCCTGTCCAGCTTGCAGCGGAGCGCCGTGCGCGAGCTCCTCGAACGGGTGGCGCGGGCGGCGGAGGGCTTTGCCACGCGAGAGAGCCGCTTGGTGCGCGTGGTGATCGACTGTGAAGAGACGCCCGTGGATCGAGTGGTCGCAGAGCGGCTGTTCGACCCCTTGCTGCAGCTCGCGAAGAACGCCCTGGCGCACGGCATCGAGAGCACCGCGGACCGCGCGACCCGAGGCAAGCCGACGGTGGGCACCATCTCCTTGCGGGCCGAGCGGGTGGGCGACTGGCTGCGCATCTCCGTGGCGGACGACGGCCGCGGCATCGACATCGATGCGCTCAAGACCCTGGCGCTCGAGCGCGGCGCGCTCAACCCCGCGACGCTCTCCTCCGCGACGGACGACGAGCTCTTGAGCCTGCTGTTCCTGCCCGGTCTCACCACGCAGTCCCGGGCCGACGTGCTGGCCGGGCGCGGCATCGGCCTGGATTTGGCGGAGAGCGTGGCGCACCGTCTGGGCGGCTCGTTGCGCCTCAGCACGCGCGCCGGAAGCGGCGTCACGGCCACGCTGGAAGTGCCCATCGAACGTTCCGTGGTGGACGTGGTGTGGGTGGACGCCGCGGGCCGGAGCTTCGCGTTGCCCCTGCGCTTCTCCGGACGCGTGCTCCGAGTGCGACAACCAGTGGTTTCCTTGGCGGCGTGCCTGGGCCTGCCGCCGAATGCGGCGTCGCCGCTGGGCGTGGAGCTGGTTTTGCAGGGCGACGAACGCACCGTGGTGGGCGTGGACGCGGTGGGCGCAGTCGAGGAAGTACACCTCCGGCCCTTGCCGCGGCTGCGATCCGAACGGGTGCCGTTCAGTGCCGCCGTGCTGCGCCGTGACGGCGCGCTCGCGTTCGCCCTCGACGCTCAGGCAGTGGCGGCGCGCGTGTGGCAAGCCGGGCAGTGAGAACCGCGACGGTATCGCGCCGGACCAACAAAACTTGCAGCGAGGGCCCGCTCGGAGAAGGCTTGGGCCTCCATGCTCGTTCGCCCGATGGACCCTGCGGATCGCGCGCGCGTCGTGGAGATCGCCGGCCTGGGCGACCAGGAGCTGGACGTGGACGCGGAGCTCGCGCGGTCGTGGGCGCGGATCTGGACCGCCGGCGATCCGGTGGTGGCGTTCCTGCTCGCGTGGGCCGTAGCGGACGAGCTGCACGTGATCAACGTGGCGACGCATCCCGACCACCGGCGGTGCGGTGCGGCGCGGGCGCTGTTGGCGGAGCTTTTGACACATGCCCGCGCCAACCGGGTGCGTCTCGTGGTACTGGAGGTCCGCCGCTCGAACCGGGCGGCGCTCAGCCTGTATCGGTCCCATGGGTTTTGCGCCATGGGGATTCGGCGCGGCTACTACGCGGACAATGCCGAGGACGCCATCGAGATGATGCTCGCCATCGATCCCCAAAGCGGCCAGATCCTTCCAGGTCGCGACGAGATCGCCCTACCGGAGGTGTGACGTGGCTCGCGAGCTTCGCACGCTGCCGCTCTTGCGTCGCGAGAGCATGGGCGACGCCTATCACGTGCTCACTTTCGACGCGCCGGAGGCCAGCACCGCGCTGCCGGGTCAGTTCTGCATGGTGCGCGGTGCGGAATGGGGCGAGGCCCCGCTCTTACCGCGGCCCATGAGCTACCTGAGCGCGGGGCGCACGCCGTCGATCTTGATCAAGGTGGTCGGAGAAGGCACGACGCGCATGGCGCGGGCGGAGCCGGGGGAGCCCTTCACCTTGCTCGGGCCGCTGGGCAAGCCGTGGCGCGCACCCACGCCGGGACGGCGCGCCGTGCTCGTGGGTGGCGGCGTGGGCATCGCGCCGCTGTTGTTCTTGGCGCGCACTCTCTCGGAGCGACCCATCGCCGTGTACGGCGGGCGCAGCGCTCGGGACCTGCCTCTCGATGACGAGCTGGCGGAGCTTTCGGATCTGAGCATCACCACGGAAGACGGCTCTCGCGGCGTGAAGGGTCGCGTCACGGACGTGCTCGGCGAGCTCTTGTCCGATGGGCACGAGGTGTTCACCTGCGGGCCCGATCGCATGATGGCGAAGGTCGCGCAGATCTGTGCGGAGCGTGACGTCCCTTGCGAGGCGTCTTTGGAGACGCCCATGGCCTGTGGCTACGGCGTGTGCCTGGGCTGCCCGGTGCCCACGGCGGAGGGCGGATACCTCTACGCCTGCACCGAAGGCCCCTGCATCGATGCTCGGCGCATCGATTGGGAACAGGAAAAGCACGCTCCGGTGCGGGCAGCGTTCCGGAGGCCGTCATGAACCGCCTCGAGCTCGAGCTCGGCAACCTGAAGCTGAAGAACCCGGTGCTGACGGCGTCCGGCACCTTCGGCTACGGGCTGGAGTACGACGACTTCTTCGACGTGGCGGAGCTGGGCGGCATCTGTACCAAGGGCCTCAGCCTGCACCCACGGGCGGGCAACGCGCCGGAGCGCATCTGCGAGACACCCGCCAGCATGCTCAACGCCATCGGCTTGGCCAACGTCGGGGTGGAGGCGTTCTGCACGGAGAAGCTGCCCAAGCTCCGACAGCGCGGCGTGACGGTGGTGGCGAACATCTTCGCCAGCAGCACGGAGGACTTCGTCCGCATCGCCGAACGCTTGGAAGGGGAGAGCGGCGTGCACGCGGTGGAGCTGAACGTCTCTTGCCCCAACGTGACTCACGGCGGCATCGAGTTCGGCAAGGATCCACGGATGTGCGCCGAGGTCACCTCCGCAGTGCGCAAGGCGACGAAGCTGCCGCTGTGGGTCAAGATGAGCCCCGAGGCGGGGGACATCGTGGAGGTGGCGAAGGCCAGCGAAGGCGCCGGCGCGGACGCCATCACCGCCATCAACACCATCCGCGGCATGAGCATCGACGTGGAAACCCGGCGGCCTCGCCTCGCCAATCGCACCGGCGGCTTCAGCGGCCCAGCGCTTCGGCCCATCGCCTTGCGCATCGTTTGGGATCTGGTGGGAGCCTTGAAGATCCCGGTCATCGCCATCGGCGGGATCGGCACCCCGCGGGATGCGCTGGAGTTCTTGCTTGCCGGCGCCAGCGCGGTGCAGGTGGGGACGGCGAGCTTTTCGAACCCCTGCGCGGCCCTGGAGGTTCGCGATGGGCTTCGCGACTACTGCGAGCGCCACGACACGACCATCCAGCAGGTGATCGGAGGAGCGCGATGAAGCGACGGCTGGACCTGCCGACGCAGAGCGAGAAGCTCGCGGCGGTGGTGGCTCGCGTGCGGGAGATCGGCGCGGGCCGCGCCCCGCTGGTGGTGTTCGACCTGGACGGCACGCTGATGGACAACCGCCCGCGGACCTGCGCCATCATGGCGGACCTGGCCGAGAAGTGGCGCGTTTCTCACCCGCGGGAGGCAGCGCTGCTCAAGACCATGGTGCCGGAGCGCCTGGACTACTTGCTGGACGAGAACCTCCGCGCCATCGGCATCGAGGACGAGGCGCTGCTCGCCGAGGGCTTCGAGCACTGGAAGGCGCACTTCTTCTTCGACTCCTGGATCCACCACGACACCCCGCTCCCGGGAGCGGTGGAGTTCGCCCACGCCTGTCGCGACGCCGGCGCCATCATCGTGTACTTCACCGGTCGCGATCTGCCCAACATGGCGTTGGGTACCTTCGCCAGCCTTCGCGATGCCGGCTTCCCCATCGGCGTCCCGGGTACGGAGCTCGTGCTCAAGCCGTCTCCGGAGATGGACGACACCGAGTTCAAGCGCGCCTTCACGCCGCTGGTCGCCCAGCGCGGAGTGGTCACGGCCGTGTTCGACAACGAGCCCGGCAACTGCAACGTCTTCAAGGAACTGTTTCCGGATACGGACGTGTTCCTGCTCGACACCCAATTCCACCCCGACGCGCCGCCGCTGCTCGACAGCGTGATGGTGATCGGAGACTTTTCAACGCAATCATGAAGCTTCGTGGCGCGCTCGTGCTGTCGGCGTTGCTGATCGCCGGCTGTCCTCAGAAGAAGGAAGCCGGCGGCGAGGGCGGCGAGCCGCAAGCGAGCCCGAACGCGAGCATCTTGCCCGCACCCATCGCCTCCACGGTGGGCCCCAAGCGCAAGCTGGACGCGGGTCGGGGCGGGATCCCGGCGGACTCCGCGGGCCGTTTGATCCTGCCGGACGCGGGCCCCCCGGCGCCTACGGTGCTGCTGGAGTCCGAGCCGCTGCCCCGAGACACGCTAGCAGCGAAGGACGGCACCGGCGTCACCCTGGAAGCGCGCTTCAAGTGGTTCGACGTGCCATCGCCTCCGTCCGGGGGAGAGGTCGCGACTGCCGCCATCAACAAGGCAAAGCAGGCGATGGAGCCCCGCGTGACCGTCGATCTCGCGCCGGCGGGGCGCATGCGCTTCACCTTCGGCACGCCGGTCTTCCCCGTGCCGGAGAACGCCGAGCTGCGCTCCGCCACCGAGCACTGGGGACACGTCCTGGTGTGGCCCGATGGCTTTTCCTATCGCGTGATGTTGCCCGGGACCTTGCGAGCGCTGTTCGCCGAACGGCGCGCGGACGTGTTGCCGATGGCGCAGGGCAACAACAAGGCCCAGGGCAAAGGGGCGCTCTTGGGGCTCGAAACGGAGAAGGTCCGCATCAAGAGCGAGACGGGCGTCCTCACGCTGGAGAGCGGAAACATCTCGGGGATCGCGGAGAGTGGAAAGCTCCTGTGCCGGTTGCTGTTGGAGCTGATCGCGGTGGATCCCAACAACGCCGCCTGCAACGGGTCGGTGCCCTTGAAGGCCGAGTACAAGTGGCCTGGCGGTGGGCACTTGGGGTTCGAGGTGACGGCCATCGTGCGCAAGCCGGAGCTACCCTACGGCCTGTTGGTCGTGCCGCCGTCGTCGGGCCTACTGAAGCCCGGAGAGCTCCCGCCGCAGCCCGCCGGGGTGTTGCTCACGCAGGGCCAGCTCGGAGCCTTTCGCGAGAAGGCTGCACCCGGCAAGGAGGCTCCCGCAGCGGATGCTCCGGGAGAAGGGCTCATCGCCGTGAACCGCAAGGACACCTTGGAGTACTTGCTCATCGATGGCGCCCCCGCCGCGTGGGTGCGTCCGCGGGCGGAGCAATACCTGATCGGCCCCATTCCCGGGCGCTACACCATTTCTTGGCGTGACTTCCTCGGTGAGCGGGTGGAGCCGCCGACGCAGATCCAGCTGCCCGCTCGGGTGCAGATCGGCGGCGACGTGGACGCGGGAGCCGAGAAGTGAGTCAGGCTTGGCCCAGGGCTTCCTGGTAGTCCTCGGGCTCGTACTCCGTCGCCTCCACTCCTGCGCGCTCCATTTCCGAGCGTAGGGCGGCGAAGGCGATCTGAATCACCTCGAAGCGAGTGCTGAGGCGGTAGTAGTCGTCCTCCCGCACCTCGGGCAGGGCAGCGAGGCGAGCTGCCACGGCTTCTTGCTCTTCGCGTAGCAGGGACATCTCGCTCGATGGGCCCTCGTGCTCGCTGGTGGACGTCAATGAATCGTAGGCGGCGCCGACGGGATTGAACGCCAGATACACGCGGCGAAAGGCGATGCGCCACTCGAAGGCGTCGTCCGAGGGCACGATCCAGTACGCCGCGAAGCTGCGTCGCACGACCTCGCCAAAGTAGGCGCCCACGGCGCGCGACAAGAGATCGAGCAACTCCGGCCGCTCCCGTGCGGCTTCGCGCGCGCCTTCCAGATAGTGGTCGAGGACCGGCAGCGTGTCCGACGTCAAGTCCAGCTCCACGCCCACCGCGCCGCGGACGTAATCGATGCAGCTCGCGGCCAGCTCGGGCAGCGGATCCGGCGGCGGGGACAGCTGCTCCAGGGCTTCCGACTCGAAATCTTCGGTCATGTTGGCTTTCGGGGGTGGGTTGGCGACCCTGAACGTACGGCGCCTGCGCCGCCGAGAAAACGACGAAAAAGCGAACCCTTCCGTTGCGTCACCCACCTGCTGTCCGTGGTAGTCTCGGCGTTCTCAGACATGCGTCTTGGCATCCTCAGCGACATCCACGCCAACTATGAAGCGCTGAGCGCGGTCATCGAGGCATTCAAGAGCGAGAGCATCGACGCTTACTACTGCCTCGGCGACACGGTGGGTTACGGCGGTTCGCCGAACGAGTGCGCGGATCTCGTGCGCGGTCTCGTGAAGTCCACCATCTTGGGCAATCACGACGCCGCCGTCGCCGGGCGCATGGACTACTCGTACTACTACGAGGCGGCGCGCCACGCGTTGGATCAGCACGCCAACATGCTCTCGAAAGAGAACATGGATTGGCTTCGCGGGCTGCCCTATCAGATCCGCCTGAGCGACGAGGACGCCCTCTTGTGCCACGGCTCTCCGGTGCGTCTGGAAGAGTTCGAGTACATCTTCGCTCCGGAACAAGCTCGGGAGTGTTTGCCGATCTACGACGAGCTCGGGCACATCACGCTGATCGGACACTCTCACCTGTGCAAGGTGTTCGCCCTCACGCCAGACTCGGTGGAAGAGCTCCCGCCCATCGATTTCGATCTGGCGCCGGACAAGAAGTACATCGTGAGCGTGGGCTCCGTGGGTCAGCCCCGGGACTACGACAACCGGGCCAGCTTCACCGTGTTCGACTCCACGGAGAAGCGCTTCGAGTTCAAGCGAGCGGAGTACGACATCGAAACCGCCGCGGACAAGGTGCTGCGCGCCAAGCTCGAGCGGAACTTCGCGCATCGGTTGTTCATCGGCGTCTGAGCGGATTTCCTCCGCTTCCATGTTGGTCCGGCGCGGAACCACCCGGCACAAAAAGCCCGACGCCCGCAGAGCCAGGGCTCGGCGGGCGCCAGGGATGGGAAGGAGCGTGAGCGTCAGTTGTCGACGTTCACCGCCATGGTTGCGTTGATGACCGCCATGAAGAAGTCGGGGTTGTGGATGCCCTTGCTGCCGTCGCCGTGCAGCATCAGGTAGTTCCAGCACGCCTTCATCATGTTGCCGCCATTGGTGTACACGGCTGCACCCGCGGTGCCCGCGCTGCTCTTCACTGCGCGCAGCTGGACGCCGAAGTTGTCCGTGGTGGTCTGACTGCTGTCGGACCAGGTGATGGTAATCGCGGTGGTGAGCGTGAAGTGCAGCTCGATCTGGCCATGGCCTTCGGTGATGGCGATGTGCTTGATCGGGTTGGTGTTCACGTCCAGGCTGATGTCCGCGTCCGTGCTCCCGGAAGAGGAGTACAGATCCGTCGCCGGGTCGTAGGCGCGGACGTACACGGTGCCGAGCGCGTTGAGCTTCGCCATGGCGGTGTCGCCCAGGTGCTCGTTCAGACCATCGAGGGACTTCTCCATCACCTGCGCCATGCTGCCGCCGTCGAAGGTCCCGTGGCAGGTGGTGCAGATCGTCGGGTCAGCCGCGAAGGTGTGGTTGGTACCCGACTTGTTGTAGCTGTACTCCGCCGGCGGGTCCGTCAGGTTCATGTGACAGGTCACGCAGGTGTTGGTGATGTACGAGTGTCCGCCGCGCATGCCGGGGGTCACGAAGTACACGTTCTGACCCATCAGTACGTCGCCCTGAGCGGCCACGTGCGGAGCGGTCATGTTGCTGACCGGGATGGCGTCGGAGTGCGCGCCGTTGCGCGTGTTGTGGCAGGTGATGCACAACGCACCCTTGCCCACGCCAATGGCGTTGTAGCCGGCCGGCAGCATGCCGGTGTCGCCTTCCACGCGCACGGTGGCGGTGTTGGGCTCGCCGGACAGGTCACCCTGGGCGTGCGGGTCGTGGCAGGTCACGCAAGTTTGCGGGTGGATCTCGGCTTCGGTCATGCCCCAAGCCGTCATCTCCGCGACCGTCGCGTTGCCATTGGCGCCTTGCACGTAGGAGGTGAGGTCGCCCTGGGCGATCCACTTCTTGAAGCCCTGGGACGAGTGGCAGCGACCGCAGTGAGCAGCCGTCGCACCGCGGGACTCCACCGTCGATTCGTCGAGAGCGAGGGTGTAGTTCGCGTGGCCCGATTCCTTCCACTGCTGGTAGCGACCGTGACGCGCCGGTTCTCCGTGGCAGGAGCCGCAGAGCTGGGACGAGTCGCTGAGCCGGGCTGCGCCGGTGGTGTGGGCGGCGCTGTCTTGCGGACCGTGGCAGTTCTCGCACTGCACGTTGGCGAGAGCGGCCGTCTTCGGAGCGCTGGTGAACATGTCGCTGTACACCGTGGGGCCGCCCGGATGCGGAACGGTCCAGCTCTCGGACGACATGGCCTCGTCCCAACCGCCGTTGGTGGCGTTCTCGTCGTAGCCCACGCCGTGGCAGCTGGCGCAGCTCGTGCTCCAGTGGTTGGCCGGGTCACTCATGTTCTGAGTGAAGATCTCGGCGTGACCGCTCTTGCGCCAGGTCTTGAAGTTGTCCGGCGCGAAGCTGTCGTTGTGGCACATGGTGCAGGCCGTCGCTTCGGGCTTGCCGTCCGTCGCGCTCAGACCGCTGATGGCACCCTTCCACTCGCCCGCGAAGAACTTGAAGGTGTCGCCGCTGTTGGTCTCGGTGATGGTGTATTCGCCCTTCACGTCGGGCTTCAGGATCGGCCAACGGCTGGTGGCGCTGTCGAACGCTGCCGTGGAGCCGGAGGGACCGGTCACGGTCCAGCTGTAGCCACCGCTGGCGTCCTTGGCCTGCAGCAACACGCCCACGTCGATGGGCACGTTGTGGACGCCCGTGGTCCAGGCGAGACCGAGGCTCGCCACCACGTTCACGGTGTCCTTGTAGGTGCCGCTGGAGGTAGTCACCGCCACCTCGAACACGGCCGTTTCCGCTTCTTCGAGGGCGAAGGGATCGATGCCCAGGATCATGAAGCGGTCGGGCTGCTCGAGATGAGTGGCGAGGGCGGTCTTGTAGCTCTCGAGATCCGCCAGCGTGATGGTCGGATTGGCCGTCGTTTCGCCGGTGATGGTCAGCGGCACGCCGGACTTCTGGGTCCACAGGTACGTGGCGCCGGTGCTGTCGTCGTAGATCTCCGTCGCTGCCGTGGGTGAAACGTTGGCTCCCGGAGCGCCGTTGAGGTCGGCGCCGGCGTCCACGATCACGCCCGCTGCGGGAACGATCTCGATATCGACGGTCTGATCGATGCCAGCGGCGACGGGCACGGTGGCCTCGCCGTCCGTGAAGCTGTCCTTGGTGAACGTCACGGTGTACACGCCGACGGGCAGGTTGGTGTTGTAGTCGCCGTTGGCGTCCGTCGTCAGATCCGCGATCACTGGCGGCGAGAACGCCACGGTCACACCCTGAACACCCGCCTGGGTGATGCTGTTCGTGACCTTGCCGTGCAGGGTTCCTTGGCTGATACCGGCGTCTCCGTTGACGCCGGCGTCGCCCGGGTTGCCATTGGGGCCGGTGGGACCCGTGGCACCAGGTCCACCGGGATCACCCGGCGCGCCTGCGGGGCCGCGGGCGCCATCGTCGCCGCTGCAGGCTCCGAGGGTGAGAGCGAACGCGACGGCTAGGGCCGCGTTCGGAATGAGCACAGACAGTATCTTCGATTTCATTTTGTTGCCTCCCGCCTTCCCGGGTCGACCTTCCCGGCTGCGCCCTGAGCAAGGTCCGTACCGAAGTGCGTGGCAACGTCACGATCCAGCTGCGTTCACGCTACGAGAGCTCCCAACCGTTTGGCGATCGCGTTGAATGCTCACTGGAGATTCCCGCAATCACTGCAGTGCATCATCGCGAAGACGCAACACGATCGTTCGCGACTCGCAGAATCCGTACGGTGTGCGTCGCTGTCGTATGACGACGATCGCTTCCGCGAACGTCGCGCGCGTGGCATGCTCAGAGTGTGCTTCGTGTGTCTTCGCTGATCGTCGTCATGCTTGCCGTTGGCTGTAGCAACGTGCTCGGGTACGACGAGCTGACGTTCCAGGATGGCGGCGCCGGCGCATCTGCGAGCGGTGGCACTTCGAGCGGCGGCAGCTCGAGCGGCGGCAGCTCGGGCAGCGGCGGCGCTTCGGTTGGCGGAAATTCAGGCGCCGGCGGGGCGCCGAGTGGCGGCGCTTCGAGTGGCGGCGCTTCGAGCGGTGGCACCCCCGGCAGCGGCGGGGCGGCGACCGGCGGAGCCTCGAGCGGCGGCAGCTCGGGCAGCGGCGGTTCTGCGACCGGCGGGGCGTCGAGCGGCGGGGCGTCGAGCGGTGGTACTTCCGGCAGCGGCGGTTCGGCGACGGGCGGCAGTGGCGGCGGCACCACCACGGATCCGTTCGCTACGGCTCGCCAGCAGTGCGTCGACAAGATCAACGAGTACCGCGCTACCCTGAGCCTTCCGCCCTACCAGCGCTGGAACGCGAAGGAGTCCTGCGCCGATGGTGAGGCGAAGAGCGACAGTGAGACGGGGCAAGCGCACGGCGCGTTTCCCTCCTGCGGCGAGTGGGCGCAGAACGAGTGCCCCGGCTACCCGTCAGTGAGCTCCACGGTGACGACGTGCTTGGCCCAGATGTGGGCCGAGGGTCCCGGCGCGGACTTCCAGACCCACGGGCACTACATCAACATGTCGAGCACCAAGTACACGAAGGTTGCCTGCGGCTTCTATCAAACGCCCGGCGGCTCCGTGTGGGCCGTGCAGGACTTTCAGTAGGGGTTTAGGCCTCGACGGCCCAATCCGTGCCCGTGGGTGAGTCGCGAAGCGACACGCCCTGAGCCTCGAGCTCCGCGCGCACGGCGTCCGCGCGGCTGAAGTCCTTGGCTTTGCGAGCCTCGGTGCGCTCGACGATCTTCGCTTCGATGGCTTCCGCGGTGAGGCCCCGGAGCTCGAGGCGACGCTTGCGCGTACGCGACGTGTAGTTTTCGTGGGATGCGCGCATCATGCCGAGCTCATCCGCCAGGGTGCGGATCTTCTTCACCGCATGGGCGGCCACACCGCGCGCCGCGCCCACGAAGGCCGCATCTTTCCGACGCTTCAAGGCGAGGTCGCAGACCTCGTTGCCGAGCCGCGCCATCTCCCCGAGGGACGCCAGCGCGATGGGCGTGTTCAAGTCGTCGTCCAGGCCCTTGTCGGCGGTGACGGCCGCTTCGTCGATGGCCTTTTTGTGCTTCTGGAGCTCCGGCGGCAGCTTTTCTCCCAGCGTTGCGTCCCCGGCCAGCTCCGCGAGCCGCGCGACGGCCGTGTACATGTAGTCCACGCGCCGCTCTGCTTCGTCCACGCCGGGAAACACCACCCGGCCGCTGTCGAGCTTGTCGGTGTCGAACTGGATGGGCCCGCGGTAGTGCACCGTGAGCAGGAACCAACGAAATGCCTCGGCGTCGTTCCGTGCCAGGACGTCCTGCACGGTCACGAAGTTCCCGAGGGACTTGCTCATCTTTTCCTTGTCCACGTTCACGAAGCCGTTGTGCATCCAGCAGTGGGCAAAGTTGCCTTCACTCGGGTGCGCCGCCTCGCTCTGGGCGATCTCGTTCTCGTGATGCGGAAAGATGAGATCCATGCCGCCGGCGTGGATGTCGAAGCCGTGGCCCAGGTAGCGGCTGCTCATGGCGCTGCACTCGATGTGCCAGCCCGGCCGTCCCCAGCCCCACGGGCTCTGCCAGCCCCACTCCTCCTTGGGCGCGCCCTTCCACAGGGCGAAGTCCAGCGGGTCGCGCTTGGTCTCGTCCTTCTCCACCCGCGCGCCGCTGATCAGATCGTCGATGTTGCGGCGAGAGAGCTTGCCGTACCCGGCGAAGCTCCGCACCGAGAAGTACACGTCCTTGGTGCCGCCGGGCATGTCCACGACGTACGCGGCGTCGTTGTCGATCAGGCTCTGGACCAGATCGAAGATCTCCTGCAGGTGGTCGCTGACGCGAGGCTCGTGCGTGGGCGCTGCGCAGCCCACCTCCGCCATCTGCGCCTTGTACACCTCGGCCATGCGCTTGGAGAGCGCCAGCGGCTCTTCGCCGTTCTCTTTGGAGCGCGCCAAGATCTTGTCGTCGATGTCCGTGATGTTGCGGACGTAGGTGACGTCGTAGCCCCGCGCCCGCAGGTGCCGCACCAGG
Source organism: Polyangiaceae bacterium (assembly GCA_020633235.1). Taxonomy (NCBI): domain Bacteria; kingdom Pseudomonadati; phylum Myxococcota; order Polyangiales; family Polyangiaceae; species Polyangiaceae bacterium. The sequence continues at coordinate 201,084 of JACKEA010000007.1, read as the reverse complement.
ATGTCGAAGGCCAGCGCCGAGCGCGCATGCCCGGCGTGTGGAACGTCGTAGACCGTGGGGCCGCAGCAATACACGCCGACCTTGCCGTCCTCCTTGGGCGTGAAGGGCTCGAGGTTGCGAGAGAGCGTGTTGTACAGGCGGATTTCGGCCATGGCGGTCGCGGACCTTAGCTCGGATTGCCCGCTCCGCCCACCGCAGCACCGCTTCGGCAAGGCGCGCTCTGCTATCCTGACGTCGTGGGTGAGGAGGAGGAGTTTCGGAAGGCGCTTTCGGACGGCGACTTCAAGCGGCATGCGGGCTTCTTTTACGGAGGGGTGGCGTCCTTGCTGGTGGGCTTTGTCCTGCTGTCGAAGGGCGCGCCGATCGGCTTCACTCTGGGGGCCGTGTGTTTCTTCCTGTCCGCGAGGTACGCACTGAAGGCAGGGCGCGCGCTGAACATCGGCAAAGATGGCGACAGCCTCACCACCCGGGAGTACGAGGAGCTCGATCCTCACCAGCGCTGGAACCGCACCAAACGTGTTGCCGTGATTTTGGTGATGGCTGGCGTGTTCCTGCTGGGGCTGGACATCTTCGCGGCCTTCGCTCGGGCCGGCTCGCCGCACACGGAGAAGGTGTTCAACGTGCTGGGCATCTTCGCGGACTGACTATCGCTGCCCCGCGGCGAAGGGCGGCAGCGGTGGGCTTCGGCGCCAGCGCAGGCTCACGCCAATGCCGCGCACGAAGTAGTCCGGTCCGAACCAACGCCAGAGGTACTCCGTGTACAGCTCTGCGCCGACGCGTAGTGGTCCGAGGCGCACCCCGACGCCGGCCGCGGCTCGCGGCGAAAGCAGCTGCGCGCTCCAGTGTCCGTGCACCACGTCCACGCTGAGCAGCGACACGCCGAAGCCGCCTTCCAGCTCCACCGGGCCCGCCGCGATGCCGGCAAGGGCCGTGTTCTGGGGCAGCGACAGCGAGAAGCTCTTCTTGTCGAGGAACCTGAGCGCCGGACCACTCAGACCCGTGAGATGGAACGGTCCCGAGCGCGACGTCATCGCGTGCAGGAACGCTGCTTCGTAGCCGCCTTCGTAGCGCGCTTGATCCGTTGCCCGGTAGCTGAGGGTGCTGAAGCGCAAGACGCCTTCGTGCGTGGCGGTTCGTACGTCGAACAGCTTCACGCTCTTCGGCGACGTCTTGCGCTCCGCCGAGGCGGCGCAAGTCGTCAGGGTGACCACCGCGAAGGCGACGAGCCCTGCGCGGCTCAATTGCCGTGAACGACGGTGCAAACTTCGACGTACACGAAGCCGAGCACTGCGGTGGCGTCGTACTCGACGGAGTGCACGTCGGTGATCTGTGCCGCCTTCTTGGCGGCGTCGATGCTCGCGTCACCAAAGGCGGCGATGCCCAAGATGCCGGTGGAGCATGCCTCGCCGGTCTTGGCGCCGGTCTTGTTGGGACCGGAGGCCTCCACGCGATCCACCACGGAGGGCGCCTTGGTGCCGTTGTAGACGACCCCGACGGGATAGCCCTGCTGCATCACGGGCATGCAGCCTGCCGCCAGTGTCGTGAGCGCGAACGTGAGCGAGAGCTTCCAGAGTGTCATGGCGCCCTGACTAGTGCGCGCAATTTCGGCTCGCAAGAGCAACCGGTCAGCTGCGGTGCCCTTTTCGAGGCGAGACGCGCGGACGGGCTTCGCGCCGAACAAACATCAATATTAATGAGCTGTTGTCGGTGCGCAGGGGTCTTCTCCTGGTAGCACGCGGTGCCCGGTGGCGCGGAAGGGTCGCGAGGTGAACACGCGGTACTTGTTGCCCCAGGCCATGATCCACGCGGTCGATCCGGTGTGGAAGAAGCCCGCCAAGTGCGAGCCCGAGAAAGGGTCGGGAAGCAAGACCTGGGTCCGCATGCCGGTTTTCGGCAAGTACCAGACGCTCCACCCAGCTCTGGCCCAGACCGCGCCGTCATCGTCTCGAGCGATGGAGCTCACCCGTCCTGGGAGCTCGCCGAGCGGAGTCCAGGTGTCGTCGGATCCTCGGCTCCACACATGAGAGGTGCTGTTCTTGACGGTTCCGTATAGCCGCTGTTCGCCGGTCCGCGCCCACACCGTGATGGCGTCCTTGAAGGGAGTCGGCACGTCGAAGAAGCGCTTTCCGTCGAAGCGGACAATCGCCGACGAGCCGCTCTTCGTGGGGTACACGACCTCGATGTCCGTGGGGTCCGCGGCATCGATGAATAGCGCTCCTGTTTGCGGGGTTGGGTAGGCGGCGTCGATCGCACGGGAAATGCCGGTCCGGCTTCCGTGCGGCCAGATCTCGATCGCGGTCGTGCTCGCGTAGATCACGTCGCCTCGGGGCGAGACGGCCAACCTTGCGGGCGTTTCGCCCAGATGCGGTGGCAGCTCGAGATCGACGGAGCGCACTTCCGTGCCCACCAGGTAGAACCCGGGCGGCCGGACCGGTGACCTGCCGCCGCGTTCCCAATCGATTTGTCCGTGCCACGCCACGAGAACATGCGCCTGATCGGGCCACTCTGCGATGAGCGCTGGGCTCCAGTACAGTCCGTTCGTCGGCACCTCCATCCAGCGCCCGGCTCTCTCGTCGAAACGGATCAAGCCGGGCCGGCCGAAGCCGAACAGCGTGGGATAGCGACCCCAACGGATCTCCGGTTCTCGAACGCCGCACGATAGCGCGGGCGTCCACTGCAAGAGATCACCGTGCACTCGGGCGAAGGCAACGCCGTCGGTGAAGATGGCGTCGTCCCCCGTGCCGTACACGTGCCCTCCCCGGGCGCGTAGATGACTGACGGTGAGTAGCTGCATCGCCGGTGGCCGTTGCTGCGGCGTTACCGGCGCCGCGGGCGGCGTGACCGGCGCCGGCGCACGCACGACGTCCGCTGAGGGTCGGGTGCACGCGCTCGCGGTCACGACGGCGATGAGAGCAGCGACGCGCATGGCTCATGCTTTCACGCGCGCCATGTCCGGCAAAGGCCGACCGTGCCGGGTCGTGGTCCGCGCCGAACAAACATCAATATTAACAATTGGTTATGGTTTGTTGGCCCGGCGCGGAAACGCCGCAAATATTACAGAATGGATCGGTGCGATAACATTGGTGTAATGTATGCGAGTGACGCCGCAGGCTGGCAGCTTGGTGTTGGATTTGCTCAGCGCAGTGGGCGGGCGCGCGATTCCGGTGCGTGCGCTGGTGCGCGCGGCGGAGCTGTTCGGCATCACGGAGAACAACCTGCGCGTGGCGCTGGCGCGGCTCGTGGCGGACGGCAAGGTCGAGCGCAACGAGCGCGGCTCCTACGGGTTGTCGGCGGCGGCGGAGCCGGTGCAGCGGCGGGTGGTGTCGTGGTCGCGGAGGGACGACCGCGTGGTGCCTTGGAGTGGCGGCTGGGTGGCGGCGCACGTGGGCGCATTGCCGCGGGGAGAGCGTGCGCGGGGCAAGCGGCGTCGGCAGGCGTTGAGCTTCGCGGGCATGCGCGAGCTTTCCCCCGGGCTGTTCGTGCGGCCCGACAACCTGCGCGGTGGCGTGGCGGCGGTGCGCGCGGAGCTGGGCGAGCTGGGCATGGATGCGGGCGCGTGGGTGTGCGGGCTCTCGGAGCTGGACACCGCGATGGACGGCCGCGCTCGAACGTTGTGGGCGGAGGACGCACTGGACGACGGCTACGTGGAGACCAGCGAGCGGCTGGCGAAGAGCCGCGCCCAGCTGGATGACGTGCCGCTCGAGCAAGCGGTGGTGGAGTGCTTCTTGCTGGGCGGCCGCGCGATCCGTCAGCTGGCGTACGACCCGCTGTTGCCGGAGCCCATCGTGCGCCCGGAGCTGCGCCGCGCGCTGGTGCAGGAGATGGGCCGCTACGACGTGGCCGGCCGGCGCATCTGGCGGAAGTTCATGCGGGCCCAAGGTGCGCCCGCGCCCGAGTCGTTGCTTTCGTTCCGCCATGTAGGGAGGGCTTCATGAAGCTGCCGGTCTTCGATCAAAGAGTCGCCTGGGATCGCTTGAGTGTGGAGCCGCCGCTCAAGTTTCCGGGAGCGATGCTCAACGTCACCAATCGCTGCAACCTCACCTGTGCACACTGCTTCATCTACACGGACGGCAACCCGAATGATCCGGCTCACGACATTCCGGACGACGAGCTGCTGGCGGCGGTGGAGCAGGTCCGGGATCGTCACGGCGTGGTCGGCATGTTGTGGATGGGCGGCGAGCCGATGATCCGCTGGCGCCTCTTGGAGCGCGGCGTGAAGCTCTTTCCGCGCAACGTGATCACCACCAACGGCACCGTCCCCTTGAAGGACTTTGGTGCCGGCGTGACCTACGTGGTGTCGCTGGATGGCCCCCGGGATCTGAACGACCCCGTGCGAGGTGAGGGCGTCTACGACCGGGTGCGGAAGAACCTCCTCGCGCTGCCGCAGGACTTCCCGCCCACGGTGCAGATCCAGTGCGTGGTCACCAAGCAGAACTTCCAGCGGCTGGAAGAGCTGGTGAAGGACTTCGTGAACACGCCGGTGAACGGTGTCGCGTTCACGTTCCACGTGCCCAACGAGGGCGAGGACTCGGAGCTCAGCTGGAAGGACGCGGCGGAGCGCGAGCCAGCGGTGGACGCGGTGGTGGAGCTCAAGAAGCGCTACCCGGGCTTCGTGTGGAATTCGAGCCGGGCTTTGGAGCTGATGCGTCCGGCCACGGCGAAGATGGTCACGGACAACTGCCCGGCGCTGCGCACGGTGTTGCCGCTGTACGTCGAGAACAAGAAGTTCACGACGCCGAAGTGCTGCTACGGCAACAACGGCGACTGCGATCGCTGCGGGGCGTGGGTGGTGTTCGCCCACGCGGCGAAGCTGCCCGGGCCCTGGGATGCCGTGGTGCCTCCAAGCGGCGAGCAGAGCCCGCTGGCTGCGTATCTCATCGCGGCGGCGGAGTAGTCAGGCGCGAGAGCACGCGCCGCTCGAGGGCGTTGGCCTCGGCCTCATCAGGACCGTTGCCGCTGGTGCGTGTTTGGCCTCGGCTGCGGTGCAAGAGCAGGTGCGCCATGCGCGCGGCGAGGGCGTCGTCCGGCTGGCTCTGGTCCAAGAGCAGCGCTTCGTTCGTGCTGACGCTCTCGACGCCGGGGGCAAAGCACACCAGCGCGGGAGTGGCGGAGAGCAGCGGGCGCGCTTCCGGATCGCTTTGGAGCAAGGCTTCGAGGCGGGCGCTGCGTGCGGTGTCGGCGTGATAGGCCGCGGGGCACTGTGGGTGAGCGCAGCCGATGGCAAAGCCGGCGAGCAGCGCGAGCGCTTTCATCGTCGTCGGCGCAGGGCGAGGGCCGCGCCGAGCGCGCCGATGGCCATGAGGGCCGCCGCGGTGCCGCTGTGCCCTGGAGCGATCACGCAGCCGGAGCCGCAGCCGCTGGGCTTGCTCTGAACCTGCCCCGACTCGTCGCGGGGCATCACCTTGGGGCTCGGGCTGTTCGGAACGACGCACAGCTTGCTGGGGCGGCACTCTCCGGGTGACGCGCACCTCTCCGTGCCGCCGCACACGTTGACGGGGTTCCAGTCCGTGACGGGCTCCGGCAACTGCATGCACGGTCCGCCGAGCACGGGGGGCGCACCGAGGGCATTGCTCCGCGAGCCCTGGCAGGTGCTGTAGCGTTGGTGCGGCTCGAAGCACAGCGACGCCGGACGACACACGCGGCCCGTCTCCCTGCAGTCTGCGTCGGCGGTGCATTGGTGCAGCACACATTCGCCGCCGATCACGCCGCGCCACCCACTGGGGCAGTTCTTGGGCGCCGCCTTCTCGCAGCGCGGCCCGCCATGATCCGTCACCGGCTCGGTGCCCGAAGGGCAATCGTCCGGCGGCGGCGGCACCGCGTCGGCGAAGGCGTGAGGTGCGAGCGAGAGCACGACGAGGGCGGCGAGAATGCGCGGCGGCATCCGCCGGAGGATAACCGCGTCCTTGACGAAAGGCGTGGGGGTTCGCACACTGCGGAACGCTCATGAACACCGGGACCGAAAACTTCAGCGTGAACATGTCGATGCGCTGGCGCAGGGCGACCCGGCTGAGCTGAATCCATCGACGATACGCACGCCATGGGCCGCCTCGCGAGGTGGCCCGCTTTCGTTTGTGGCGATCCCCTCGCGGTGCGGCTTCACCCCGAGGAGAACGACCATGAACACGCACTACATCACTTCCGCCCTGCCCTACGTGAACGGCCCGCCGCACCTGGGCCACGCCCTGGAGCTGGTGCTCACGGACGCGCTCGCGCGCTGGCATCGGAGCGCCGGGCGCGACGTTCGCTACGTGACCGGCAGCGACGAGAACAGCCTCAAGAACGTGCAGGCGGCGGAGCGCGCGGGTGTTTCCGTGCGCGAGCTCGTGGATCGAAACGCCGCGGAGTTTCCGCGCTTGGCGGTGGCGCTCGGTGTTCACATCGACGACTTCGTGCGCACCAGCGTCGATCCGCGTCACCGCGCCACGACCGAGAAGCTGTGGCAGGCCTGCGTGGACCGCGGCGACGTGTACAAGAAGAAGTACCGCGGCCTCTACTGCGTGGGCTGCGAGCAGTTCTACGCCGAGAGCGAGCTCGAGGCCGGGTGCTGTCCGGAACATGGCACTCCGCCAGAGGTCGTGGAGGAAGAGAACTGGTTCTTTCGCTTGTCGCGCTACCAGGAGCCGCTGCGCGAGCTGATTGCTCGCGACGCGCTCAGGGTCACCCCGGTGGAGCGCAAGAACGAGGTCTTGCGATTCGTGGAGCGAGGGCTCGAAGATTTCAGCATTTCCAGATCTCGTGAGCGAGCCAGGGGTTGGGGCATCGCGGTACCCAACGATCCGTCCCAAGTCGTATACGTGTGGTTCGACGCGCTGGGGAACTATCTCGCCGCGCTCGGCCAGGCGCAGGCCAGTGACGCCTTCGAGCGCTGGTGGCTCCGTTGTCCGGCCCGCGAGCACGTGATCGGCAAGGGCATCACGCGCTTTCACGCCGTGTACTGGCCGGCCATCTTGCTCTCTGCCGGCCTGCCGCTACCGACCCGCGTTCTGGTGCACGGGTACGTCACGGTGGAGGGCGCGAAGATCGGCAAGAGCCTGGGCAACGCGCTGGATCCCTTCCAGCTGTGCGACGAGTACGGCAGTGACGCGCTCCGCTACTATCTGCTGCGGCATCTCTCCACGACCAAGGACGGAAACTTCGAGCGCGCGCGGCTTTCGCAGGCGCACGACTCGGAGCTCGCCAACCAGCTCGGCAATCTGCTGCAGCGGTCGCTGCGGCTCGTGGAGAAGCGCGCAGACGGCGTGGTGCCCAAGGCCGAGAGCGCTCTCGGCGCGGCGCTCTCGGCGGCTGTTTCGGAGACTGCGCGGGCGGTAGAGGCGTTCGATTTGCGGGGCGCGCTGGATGCGGCGTGGCGTTTCGTGGCGGAGGTGAACCGCTACGCGGACGAGACGGCGCCGTGGCAGGGCGAGCGCGATGACACGGCGCTGTACACCTTGCTCGACGGCGCGGGCGCGGCGGCTGCGTTGCTGCAGCCGTTCCTGCCCAAGACGGCGGAGCGAATCGCCGAGCGCTTGGGACCGCGGAGCGTGGGCGCCGGCGCGCGGGTCGGCGAGCTTCGCGCTGGACGGCGAGTGTCCGCGGGCGCGCCGCTGTTTCCGCGGCGCGTGGTAGCGTCCAGGCGATGAGAGCTTGGCCCATGGTGTTCGCGGCAATGCTCACGGTGGTCAGCTCGGCGCAGGCCGAGCCCGACAATGCGCTGGAAGCAGACCTGGGCAGCGGCGTGATCGGTGTGGGTTACGAGCGCGTGCTCGCTCCCAGCGTGACGGCGCGGGCGACGTTCCAGCTCAACCGTCCGTGGTACACGCAGTACCTGGGCGGACCAGAGTCCGACGTCGTGGGTTTCGGGCTCGAGCTGCGGCCCTTCGTGTTCCCGTTTGCCGCTGCACCGCGCGGCTTCTACCTCTCGCCCTTCGGCCGCGTCGTCGCCATCCGGGCCCAGGACGATCTGGCCGACGCCGAGTCCGGCGTGGGGTGGTCCGCGGGTGCCACCGCGGGCTACGGCTGGCTCTTGGCGGACGACGCGCTGTTGCTGCGCTTCGGTGCTGGCGCTCAGTACTGGGCCTTCGAGACGGACCACGCCGGCCTGAGCGGCGTGTACCCCGACGTGGACATCATCGTGGGCTACGGCTTCTGATCATGTCGTCGCCGCGCTGTTTCACCCTCACCGCGTCGTGCCCCGGCGCACCACGCGGAAGCCGGGCGCTACTTCATGCGTATCCAGGTTCGCGCGGATTCGCTGTCGGTTTCTCACGACGAGCTTCTCGAGCGGTTTTCCCCGACGGCGGCGGAGCTGGGCATGCAGTGGCAGATCACCGACTCCGCGGTGAAGAAGCGTGTGATCGTGCTGGTGTCGAAGCAGGAGCACTGCCTCTACGATCTTTTCGGGCGCTGGCGCAGCGGGGATCTCGACATCGAGATCCCGTGCGTGATCTCGAACCACGACACGCTCCGGGGGTTCGTCGAGTGGCACGGCGCACGTTTTCATCACGTGCCCGTTCCCAAGGAAGACAAGGCCGCGGCCTTTGCCGAGGTGGCACGGCTGTTCGAGGAGGAGCGTGGCGATGTGATGGTGCTCGCGCGCTACATGCAGATCTTGCCCGCGGACATGTGCCAGGCGTACCCCGATCGCATCCTCAACATCCACCACTCGTTCTTGCCCTCCTTCGTGGGGGCCCGGCCCTACCACCAGGCCTACGCGCGGGGCGTGAAGCTGATCGGCGCGACCTGCCACTACGCGACGGCGGAGCTCGACGAAGGTCCCATCATCGACCAAGACGTGATCCGCATCGACCATTCGGACTCGGTGGAGGATCTGGTGCGCTACGGCAAGGACATCGAGAAGACCGTGCTCGCGCGAGGGGTGCGCTACCACGTGGAGGACCGCGTGCTCCGCCACGGGAACAAGACCGTGGTGTTCCGTTGAAGGCCGGCGTCACGCGTGTGCACCGAGCGAACCGGTTCGTGCAGCGCCGCGTCAGTCCACATGGCCGCGGACCCCTCGATCAACTCGAATTATCCGGTTATCCCGCGAAGAAGTGATGTAACCTCGCGGAATCACGCGACGTCAGCGTGGTAGATAATTCGGGGCGTCGCGGTAGAATTCTAGTTAGGCGGACTCAACCGTGGCCAAGATGGCGGACTGCGACAGGCACGGCGTCCAGGGAATTGGACTCGTCTGCACGCATGTCGCCCACGCGATCGACAGCGACGCCCCGGTCGGCTTCTTCTGGGGTGACGATACCGACACCGCCCGTCCCGACGCATGGTGTGCTGAGTGCGACCGCAAGCTCCGTGCGCTGAACGGCGCATCCTGCGAACAATGGTTTGTCGAGGCCGAGTTCAAGATCCTGTGCGCCGCGTGCTGGGATGAAGCGCGCTGGGTTCTGTACGAACGCCATCGCCACTGAGAAGCCGCCTAACTGGGCATTGCAACAGCCGAGCGCAGCGTGGCTATCTGTTGATGCCTCTCGTGCCGCGCGCGGGTTTCTGTGTCAGCCCATCTGACGTTGGGTTCAGCACAGCCCCGCGCGCCTGTTGGGTGCTACCATCCGGCTAACGGGTTCCTGGCGCTCGCTGTTGAATGCCAGGCCGTTATGCAGCCTCGCGATCGAGGAATGATGGTTGCGCCATCGAACCGTCGTTCTTGGCTGCTGGGTTGAGCTGTTCCGATCCGAGGGGTCGCTCCCGCCTCGCCGAGCTCGCATCGCTTCCGGCCCGCAACCAAGCGGCGGCCCGAGCCCGGCTCCACGTTCCACTCAGTTGCGTGATGGCCTCGAGTCCGAACGGGAGGCTGCAGCCGCGCCCGCACCGGCTTTGCAATCTGGTGGCGTGACGGCCTCCAGTTCGAGAGGGAGGCTGCCGCCGCGCTGCCCGTGGCGGCGATCCATCTGGTGGCGGGCGAGCCGCTGGGGTCTTGGTCGCTGCTGGGGACCGGGACCTCGCTGCTCGCTGCCTAACAGGTCGCTGCAGCAGCCGAGCGCCGCCTGGTGTTCCGCTGGCGCCTTCCCGTCCCGCGCGCGGGTTTCCGTACCAGTCCATTTCACGGTGGGCTGAGCAGAGCCCCGCGCGCCTGTTGGGTGGTACCATGCGGACAACGGATTCCTGGCGCTCGCTGCTGAACGCCGCTCCGTTAGGCGGACCAACTCTTTCCACGATGTGGCTGCGCTTCGACAACCTGTCGGCGACATTGGTCATCGAGCTCTCCAAACCGACTCAGCCAATCACCGACAAGCTCTACAATCAGAGAGCAGTACCATCCGCAACCATCACCGCGATTCGTCTCGAAGCAGAGTTGTTCGGGGAGGGACTCGATGACGCTAGGCCATTGACGGCTGACGAGCTTGCACAGGTTGCAATCACGGAACCCCAGATCTTCTTACGCGGTTTCGGTGATCCGGTGCTCCACCGCGCACCCAACCAGACGCACTTCACGCTTGGCGATCTTCTCGTTGCGATCGAAGAAACCGAGCGACAGACGCGTCACCAAAGCTCGTGGTTTGGCGGGATCGACATCCACCATCGATTCTTGGAGGCTCTTGAACGAGGCGACGACGGGGTTTGGGTAATACACTGGGGCTCCTGACGCCGCCTAACATGGCGTTCAACAGACGAGCGCCGCCTCGTGTCCTGTTGATGCCTCCCGTCCTGCGCACGGGTTCTTGCGCCGACCATCCAAAGATGGCCTCGGCGCAACCCGTGCGCCTGTCGCGTGATAGCATTCTGATGTAGTTGTTCCTGGCGCTCGCTGTTGAACGCCAGGCCGTTAGGCGGACACGCCCAGTCATGCACGTCGACGCCTTGAAGGACCCGGACGCCGCGCATCCTGTGCCGACCTCCTGGCGGCCGACCTTTTGCGCGATCGTTGACGCATTCGTCCGCGGCGACCTCTGTCTTGCTCGGCCGATCCCAGGCGTCGATCCAATTCCTGCCGACCGCGCTCAACAAATCTCGTCAAACATCACGGCGTACGGTGCCGACCTGCGCGCGCTGCCTGACGACGCTTGGTTGACGTCCTGCGCTCAATGGACTGGTGCCAATTGGGAGGTTCTGGTCGACCTTTGGACGGCTGAGGAGGGTCCCAGCGACCTGGTACTGCATGCTCTGGTGGCCGAGTCCGCGGATGGCTTTCGCTTCACCGTTCACCTCGTTTACGTTCCGTAGTCGAGCGCCGCCTAACAGGTCGCTGCAGCAGCCGAGCGCCGCCTGGTGTTCCGCGGGCGTCTTCCCCCCGCGCGGGTGGTACCATCCAGTCAACGGATTCCTGGCGCTCGCTGCTGAACGCCAGGCCGTTATGCGGACCCGATGACAGCACTTGGTCTTTGCCCCGCCTGCGACCGCCACATTCGCATGGACGAGTCGACGTGTCCGTTCTGCAACGAGAGCGTGCGGGTAAAGCCCCTTGGGCCGTGGCTGGTGCGAAACGATCTCTCGCGCTCGGCCATGATGGCGTTGGTCGTTGCCGGCGTGGCAGTGGCCGCGGGCTGCTCGGACACTCCCGCCTACGGTGCGCCGGCTCCGCCCATGGGTGGCACGTCAGGAACTGACGGCTCCGGCGCTGCCGGCGGCACGACAACAACCGGTGGAACGACCGGCACGGGTGCAACCGGCGGAACTGGCATCGGCGGAACGGCCGCCGGCGGTGCGTCCGGCGGAGTGGCTGGAATTGGACAAGCGGGCGCGGCAGGCGAACCCACGGACGGCGGACCGGATTGAGCCACCGGCCGCATAACTGGACGTTGCTGCTGCCGAGCGCCGTCGCCGTAACCTGAGATGTCATTCCGTTTCGCACACGGGTTTCTGCTCGCGCAGCTTTTCGCTGCCTCCGCGCATCCCGTGTGCCTGCGAGGTGCTACCATCCGGTAAGGTTTGAGCTGGCGCTCGCAGCAGAACGCCGGTTCGTTGGGCGGACGCATGCGCGACGTGTTCAATACTGGCGGACCTGACGCATCGCGGCTGATCTTTCGCCTGGCCGACAATCGGCGCGTGTGGCTGGCCCAATTCCGGTCCGAACATACCTACGACCACCTTTTGGAGGGACGCCCCACACCCGAAACCAACCGCCGGTTGGTTGCTCGAGCACTACAGGCTGCGTCTGAGCACTTCGAGGCCCCCGCTGTCCTCGTTGGGCAAGACGGCCCTGGTGTGTCCACCCAGCTCCCACCTGTTCGGTGCGGCGCTCTCCTGGTGTCGACTCCGCTGACGTGTTCCGCGTGGCGAGGCGCGGTATGATCGCTTCCACGGCCGCCGCGGGTTATTGGCGGTACGTTGGGCGGACGGGCCGAGACCATCAAAGTGATGAGTTGCTAGGCACCGCGGTTGCCGCCCGCCGCAATCGCGACCCGGCACCCGATTGGCCGCTTCTCGGAAGTCGCGTCGTCGCTTCCGGAACCGCTAGGTCTCATTGCTCGCAACGCGCAGCCCGCTTCGACGGGCCAGCTTGCGCTGGGGCGACGCCGCTGCGCGATGTTCGTGTCGCTTCGCTGAAGCCTCGACTTGTGCTGGCTCGCGCTCACTCCTCCGTCACCGAACCTGTCGTGGCCGACTGCAGCGGCGGTCGGCAACGACCAGCCCCTTGTTGCGTCCACCACAGCGCTCGCGCTTCGCTTCACCCGGACTCGCTTCCTCGTGGCGTCCTGCTCGGCTCGTTCCCCGCTCGTCTCCTCCCGCGTCCCAGCTTCGCTGGCCGCCCAACAAGCACCCTGAGACGGACCGCAAGTCCTAATTTGGATTTTCGCTAGCGTATGTGAGCAACGGCGCGTTGCGCTTGCGGAGGGCGTTGAGGTAGCGAGCTTCGTCGTAGGGGGCGCGCTCGACCCAGCAGCGGTACAGGATGCGGATCCACTTGAAGGCGAGTGCCCGCAAGGCGGCGTTGTGGGAGGCGCCCTTGGCGCGATGTCGCTCGTAGAAGGCCTTGGCCCAGTAGGAGCGAGGGATGGTCTCCTTGGTCCACTCGACGAAGGTCTGGCGTAGAAACGTGTTGCAGGCGTAGCGCCAGTGCACCCAGTGTTTGTTCCCGCTGCGCTCGGTCACCGGCGCGATGCCTCCATACTTCTGCAGGGCTGCCGCGTTGGTGAAGCGCTCTCGGCGTTCACCGAAAGCAACGAGCAGCCTCGGCGCGAGGACAGGACCTGCACCCGGCAGCTTGGCGAAGAGCTGGAAGTCCGGCAGGGAGGCAGCCAGACGAGCTATCTCCCGGTCCAGGCGCTCGATGGCGCTGCAGACGGCGCGCAGCTGCGAAAGCAGGAGTGACACCGTGAGCTGTGCGGGCTCGATGACTCCGGGGTCCAGGGTCAATGCTCGCTCGGCTTTCAGCTCGGCGATGCGGCGCTCAATGGTGTCAGTGCGCCGGACGCTGTGGTCGTGGAAGAACCTCACGAGCGTTTCGCGACGCGCGCGCTGTGCGGCCTGCAGCGTTGGCCACTGCTCGAGAAAGTCCATGAACACGTCGGTGAACTTGTCGCGAAACCAGGACAGAACCAGTGGGAAGTAAGCCTTGAGCGCGTGGGTCATGCGGTTGGTGATGGCAACGCGGTCCTCGACAAATGCCCGCCGTTCCTGAACCAGCTTCCGCAACTGGCGCATCGGCACGCTATCTCGGCGCAGGGGCTCGAGTCGTTCCCGGTGGCGCTCGAAGTAGTCCAGTGCGAGCTCGGCGTCGGTCGGGTCGTCCTTCGCTCCACTCGGCACGAAGGTCTTTCGGTACCGCGCCAGCGTGCTCGGGTTGATGGGGAAGATGACAATGAAGTCGTACTCCAGCAGCGCTGAGACGATGGGGCCTTGCTCGAGTTCGACGATCACCGCGACGGGAGCGCCCTCGAAGCGCTTGCGCAGTCCTTCCACCCAGTCCTGCAGCGCCACGGGACGGTGCTGGACGACGCCTCGCTCGAGCTCGTCAGCGCCCTGCGCTCGGATGCAGACATCGTGCTTCTTGTCGGCCCAATCCAGACCGATGACAGCTGCGAATTCCGTGGTTCCTTCCTGCATGCGACCTCCTCGGCTACTGTGGGGATCGGGACATGCACAGCCAGGCCCTGCGAAGGCGATATGGTGAGCCGGTCCAGCGGCTTTCCCTGAGTGTTCGTTTTCGGGCAAGGCGCTCTCGCGGACTCGAAGGCTTGTTAGAGAGCATCACGTGCTCGGCGTTGCTGTTCGTAGTCCGCGAGTGCATGTCCCGCTTTCTATTCTCCAGGTCCCACCAAGAAACCTGACTGCGGAACGGAACACCCATAAAGCCGTTGCAGCAGACGGTCGCCGTCGGCGCGGCCTGCGGCCGCACCTCTGGCGCCCGCAGCTGAACGCCGATACGTTAGGCCGACTTTGACATGGACGTCTGCCAACAGATTGTCGACGCCCGCCAGACAGGTACGGTTCGCTGCCGGATCCTCGCCCAACCTCTAGCAAGCGTCGACGAGACAGCAGCAGCATTCGACCTCGCGCCGATCGCATTCCTAGAGGTCGACGAAGCCGCGGCTCGCCGCATAGTTCAAGACGTTCTCGGGCGTGACCTCGCGCACGATGGTTCGACCATGGACTCGGCTACCGCGGAAGATCTCACGGCCAGGTTCTTTTCCTACTTCGCGTCTTCGTCTTGTCGCTACTTCACGAATCGAGGCCTTGACGGGCGAACATGGGTGCCAGCAACCGCCGCAACGTTTGACGCTGGCGTTATCATTCTCGCTCCGCATCAAGTTGGCTGTATTTGGGTTGAGGACGAGGACTAGGACTCCGGTCCTGAACGCGACCTAACATGAAATTTCAGCTGCCGAAGGCGGTCCTACCGTCTGCTGATGTCGCACTGGTTCCTGCACGAGCATCATCCGATGCCTTCGCGCAGCCCTTGTGCCTGTGAGGTGCTACCGTGGGGTTGGGTTTTGGCTGCGCCTTCGCAGCTGAATTTCGATTCGTTAGGCGGACAGCTTGAGCGCGCACGGTGACGAACTGCTGGTTGTGTCGATCGTCGCGGACGGCGATGCAAACACCGTAACCGTTCAGGATCGTGACGATCGCGAGACCTTTTTGGTCCGCGTTTCCGAGTCGGATGGGATTAGCGTTCTCGAAATGCCGGAACTCAACGTCTGGCTGAAGCGTAAGGGGAAATTTCCTTGGGCGATGGTACGTATTGCGGAACTCGTCCAACAGAATCGGCGTACTGATATCGGGTTCCCTTTGCGGATCGAGCTAGAGGAGGAGTGATAACTTCGCGCATTGAGGTCCACAGCCGCCTAACCAGCCGTTCCAGCAGTCGGCCGCGCCTCGTTCCACCCGCAACCGCCCGGCTCTCGCCCGTGGCGAGTACCACGTGCTCGGCCCTCGTGACCTATCAGCGCCTGGTCCCCTGGTGCGGCCGCTGCTGAACGGCGGTACGTTAGCCGGACGTAGAACGTGTCCCGTGCAGAGAAGCTCCGTGCGCGCCTACAGGTGCTCGAAGCCGATTTTCTCCGTCGGCTTGTCGCGAACCTTGAGCGCACCGCCGCCGGCTACAACACGCTCTTCTTCATCACCCCAGAATCCTGTCCGCCAGACCTGCCGCGTCATCTCTTGTCCACGGACACCACGGAACTGTCAGCGCTCGCGGGCGACATCATCGAGATCCGTCGAGCAGTGGGCGAGCCCGACGATTGCCCGGCCCAGACGTTCCGGCAGTACTTGCAGCGTTACGCCAAACAAGATCCAAACGACCTTGGACCAATACGCATGGCCGCACAGTTCTTGGACCACCTGCAAGGCGCCGGCTAACAGGGCGCTGCAGCTGCCGAGCGCCGCCACGCTGACGGGTGAAGTGGTTCCGTCCCGCGCGCGGGAAACGCTCCGAGCAGCATGCGCTGCGAGCATCGCGACCCGCGCGCCTGATGAAGTGATAGCATCCGGAGAAGTAGAGCCTGGCGCTCGCAGTTGAGCGCCGGGTCGTTAGGCAGCCTCGCGATCGAGGGATGGTGGTTGCCGCCGCCGCACCGTTGTCTTGGCTGTTGGGTTGAGCAGTTCCGATCCGAGGGGTCGCCCCCGCCTTGCCGAGCTCGCATCGCTTCCGAGCCGCAACCGAGCGGCGGCCCGAGCCCCGACCCGCGTTCCATCCAGCCGCGTGATGGTCTCGAGGCCGAACGGGTGGCTGCCGCCGGGCCCGCACCGGCGTTGTATCTGGTGGCGTGATGGCCTCCAGCGCGATTGGCAGGTTTGCCGCCGCGCTGCCAGTAGCGCCGATCCGACTGGTGGCGGGCGAGCCGTTGGGGTCCTGGCTGCTGGTGCCGACCGAATCCACCTTGCTCGCTGCCTAACAGGTCGCTGCAGCAGACGAGCGCCGCCTGGTGTTTCGTTGCCGCCTTCCGTCCCGCGCGCCCGCGCGCCTGTTGGATGGTACCATCCAGTCAACGGATTCCTGGCGCTCGCTGCTGAACGCCGGTCCGTTAGGCGGCCAACGTCGTTGACCCGATTCGATGCGATCGAGCTTGCTGTTCACCGTGCCATTCGCGGTGAAGTTCCGCCCTGCGTTCGCGCCATCACCGGGCAACTGCATGATGCCGTTCTTGAACTCTCTGTTTTCGCGTATCCGACCGATTTCGACTGGGGTCTTTTCTGGGAAACCATCCAAGGCGAGCTCGACCAGGTCTTGCCGGCCGACATTGCCGAAGCGCCGCGTTGCTCTTTCACCGTATTGGACGCACACGCTTTCGCGCGCGACTCCACCCAATTGCTGTTCGTTGACAACCCATGGGCACATGGCGACGCCGCAAGTTCCGAATGAAGCCGCCTAACAAGCCGTTGCAGCAGACGGGCGCCGTCGGCGCGGCCTGCGGCCGCACCTCTGGCGCCCGCAGCTGAACGCCGATACGTTGGGCGGACTTGCCAAGTCCGTGCCCCGTCGGGTGTCACATGCTTGTGGTACCGGCCGTAGTCTTCGCAGGGGTGCTCTGCCTTTCACCGTCTGCCTCGCGCACACCGTTGGACGCGGACCAACTGAACGCCGCGTACGACCGTCTCGTGACTCGCTGTTCCTACAGTCTCTACGTCTTTGAGTGCCACACGCCTCACCGACCCGGCGAGCTCCCGCTGCCGTTGTCGTTCAATGCCGGTCTGCTTCACGCTGTCGAAACCATGTGATGGCAAACGGAAGACGCACTGGAGCCGTGCAGCCTAACAAGCCAATGAACCCGCCGGCGTACGCGATCGCGTGTTGCTTGTTGGCTTTCACAACGGGGTGCGAGCGGGTCGGTCCTCCGAAATGCCCGCACGGCGCCGCTCCGCTGACAGCTGCGGACACGCCGACAAGTTACGCTTCCCCGTCCATCTACTCGCGCTACTTTCCTCGCGACGTGCTGGACTCAGGCGAGATCGGGCCATTTGCGGCCGGCTGGTGGGTCGGTAAGCTGCGCGACTTCCACGAAGCTCCTCTTCCGAGCCGCGCCGCGGACCAAGAAGCGCACGAGTACCGCGTCATGACGCTACCGTCGCTGATGGTTACCGGTGACTCTGTCATCACGGTACGGCGTGACACTCACGGTGCCATCCTTAAGTCGAAGCGCTCAATCCTTTGCGCTGATGGGCTTGACGATGGTCTCGCCACGCTGGTCGAAACACGGCAAGTCGACGCAGGAACCTGGCGAACAATCGCGGAATGTATGGACCGCGCCTTCTGGAGTGCCCCTCTGGACGACGGCGTGACGGGCTTCGACGGCGTCACGACGTTGGTCGAGGGTGTGCGTGATGGGAAGTATCGCGTCGTTCACCGCTGGTCCCTCACTTACTCTGACACAGAGCCTGCACGGCGCGAGTTGCTCGGGTGCCTCAGCACGCTCGAGAACGCAGCCGGTTGGCGGGGGCCACGGGTATTGCCGCCCATGCTACGCGTCCGGTGAAGCCCGCCCGCGTTACCCACTGCCGCGTGCGAAGCGACGAACACCTGAGTAGTGGCTGACGAGATCATTCTGGCGGCCAGCGCTTCGCGAGGTTCCCCGCCGTCCCGACAAAACCATCATTCGCAAGCCGCATTGAGTATCCACTCGTAGTTCACGCACGAGGCGATGGTCCAGCCGGTCTTCGTTTGCGGATCGCACGGGTATCCGCACGGAGTCTGAATGCCGCCGTAGGTCGGGTAGCACGCGCTGCCGGCGGTGGGCAGACTGCCGGGGCACGGCTTGGGTTCTTCGAGCCCGTCGTATTTGGACCAGTTCGCTCCCGAGCACCACAGAAAGTCTCCGCAGGAGTCGTACGGCTTGTTGGGGTCGCAGGGCTTCGGTACGAATTTCCAATAGCCATTGTCGCACGTGTACTCGAACGTCTGCGGACCGCCCTGACAACTGGCCACCCGGGTGCACGGCGAGGTACCGCTGCACGCTACCCCGTAGGGGTCCAATCGTTGGAATGGGCAGGTCCAGCCGCCGTCCGTGCTCGCGTCCTTCTCGCCCGAGTCCGTGTCAGCATCCAGTGTACCCACGGCATCGCCGGCATCTGCGTACGCGCACGGTCCGCCCTTCAGCGTTGCCGTCGAGCCCGGCGGGCAGCTTCCGGTGGACGGCAAGCCCCCTTCGAACGGCTCGCAGGTCATTGGCGTGCGCGCGCCCGTGGCCGAGCAGCATTCCTGAGGCGGACCGAAGCAGGTGCCGGCCGGACACTCCGTGGTGCCGCGAACGTAGCCGCTGGGGCACTTCCACTCGCCGTCGACGCAAACGAGGCTCGCGACTTGGTCCGAGCCGCAGAAGGCGGCGCACTCCGTGCCACCCTGGCCCGAGCACTTGGCTTCGGCCGCTGTCTCGTCGGAGCTGCAGCCTGCCGAGTTCGCCAGGAGCGCCAGCACCATAGCCAACGAGAACCCCCAGTGCATGGGTCCATCGTAGCACCTGGTCGTCAGCCGCACAGCGGGGCATGGTCGGTTCACAGCTAGGGAGTCACTGACGCTCGAACAGAACCGCTGCGTTCAGTCCTTTCGTGCCGAGCTGCAACGTGAGCGTGTTTCCTGTAACGCAATAGCCTTCGGTGTCGGGCTGGCCCGGACCCACGAAGGTAACGGACGAGCCGCTCGTCTCGAAGCTCCCGGATTTCTCCACGCTGACGACGCTGACGTAATCGCAGACGCAGGTGCTACCAAACTCACAGCTCGCACCGGTGATTCCAAGCTGCGAAGCCAAGCTTGCTTCGCGCTGCGTGCATTCTGCCGCCGTCAAGCAGGACGCAGGAAACTCCTCGCGCGCGGCGAAGCTCTCGTTCAGCGAGTCATTCCATGTCCCGTCGCCGTTGAACGTGAGTGTACCGCTGGTCACGAATTCGGAAAGAGTGACCGTGGTCGAGGCGCAGCCCGCGATCGTAGCGATGTAGCTTCCGGAGGCGCAGGCCTCCTGGGCGACCCAAGTTCCAACCAGATCACCGCCGCACGGTGCCGTGGTGCAACTTGCCGCTGCCCCATCTGAGTCGTTCGTCGACCCACCACAGGCCATCGCGAGGGCAAGCAGTGTGAAGCCCGCGGCGAGGAGGCGCTGGTGCTTCATGGATCAAACATGCCACCCGGCATTGGGGAGTACAACCTCCCGGTGCGGCCGCGCCTGAGCAGCGGTACGCTAGCCCGATATGCTTGCGCTCGAGCTCCGCAGCATCGCCACTGCCGCACTGTGTCTTTCGGTTCTGAACGCGTGTGGATCCGACTGCGACGCTGCGGTCCGCTGGTCGATCGTTGCCCACGTGCGTGACGCAAACACTGGCGCCGAGATTTGCAACGCTTCGGGTGTCGCGCAGGACGGTCCATATCAGGAAGACCTCACCTGTTTTGACTCTCCAACGTGTTCCTGCAACGGCGTTGGCGAGCGCCTCGGCACCTACGAAGTCACAATCTCGGCGCCCGGCTACCAATCATCCAAGAAAACGGTGGTTGTCGACGACAGCGACGCTTGTCACGTCGAAACCGTACATGTGGAGTTCAAGCTCGACCCGCAATAGCGCCGGCTGGCCATCAGGCACGACCGCCAGCGCTACGCGAAGTTCCCGCGCCGCCCCGACAGTCAAGCGCGTGCTCGCCCTCCGGGCTGCGCGCGCGAGAGAGGTCCCAACGGCCTGATCAGGAGGCGGCCAACAGGACGACGAACAGAATGACGAGGAAGACGGCGGTCAGGACCGGCGCGACGAAGATCGCCGTGCGGCGCTTCTGGCGTTCCTCGGCGGCCTTGCGCGCAAAGTCCGCTTCGATGTCGGACACCGACATCGGTCGCTCCGGGACACGGATCCCCAGCTGCTCCAGCTTCTTCGCGACGCGCACGGTGCCTTCCGACGCGATGTCGTTCATCGCGCCGCAGAACGGGCACGCGACGCGCACGTCGTTGCCGGCGACCGTCAACGGCCCACCGCACCCAGAGCACGCCAGATCCGTCGTCGGCTTCATGGACCCGCCCAGCGTATCACCGGCCGAGTCGCGTGCGACACGACACCTTTGACGCGGGGGGCGGCGGGGCGCGGCCTGCCGTGCTCGCCCTTCGGGCTGCGCGCGGCAGGGTCCCTCCAGCGCGTGCTCGCCCTCCGGGCTGCGCGCGCTCGAGAGGTCCCAACGCCCGCACGCATAATCGCGTTATGTCGCGCTGCATAACCGGATAATGCGTCCACAAGACCGCGGAATGACTTCGTTACGGTTCGCGTTATCGAGCAAGCGGCTTGCGGTAGAATGGTAGTTAGGCGGACCGATGCATCCGGTCTTTTGGATTGTCCTGATAGTCCTGATCAACGCTGGGCTCATGGCTCTCGCAGTCGCCGCCCGCCGGGCAGTTGGCCCTCGCAAACGCCTCGGTCGCCTGCTGCTCGCATGCATCGCGCTTCTCGTGCTCTCTCTCCCCGGTGGCGCCTGCTTTGGCTTCTTGCAGGGTCGGAGTGCCGTGGGTGGCGAACCGATTGATCCATCGCAGAAGGCGCGCATTCTCGGCGAGACGATCTCCGAAGCAATGAACTTCTCCGCTCTGGGATTTCTGTCGTTCTTTCCGCCGACCATCGTCGCGGTCGCGCTGTACTTTCGGGCTCCGCGCAACCGGAACGACGCCGCCTAACATGAAATTGCAGCTGACGAAGGCGGTCTTGTCGACTGCTGCTGTCATTCCGTCCCGCACAAGGGTTTCTGCGTGAACAGCATCAACTCCGTTCGCGCAGCCCGTGTGCCTGTGAAGTGGTACCATCCGGTTGGGTTTGGCTGCGCCTCCGCAGCTGAATTTCGATTCGTTAGGCAGACGTTTGAATGTCGTTTCCCCGCGACCTGGCCGACTCCATCGTGGAGCGTTTCAAAGCGCTGCCACCGTCTGGGTATGCACTTTTGGCGAACGTGAGCAGCGTTCAAGATGACCGATTCGAAGTGTCGACCGATCTCATTGTTAGGAAAGCCTCCCAGGTCGAAGCGGAGGAGATCCGGCAAGCAATCGCGTTCTACTATCCCGCATGTCAGCGAAATCCGTTCGAAACTGAGGTAACCGGGCGTGAACAATCCGAGCCCGGAGTCGAAACGATCACTGTCTCAACTTTGCCCCCAGATCGGTGGCGGTACGTCGTTGTCGATCACACGGGTGGCAACATCAGAACCCATGCGCTTGTGGAAGCGTCCTTCTTCACGTTCTCACCCTTGGAGCTGGGCTTTCATGCAGGGAATGGCGCCGGCGCAACCGGCCTTGGAACCAACCGGGGACTTGATCGTGCGCTGGATGACCCTGAGCCTGACCAGCGCTTCCTCGCGTTGGACGACGACCACCTGTCCGAGCTCCGAGGTCTTTTTGAAAAATGGATCAACTTCAACCACGACGACCTCGACCTTCGCAGTCCCGTGCGCCAGTTTGGCGAAATCCTAGAACTCGAACGCCATTCGGCGCTTCGCTATGTTGGCCTCTTCACCATCATCGAGTCCTTGCTCACTCATGATCCGAAGCCGTCTGACCCGGCTGACTCCCTGACACGACAGGTTATCCGGAAGATGCACCTGCTCGGACGAAGGAGTCCGAGGCCACCCCCCTACGTCGACTACTTCGGCCAGGCGCGACCGGACACGGTGTGGACGAAATTCTATGGCGTTAGAAGTTCGATCGCTCATGGTCGCAAGCCCGACTTCGCGAAAGATTTTTCGCTTCTCCTCGATCTCGAGCATGCAACACGTTTTCTGCGACGCGCGACGTCGGTGGTACTCCGACAAGCTCTGCATGAACCTCAGCTCGTCGCGGATTTGCGGGAATGCTGAGAGCTCGGAGCAACCGTGGTTCCGAACCGGCGCCAGCGCCGCCTAACACGGTGTTGGAGCAGACGAAGGCCTCGCCAGGCTTCCTGTTGACCGTCCTCGCCCAGCAGGTGGCTTCGCTGCGCGGTCACCTGCCTGATGGCGTGGTACCATCGGGTCACGTTGCTTTTGGCCTTCGCAGCTCAACACCTGTACCGTTGGGCGGACGCCTGTCCGCGTTTTGATTAGTGACCGCCGAAGAGTTTCTGCAGCTGGCCGCATCCCAGGACGCCGTTGAGGTCGAGCAAGAAGTTTGCGTTTCAGACCTCGACGCACTTGGGCCAGTCAACGGGGTCCAGCCAGTCACGCTCCAGGACTTTCTACGGCACCCCGATGTTAAAACAGAGCGCCGCAAGTTTCGCTACGGCCACCTCGTGGAACCCGGCATCCGGTTAACCGACCTCGACGCTTGGCAGAACCGCTTCCTGCGCTTCCCGCTGCCGGACGACCTCCGTCGATTCTTGCTGCTCGCCAACGGCGTTCAACTTTGGGCCGATCTTGAGACGCGACACTCGTATTTTAGACTACTTCCGCTTGAACGCTGGCATGACGTCGTATCCGCTCCGTTCGCGTACATCTTCAAGGTACCGCCAACGGCTGCTCTCGTGTTGTCCGACGCTGATGACTTCGCCGGATTCGTCGTGCTCGATACCGACGGGCCCGAGTATCTTTGGTGCGATCCCATTGCCGGTCCTGAGCGAATTGGAAACAGTGTCGGCGAGCTTCTCACCTACTGGTGGGACAACTGTGCCCTCGAACCCTAGCGCCGCCCACAGGCCGTTGCAGCTGACGAGCGCCGGCTTTGCCACCGGTTGAACTTGTTCCGTCCCGCGCGTGGGATCTGCACCGACCATCGTTCGATGGTCTCGGTGCAGCCACGCGCCTGCAGCGTGCTACCATCCGGTCATGTTGTTCTTGGCGCTCGCAGCTGAACGCCAAGTTCGTTAGGCGGATGCATGAGGGCGGAGTTTCTGACTGCAGCGCGCGACGTGTTTGCGCCAGTTCTCCGTGCGGACGGCTTTCGCGGTTCGGGCACGAAGTTTCGGCGCGTTCTCGGTGACGTTGCGCACGCAATCGTAGTTCAGGGGGCTCGCGGTGGCGGCAGTGCATGCGTCGAACTCGGCATACATTTCATGTTCCTTCCCGACGCGCTGGAGAGGCCGCCCGATCCGAAGAGGATCACCGCATACGATTGCGAATTCCGTTGGCGTCTCGCGCCCGAAGGACACCACGATTTCTGGTGGAGCTACGGTGAAACCGGTGACGATGCGGTCGCCTCGGTCCGCCACCTGACAGAGACGTACGTCAAAGTCGGCGCTCCGGCGTTCGGTCGATGGGCCGACTTCCCGGGCGGACTCGAAACTGTGTCGCCAGAACAACTCGACAGCGGCAACCTGGCGGGCCTGCCGGGCCGAACAAACATCTCGGGCGCTGCGCTAGTCATGGCGCGCACGTCGTTGCATCTTGCCGACCGGGAAACCGCAAGAGCCTACGCGCTGGTCGGCCTCCGCCACGCAGGAGCGGCGACCTTCTTGAAACGACGACTTGAGGCCATTCTTGACGGGACCGCCATTGCCTAGCCGGCACCGTCTAACTGGCGGTACGTTAGGCGGACTAGCATGGGCTACGACGTGCACATCACTCGCGCCGACCAGTGGTTTGATGGCCCTGACAACCCCATCCCACTCTCAGACTGGTTGGACTACATTTCACGCGACCCTGAAATGCGGCTGGACGGCGAGGCTTCGGCTACGACGACGTCCGGCGATAGCGTCTGCTATGTCAACGAGGGCCTCGCAGTTTGGACGAAGTACAGCCGCGCTGGTGAGGGCGGCGGTCAGGCCTGGTTCGACTATCGCCAGGGTTGCATTGTTGTGAAGAATCCTGACGACGAGATTCTACGCAAGATGTGCGTCGTCGCTGAAGTTCTCGCAGCGCGCGTTCAAGGCGACGATGGCGAATTCTACGACGAGGCCTAGTTGAGTGGCTACGCGCCGCCTAACAAGCGGTTGCAGCCGACGCACGGTCGGCTTCGCCCTCCCTCTTGCGGCCGTAGCCGTAGCTAGACCGCAGGACGTTGGGCGGACACGACATGCGCACCGAGTCTTCGGAAGTGCTATCCGATCTGTCAGTTCAGATGTGGAGGCCGCCGCTTTTCGACGCTTGGCGGGCGCGATCGCTTTCGGAACCCGCGATGACCGTCCTTCTCATTCTCGCGTTTGGGACGGATGTGGAAATGGAGGGCCTCTCTGGGTTTCTAGAGAACTCAAGCGGTGAGTTTCTTCCCGAGATTATCGATGCTTTCGAAGCAATCGGTGCCATCAAGACCGCCGCCATCCTCCGGCAAGTTCGACAAGTCATGCAGCAACACGGCGTCACGCATGCAGACCTCCGGGCCGACTTTGACGGAGTGGCGGAATATACAATCTCCTCCTTCCGCGAGACGCACGGAGAGGCCGCCGCGAAGATGTCGGACGCTCTCCAGGCACACGAGCGTGCGCTCTACATCTACGACCGTTCTTCTGAAGCGGTCTACGAACTGCTTGAGCGGTATGCCGAACTCCACCTTGAAGTCCTCCGAGCCCTGCTGGAGCATCACAGCGCCTGAGGGCAAGGCCGCCTAACAAGCAGTTGCAGCAGTCGGCCGCGCCTAGTGGTGACCTGCTGGCTAGTGCCCCTCGCCCGTGGTGGAATGCCGCGGGCTCGGTCATCGGAAGCTGATGCGCCGTGCGTTGTTGGTGCGGCCGCTGCTCAGGGGCAGTAGGCTAGGCAGACGTGGGAACCTGGGGCCCCAACGCGTGGGATACAGACAAGGCCGCGCAGTTCTTTCATGACGCGCTGGACGGTGCTCAAGTTGATTCTGCGCTTGAGCGAGCCCTCTCCGACTGCCACGACATTGATTCTGTGCGAGCAGGCGCGTACCTGCTCGGCGTCCTCGGGGTGTCATACATGTGGCCCGGTGACCTCGAGCGACTGCAGCGTCACATCGAGCGCGCGCACGTCTTGCTGAGCGCATTTCTCGATCCATCGACTTCCGCCGGACAGGCTTTTGATGAACTCTGCGGCCTCGATTCCGAGTACGCCGTGCGTGTCCGACACGAACTCGAAGCGCTTGAGCGTTTCCGCCGCTAGCGAGTTTGCACCGCCGCCTAACAAGCAGTTGCAGCAGCCGGCCGCGCCCGTGGTGATCTGCTGGCCGGTGCGTATCGGCCGTGGTGGCGTACCACGGGCTCGGTTGTCGCAAGCTGATGCCGCTGGCCCCAATGACTAACAAGCGTGAAGCGCGACTCCGGCGGTTTCGAAAGTACTGTGAAGTTCTCGAGCATGGGTCGGTGTCCGCCGAGCCAGCCGAGGGCGTTCGACATGCATGCCTATGTTGTCGCTACCTCACGCTGGACCGTCGAGATGGTTTCGAGATCTGCCGGCCAGGACGATCACGACGCAACGATGTTCGCGGGAACGGCTCGAGACTGCCGGCTAGCGAGCGCTTCCTGCCTGCCGGCCTCAAGGGTCGGCCTTCGGCCAACCTCTTGCACCCGCAGCTGAATGGCAGGACGTTAGCCAGGCTTCCCTTGGAGTCGGGCGCAGGGCGTCGTGACCCCTGACGAGCCATGGCTATCCAGCAGGCCGAGGTGCGTGATCAGAATCGATGCCGGGTGCAGCGCTCGGATCCTTCGATCCGGCCACGTGTTCCTCATTGTTGTGGACGGACCACCGCCGTCGGGCGTGGTTTGTTTCCGCGACCGGCAGAAGGAATTCCCGAGCTGGCAGCACGCCAGAGACTGGCTGGACAGTCTCGGAATCCTTCCTGACATGCCGTGACGCGATGCCCTGCATCATCCCATGACTTTGCGCAGCCCGTGTGGAGTGACGAGCTACTGCGGCGAAACACGGCGGTGGTTTTCCGCTGAAGGTCGTTGTCACGGTTCCGTGTAGTGGGGGCGATGCGTGGGGCGACGATTCCGTGGGTGCTGTTGCTGGCCGCGTGTGACCGCGGCGTGCCGAGCGAGGTGACGCTCCGGGCGTCCGTGACCGCGACGACGACGGCGTCCGTGACCGCGACGACGACGGCGTCCGTGACCGCGACGACGACGGCGTCCGGGCCGCGACGGCTGGTGTGGCGACAGGGGGATACCCTGACGCTGGACCGCGACGGGATCGCGGGGCTGCGCGACGCGGAGCGTGCGGCCGTGGCGTATTTGGCGACCACGATCGGGTCCAACTGCGAGTGGACCAGGGCGCCCACCGCCGACGGACAAGCGGGGAGCATGCGCTGCGCCCTGACGGACGCCCTGGGACTTGGAGAGCAATGCGGAGAGAAGCACCGCGTGCTGGTCATGGGCTGGCTGGGGGACGACGCGCCGTCGAGCTGCGCGAAGATCCCGACCACGGCCTTTTCGCAGACGACTTTCGACGAGCTCCGCCTGAGCCATGACGGGCGTGACATCGTGGTGAGCTACGCGGCCGTGCACACGGACGGACCCGGCGGCAGCACCGCAGCGTGGTCCGAGACGATTGTCTTCGCGCCGCGCGGGGACCACGGGCTTCGCATCGAAAGTCGGCGTGTGACGAAGGGCGCCCGTCCGAAGTAGGCCGAGGGCTCAGCGTCTGTGTTGCGTGCGGCGGAAGTAGCGGTGGCCTCAGCGTGTACGCGGCGCCCGTCCGAAGTAGGCCGAGGCCTCAGCGTGTACGCCGTGCCCGAGTGGCCGAGGCCTCAGCGTGTACGCGGCGCGCGTCCGAAGTAGCCGAGGGCTCAGCGTGTAGGCGGCGCCCGTCCGAAGTAGCCGAGGGCTCAGTGTGACTCCGCAAACGTGCGAGTAGCCGAGGGCTCAGCGTCTGTGCCGTGGGCGGCCGGTGACGCGCCGGAGGAGCTTGCGAGCGCGCTTCGCGTCCCGCCTCGGGACCAGGAGCTGGAGCGGCAGATAGGGACCGAAGAACTGTAGCAGCGTGCGATGGAACACGGTGCGCGGTGCCGCCTGGATGCCTTCGCGTTCGAGCAGCGCCAGCGCCACGTCCAGCGCGTAGATGCGATGTAGCTCACCGACGACCACGGCGTCGTTCAGCAGGCGGCGCGCGCGCATCTCGTGGAAGATGTCGAGCAGCACGGCAGCCAGCACGACCCCCTCGAGCAGCTCGACGCGGAGCTCGTCCGTGCGCCAGAGCCAGTTCTGGACCCACCAGGCGCCGGTCAGGGCCAAGACGGCAACGATGACCTGAGGCACCCAGCGCCGCTTGGCTTTGGCAACCACGGCCCCCGCGTCCTCGAAGCCCAGGACCTTCGCCCGCAGCTCGGCGATGCGGCGTGGCGAATGGAACAGCACGGCGAAGAGCAGCGTGAGGCCCACGACGAGCCATGCGCCCCAAGCCTCGAAGCTCGGGGCTCCGACGGCGAGGGCGGTGGTGGGCTCTCCATCTCCGAGCAGTACGGGAATGCTGGAAATCCAGATGAGGACTGCTGCGACGTCGGTCAGCGGCAGGGTGCCGGAGGGTAGCGGCCGAACGATGGGATGGGGGCTGGGCGGTTTCGGGGATGCGGTTCGGTACGGATCCCCATCGGCGGTCCTCTGTTTTGGCCGACGCGGGGGCAGCAGTCGCGCCACAACGAACACGATGGCCAACAGCACGACGACGTTCTTGACCAGCGCCTGGGGCCCGTGATCGAGGGCTTCCCCCAATGTGCGCCAGAGCTGGCCGCAGATGCCGACGGCGATGAGCACGGAGTAGCCGTTGCCAACTCCGAATCGGCCAATGGCATCGGCGATGACCATGAGCAGCGCCGTTGCGCCGACGAGGGTGATCATGGTCGTGGCCCGGAACTCCCATCCGGGGTTCGAGACCGCAGGGGCCACCCAGGGGGAGATCCCCTCCAGGTACAGACACAGGCCGAACGACTGCGCCGCCGCCAGCACCAGCGCCACGCCGCGCGCGACCCGCGTCATGCGAGCACGACCTTGCGCTCCGGACACTCGAATCTCGCGCCAGCGTGACTTCAGCAGCGCTCCGATCTCGACGATCAGGAACGCGTTGATGATGGGCAGGATGCCCAGCGCGCCCACCGAGAGGTTCAGGAGCTGGCCTCCGAGCCCCGCAACGGAGCGCGCGTCAATGCCCATGATGGGAATGTGGAACAGCGCTTGGGTGACGCTGGCCAGCCCAACCGTGACGCCAAGGCGCCCCCACGGACTTGCGAACACGATGTCAGGCTACTCGCAATCGCCGGTCGTGGTGGGGCGTAAACGGGGCGCGCCGCGCGGCCGCGTGGTTCCGCGGCGCAGCGACAAGATGATGCTTGAAGGAGGGCGGTGGCGGGGGGAGTGTGCGCCATGGCCAAGGCATTCGACCACTGGAACCCCATGGAGCACGGCGAGCTCGAGAAGCTCGCGGAGAACTTGTGGACCATCGAGGGAGCGCTGCCGAGTATGCCCCTCAAACGGCGCATGACGTTGGCCAAGCGCGCGGATGGTGGCGTGGTGGTGCACAGCGCGATGGCGCTGGAGGACGCGCTGATGGACGCCATTGACGCGTGGGGCACGGTGGACACCCTCGTGGTGCCGAACGGCTGGCACCGCTTGGACGCGCCGATGTTCAAGCAGCGTTACCCGAAGGCGCAGGTGGTGTGCCCGCGGGGGTCGCGGAAGAAGGTGGAAGAGGTCGTGGCGGTGGACGCGGACTACGAGTCCTGCACGGCGGACGACAGCGTGAGCTTCGAGCATCTCGATGGCGTGAAGGAGGCCGAGGGCGTGATGCGAGTGCGCTCGAAGGACGGCGTCACGCTGGTGTTCAACGACGTGCTGTTCAACGCGCCGCACCTGCCGGGCGGGCAGGGCTTCGTGCTGAAGCTGATGGGCTCCACCGGCGGGCCGAAGGTGACGCGCATCGGCAAGCTGTTCGTCGTGAAGGACAAGCGCGCGCTCCGCGCGCATCTCGAGCGCCTGGCCACGGACGACGTGGTGCGGCTGATTCCGGGCCACGGCAACGTGGTGGAGAGCGACGGCGCGGCCGTGCTCAGGGCCGTGGCGCAGGCGCTATAGCCGGGGGGGCGCCATAGCGTACGGCGATGCCGCTCGCGCTCGAGTGCTCTTTGCCCCAGTCGAGACGCACCTGGATGACGGCGTTGGCGCCGACCTTCCGCGCTTCGGCCATGAGCCCCGATACCAAGCGACCCTGCGGCAGGCGAGCCGCGCTGAATCGGATGATGGCGACTTCTTCGTAGGGCTCGGGATAGCTCTGCCCACCCAAGTACACCGCCACCGGGCCCTTGTAGGCCGCGCTTCGCTTTCCCGTCATCACGCGAATGCCGCTTGCGGCCTGTTGCTGCCGGCACGCCGAGAGCAGCAGTATGAGCGCCAGGGCCCACGGTTGCCAGCGCGTCACTTCTCTTCCTCCACCCAGAAGGCGCGGCCCACCACGACGAGACGCGCCTCCTCGTAGGTCGTGTGGTCGGTGGTCCTCACGTGCTCGAGGTAGCGCGTGTAGATCGCGTCCACCTTGACGAAGTTCGCGCCCACCGAGCGCGCTTTCATCGTCAGCTCTTGGACCACGGGCACCAGGCTGACCTCTCCCCAGGCTTGCACGACGGCGATCTGCCGCGCCCCCTTCGGAATGGTGGTGGCCTTGACCCGAACCCGCCCGCTGTACAGCGGACGTTGCTCCGTAACCGAGGTGGCGCGCGATTCGACCTGCTTCACGGCGCACGAGGTGCACAGCGCCAAGGCAGCGAAGAACGCGCCCGCGCGGTGCGCCCCGTGGTCGATCATGCGGCGAACGTTAGCCGGTCGACACCGCTCTCCGAAAGTCGTAATTGGGATGGCCCGATTCAGGAGATCCGAGGACCCATGACCGACACGAAGTACCGCATCATCTACACCCACACCGACGAAGCCCCGGCCTTGGCGACCTACTCCTTCTTGCCGATCATCCAGGCCTTTGCGGGCGTGTGCGGCGTTCCGGTGGAGTCTCGGGACATCTCCCTGACGGGGCGCATCTTGGCGCTGTTTCCGGACTACCTGAAGGAAGAGCAGCGAGTGGCGGATGCGCTGACGGAGCTCGGTGCGCTGGCGCAGCGGCCGGAGGCCAACATCATCAAGCTGCCGAACATCAGCGCGTCCATCCCGCAGCTGAAGGCGGCGGTGAAGGAGCTGCAGGGTAAGGGCTACGCGCTGCCGGATTACCCCGACGAGCCCAAGGACGACAAGCAGCGGGAGATCAAGGCGCGCTACGACAAGGTCAAGGGCAGCGCGGTGAACCCGGTGCTGCGCGAAGGCAATTCGGACCGCCGCGCGCCGCGGGCGGTGAAGCAGTACGCGCAGAAGCACCCGCACTCCATGGGCGCCTGGACGAGCGCGTCCAAGACCTCCGTGGGCACCATGGCGGCCGACGATTTTCGCTCGAACGAGAAGTCCGCGACGTTGCCCAAGGCCGGCAGCCTGCGGGTGGAGCTTCGCCAGAAAGACGGCAGGACCCAGGTGCTCAAGGAGAAGATCGCCGTGCTCGAGGGCGAAGTGGTGGATGCCACCACCCTGAGCGTGAAGGCGCTCGATGCGTTCCTCGAGCAGCAGATGCAGGAAGCCAAGAAGCAGGGCGTGCTGTTCTCGCTGCACCTGAAGGCCACCATGATGAAGGTGTCGGACCCGGTGCTGTTCGGCCACGCGGTGCGCGTGTTCTTCAAGAACGTATTCGAGAAGCACGGCGCCACGCTGGAGCAGGCCGGCGCCAACCCCAACGAAGGCTGGGCCAGTGTGCTCGCCACCATTGGCACGTTGCCCGCGGATCAGCAGAAGGCGATCCAGGCGGACATCGACGCCGCCTACGCCAGCCGTCCGGACGTGGCGATGGTGAACAGCGACAAGGGCATCACCAACCTGCACGTACCGAGCGACGTGATCGTGGATGCGAGCATGCCCGCGATGATCCGCACCTCCGGTCAGATGTGGAACAAGGCCGGCAAGCAGCAAGACACGCTGGCGGTGATCCCCGACCACAGCTACGCCGGCGTGTATGCGGAGGTGATCGACTTCTGCAAGCAGCATGGCGCGTTCGATCCCCGCACCATGGGCAGCGTCTCCAACGTGGGCCTGATGGCGCAAAAGGCCGAGGAATACGGCTCCCACGACAAGACCTTCGAGATCGGCGCCGCGGGCACCGTGTGCGTGGTGGACGACGCCGGCACGGTGATCTTCG
This sequence comes from Polyangiaceae bacterium, assembly GCA_020633235.1. Classification (NCBI taxonomy): domain Bacteria; kingdom Pseudomonadati; phylum Myxococcota; order Polyangiales; family Polyangiaceae; species Polyangiaceae bacterium. Next base: position 169,691 of record JACKEA010000007.1, on the reverse strand, counting down.
AGCACGCGGTGGAGGCCGGTGACATCTGGCGCATGTGCCAAGCGAAGGACGCGCCCATTCGCGACTGGGTGAAGCTCGCCGTCACCCGCGCGCGTGCCCAGAACACGCCGGCGGTGTTCTGGCTGGACGAGACCCGCGCTCACGATGCGGAGCTGATCAAGAAGGTGAAGGCGTACCTCCCGGAGCACGACACCCAGGGGCTCCAGATCGAGATCATGGCGCCGGAGGCCGCCACGCGCTTCTCCCTCGAGCGCATCAAGGAGGGCAAGGACACCATCAGCGTGACGGGCAACGTGCTCCGCGATTACCTCACGGATCTGTTCCCCATCTTGGAGGTGGGTACTAGCGCCAAGATGCTGTCCATCGTGCCGTTGATGGCGGGCGGCGGCTTGTTCGAGACCGGCGCCGGCGGCTCGGCCCCCAAGCACGTGCAGCAGTTCATGGAAGAGAACCACCTGCGCTGGGACTCCCTGGGCGAGTTCATGGCGCTGGCCGCGAGCCTCGAGCACCTGAGCGAGGCCGCCAAGAACCAGGGCGCCGCCGTGATGGGCGCCGCGCTGGAGAAGGCCACGGAAGATCTGCTCGAGAACGCCAAGTCGCCGTCGCGCAAGTGCGGCGAGCTCGATAACCGCGGCAGCCAGTTCTACCTCACGCTGTACTGGGCCCGCGCGCTCGCGGATCAGAAAGACAGCGCGGAGCTGTCCAAGCGCTTCGCGCCCTTGGCCAAGGCGCTGGCGGACGGCGAGCAGCAGATCGTGGCCGAGCTCAACGCCGTGCAGGGCAAGCCCGCGGACATCGGCGGCTACTACCTGCCGAGCCGCGAGCGGGCGGAGCAGGCCATGCGCCCGAGCAAGGCCTTCAACGACGCCATCGCCGCGCTATCCTGACGCAGCAACTGCCTGGAGCGAGGTTATGTTGGTCCGCCGCGGAAACCGCGCGGCGGACCGCCATCGTGGCGTCCCGCGTTTGGGCGGAGACTATCGCGGAACGAGCAGCGCCAGGGCGCGCCGAAGCAGCTCTCTCCAGCGCCCGGCTCACGTGGCTCATCAGATCCTGGGCGTGCTCGAGTTTTGCTCTCCGGCCCAGCTCGAGCTCGCCGATCAGGGGGGATCGGTCGCGCCCAAATCGGTTGCTATGTAAACTGATTTTCCTACGCCAAAGACCCCCGCGCGTCCCCCTTCTGCCCTTCTCGAGCCTGCCGAACCCTGTCGAATGCAACGATCAGGGGCTTCGGACGCGCCTAGATCAGTTGCTATGTAAACCGATTTCCGTGCACCCCAGACCCCATCAATTCCGCGGGTCCACCCCGGCAAGGCCCACGCCCTTGGTCCAGCGCGCAGACGTCACGACAAGCCGGGCGCCACCAGCGCGCAGACGTCACGACAAGCCGGGCGCCACCCTCTTGGTCCAGCGCGCAGACGTCACGACAAGCCGGGCGCCACCCTCTTGGTCCAGCGCGCAGACGTCACGACAAGCCGCACGCCACGCCCTTGGTCCATTTCCGCGCCGCACCAACAAACTCTTGATCTGATGGACGGGCGGGAATGAGACTCCCGCCTGTGGCGTACTGTGGCGGGCGCGCAGTGTTCGGACGACTCTCCATCGTGATGGTGCTGGTGGCGGCGTCGGGCTGCGCGGGCGGTACGTCGGCGCTCGGGCCCGGACCGGATGCGCCGGTGCCGGCCAGCGAGGCACGGCAGAGCGTGAGCTTCGTCGTGGACTTGGAGCCGGGGAGTGACTGCGAGCAGCGCTTCGATCTCGCGGTGTACGAGAATCGCGACATCGATCTGATTCAGTGGGACGAGCAGACCGGCTCTTGCCACGGACGCAAGGTCACCATTGTCTATCTCTCGAGGCACACGGATGAAGCCGCCGTGCGGGCCTTGGTGGAAAAGCACGCGGAGAAGGTTCGATGAAGAAGAGGGATCTCCGAGTCGGGTTTTCGCTGCTGCTGGCGGCGTGCGCGCTGGCACCGGCGGCGCGGCAGGCGTTCGCGGAACCAGAGCCGCCGTCGCCGCGGGAGGTGGTGCTCCGCAAGCTGCCCAAGGACCCGACGGTGCTGATCAACGTGACCGGCTACGAGATGCCCGGCAGCCCGGACATCTTGAACCTGGGCAAGCGCGCCACGGCTGCGCTGGAGCGTTGCCTGAGTGACAACACGGACGCGGGGCTCCGCGTGGTGTGCGCGCAGGTGTTGAACGACCTCGGGGATCGGCGCGCGCTGCCCACGCTGCGGACCGCGATGGAAGACTGGGAAGAGCCGGTGCGCTTCGAGGTGGCGCGGGCCCTGGAGGCGATGCCCGACGCCGCTTCGTACGACGTGCTGGCCAAGGTGTATCGGCGCAAGGACGAGTCCGGGCGCGTGAAGTACGTGGCGCTCTCGGCGCTGGGGGCCTTGGGCAGCCAGAAGGCCGTGCGTTTCCTGCGCGGGGAGCTGCGCAAGGTACCCAAGAAGGACGAGCAAGATCGGCGCGCGGCGGTGTTCCGCGCGCTGTGGCGCAGCCGCTCCTTGATGGCGCGGACCACGCTGGTGGGCGACACGGTGTACGCCTTGAAGAGCAGCGACACGGGCTTGGTGTACGCCGGTGTAGAGGCCGCCACGGAGCTTCGGGAACGCGCGCTCTCGCAGGCGTTGATCCCGTTGATGGATCACAGCGACGCGGAGGTGCGCAACAAGGCGGTGTACGCCCTGGGGCACATCGGGGATCCCGCGGCCACTCGCGCGCTCCTGGCGCACCTGCCGAAGGTGCGCGAGTCGCGCATGCTGAACAACATCGCCTTTGCGCTGGAGCGCTTGGATCGCAAGGCGTTCTACACGGCCATCGACAAGTTGGCGGCACACAAGCAGGCCATCATTCGGCTCAACGCGGCCTTCGTGATCGGCGACGTGCGGCGTCCGGAAGGCTTGCCGATCTTGGCGCGGACGGCTCAGGACGCGAGCGACTTGGTGCGCGCCAGCAGCGTGGCCGCCTTGGGCAAGCTCGATACCAAGGACGCGGTGCCCGTGGCGGAGAAGTACGTGGACGACCCGAACTGGTCGATCCGCCAAGAGGCGGTGTACTCCGTCAGCAAGCTGACCGGCGCGAAGGGCAAGGACATCATCTACGATCGCTTGTTCGCGGCGAAGCTGCCGCGCTACGGCGCGGAGGCCATCCGCCGGCGTGCCGCCATCGAGCTCGGGGAGCTGGGCGACGTGCGGGTGCGGAAATACCTGCTTTCTTGCTACGAAACGAGCTCCTGCGCGCTGAGCTCAGTGGAGGATTTCTTCGCGGGGGACAAGACACCGAGCGTGTTCGAGCGGCTCTTGTTGGCCTGGAGCCAAGGCCGCTACGAGCTCACGGACTTGTTGGGTGGCAAGAAGCCGAGCTCCGCAGGGCAGCTCGCCGAGAGTAGCTTCGGTCAGGCGCGCTCCACCGGGGACGTGCGCCAGCTCAGGAAGAGCGCGGACTTCCTCGGCTACGTGGGTCAGCCGAGCGCGCAGAAGAGCCTCGCTTTGGAGGAGAAGGACGAAGCGACCTGGACGCGGCTCCACGTGTTGGTGGCCCAGGCGCGCTTGGGCAAGAGCGACGCCGTAGCAAGGGTGCTCGCGGAGATGGACAACGCCGCGGCGGCGTGGCTGCCGCGCATCGCGGCGCTCCTCTCCCGGGTGCAGGAGCCGAACGCGCGGAAGGCCTTGTCCACTGGTCTCGAGCAGCGCGCCAAGAGCGGCGACGCGGACATGGCCATGGCCGCCGCCGCGGTGCTGCTCGGCTGGGATCCGGACCCCGGCTTCTTCCGCTTTCTGGATGCTCTGGCCAGCAACTCACCGGAGCGTCAGGAGCTGGCGCGCCGCTATCTGCTCCGCGCGCGGGACAAGAAGGTCACCTGGGTGATGCGCCGCGCGCTGGCGCGGGAGAGCCGCCCGTTCGTGAAGGACGAGCTCCGCGTGCTGCTCGACGATCGCAGCTGATCTTTTGTTGGTCCGCCGCGGAAACGACCCGCGCAGGCATTGTAAGAGCCCGGCGCGGCGCGGAACGCTAGCGTCGAGGCATGCATCGAATGTACGTCGCGGCGTTCCTGTTTCTCTCGGCCTGTGGCGGCAGTGACGACCCGGGCCCGACAGGTGCCAACAGCGGCGGGGCGGCGGGCACCGGCAGCGGCGGTAGCAGCAGCGGTGGCGCGGCGGGAAGCGCGACGGGCGGTAGCAGCAGCGGTGGCACAGCGGGAAGCGCGACGGGCGGTTCGGCGGGGGCCAACACTGGGGGAACCGCGGGGACTGCGAGTGGTGGGGCGGCGGGGAGCGGCACCGGCGGTGGTGGCGGTTCCGGCAACTGCGCCGGCTTCCCGGACGCCAGCAGCACGGGCATCGCCGGAGTGGGACTGAAGGAGTCGGACCTGAAGGCGTCTCCCGTGGCCAACGGCACCTGGACTATCAAGCAGCCGGGCGTGTACAGCGACTTCATTCACCTCGGACGCATCGTGGTTAGCGCAGATGACGTCACCCTCAAGCGCTGTGTGGTGCGCGCCGCGGCCAACACGCCGCTCATCACCAACAGCGGCAAGAACCTGGTGGTGGAGGACTGCACCATCGAGGGGACCGGCAAGACGTTGGGCTCTGACATCTGCGCGGCGGCCATGGGCTACTCGAACTACGTGGCTCGCCGCGTGGACGCGAGCGGTTGTGCCGACGGCTTCAAGCTGGGCTCGGACGTCACCATCGAGGACTCGTTCATCCACTCCTTGCTCAAGGCGGAAGGCACCGGAGGGCCGGGGAGCGGGACTCACAACGACGGCTTTCAGCTGAACAACAACGCTAACGCTACGGGCACCATCCTGATCAGCGGCAACCGGACGGATCTCGTGCACTGCACGAGCAATCGGCAGTTTCAGCTCGGGGGAAACATGCAGAACCTGATCATCGAGAAGAACTGCTTCAGCGGGTTGCACGGCATCTTGAACGTGGGCGGCAGCATTTCCGGCAAGGCGGAGCTCAAGAACAACGTGCTCGCGGGATCGCCCAGCAGCGGTCCTTTCACGGAGAAGCCGGGGCTGTACACCGGTGCCGTGGGTCCCATCGTCCGCAGTGGAAACGTGTTCGAGTCCGGCGAGCCCGTGGATACGGACACTCGGGACGCGAGCTACGCCTGCGTTCCCTGAGTCAATCCGGTGAGATCTTGCGCGCGGAGCTTGTCCGTCGGCTCGGAGAACACGGTGTCTTCCACCACGTAAGTGACGGCGCGACCTTCCTTGCGCGTATCGCAAGCACCTTGGGCCACCAGGTCCGCGAGGGCGGTCTGCGCCGCACGTAGAGAGATGCCGAGCTCATGCGCCGCGTTCTTGGCGCTGGCAGTCCCTTTCTGCGCCAGCACCCGGAGCAGCTGATCCGTCACTCTCTGGGAAACGCGGGGGTCCGGAATCAGCAACGGCCGGCCATGACGGAGCAGCAAGCGGCCGTCGTCCTTGTCGATGGTGGCGGCGTCTCCCAACGTGCGGCGCGCCCGGTGGAGCAGCACGTCGAACACGCCGCGGTGCAGCTCCGGCGCAAAGCTGAAGCCGTAGGTCTGGCGGAAGCACTCGGCTTCGTCGAGGCCTTCGTTGCCGGCCAGGGCCAGCACGCTGAGCACTGTCTCCGTACGGCCTTGTGCTCGCTGCGATTGCTTGATGCGCAGCAAGCCTGGGATCTGCACGAGCTCGACCCCCCAGTGCAAGAGGCGTGCAGCGCCCTCCGTCACCAACACGTAGGCCGAAGCGCTCTCTTCGCCGTGAGCGCGCACCCGGAGGCCGTCGAGGGCGGCAGGGACGAGGGGAGTGCGTCCCGCCCGCCAAGCCAGAAGCTCCTGCCGGTGGCTGGGGTGGCCGGGTTCCAGCGCTTCGCGAAGGACGCGGACTTCTTCCGCAATGGGGTGGTAACCGGCGGTCGGCTCCAACAGCTGTTCGAAGGCGCGTTCGTAGCCCTCGCGGTCTCCGGCGGCGGCAAAATCCAAACCGCTTCCGAGCCAGCGGGCAGGACCCGAGACTTCCGCCGGTGCGCCGCCCGCGAGCAGCCACTCCCAAGCGATCCAGTCTTGCCAGGGCTGAGTGGCGGTGCGCCTGAGCACCTCCAAGATGCGAAGCGAAAGGTGCGCTTGCCGCGCGCGTCGCCGCGCCCGCGTCAACACCAGGTGCGCGAGGAACTCCGCCTGGGGCAGAGCTTCGTTGCGGGCCATGAGCGACGCTTGTCGCGCCAAGGTGAGCGCTTCTGCGTCGTCCGCACAGGCGAGAGCGCGCAGGGACTGAGCGTCCACCCGAAGCTCTGCCAGCCGCGCATCGGAGGCTTCCCCGGCGGCTCGACCGGCGATGCTGGTGGCCTCTTCGTCGTCGCCCATCGCGAGCGCGGCCCACCCTTGGCTGAGCCGAGCAATGACTCTCGCCTCCGGCGAGTCGTGGGCAACGACCACACGGGCGAGATCACGAAGCCGCGCGCCGTCGAAGGTCACGATCGCCATGCGCATCGCATCACCCAGGGCGAGCATCAGCGCCGTGCCCGCGGTGGGCGCTTCTTCGGCCAACCGAGCGAGCTGATCCGCGCTCGGCGTGGTGCCGTATCGCGGCGCGATCAATGCAAGCTTTGCGCGCAGGGCACACGCCCACGCGCGGGCCGCACCATCCGAGCTCGCCTCGGTCTCGCTCAGCGCGCGGGCCACCGTAGACAGGTTGCCAGCACCGAGATCCCGATATGCGCCTTCGGCGAGCGTCAGCACGGTTGTAGTATACTCGGCTACGTGTCTTTTACGCCGGACGTGACGTCGACCCAGGCGTGGTCGTCGACGTCCTACACGAAGCTCTGTCCCCTCGCCTCCGGCGGGATGGGCATCGTGGATCTCGCCGTTCGGCGCGACGGCAGCTTCGAGCGGCTGTTCGCGATCAAGCACCTCAAGCCGGACTATCTGGCTGAGCCCGAAGTGCGGGCCATGTTCCTGGACGAGGCGCGCATCGCAGGGCTCATGCGCCACCCGAACGTGGTGAGCGTGACGGACGTGGGCGAAGACGAGGGCGGCCCTTTCTTGGTGATGGAGTTCGTAGAGGGGGTGTCCGCGGCGCGCTTGATCGCGACTCGCTCGGTGCATCCCATCCCCTCACGGTGGCGCTGCGCGTCGCCAAGGAAGTGGCGGATGGCTTGCACGCCGCCCACGAGCTCGTTTCCGCAGAGGGGGAGCCGCTCGGCTTGGTGCATCGTGACGTCTCCCCGTCCAACATCCTCATCGGTTTCGACGGCGTGGCGCGCGTCACCGACTTTGGCATCGCGAAGGCGCTGAACCAGACTTCCAAGACGGCAACCGGCGTGCTCAAGGGGAAGCTCGGCTACCTCTCGCCCGAGCAGCTGCGCTTCGAAGAACCGGATCGGCGTGCGGACCTGTTCGCCTTGGGCGTGGTGCTGTTCGAGATGCTGACGGGCAAGCGGCTGTACAAGAGCGTGCGCGGCACGGACGGGCCGCGGCGCATTCTCACGGAGCCGCCGCCGGATCTGGCGGACTTCCGCGACGACGCGGAGCCGGAGCTGGTCGAGCTGCTGTTCGAGCTGTTGGCCAAGGACCGCGAGCATCGACCGGCCAACGCGCACGCGGTTTCTCTGCGGCTGGAGGCGATCCTGGCGCACCTGTTGACCGCTGGAGACACGATCGAGACCAGCGATTTCGTGGCCCAGCACTTTGCCAAGCAGCGCGAGGATCTGCGCGCGCGCATTCGCGAAGCGCGCGACGCGACTCAATGGGCGGTGAGCAAGGTGGAGGCGCCGCCGGCCAAGCCCCGGCGTGCGATCGCAAAGGGCCTGCTGGCCGCTCTCGGGCTCCTGCTCTTGGGGGGCGGCGTGTGGCTCGGGATCCGCTCGACGGCGTCGGAGCCGAAGCCGGAGATGCTGACGCGCGTGGGAAGCTTGTCGGTGCGCGCGCTCTCGAAGCCGCCGGAACCCTCTCCGCAGGCTTCCGTCTCGCCGCCTGCGCCTGAGCGCGCCGCCAAGCAGAACAACATCCGCCCCGCCGCAAAGCCTGCCGAGCCCAAGGCCGGCGTTCCGATCTGGGAGAAGTACTGACATGCGCTGGACGCGTGTCGTCGCGCTGCTCCTGCTCGTGCCCGCGGTCGCCGCGGCGGCGCCCTCCTCGGCGGACCAAGCGGAGGCCAAGCGCTTGTTCGAAGAAGGCAAGGAGGCGATGAGCGTGGGGCGGTTCTCGGAGGCTCGGGGACGCTTCAAGAAGTCCCTGGAGCTCGTGCCCAAGGCCTCCGCGGCGTTCAATCTCGCGGTGGCATTGCGCGGCATGGGACAGCCGAAGGAAGCCCACGACGTGCTGCAAGCCCTGCTCGGCGGCAAGTACGGTGAGCTGCCGAAGGAGCGGCGAGGGCAGGTACAGAGTCTCGCGGACGAAGCGCGGCGCGACGTTGCGCGGCTCGCCATCGCGGTGAAGGGCGCGCCGCGCGCGTCGGTGTTGGTCGACGGCGCGCGTATGGGTGACGTCCGCGCGGGGCAGAAGCTCACCCTGGATCTCAACCCCGGAGAGCGCGTGGTCACCGTGTCGGCGAAGCTCCGGGAGACGGTCGAGCGGCGGGTGACCCTGGCGCCGGGGAAAGCCGAGGCGATCGTGATCGACCTGCCGCTGTCGCGCGAAGCGCGCCGCGCGACGCTGGTCCTGGTTGCGCCCTCACCCAAGCACCACTTGGAGCTGGTCGGCATCGCTCAGGCAGATGGCAAGCTCGAACGGCGCCTGGATCCCGGAACCTATACCGTGCGCATCACCTCGGACGAGGGCAGCCGGGAATCGAAGGTGGTGTTGCGCCCTGCCACGCGCCACGTGGTGGAGCTGGACCCGCCGCGGGCGGACAGCATGTTCTCGAGCCCGTGGTTTTGGACCGTGACGGGTGCGGTGGTCGTCGGCGCCAGCGTGGGGGGCTATTTCCTGCTGCGACCCAAGACGGAAGATCCGGTGAAGGATCCGGTCTTCGGTGTCACCGAGACGCTGCAGGGCGTGCGTTTCTGAGCTTCGCGCCGGGTATCGCGCCGGACCGACAAGGCTATGATGGATCGGATGTCCTCCGGAGACGTGACGGCGCTGTTGGAACGTGTCGCCGCGGGGGACGCTGCGGCGCGGGATTCACTGCTCGCCGGGGTGTACGAGCACCTGTATGCGATCGCGCGGCGTCAGATGTTGGGAGAACGTGCCGGCCACACGCTGAGCCCGACGGCCCTGGTCCACGATGCGTTCTTGAACCTCGTGCGACAAGACCGGGCATCCTTCAACGACCGCGCTCACTTCTTGGCGGCGGCCGCCCTGGCGATGCGACGCATCTTGGTCAGTCACGCGCGAAAGCGCGCCGCGGAGAAGCGGGGGTTGGATCCGCAACGGATCACGCTGGGGGACGAGCACGCTGCCGATAAGCCCATGTCCCTGGAGGACCTGATGGCGCTGGATGCGGCCCTGACCAAGCTCGGCGAATTGAACGAGCGGCAAGCCCGAGTGGTCGTCTATCGCGCGTTTGGAGCCATGACCGACGCGGAGATCGCGCATAGCCTCGGCGTGAGCGTACCTACGGTGCGCCGCGACTATCGCGTGGCCACCGCTTGGCTGCGCCGCGAGCTCGTGCCGTGACGCCGGAGCGCTGGGCCCAGGTCACGCGCGTCTTCGACTTGGTGGTGGACGCGCACCCCGATGCGCGCCGGCGCGTGTTGGAGGCCAACTGCGCCCACGACGTCGAGTTGCGCCGCGAGGTCTTGGAGCTGCTTGCCGCGGACGAGCGCTCGGGGGACGTGCTGCACGGTCTCGGCGCGACCGCGCAGGAGCTGCTTCAGTCGAGCGCGGGGCCGCCCATCGCGGTGGGAGACGTGCTCGGTGGTCGCTATCGGGTAGACCGCATCCTGGATACGGGCGGGATGGGCGTGATCGCCGAGGCCACGCACCTCGGGCTGCAGGAGCGCGTGGCCATGAAGGTGCTCTTGCGCAACGTGGCGGCCAATCCAAAGCTGCGCGAGCGCTTCTTGCAGGAGGCCCGCGCCGTCGCCAGCGTCCGGAACCGTCACATCGTGCGCGTGCGGGACATCGACATCGCCGAGGACGGAACGCCCTTCATGGTCATGGACCTGCTGGCTGGAGTGGATCTCTCGACCGTGCTCGCCCAGCGCAAGCGGCTGTCCAGCGCCGAGGCCGTGTCTTTGATCTTGCAGGCGTGCGAGGCGCTGGCCGTGGTGCACGGCGCGGGCCTGGTGCACCGCGACTTGAAGCCCGGCAACCTGTTCTTGGAGAACGACGACGACGGCGTTCCACAGCTCAAGCTCCTGGACTTCGGAGTTTCCAAGCAAACCCTCGGGATCGAGTCCTTGACCAAGTCCGGCGACGTGATCGGGACGCTGGCGTACATGTCGCCGGAGCAGCTCAGCTCGTCGCGGAAGGTCGACGCACGCAGCGACATCTGGTCCCTGGGGGTCGTGCTGTACGAGCTGGTCTGCGGGCATCGTCCCTTCAACGGGCGTTCCGACGGTGATCTCTGCCTGGCCATCATGCAGCACGATGCGGCTGCCATTTCCGAGAGCTCCGTCGCGCCGGAGGTGCGCGCCGCCCTCCAGCGGTGCCTGCAGAAGGACCGCGCCCGGCGCTACCCCGACGTGGTCGAGCTCGCGGCGCAGCTGGCGCCAGTGGCGGGAGGGCCGGGACACGTGCAAGCCGCGCGCGTGGCTCGCGCCGCCACGGGGACTGCCGCGCCCCTCGGTCCCACGCTCCGCATGGACGCACCGCGACAGGACGTGACAGAGCCAATGTTGCCGGAGCTCGGCTTCGTGTTGCCGACGCGCCGGCGCTGGCTCCTGCCGTTGATGATCCTCGTCGTGCTCGGCGTGATCGGAGTGGTCGCGCTGGTGCTGGCGAATCGGCCCTAGCCGGGCATCGCGCCGCACCAACAACAAAAACATCACGTCACGTGATCACTTTCGCGTCGGGATTGCGCGTTCCCTCTCGAAGGAGACGCTGCATGAACACACGTTTGGGATATTTCTCTGCAATTGCGATGGTTTTGGCCGCGACCGGCTGTGGCGCGGAGGGCGCGAAGGCTGGCAAGGGGGGCGGCGGCAACGGGGGTAACGGTGGCAGCGGAGCGGCGGCTGGAGCGTGTGGCTCCAGCCAGGAGCAGGCTCTCGAGTGCTTGGGCGTTCAGCTCACCAAGGATCCCCGCGTGGACTTGAAGGGCAGCCCCCTACCCACGACCTACGCACCGTTGGGCGCCACGCGCTCCGTGGGGGTGAGCCAGGAGGTGTTCATGGCCGGCATGCAGCTCGCGCCGAAGAACCCCGTTGGCACTGCCGAAGTGATGGACAACCGCGCGGCGCTATTGGAGCTGAGCAACGACGACACGGGCGCCGTAGGACCCGGCGTTCTGAGCACGACGGCGCCGGGCGCGATCTGGGAGGGCGACACGTACACGACGCCATCCAGCAACGGGGGAACGGGCGCCCAGAGCAGCCGCACGGCCGTTGCCCTGGACGCGGACGGCGACGGCAAGGACGAGATCGTGGTGCTGTATCTCGACCACGAGAACCCGTCGAACGAAGGCGTGATCTTCGCGACGTCGCCGGACGGCGGCGCGCCCAAGAAGGTGGCCACGGCGCCGGGCGCGGAGGACATCGCGGCGGTGCGCGGCGACTTCGACGGTGACGGCAAGGACGAGATCGCCCTGGGCATCTCCACCGCAGACGGCGCTTCCGTCGTGGTGCTGCGTCCGGCGCAGGACGGATCCTTTTCCGCGGTCGACGGCAGCGAGAAGACCTTCGAAAAGACGCTGCCGACGGGCACGCTGTCTCTCGAGCTGGCGGCGGGAAACATCGATCGCGACCTGGGCGACGAGCTGGTCGTGGTCTTCAATCAAATGGACTTGCCGGCGCGCTCGGGCATCTCCAGCTACTGGGTGATCGACGACGGGAAAGCCGGCTTCACGGAGCTGAAGAAGAACGCGTCCATCAACGTGGTGGACGGTGGCAGCTATCAGGCGGAGGTGGCGGACGTTGCCATTGGCGACATCGACGCCGACGGCAAGGGCGAGATCGTGTTCGGCGGTGTGGAGAAGCTCCTCGAGCAATCTTGCGTGCCCACCCGGCAGCTGTACTTGGCGCTCGACGACGCGGGCGACGCGCCCGAGCCCCTGGCCGTGATCGGGCAGAGCGCAGCCGAGATCCAGTACGTGGACAAGAGCGGCTGCAGCGAGGTCACCTCCAAGCTGCTCACGCGCCACGTGTTCGTGAACACCTTGGACGTGGATGGCGACGGCGTCGCGGAGATCCAGGCGAACCTGCGGGTGTTCGACGACTTTCGCGCGGGTGCGTTCAAGGAGCTGTACGCCTTGGATCCCGAGGTCCTGGCCGGCCCCGATGGTCTCGGTGGCGGCATCCTCGCGCCGGACTCCACGGCCATGGAGACCGCGGACATCAACGGCGACGGCCGCGACGAGATCATCGTGTTTGCGCAGCATCGCTCGGAGGTGGTGGTGTGGGGCCTGTCGGGACCCACGGCGGAGTCGGCCACGTTCCAGGAGATGACCCGCATCGACACCAAGAAGTACAATTTTCAAAGTCGCGTGTTTCCGTTGATCGTGCCCGCCAACGTGGACACCGACGGCGTGGTGCTGAAGTACAGCGCCCCCGAGTACAAGTTCGTGTTCACCGAGCCCGTGGTGATCGCCGCCCTCGCCGCGGCACCGTGCATGGACGGCATCGGCCAGAACACCGCGGCCTGCACCACGGCCTATGGTCAGACTCAGGGAACCACCGGTGGCGGCGAGGCTTCCGTGACGGTGACGGCGAGCACCTTCGTGTCCTTCGAGACCAAGATCCCGCTCACCGAGATCGGCGTGGAAGGCAAGGAGACGCTGACCACCAGCGCCAGCTTCTCCGCGGGCAAGAGCTACGCCCTCGACGAAACCGTGGAGTACACGACGGGCCCGCTGGAAGACACGGTGATCTTCACCACGCTGCCGGTGGACCAGTACGAGTACACGGTGGTCTCACATCCGGATCCCAGCAAGGTCGGCCAGCACGTCGTGGTCAACCTGCCGCGCACGCCCATCACCTTGCAGGTGGAGCGCGGCTTCTACAACCGCAGCGTGGTGCCGGGCAGCCCGCTGATCGACGACAGCGTCTTCTTGCACACCGTGGGAAACATCGACAGCTATCCCAACGAAGCCAGCGCCGACGCGCTGATCAACACCGGCGGCTTCGCACATCTGGGTCCCGCCGGGGAGCTGGTGGACGCCGCCGGCCACGCCCTCGGCCCCCTCGCCGACAAGCTCCTTGGACGCGGTCTCAAGACCAGCAAGGCCATCACCGTGGGCCAGGGCTCGGGCCAGACCTCGACGGAAATCCGCTTCACGGATGCGACGGACTACCAGGCCGGCCTCGAGATTGGCTACGAAGCCGAGCTCGCGGTGACCGGCGGCGGCGCGGGCGTGAAGGGCGCCGTGGGTGGCAGCTTGGGCGGCAGCCTGGGCGCGATGCTGTCCTGGGGCAGCTCTACCTCCACGGTGTACCGCGGCACCATCGGTAGCATTGGCGAATCGACGTTTCCCGATCACGTGTACAGCGCCGGGCTCTTCACCTACGTCTACAACTACGGCAAGAAGGATCAGCCGCAGTTCGAGGTGGTGAGCTACTGGGTCGACAAGTAGAGCGCCTGTCATCGAGCAGAAGCCCCCGCTGCCACGTGCAGTGGGGGCTTTTTGCTTGGGTTTGTCGGGGCGGCGCGGTGCCGGCGTTTCGCGTGGTTCCGCGGCGGACCGACATCAGGGGGAGGCTATCGGCGTACCGTCGTCGTAGGCGTTGTCGGTCCACTCGGAGATGGACGTTTGACCTTTGAGCCCGACGGGGGCGGTGCCGAGGAAGCCCTTCTGCCAACGGTTGTGTCGCACCACCACGCTGCCATCCACGCTGTAGATGCGCAGCGGATAGTAGCCGTCCTTTTCGATCAGCATGTTGCACTCGACGGTCACGTCGGAGATGGGGCCCTTGTTCGGGGAGAAGAAGATGGCGGCGTTCACACCGCCGCCGCTGATGGGCGGCGAAACGGCTTCGATCCAGTTGTGCCGCAGTACGATGTTGGAGCCCGCCATCGTCTGGATGCCGTCCAAGTGTGCGCCGGAAGAGCCGCTGAGCCCGTCGATCAGATTGTCTTCTATCAGCACGTTCGAGGCCGCGAAGGCGAAGCCATCGTTCTTCGATCCGCCCGCGGGCGCGTGGATGTGATTTCGACGTGCGGTGAAGTAGTTCGTGGGCAGCACGCCGCCTACGATCTCCGAGTCTTCGATGGTCAGGTGCGAGTCGGCGATGGTGGTGTACACGGCGTAGTACTGATCGCCCTGGAGGCGCGAGCGTTTGATGGTGACGTTCTTGTGGTCGACGTAGAGGCGCGCCTGGAGGTCGACGGCGTCGTAGACCTCGCCGTCCGCCTTGGTGTGCAGGCTGTTGGCGATGACCTTCAGTGCCGGCGTTGTCGACGGGATGCCGACGGTGCTCGACGTGGGCCAGTTGCTCGGAGCGCAGCTCCCGCTGCTGCCCGCCGCGCCGCCGCTGCTGCGCCGCGCCGCCGCTGCCGCCCGCCGCGCCGCCGCTGCCGGAGCCCGCCGCGCCGCCGCTGCCGGAGCCCGCCGCGCCGCCGCCGCTGCCGGAGCCCGCCGCGCCGCCGCTGCCGGAGCCCGCCGCGCCGCCGGTGCTCGAGCCCGCCGCGCCGCCGGTGCTCGAGCCCGCCGCGCCGCCGGTGTTGGCTGGCTCTTTGCCGTCGTCGGAGGAGGAACAGGCACACAAGGAAAGAACGGCAGCGGCGGCAATGAGTGCTTTCATCAGGATCTCCTTCAGTTGCGCGTGAGGATGACCGGTCCGCGATCCGGCACGGCGGATACCAATGCGAAGGGCTTGCCGGCGTGCTGTACGATCTGCACGGTCACGGGCTTTCCGTTCTGCGTCGCAGTGGCGGAGGACCAGCTCGTATCCAGGCCGACCTTCACCGTAAGGGGGAAGTCGAACAGTCCGTCGTCGAGCGTGTCCGTCACGTCCACGACGATCTGATCGCTGGTGACGCTGGGCACCGTGAGGGTGGCGCTCTCCCGCTCGCGACCATACTGCACCACCTCGCGAAACAAGCCGACCCACAGATCGGGCTGGTGCGCGACGATCCACTTGAACCCAGTGATGGCCTCGCTCTTCGCCGCATCCGTGAGCAGGTGATAGTGGATGCAGTGCCAAGCGCGAAAAGACTTGGCTTGGGCGGGATTCTTGATGACCACGTTGGGCAGTCCGGCCCAATGGTCCGTGGCGAGGTTCAGCTGACCACTGATGGAGTTGACCATCATGTAGTTGGTGGATCCGATCTTGTTGTTCTGCCCCGTCGTGCCGCGCGCACCGATGTAGTAGCTCGCGGCCAGTTTTGGATCGTTCTGGATGGGATGCGTGCCGCCGGGGTAGGCGAGGGTCAGCGCGCGGACGTTCGGCAGGTTCTTTTCGATGGCTTGCTGCGAGAGCTTGTACTCCTCGTCGATGGTGTAGCTGCCGCTGAGATGAGAAACGGTGTGCGACTGCACGTCGTGACCGTCCGCCACCAACGCCGCGAAGCCCGGCCAGGTCCCGCCGTAGTTGCCGACCACTTTGTCCGTGATCACGAACCACGTGAAGCGGAGGCCATAGGCCTTGCCTTGCGCCTGCCACCAGGCGTGGTCCGGCTGCGTGTTGTCGTCGATGGTGATGCTCAGGGTGCCGATGGCGTCGTCGGACCACAGCGAGATCAGCGCTTCGCCGTGGCTCGCCGGCCACGTCCGTGCCGCCGTCGGGTCGTCCTGGATCACGCTGCCCGGCGTGCCGCCGGCCCAGCCGCCGCTGCCTGCGGCTCCGCCGGTGGAACCTGCGGTACCCCCGGTGCTCACCCCCGCGCTGCCACCGATCCCCGCGCTGCCACCGCCGGGCGCACCCGCGCTGCCACCGCTCCCGGCGCTGCCACCGCCTCCCGCAGCGCCGCCGGCGGATGCTGCGGCGTCATCGCCGTTGGAAGAGGAACAGGCAGAAAGGAGCAGTGCGGCTGCGAGCAGGCTCAGGCGACCCATGGATTGGGCTTACGCCCTCGAGCACCGCCGATCCATTACAGAGCCTGCGCGGATGGCGGGCAGATGCGTGTGGGGTGATCGACGGGCAAGGGCGTCTTGGCGCCCACGCCGATCTGTCCCTCGCTGTTCTTGCCCCAGCACCACAGGGTGCGATCTTCCCGAATGGCGCAGGCGTGTCGCGCTCCAGCGCTCACCGAACGGAAGCCCGCCGGCGCATCCACCGGCACGCGGGTGGGTACCGGCAGGAAGTCCACGTCCGGGATCCCCAGCTCGCGGTCTTCGTTTCTGCCCCAACAGAACAGTGCGCCGGCGTCGTTCAGCGCACAGGTGAACGACTGGCCGCCGCTCACGTCCGACCACTTCTCGGAGCTGACCACCGCTTGGGGGTCGCTTTCTTCCGCGGCCTGGTTCGGTGTTCCGATGCCGAGCTGGCCGTTCTTGTTGCCGCCGAAGCAGACCATCTCGCCGGACTCTCGGATCGCGCAGGTGTGATAGTAGCCGGCGCCCACCGTGCGGTAGTCGTGAAAGCACACGCCGGGAGCGTTGCCGGACTCACACCCCGGCTCTATGGGCGACGGCACCGGATCGCCGAGGGGCGCTCCCAGCTCCGTGGTGGAGTTCCGACCCCAGCAGTACAGATCCCCGCCGGGCGCCACGCCACAGGTGTGGTCTCCATTGGCCGCTACCTGCACGTAGGAGCCCGGCACCAGCATCGGTGTCTTGATCGACTTCTGCACGTTGCCGAGGCCCAAGTTGCCGAACTCGTTGTAGCCCCAGCAGTAGAGCTCGTTGCTGATGGTGAGGCCACAGGTGTGGCGGTATCCGTTCACGATGCTCTCGATGTCGAAGGGATCGTCGAAGGAGACCGGATCCGGCACGATGCCCCCCACGTCGGTGCCGAACTGCCCCTCCCAGTTTTCGCCCCAGCACTTCCGCGCGCCGAAGGTGATGGTGCACGTGTAGCGTACACCCGTCGCGATGCCGCGTCGGGAGCTCACGCCCGGCACCGCGATGGGGCTGGCGGAATCCGGTGCGTTCGCGCCCTGTCCCAGGAGACCCACGCCGGCGTTGGCACCCCAGCAATAGGTGGTGCCGTCTTCCACGGAAGCGCAGGTGTGCACCTCGCCGGCGGAGACGTGGTCGAAGCGTTGATTCGGCGCGCAGGTGCCGGCTCCGCACACTTCCCCCGGACAGCCGCAGGAGATGCCGTCGGCGTTTTGGCAGCTATCGCCGCAGGTCTGGCATTCGCCGCAGGTGGGCTTGGCCGGACCTTTGGTTTCCACGTCGAAGCAGGAGCCGAGGCACGTGCCTTGGAAGCAGGTGCGCCCGGGTCCGCACTGTTTCCCTTCGCATGCGTCGTACAGCCACACCTCGAGCTCGCGCAGCTCGCCTTCCACGTAGCCGCCGCGCACCTCCACGTCCGAAAGCGCTGCTTGCGTCGAGTCTCGCAGCGTGGCCGTCAGACGAAAGCGCCGCGTGGCGTCCTCGTCCTTGGGGATCAGCGGCACCCGCGCCAGCTTGGGCTGGGTCGCATCCACCGCCGTCACGCGGTCGAGCACGAGCTTGCCGTCGTCGGTCTGGACTTGCACCCGCAGGTCCGTTGCCTTGGACAGCAGCGTAGGCTCGGCGTGGAGCTCGACGATCACCTCCGTTGCAGGCTTCGGTTCGCACGCGAGTGACAGGGCCGCGCCGAGCACGGCCGCCGGCAAGAGACGGGACAAGGTTACGTCTAGGTTAGATGGGCGCATCGCTTTTGCCAAACGGAGGGGTCTTGCCGTTTCCGTTTGCTTGTTGGTGCAGCGCGGAACCTCTCAGTGCGTCATCTTTTCCAGTCGCAGCCGCCGCACCGTTTCCTCGATGTGCGGGAGCTTGTCGTGACCCGGGTACAGCTTCTGCGCCAGGGCGAGCTCGCGCTGGGCGGCCGGGAAATCGCCGAGCTCGGCCAGCGCGACGGCCAGGTTCGCGTGGGCGCGAAAGGAGCCCGGGTTCTTGCCCAGGGCGCGCGCGTAGGCCGCGCGGGCCTCGCCGGGCCGGCGTAGCGCGACGAGGGCATTGCCGATCGCGACGTCCGTGCTGACCGCAGCCGAGAGCGCGCGGGAGCGCTGAAGCGACGTGAGCCCTGCCTCGAGATCGCCGCGGTCGACCTGATCCGTACCCCAGGCGAACTGGGCTTCGGCCGAGCCGGGCGAAAGTGTGGCCGCCGCGTGGAGCAGCGCCGAGCGCGCCGCGGGCAGGGCGTCCCGCGCGTCCGTCATGAGACGCGTCGTGCGCCAGTGGCGGACCGACGCCTCGAGGGGCGCGACGCACAGGGCGACGAGCGCGATCGCGACGAGACGATCGCCGCCGAGGGGCGCGCGGCGGGCCGTCGAAAGGAGCAGCGCGGTGACCACGAGGATGGCCGGCACGTGCAGAGGGACGTCGGCACTGGCGCCCACGGCGAGGGCGCCGAGCGCGCCCGCGCCGGCGGGGAAGCGGCGCCGGGTGGCGTCGATGCCGAGCGCGACCAAGGCTGCGAGCAGCACGACGCCCACGGCGCCCAGCGTGGCAAAGGCGTGCAGCCACTCGTTGTGCGCCGTGGTGGCATGGACGAACGTCCGCGATGCTTCCGCGGCATCCCAACCCAAAAGCAAACGACCTTGCTCGACGAGGTAGGCGTCGGAGAAGCGATCCACTCCGGTTCCGAAGGGCAGCGCGTGAACCGCCGCGGCAAGGCTGCTCTTCCAGATCCAGAAGCGACCGGCGAGGGCGCCCAGCACGCCGCCGTGATGCGTCACGTGAAGGCGGGCGGCGACGACGCTGGCGAGCGCGAGCATGGCCACGAGGGGGATGCCGACGCGCCGGCGGCGAGCGACCCACGCGATGCCGAGGCCGGCGACGAGGGCGATCCAACCGGCGCGGGATTGAGCCACGGCCCAAGCGAAGAGCTGCACCGCGACGGCGGCGGCGAGCCAGCGGCGCGAAGCGGTGGCGAAGATCGTGAGCACCAGAGTGATGGCAAGCAGCAGGCCGAGCCAGTTCGGATTCCCCAGGCCGCCGTGGAACTCCATGCCGCGAGCGCCGCGGAGCCACTGCACCGAGGCGATGACGGCTGCGCCGGTGCCAATGGCGATGGACGTGTCGCGCGCCAGCTCGAGACGCTGAGCGCGGGGCAGCCCCGCGGCGACGCTCGCGATGACGACGGCGGCGAGCAGCGCTCCGGCGCTGGAGAGTCCGCCACGGACGAAGGTCCACACCGCGAACGCGAACATCAGACCCAACGGCAGCGGCAGCGCGATGCGGAGCTTGCGCGTTGCTGCCAGGGCGGCGAGCACGATCGCGATCGCGAGCAGCAGCACGGACTTCGGCTCCACCGCGAGAGCCTTCGGATCCCAGGCCAGCGACGCGAGCGCGATCGCGGACCCAAGCCCCCACGAGGTCCTGGGTCGAAGAGACGCACTCGGCACCACGGGAGGGTACGATGGCATCGACGCGCTGGGCACTCGTGTGCCTGGGTCTTTCCGCTTGCGGAACCACGATCGCGAATTCACCGCCGGATCGGCCCCCGCCGCTCGGGCACGTCGAGGCGGTGCGGCACTTCGACGACGCGCTGAAGGAGCTGGCGGCACGGGATCGCGACAACGACTGGACGGCCGAGGCGTGTGAACGGCTCGCTGGGGACTTCACCCACATCGCTCTCAGCACCCAAGGCCGCGCCCAAGACAGCGCCTGGTTCAACGTCGGCGTCAGTCGCCAGCGCTGCAGTCAGGATGCCGCCGCGGAGAAGGCGTTTCGGAGGTCGTCGTCGAACCGCGCGCAGGCGGAGCTCGTGCTCTATCGCCATGCTGCTGGCGCGAGCCTGGACGCCACCATCGCGGATCTGGAGCGCGTGATCCGAAAGGGTGAGTACCGGAACCTGCGCGCTCTCGTGGCCCTCGCCGCTTTGCAGATGAAGCGGGGGGCGTCCGGGGATGCTCGAGAGGCGATGAGCAATCTGCAGCGCGCTCTAGCCATCGACGACACCTACGTTCCCGCGGCCAATCAGCTCGCGCTCTACTACCTGCATCAGGCGCAGCCCGCGCCCGCGCGCGGCTTGGTGCTGTCGGCGGAAGAGCGGCCAGCGGCGCGACGGCAGCAAATGGACCTCGCCGCGCTGGTCGTGAGCCAGGCGATGAAGAAGAACGACCGCTACGCGCCGCTGCACAACACCGCGGGCCTGGTCGCCATGGCGCAGGGCGACTACGGCGCGGCGGCCAGGAGCTTCGATGCAGCGCGGAAGCTCGACCCGCGTTTCTTCGAGGCGCACATGAACTACGCCGCCACCAGCTTCGCGATTCGGGGATTCGCGCGCGCCGAGCAGGCGTATCGCGCGGCCGTGAAGCTCAGCCCCGGGGACTACGACGCTCATCTCGGGCTGGCGCTCGCGCTTCGGGCCCAGGCGACCGTAAAGGACCGCGCGCGCTTGACGGAGGCGCGCGCGGAGCTCGCCAGGGCGCGGCAGATCGATCCCGCACGGCCCGAGGCCTATTACAACGAGGCGGTGCTGGTGGAGGAATTCGAGGCCAAGGGCGCGCCCGGCAAGCGCGCGATCCCGGTGCTGCGAAAGGCGCAAAAGCTGTACCGGGAGTTCGGCGAGCGCGCGGACGCGCGGGTGCTTGGCAGCGCGGTGAAGCGCGCTCAGGAGCGCAGCGCCGACATCGACGCCACCATCAGTTTTCTCGAGCAGGGGCAGTGACGGCGCAGCGGAAGCCGAGCTGGGCGGCGGGCACCAAGCTGCGTACGAGGGGCGGCTTGGCGGTGACCTCCAGGGCGGCGGGGTCCTTGTCGTAGAAGCTGCCTCCGCGACTGATGGGGAAGCCGCGCCAGAAGCTCGAGGTCCACTCGCGCAGGTTGCCACCCATGTCGAGCACACCCTGGACCGTGCGATCTCCGCTGGTGCCGCCCGCCGCGCAGGGACCCTTGCGCGCGCGCTGCCAGCAGGCGTGATCCGTGGGGGGATCGTCGCCCCAGGGGAAGCGCCGAGCGAGGGAGCCACCCCGGGCGGCCCAAACCCACTCCGCTTCCGTCGGCAAGCGCTTGTGGACGAAGGCGCAATAGTCCTTCGCGGCCTGCCAGCTCATGCAGTTCATGGGGTTGTCAACGAGCTTCGGATTGTCCGCGGTGGTGGGTACTTGCACGGGCAAGTTGGTGCGCGGATCCGTGAGCTCCGGCACCTCGCAGCTCCGCGCTCGCTTGCAGGCACCGGCCTTCACGCACGTCAGATAGCTGTGCGCGGTGACCTCGGTGCGATCCATGCATAGCTCGCCCACCTCGGCGAGCGCGGCGGGAGCTCCGGACGCCGAGGCCAGCGTGAAAGAGCCCGCGGGCAGGAACACCATGCCGTCCGGGCAGGTGCCGGCTTGCTCCGCCACGCAGCCGGTGGACTCGAGGCGCGAACCTGGCGGGCACGTGACGTGGGTCACCACGTTCTCGCGCACGCACTCTTGGCCGTCCCAATGCGAATCCGCCGGGCACAGGGGCTTTCGCTCGGTACGCTCGCCGAGGGGCAGGGCTTCGATGCGCACCAACGCGCCGCAGCCCGTCGGCGGAGCCGCTGCGTCTTGGGTCGCCGTGTTGCACGCGTCCAGGCTGCCGTCCGCAGTGATCGTCTCGCGCTTCGACTTGGATTCGCCCGCCGTGCCCACACCCGCGACCCGCACGCCACCGCCGACCTTTGCGCGCCCGACGCTGGAAAGCTCGAAGGCGCCCACCGTGAGCGACGCGAGCACGTGCGTCGCGCCGTCGCAGCTTCCGTTCAGGTCGTCCACCGTGAGCTGCGTGAGGTCCGACTCGTACTGTCCGACGATGGTCATGGACACGTCCAGCTGACCCGCTCGCGCCAGCGTGGCCTCTAGTCCCGCGGCGCCGATGGGCATGTTCGCCCACAGCTCGTCCTCGTTCAGGATCGCGACATGGTCCGTCTTCTTGGTCACGCCCACGAAACGGTAGGCGCCCTTTTCGGCTTTGCAGCGCGGCAGCACTTGCATCTCGCAGCCGAGGTAGCGCACCACCACCAGACCCTCGCGAAGGCGCGCTTCCAGGGCCGCGCGATCCGTGGACGGCCACTCCACCACCAGGGGTCGGAGTTGGCTCTTCTTCACCTTGCACGTCGCCTGTCCCGTGTCTTCCATCGTGGGCGCGGCGACCAGTGGTGCGGAGGCGCTGCCCGGCGAGCAACCCGCGAGAAGGAGCAAGAAGAGCGCGCGCTTCACGGCGCTACGCCCGCTTCCTCGAGCGCCCGCTCGTAGGTCGGAGCCTGCTCGTCTTGCAGGGGAGCGGCGGCCAAGGGCGGCGCGTCCTCGAACAGCTTTTCCACGCCACCGGCCAGATCCGGAGTCTCGTTGCCGATACCGCGGTGCGCGCGGGACTTCCAGATCACGCCGTCTGTGGTGAACAGGTACGCGACCACCGTGACGCTCGCTTCAGTGCAGCTGGTGGAAAGCTCGCCGGCGGAGACGCAGCGCCACTCACTGGTCACCGCGGGCACCAACACGGACTTGGCATCGTAGCGCTCGAGCAACCGCGCGATGGCAATGGGAGGTCGTGGCGCCGACCAGTCATCGGAGTCTTGGGCGTCGGCATCGAAGAGCGACCCGCACACCGACGACGAGAACGGTGGCAACGCGGGCCCGAAGCTCAGCACGCCACCATCCACGACGCTCAACATCTGTGCGCCGTAGTCGGTCTGCGCCGCGACGGTCTTGCCCGCGGCTTGATCACCCACGTTGCCGCGGCAGTCCACGGCCCGCGTCATCAAAGTGGGACTCGGAACTCCCGAGGGCGCCGTGCCCGGCTTGAGCTGCCCGCCGCCCGCCCAACATCCGACGCACGCAAGCGCAGGAACCAATGAGAAAGCATTCCGCACGTCGCGTCCTACGCCCCGCGTCATCCCTGGCTTCCTACCACTCTGGTATCGTTGTTGCTGTTGGGCTCCGGGCGTTTCGTGAGCGTGCCAGTTTGGGCCAAAGAGGAGAGCGTGGGATGAGGCAATTCCGATCGGTGGACCGGTATGCGACGTGGTTGTTCGCGGCGTTGGGGCTGTTGGCTCCGGCTTGCGGTGGAAGCAGTGAGAGCGGGTCGGGCACGGGGGGCGCGGGCACCGGTGGCGCCGGCACCGGTGGCGGGGGCACGGACGGCGGCGTGACGGGCGGCACCGGCGGTGGGGTCACGGGTGGTGCCGGCGGCGCGGGTGGTGCCGCCTATGCCTTCCCCTGCAAGGACCCGCAGCCGATCGTGGTGAACGGGCAGGACACCGGCGTGGTGACCTGCGGCAACGGAACGGTCGCACGGCGGGAGGCAAAGACGTGCCCCGAGGCCATGCCGCGAGTGAACCCCTGCACCGCGACTCAAATGAACTGCACCGAGGACACGGACTGCACCGGGCAAGCTCATGGCTACTGCACGTACAACGCGGGTGGCGGCGGCGCGCCGTCCTCCTGCAACTGCGCTTATGGCTGCACCACGGATGCCGAGTGTGGCGCGGGCATGCACTGCCTGTGCGGAGATCCCGTTGGCACCTGCGTGCCGGCGGACTGTGACACCTCCGCGGATTGCGGCACGGGGTACGACTGCGTCTCGCCGGTCGGTGAATGCACGTCGCCCAATCTTCACTGCCAGTCCCCGGCGGACGAGTGCGGTAGCAGCGACGACTGCGATCCGGGTACCTATTGCACCACCGGCTCTGCCGGCAACCTGGTGTGCGTGACGAACGGCTGTGCCGGTCTGGGTCGACCGTTCTTGGTCGAGGGCGTGGCGCGTCTCGCGCAGGTGGCAACCCGGAGCGACTACACGGGTCACCCCGGGCCGAGCCTGGATGGGCTCACCCGCGCCGAGCGGCTCGAGCTTGCCGAGCACTGGACCCGCGTCGGCTTGATGGAGCACGCCAGCGTGGCGGCCTTCGCGCGCTTCGCGCTCCAGCTCTTGGGGCTCGGCGCGCCGCTGTCGTTGCTGCAGGAGTCGAACGCCGCCCAGCTGGACGAGACGGCGCACGCCGCTCTCGCGTTCTCCTTCGCCAGCAGCTACGCCGAGAGCCCCCTCGGTCCCACGGCGCTCGATCTCGGTGGCGCGCTGCCGCCCCTCGATGCGCGTCAGGTGCTCGCCGACGTGATCCGCGAAGGTTGCATCGGCGAGACCCTCGCCGCCGTGGAGGCGGAGCACGCCGCGAGTCAGACGCTCGATCCCGCCGTACGCTCGGCCCTCGCGTCCATCGCTCGAGACGAGACTCGGCACGCGGCCCTGGCGTGGCGCTTCGTCACCTGGCTCGTGGGAGAGCGACCGGAGCTTCGCGACGTTGCCCGCCGCGAGCTCGCGCTCGCTCAGCGCGAGGTGACCGCCGCGCCGCTTCCCGCGCGCCACCCGAATGCCGCCCGCCGCGCCGAGCTCGGCTTGCTCGACGAGCGCGAGCGCGCGGAGCTTCGCCGCGACGCCATCACGCGAGTGGTCGCCCCGTGCGCCGCCGCGCTCTTGGAACGTCCCGCGGTGGCTCTTTCCGCTTGATGCCGGTACGGCGCGATCCCCGTCACGCCACGAACAGCGCGCGGTCCAGCTCCGCCCGGTACTTGCCAATCAAGTGCTCGGAGCGGCCGCACAAGAGCTCGGGGTTCGCGCCGCTGGCCAGCGTGGCCTGGATGCGGGCGCCCATGTCCAGGTCTTCTTCGATGGCGTCCCAGAAGATCTGCTCGTTCTTGTGCCAGTGCTCGACGGCCTTGTCGGAGCTCGGCGCTTCCGGAACCAACATGCCCGCCGCGATGACGGTGCGATCCACGGCGGTGGGCCACAGCGTGAGCACCATGGCGTGATCCGGCTGCACCAACACGATGGTGTTGGGGAACAAGCTGTAGATCAGGTTGGCGTGGGGCCGGATGTGCCAGCTCCGGGTGCCCGCGTCGCGCAGCTCCAAGATGCTGCGCTTGGGCAGCACCATGCGCAGGTTGGGGGCGTCCCAGTCGAACACGCCGGTGTTGTCGAAGAAGAACGGCGCGATGGTTTTGTCGTGGGTCGTGCGGAAGTGATACGTCTCCCAGGAACCGTCGAGCATCAGCTTCCAGTTCAGCGGCCGCTCTCGCACGCTGGCTCCGAACAGCACGTGATCGCCGAAGCCGAAGCTCTCGAGATCTTGCGGTAGGGCGCCGAGGGCCAGGTCTTCGCTGGGGCCGGCGGTCATGCGCGTGAGCACGAGCCCCGCGTGGGTCCACACCGGAAGCTCAACCAGGTTCTTGGCAGCCAGATCCACGCCGGAGAACTCGCCGCGGTGAGGCACGCCGCGCAGGCGTCCGGAAAGATCGTAGCTCCAGCCGTGATACGGGCACACGAGCTTGTCCGCCGCGCTGCAGCCTTCCAGCGCGATCTTGGTGCCGCGATGGCGGCAAGCATTGAAGAACGCGTGCAGCTCGCCGTCTTTGGTTCGCGTCACGAGGACGGGCACGCCCGCGTGGTCGTGCACCACCACGCTGCCGGGCTCGGCCACCTGCGAAGCAAAGGCGACCACCACCGGGCGTTGACGCAAGAGCCGCCGTTCGGCGGCGAGCACCGTCTCCGACAGATAGCGTTCCACGGGCACGCCGAAGGGCTCCCCCGCGCTGTCGCTGGTCTTGTTCGAGATGTTGTCGAGGGCTCGCCGGATCAGCTCGAGCTCGAGCTCACGTTTCATGGGCGCAGGGTAGCATCCGCGCCGGACCAACAAAATCTGGCTCTCCTCACACATTCGTGGCTGAGGGATCGTTGGCCTTGGTGCGCCAGTCCCCGCGTTTCGGCCATCGGGAAAGAGGCGAAGAGAGGCGCTGTCGAGCTCCGCAATTGGGCCCGGTGCTTCTTTGACCGGTTTCGATTTCTGAAGCATCCATCGCTCTGAACGCGCACCAGCGAGCCACTGAAAGAGCCAGAATTTCGCGTGGTATGTCGATGGGAACCCAAGGGGGACTCATGTCGAGCCAGAACCACGAACGTCACGAATCCGATGGGCTGCAAGCTCTCGATGCGCTCACTGGCGAATGTCGTCCGTAGTTCCGCGCAGGGGGGACGCTTCGGCCCTTTGCCGCGGCGGACCAGAAAGACCATGACCCAGTCGAGGGGCACGTCCCTGCGCGCGCTCCATCGTCGCATTCATGCACCCACGAATGTGTGAGGAGAGCCCAAAATCTGGGATCAGTTGGGAACGCAGTGGTACCCGGGCACGCAAAAGGGGCCGTCCACGTTGTCGCAGGTCTCGCCGGGGCCTTGCGTGTTGTCGTCGTAGTAGCAGCTGACCACGGGCTCGGTTTGTGGATCGCCCTGGCCGCCCACGTCGCAAGCACCGCCCACGTCGCAGGGCTCGTTCGAAAGCGGGTTGCATTCGGGATTGTTGAGCGTCCAGCAGCTCTCGGGGAAGGCGCCGCCGTCGCCGGAGGAGGCGCCGGCGTCGGGATCCGTGCCGCCGTCGCCGGCCCAGCCCGGTGAGCACACGCCGAGGGTGCCGGCGTTGGTGTCGAAGGGCGTGCACGCCTCACCGGTGGCGCAGTCGGCGTTGGTGCAGCACAGCGCGCGGCACACGCCGGGCTCCGGCGGGTACTCCTCGTAGGCGGCGTCGTTCAGTGAAGAGCTG
The DNA here is from genome assembly GCA_020633235.1 of Polyangiaceae bacterium. Taxonomy (NCBI): domain Bacteria; kingdom Pseudomonadati; phylum Myxococcota; order Polyangiales; family Polyangiaceae; species Polyangiaceae bacterium. The sequence continues at coordinate 143,026 of JACKEA010000007.1, read as the reverse complement.
CCGGCGCTGCCGCCGCTACCGCTCACCGGCGGACCATCGCCGGAGTTGCTGCCACAACCGGTGGTGAGGACCAGAGCCACAAACAACCAACGCATCTTCGCCTCCATCGATCAGTTTACACGCCGTCGGTACAAAAGACCGAACGCGAACAAGAGCGCGAGCGCCGCGAAGGGGCTTGGGTTCGGCTGAGTCGAGATGCCACAGCCTTCGCTGGCGCTCTGCCAGGGGGTTTCTTCGTCACCGTTGAAGCCGTCGTCGGAGAAGTCGGCGTCGTCCTCGGTGGTGCTGCCGTCGTCGCCGTCGACCTCGATGCCGTTGTCGATCTGTTCGTCCTCCGGTTCCGGCGTCGCGCCGGGATCGGGCGTCGCGCCGGGATCGGGCGTCGTGCCGGGATCCGGCGTCGCGCCGGGATCCGGCGTCGTGCCGGGATCCGGCGTCGTGCCGGGATCGGGCGTCGTGCCGGGATCGGGCGTCGTGCCGGGCTCCGGCGTCGTGCCGGGATCCGGCGCTGCGCACTTCGTGAACTCGTGGGCGATGGCCTGGTCCGGCTTGCAGTACGTGCTGGCCACGCTCTTGCACGCGGCGGCGCTGTCGATGCTGGCGGCCAGCTTGTGGCTCTTGCCGTCGCTGCACCACACCCGGCAGCCGCACTCCTGCTTGGGCTGCTCGCAGCTCACGACCTTGATCTTCAGATCCACCTTGGGACCAAAGCCGTGAGACTTCTTTCCCCAGTGCTTGCTGTAGTCTCGTAGCCGCCAGCGGGAGCGGTAGACGCCGGGCTTCTTGGGAGCCGTGGCGTGGAGGCCGCCCTTGACGAAGCGCGTCTTGCGACAGCCGTTCTTGGTGATGCAGCTCTTGGCCTTGTGATCGCCACGCACCACGGCGTTGGCGTTCTTGCGCAGGGACCAACGCTTCTTGCCGGTGAGCTTGTCGGCCTTGCCGTTGGCGGTGACCAGGAACACGTCGGAGCCCATGGCGCTGCCGCGGTGCTTCACCTCGCGCCAGGTAGCGCTGCCGGTGTTCTTGAAGGAGAAGGTCATGCGGAAGGGATCGCCGGCGCACACCACGTAGTCGGCCGACTTGCCGTGGTAGCGCTTGGCGTTGCTCCACTTCTTGGTGAGCTTCGCCTTCAGGGTCTTTTCTTCCGGCACGCAGGCGCCGGCCGTCTGAATCACCTTGATGTCCTGCCCGTAGTAGAAGCGCAGGATGTCCGCGGCCTTGAAGCCCTTGTGATTCTCGAGGCAGCGCGCGCCCCACTGGCTCATGCAGCCGCGGTTCTGACCAAAGCCCGGCGGCCCTTGATAGCCAAGGGAGCTCTGCTCCACCGCTTTGCCGCTCTTGCCCCAGTTGTAGGTGACGTACGGGCTGGTGGCGCCGCCGTAGTCCTTGCAGCTCGGAGGCGACGCGCCCGAGTCGCCCGCCACATAGAACGCGTAGGTGAGCATGCCGCCGTAGGAGAGGATCATGCCGGCGGTCTCCTTGGCGGCCCGCTTGGCGTTCTCCGAGGGTGCTGCGCCGCAGCCGTACACCTGGCAGCCTTGGCTGTCGCAGATGCTGCCCTTGGTCATCAGGGAGTAGTAGGCGACGGAGCGGGCGGCGATGGCTTGTGCTTTGAGGGCCTCCAGATTGGCGCCGCCGTTCTCGCAGGTGATGACATGCGGGATGTAGTCCGTCTCCATCTCCTTCTTGCCGTGGCCCTCCACCGACACGCTGCAGAAGGCCTTGTTCGGCACGCTCAAGGGCTCCTGACGGAAGCCGAGATCTTCGTCTCCCATTTCCGCGGAGCAGGCCGCGACGGTGAGGAGGCCCAGAGCCAGGAGGCGTTTCATCGCCGAGCCCTGCGGCGGATCTCGACGAGAGCACCCAGCGCCAAGAACGCGGCGATGGGCAAGGGTGAAGCCGGTGCGGGCGGAGTGGAGATCGCGCAGCCGCCGTCGGCCGAGCCGAGGTCCGGTGTCCGATCGGCGTCGCCGTCGAAGCCGTCGTCGGTGAAGTCCGCGTCGTCCTCCACGGGCAGCACGTCGGGGTCGTCTTCGGTGTCGTCGATCACGAAGCCGTTCGGATCGTCTTCGTCGCCTTCCGCCTCGGGGTCCACGCCGGGGTCCGGGTCCACACCGGAGTCCGACTGGGTCTCGCTCGGAGGTGCCGGTTGAGTCGGATCCACGGCGCACGCCTGGTAGCTGTGGGAAAGGTACTTCGAGGGCGCGCAGTAGGTCTTGGCGATCGACTTGCACGCCGCGGAGCTGTCGATGCTGGCGGCCAGCTTGTGGCTCTTGCCGTCGCTGCACCACACGCGGCAACCGCACTCCTGTTTCGGTTGGTTGCAGGAGACGACGCGCAGGCTGAGATCCACCTTGGGGCCGAAGCCGTGGGACTTCTTTCCCCAGGCTTTGCTGTAGTCTCGCAGGCGCCAGCGCGAGTGGTAGATACCCGGCTTCTTGGGGGCCTTGGCCTTCATGCCGCCCTTCACGAAGGTGGTCTTGCGGCAGCCGTTCTGGGTGCTGCAGTTCTTGGCCTTGCGGTCGCCGTGAACGTGTTGGTTCTTGTTGTTCCGCAAGCTGTAGCGGACGCGACCGGTGAGCTTGTCCTTCTTGCCGTTGCTGGTCACCAAGAAGACGTCGCTACCCACGTTCTTTCCGCGACCCTTGATGTCGTGCCAGATGGCGCTGCCCACGTTCTTGAAGGTGAAGGAGAGCTTGAGGTCGTCTCCGGCGCAGGCGACGTAGTCGGCTTTCTTGCCACGGTAGCGGCGCGCGTTGCTCCACTTTTTCACGGCCTTGGCCTTGAGCGTCTTCACCTTTCCGCCCGTCTTCACGAGCTTCATGTACTCGCTCCAGTTCCAGCCGGAGCCCGGGTCGGTGTGATCGCTGCAGTCCGGCGCGTCGCCGTGGCCCAAGATGTGCGTGCGATCCTTGGGGATGCCGTACTTGTCGCACAGCCACGCCGTGAGGCGGGCGGACGACCGGTACATCGCCTCCGTGTACCACTTCTTCGGCGACTCCACGAAGCCCTCGTGCTCGATGCCGATGGAGTAGCTGTTGAAACACGCGTCGTGCCAGGCGATGTTCTTGTCGTCCACCATGTGCGTGATGGCGCCATCGTGGGAACGCACCACGTAGTGCGAGCTGACCTTGGCTGCGGGGTTCTTGAACCAGTTGATGGTGCCCGCGTAAGAACCCTGCGTGGTGTGGATCACCACGTAACGGATGTCGCTCTTGCCGCGTGAGGCGTGGGTGTAGTTCCCGGAGTAGGCCGGGCTCCACTTGCCGCCGGGATATCCGAGCTCTTGTTGGCTCGCCGCGGTACCACTGGCTTCGGCTTCCGGTGCGCCGCTGCCCGTCACGGAAACGCCGTAGCCATCGTCGTCGCTGCCGTCCCAACCCGTCGCCAGCAGTCGCAACGTCGCGCTCGCCACGTCGTCGCCGCCCCAGGCGCGGAGCACCGGGGCCCACTCGGAGTCCGTAGTCGGGGACAGGCCCTCGCGGCGCGCCTCGGCGGCGAGCCACGCCGCGGCAGCGCGCACGTTGGCGCGGGCGTCCACGGCCACCACGCTGGGCTCGAGGCGCGCTTCTTCGGCGCTCTGGTTTAGCTTGTCCCCGGCGATCGCCATCAAGCCGACCTCCTGGGGACCTTCGTGGCTTTCCGTGGAGAGGTTCATGCTGAGGCGCGCCTGTAGCCACGAGAGCGTGGCGAGCATTTCGGCGGGCACCCCGCTCTCGGCTTCGGCGTCTTGGAAGGTCGCCACCAGGGGTGAGTCACCGCTCAGGCTGGCGCGCGGCGCGGGCGCGCTGGCGTCGGCGCCGCAGCCCACGACGACGAGGGCCACGAGCGCAAGGAGTCCTCCGTGGAATGCTCGTCGCCGGCGGCGCCGCACCACGAGCACGGCGCCCAGTGCGGCGAGCAGCAGGAACGCGCCGCTCGTCGGGCTGCCCGGTGTCGACACGCTGCAGCTCGCGCCGTCCCGCGGTTCGGCGTTCTCGTCGTAGCCCGGGAAGCCGTCGTCCACGAAGTCCGGGTCGTCCGGCTCGTCGATGCCGAGTCCCGTGTCCTCGTCCTCGGGCGCCGGCAGCGCGCCGGGATCCGTCTCGTCGTCCTCGGGCGGCTCGGCGTTGGGATCCGGATCCGTCGGATCAGCGCTCGGGTCCGTCGTCGGATCGGCGCTCGGGTCCGTCGTCGGATCGGCGCTCGGGTCCGTCGTCGGATCGCTGCCGGGATCCGCTGCGGGGTCCGACTCGCTGCCGTTCTGCGGCCCACCGCCGACGGCTTGGTTGTCGTCCACGGCGCAGGCCTGGAAGCTGTGCGAGAGATAGCTGGCCGGCTTGCAGTAGGTCTGCGCCACGCTCTTGCAGGCGGCGGCGCTGTCGATGCTGGCGGCCAGCTTGTGGCTCTTGCCGTCGTTGCACCACACGCGGCAGCCACACTCCTGCTTGGGCTGGTTGCAGGACACCACCTTGAACTTCAGCTGCACCTTTGGGCCGAAGCCCTTCGACTTCTTGCCCCAGGCCTTGCTGTAGTCCCTGAGCCGCCAGCGCGTCGTGTACACGCCGGTCTTCTTGGGCGCCTTGGCGTGGACGCCGCCCTCGATGAAAGTGGTCTTGCGGCAGCCGTTCTTGCTGCTGCAGTTCTTGGCCTTGCGATCGCCGTGGACGTGCTTGTTCTTGTTGAGGCGCACGCTGAAGCGCTTCTTGCCGGTGAGCTTGTCCTTCTTGCCGTTGGCCGTGACCAGGAAGACGTCGCTGCCCACCTTCGAGCCGCGCTTGTCGATGTCGTGCCAGATGGCGGTGCCGGTGTTCTTGAAGGTGAAGGCGAGCTTCATGGGCTTGCCCGCGCACACGACGTAGTTGGCGGCCTTGCCGCGGTAGCGCCGCGCGTTGCTCCAGCGCTTGGTGAGCTTGGCTTTCAGCGTGCCGCCGTTGCAGGGACCCTGACCGGGATCTTTGCCCCACCACTCCCAGTGCCAGGCTTCTCCCGGCACCGTGCGCTTGAAGCCGTAGCTTCCGCCGTGCTTCGTGAGCCAGGAGAGCACGCCGGGCGCGCTGGTGTTCAAGTCCAGGGCGTGGCCGCTCTGGTGGTTGCTGTATCCCGGAGTGGCCGCCAAGGAGCAGCTGTTGCAGCTGCAGCTCTTGTAGCAGTTGTACAAGTACTGCTGTTCGCTCATGGTGCGAAAGCCGCTCACGATACGGATCTGCACGCCGCTCTTGGCCGCCGCCTTGGCCATACGTAGGTAGGCGTTCGCCGTCTTCCACTCGACGTGCTTGCCGTCCACCGTGACGACCTTGATCTTGAAGGACTTGCCCGACGTGTAGCCCGTCGCTGCCTTCATGCCGCAGCTGAAGGACGACAGCGCTTCCTGTGTGGAGGCCACGTCTTCTCCCGAGGAGAGCGGCTCGGACAGAGTCTGGGGCTCGAGCTCACAGGCCTCGTATTCGCCGTCTCCCAGGTTGGGAGCCGCGCAGCCCACGAGTACCGCTACCAGGCACAGGAGGATCCAGGACGCGTGTCGCATACACGGTGCGATTGCAGATGCCGTTCCATTGAAACTGCCCACCAAAGCGCAGGTTTTCGCACCCCGGGGCTGACACTCGGAACGCGCCGAGAGCCTGTATTTCTGCTGTCATCGCGATCGCGGGTGTCAGACATGTCAGCCGACACCCTGCCTGGCGAGCTTGAGCCGCTGCACGCCGCCCGCTACCCTCGACTCAGTGATCTTGGAGGCGCGGGCGTGAGCAGCTCGGCGACACTGCCTTCGGCGGGCAGGGATCCGGAGCGCATCGGTCGCTACCTGCTGTTCGAAACTCTCGCCAGCGGCGGCATGGCCCGCGTGCATCTGGGTCGGCTGGTCGGTCCCGTCGGGTTTTCTCGCATCGTCGCCATCAAGCGGCTGCACCCACACCTCGCCGTTGAGGCGGACTTCGTGTCCATGTTCCTGGACGAAGCGCGTCTCGCGGCGCGGGTTCGTCATCCCAACGTGGTGCCGATTCTCGACGTGGTGTCGCTGCCCACGGAGCTCTTCATCGTGCTCGAGTACGTGGCGGGCGAGTCGCTCTCGGGCCTCTTGCGAATGGAGACCTCGGCGGGTCACGCAATTCCGCCGGGGATCGCCAGCGCGGTGCTGGTCGGCATGCTCACCGGCCTGCACGCTGCCCACGAGGCCAAAGCGGAGAACGGCGCGCCGCTGCACATCGTCCACCGCGACGTGTCGCCCCACAACGTGATGGTCGGCTCCGACGGCTTGCCCCGAGTGCTCGACTTCGGCATCGCCTACGCTGCGGAGCGCCTGCAGATGACGCGCGCGGGTCAGATCAAGGGCAAGCCCGAGTACATGGCGCCGGAGCAGCTGGTGGGCGAGACGGTGGATCGCCGCACCGACGTGTACGGCGCCGGCGTGGTCGCCTGGGAGCTGTTCACCGGGCGCCGGCTGTTCCGCGGCAAGAGTGACGCCCACGTGTTCAAGATGGTCAACGAGGGCGCCCGCGAGCCCCCGGGTGCCATCCGTCCCGGGTTGCCTCCGGCGCTCGATCTGGCGGTGATGAAGGCGCTGTCCATCGAGGCCGACGATCGCTTCGCGAGCGCGCGGGATTTCGCCATTGCCGTCGAGCGCGCAGTGCCGCCCGCCTCCCAGCGCGAGGTCGCGGAATGGGTGGAGCAGGTGGCGGGTCCCTTGCTCGCCGAGCGCGCTCGCCGCGTGCAGCGCATCGAGGCCGGAGACGACAGCGTCGTCATCGAGCGACCGCCGCTGGCGTCCTCGCCGGACGCCGCCACCGCAGCTGCCACGGAGCATTCCGCGCCGGAGGTCGTGTCCCTCGTCACCGGCGACATGTCCGCCCTGGGCCCACCGCGCAGAGAAGAGAAGGAACCCCGCCGGGTGTGGCTCGCGCTGGGCGGAGCCTTGCTCGGCGCCGTGCTGTTCTGTGCCGTGATTTTGGTTTTGTTGGTGGCCCGCGGAAACTCGCCGGACCCCACTCCAACGCCGGCAGTGGAGCCGGCCCACAGCGTCGAGCTCGTCGCGCCGTTCGTCGCGTCCACGTCGGCGGCACCGTCTGCGGCGCCGCCCGCCGCGCCGCCCTCGGCGTCTGCGTCTGCGTCTGCGTCTGCGTCGCCGCCGCCCGCACCCCCACCCACGGTACGGCACACCGCTCCCAAACCGAATCCCTGTGTCCCGCCCTTCACCTACAAGGATACGCCCAACGGTCGCGTGAAGGTGCCGAAGCCTCAGTGCTTCTGAGAATCAGTCCGTGCCCGCGTCCGCGCTCGCAGAGGCGAGCGCATCCCGGCAGCACACGACGCGGGTTCCCGTGGGCTTCACGATGCCGATGCTGGTCGCGCTGCCCTGGGGCTGGCATCCGCCCTGCGTCGTGCCGGCACTGTTCACCAGCGCGTGGCTCAAGCCACCGAAGTCCGCGCAACCGTTGATCGGCTGATTCGCCTTCGGGCAGCTCGAGCAGTCCGCGCTGTCGCACAGCGAGATGAGCGTGCTCGGGCACTTCTGCGGATCGCAGCCGCAGCCGCTGGCGCCGCAGCTCCGCTGGTCGTCGAGCCCGGTGGATAGCTTGTACTTGTGCCCGTACGCCGCGGGACAGCTCGTGTCTCCGTCCGTCTTGGCGAGCACGCAGGCCGCGGCGTCGAAGGGCGCATCGGGGGCCGCAGTGCAGATGCTCTTGGAGTCGCAGTCGCTGCCCGGCGTGGCGTCGATGCAGGCGAGGATCGGCGTGGCGAACTCCGGCGCGACGAGATCCGCCGTCACCTCGCAGGGCGTGCCGGCGGCGAGCAGCGTCGCCGCGGAGGCCTCTCCCGTCACGCTGATGGCGGTGCACGCCGCGCCCGTGAGCATCTGGCTGGGCATTCCGCTGCAGCCCTTGCCGGCGAAGATGGCCAGGCCGCAGGCGCCGCCCGGTGCCGGACTCTTGCAGCTGCAGGCGCAGCCCGTGTCCCGGGCTCCCTGCCCCAGCGCCAGCGCGGCGGTGGTGCCCGAAGGGCAGCCGTCCCCGGCGGAGCTCGGGAAGTGCAGACGCACGTAGTCGAAATCGGCGGGCGCCTTGGGCGCGCACTGACAGCGCTCCGCCTTGCAGCTGGAACAGCTGGCCAAGGTTTGGTCGCCAGCGTAGCCGTCCAGCGAGAACAGCACGTTGCAGGCGCTGCCGAGCAGAGCGACGACGGCGAGCACGCGGCGCTTCATCGCTTCCGGAACGCGTTGATGTCGATGCCCAGCCGCTTGATCTCTTGGTACAGCCACGGTCGACCGCAGCCGAGGTCGCGAGCCACTTGCGCCACGTTGCCCTCCCGCAGCGCGAGGGCGGTCTCCACCCGTGCGCGGAACATGCCGTCAGCGTCCGGGCCCGAGGGCGGCGCTGCCGGCGCGTTGCCGGCGGACAGCACCTCCGGCAGATGGCCGACCAGGATCTGAGCCACGCCTTCGGCGCTCGCGCGGGCGGCGGCGGTCACCACCGCGCTCTTCAGCTCCCGCACGTTGCCCGGCCAGCGCCACAAGACCATGCGTTCCATGGCTTCCACCGAAAACCCCGGCGCCCCACTCGGCAGGAAGTGGGCTGAGAGCAGGGGCACGTCCTCGAGGCGCTCTCGAAGCGGCGGCAGCGTGATGCGCCAGGTGGAGATGCGGTGCAGGAGATCCGCGCGGAAGCGTCCCGCGCGGCTGAGATCGTCGAGGTTGGCGTTGGTGGCCGACACCACGCGCACGTCCACCACGCTGGTGTGGTCCTCACCCACTGCGCGGACCTCACCCGTCTCCAGGGTGCGCAGCAATTTGGCCTGCGCTTCCAGTGGCAGATCGGCGATCTCGTCCAAGAACAGCGTGCCGCGGTCGGCGGCGCGGAACAGCCCTGCTCGTGCCTGATGCGATCCCGAGAAGGCGCCGCGAGCGTGCCCGAAGAGCTCCGACTCCATCAGGTTGTGGGGGATGGCACTGGAGTTCACCGGCACGTAGGCGCCGGGGCGGTCGCTGGCGGCGTGCAAGGCTTCCGCCACGCGCTCCTTGCCGGTGCCCGTCTCGCCCAGGATCAACACGGCGTAGGAGAACGGCGCCACCGTTGCGACCAGCCGGCGCACCTCCGCCATGCGCGCGCTGCCGACCAGGGGCGGCGTCAAGCTCGGCGGGTTCTTCTGGAACAGCGCGACGTCGTTCACCACCGCCAGCAAGCTCTTGCCGCAGCGGATGCAAGCGCCGACGGGTGCAAAGGTGCCGGGCGCTTCCACCTTCGCGCCATCGATGAAGGTCCCGTTGCGGCTGCCCAGATCCGTGACCGCGACCCCACCCTGGGCGGGGGCCAGCTCCACGTGCTCCCGCGACACCTGCGAGTCGTCCAGACGAAACGCGACGCCTTCGCCGCGGCCAACGCGAAAGCGCGAGCTCACGGCCAGGGGGCGAGGCAACGCCCCGGGCCCCGCCTCGCTGAAGATCGCGACCACGCCGACCACGGCGCGCGACGACGCGACTTGCTCGGGCCCCCGCCGGGTTTCGGTGACGTCGGCCATGCCCCGGGCGACTCTACCGCGCCCCCCGTCCGGGAGCCAAAGCAGTGCGGCTTGCCGTCGCGCGCGGGACGAAGAATAACGGTCGGGGATGGGTCGCCACACCGCCACGCTCCTCGCGCTGGTCACGCTCACGTCGAGCGCTGAGGCCGCAGACAAGGCCCAATGCCTTTCGTCCTACGAGGCCGCTCAGCGCCACAAGAACGCAGGGGAGCTGTCTGCCGCCAAGACGGACCTCTTGGTGTGCGTCGAGGCGGACTGCCCCGCACTCTTGCGTTCGGACTGCGAGACCTGGCTGCGGGAGGTGACGGCGAGCATGGCCAGCGTCGTGCTGGTCGCGCCGGTGCCGGGCGCGCGGGTGCTGCTCGACGGCAAGCCTTTCGTGAACGCCGTCACGGAGGAGCCCCGGGAGGTCGAGCCCGGGGCGCACACGTTCCGCTTCGAAGCGCCGGGTCACGAGGCCGTGGAGAAACGCATCACCCTCGCGGCGGGAGAAAAGAACCGGCGCGTGGAAGCCGATTTCCCGGCCCCCCCACCGAAAAGGGAAGTGCCCAGCGGTCCTCCGACCATCAGCTACGTGCTGGCCGGAGTCGGTGCCGTGGGCCTGTTGAGCTTCGGCTACTTCGGCCTCTCGGGCCTCAGCGGTCGCTCCGACCTCGAAGACTGCAAGGGCAGCTGCGCTCAGGACGACGTCGACGACGTGCAGGCCGACTTTACCCGGGCCGACGTGTCCTTGGCCGTGGCGGCCGTGGCCTTGGGCGGCGCCGCGTACTTCTACTTCGGCTCGGACTCGAAGAAGGAGCAGAGCGGCAGCGCCCGCGTCGGCATCGCGCCGACGGCTAGCGGTGTTTCGACCGCCGTCCACGTGAGCTTCTGACGGAGCGTCGTCGAATCACGAGCCCCAGCGCTCCCAGCGCTGCCAGGGTCCACAGCCCGGAACCCGCCGGGGAGCGGGACGCGCTGCAGCCGGAGTCCGACTCGAGCACGCTGCCGCGCGGCGGCTCTTCCGCGACGCCATCGAAGCCATCGGGCTGGTAGTCCGGATCGTCCGGCAGCTCGATGCCGATCCCCGGATCCTCGTCGTCGTCATCCCACCACCAGGCACCGCCACCTGCGCCGGACCCGCCGCTGCCACCGCTGCCCGAAGGATCCTCCTCGTCGATCCACCAGCTGTTGGGCGGGTCCTCCAGATCCTCGTCGCCGGGGGAGCCGGCGTAGCCGCCCGGGAAGTCGTCTCCCGGCGTGATGGGCTGCCCGCACTCCACGAACTGGTGGCCCACGTAGTCCGCCGGCTTGCAGTAGCCCTCGGCCACACTCTTGCACATGGCGTCGCTCTCGATGGCGGACCACAGCTTGGTGCTGGTGCCATCGGAGCACTCCACGGTGCAGCCACAGTTCTCCGGCGCGGGATCGCAGTGCACCACGCGGATGCGCACTGTTGGCTTGGGGCCGAAGCCCTGCCCACCGTTCCACTTCTTGCTGTAGTCCCGCAGGCGCCAGCGCGTGGCGTAGATGCCCGGCTTGTTGGGAGCCCGGGCGTTCATCCCGCCCTTGATCGCCCGCGTGTTGCGGCAGCCCCGCTTGGTGCTGCATTCGTGCGCCTTGCGGTCGCCGCGCACGTAATCGTTCAGGTTGTTTCGCAAGCTGAAGCGCTTGCGATCCGTCAGCGCGTCCACCTTCCCGTTGGCGGTCTCCACGAAGACGTCGCTGCCCACCGCGTCCCCGCGACCCTTCACGTCGCGCCAGATGGCGCTGCCCTTGTTGCGGAAGGTGAGGGTGAACTTGAAGGGCTGGTTTTCGCAGGCGCGGTAGTGGGCCGCGCCGCGGTCGCGCTTCAGGTTGCTCCAGAGCCGCACCTTGCGGCCGGCGATCAGCGTCTTCTGGGTCGCCGCTTGCTCCACCTGGGACACGTCCGACTCCTGGCCGACCTCCAAGGTGCAGGCGCTGACCACGCACAGCAGGAGCACGCTGAAACCAGCGCGAGCTCGCCGTGGGTCCCCGAGTCGCATCCTCATGGTGGTGAGTCGTGCTCGTGGTGCACGACGCGTTCCAACCCACAGAATAGCATCTTTGGCCTGGCGGCCGCCGCCGGCGGTGACGCTCTTCGCCAGCCACGTACCTACAAACACGGACACCGGCGCCATCCGGGTGTCAGACAGGGTGTTCTGACACTGGAGTACGGCGACACGTCACACGAAGCAGCTGTTTCGATGCCGAAACGGCGCTCATCGCCCGCGCGCGTTCCGTCACCAAGAGAAGCGTCGAAATCACGGTTTTCTGCCCGGTCGGGAGTAGAGCGGCGTTGGCCGAGATCCTGCAAACGCCCCACCCATGACACGTCGGAGGCGCGCACGTCGAGGAGCCGCAGCGGTGGAGGCCGTGATCGTCACCGGCGTGTTGGCCATCATCATGGCCTGCATGTGGGCGGCCGTGAGCTACCAGAAGGTCAAGCTCGAGGTCATGGCCGAGGCGCGGGCTCAGGCCTGGCAAGCGGCGCTGCAGCCGTGTGAGGGATCCGGCGACACCTTGAACGACATTGCCGGCGAGACGGGCAGCGCGGACTCCGACTCGATGCCCGGCACCCAGAGCGTGGACAAGTACCTGGACGTGGGCACCACCTCGCTGGCCACGGACTCCGGTTACGTGGACGTCACCCGCAAGCGCTCCGTCACCTTTCCCAAGATGATCGGCGGGGCCACGTATCAAATGCAGGGCAGCATGTACATGCGCTGCAACGAGCCGAACCCCCCGGAGAACGTCACCGATTTCTTCAAGACGGCCTTCAGCGTCGTGAAGTACTCGTTCTCGTTTTGATGTTGGCTCGGCGCGGCGTCCGCCCTTGGCGTTTCCGCGGCGGAACGACAATCAAACGCTACGGAGGCGGTGGGATCCAGGGATCTTGGCGGGGGCCATCGCCCCGGGAGTAGGACCTGCCCGGCGGCGGTCGCCAGCCCTGCCAGCGTCGCACGCTGTGGCGCTCGCGTCCGATCATGAGCGGTCGGATCATCACCAGGCCGGCGAGGAAGCCGCCGAGGTGCGCGAAGAACGCCACGCCGCCGCCGACCCCGAGACCCAAAGAACCCACGCCGCGCACCAGGTTCCACAAGAACCACTCGCCGACCACCAACCACGCCGGGAACACCAGGAACGCGCCCAGGATGAACCACAGCGGGAAGATGGGGTTCACGACCACGACGGGCGCTCGGGGATAGAGCACGAGATACGCGCCGAGGACTCCGGCGATGGCACCGGACGCGCCGACCATCGGGACCATGCTGGTGGGATCGATGTACACCTGCGCGACGGCGGCGGCGGTGCCCGTCAACAGATAGAAGCCGAAGTAGCGCGCGTGGCCCAGGGCGTCTTCGACGTTGTCGCCGAAGATGTAGAGGAACAACATGTTGCCGGCGAGGTGCTCCCAACCGCCGTGCATGAACATGCTGGTGAAGATGGTGAAGGCTTCGCCCCCGGGGTCCGCGGCGAAGCGGGTGGGAACCAGGCCATAGCCCGGGATCAACCAGGCGGCGCCCCCCTGCATCAACCCCCATTCGAGCAAGAACGCCACGACGTTGGCGGCGAGCAGCGCGTAGTTCACGAACGGTGTCGTTCGCGTGGGGTTCTCGTCGCGGATGGGGATCACGGTCCCCCTACGGTAAGCACGCCGGGCGCCCTCCGCGATACTCTGCGAGGCCCGCGTGGTAGAACCGCCGGGTTGCCCATGAAACTCCGCCTCTCAGCGCTTGCCCTGTGCGCCGCCCTGGTGGGCTGCGGCGGGCCGCAGTTCGACGGGCACGTGTTCCGGAACGAGGACATGGCGTTCCGGGTGGGCCCCATCCCCCAGGCGTGGCGCCCCATCCAGGTCAGCGGCTCACTCTTGGCCTACCGGGACGATCGGGACCACGCGACCATCGCCCTGAACGGACGCTGCGGTAAGGACGGCGACGACGTTCCCCTGGAGGCGCTGACCCACCACCTGTTTCTTCAGTTCACGGACCGTGAGGTGAAGAGCCAAGAAGTCCTTTCCATGGATGGGCGGGACGCCATGCGTACGGAAATGGTGGCGGAGCTCGACGGAGTGCCGAAGTATTTCACCGTGTTCGTCCTCAAGAAGGACGGCTGCGTGTACGATTTTCTGCACATCGCCGAATCCTCCGGGCCGGTCAGCGGCCAGGCGGAGTTCGAGCGCTTCGTGAACGGCTTCGCCACCCTGAGCTGAACCATGTCCTCCGACGCCGCCGACGAGCCGCCTCACTCCGAGAGTCGGATCAGCCTGGTCCCGCCGCCGCCACCACCGGCGACGCAGGTGTACGGCGAGCGTCTGCTCGGTCTGTTCGAGCACCTGGGGGTGATGACGACGATGACGCTGCGCACGCTGCGCGCGTATTTCAAGCGGCCTTTCGAGGGCAAGGCCATCGTCACGCAGATCGAGTCCCTGGGTGTGGCGTCCCTCGGCATCGTCACCGTCACCAGCGTCTTCATCGGCATGGTGATGGCGGTGCAGTTCGCCTTCGGCCTGCGCAAGTTCGGCGGCATGGAGTACACCGGACGCGTCGTCGGGCTCTCCTTCGCGCGGGAGCTCGCTCCCACGCTCACGGCGGTGATCGTCGGCGGTCGCATCGGCGCCGGCATGGCCGCAGAGGTCGGCTCCATGGCGGTCACGGAGCAGATCGACGCGCTCCGCGCCCTGGGCGCCGACCCGTACAAGAAGCTGGTGCTCCCGCGACTCACGGCCGCGGTGATCGTGATGCCCGTGCTCGCCGCCCTGGCCCTGGTGCTGGGCTTCACCGGCGCGATGGTGATCACGGATCTTCAGTTCAACATCCCCGGGGAGTTCTTCTTGAGGAGCGCCCTGGGCACCGTCACCATGCGCGATTTGGTGAGCGGGATGTTCAAGACGCCGTTCTTCGGAGCCATCATCGCCTTGGTGGGCTGTCACTTCGGGATGACCACCCGAGGTGGCACGGCGGGCGTGGGGAACAGCACGACGCGCACCGTCGTCGTGATTTCGATCACGATCTTGATCGCGGACTTCTTCTTGACGAAGGTGTCCATCGCCCTGATGCCACAACTGTGAATCGCAGCATTTTTCTGTTCATTTTGGCTGGCTCTTGGGCTTGCAGCAGCAAGGACTCCCACCCGCCGGAGTACACCTCCCCCGGCATTGCCACGCCCCGAAGCTGCGGCGAAGTGCGCGGCGGTTCCTTCGACGGCGCAGAGATCGTGGTGGACGGCGAAGCCGCGAGCTGCCCGGGAACGGGCTTCGAATGCCCGCTCTCGGACATCCCGGCCTTCGACGGCGTGTGCACCGGGGGCAAGCTGCCGGTCGGCGTGTGTCAGGCCGACAAGTGGGTGGTCAGCTGCGTGGACGCGCCGGACGCTGGAGCCGTGGATGCCGCCGCGGACTCCGCTGGCAATGGCTGAGACGCCTCATGTGCGCGGAGGTGTCCGCCTTGACCCCCCTGGGACCCATCTCTAGGCTTCCCTTACGGAGCGGGAGCGTGACATCACAACCTGAACGTCGTAACGGGCACGCCCTGGGGACAACCCGCCGCAAGGACGGGCTACTGACAACCGGGGACATGGCGCGCCTCTCGGACAGCACGTTGCGAACCGTGCGGTTCTACGAGGAGGCAGGCATTTTGCACCCGGTGCAACGCACCGAAGGAGGTCACCGGCTGTTTCCGCCGGCTGAGCTGGACAAGCTCCGCCTGGTCACGGACCTCCGCGCTGCCGGCTTCGCGCTGGAAGAGATCCGGGAAATGCTCGAAGCCAAGCATCGGGCGGAGAACGGCGCCGTCGCCGCGGCCGACGTGCTCACTCGCCTCGACCACCAGATCACGAGCATGACGGAGCGCTTGGAGCTCCTGAAGCGATTGGTGGAAGAGCTCGAGCACACCCGCGACGTCATCGCGCGCTGCACGGGCTGCAGCAACAAGGTGAACTTCCCGAATCGCTGCGACGAGTGCCAGACCATGTCGGACGTGGAAGAGGCGCCCAACGCCGTCAGCGTCCTGTGGGGAGTGCATCGCTGAATCGATGAGCTCGCGTCGAGTCTTCACCATTGCGGAGGTCGACGCGCTCATCCCCGAGCTCACGGCCATCGTGGAGCGACAGCTCCGTCGGCAGAGCGAAATCGAAGAGTGCCTCGCGGAGCTCGCGCGCTCCTGCGGCGGACTTCCGCACGCGTTGGAGGACGAAGCGGAAGACACCTCGGCGGTGCTGCGCATGAAGGCGGACCTGCGGCAGCGCATCGCCCACTACGAGCAGGGCTGGGAGGACGTCGCGGCGCTGGGGGCGGTGCTCAAGGATCCGCAGATCGGCCTGGTGGACTTCTACGGCGAGATCGAAGGGCGCCGGGTGTGGCTGTGTTGGCGCCACGGGGAAGAGCGGCTGCGCTACTATCACGAGCTGTCGGCGGGGTTTTCCGGGCGAGTTCCGCTGCGTCCGGAGACACGCCACAGGCTGCTCAACTGATGCCCGTCGATCGACCCCGCGCCGAAGCTGCGATAGCCGAGCTCCTGCGAGCGCTGGGCCACGATCCGAGCTCCGATCCGGAGCTCGTGGAGACGCCGGAGCGAGTGGCCCGGGCCTGGGCGGACGAGCTGCTCGCCGGCTACGCGGTGGACGTGCCCGCGCTGCTCGCCGGGGGCGCGCTGTCGAGCGAGAGCCCGGGCATCGTGGTGGTGCGTGGCATTGCACTCGCCACCGTGTGCCCGCACCACCTGTTGCCCTCGGTGGGCACGGCGACGGTCGCCTACCTTCCGGGGAAGCGGCTCCTGGGGCTGGGCACCATCGCAGCGTTGGTGGAAGCCTTCGCGCGCCGTTTGGCACTCCAAGAAGACATCGGACACAACGTGGTGACGGCGTTGATGGAGCACGCCGGCGCGCGGGGAGCGTACTGTCGCATCGAGCTGTCCCACGCCTGCCTCAACGCGCGTAGCAGAACCTGCGGCCAGGCGTCGGTGGTGACCACCGCTCAGGCGGGGGAGCTGGATCTCGCGGCGCTGTCCCTCGCCCTCGAGGAACCGCGTTGACGCTGGCGCTGGTCACCGGCGCCAGCCGTGGCATCGGCCGGGCAACGGCCCTCGGCTTCGCCCGGCGGCAGGTGGATCTGGTGCTCCTGGGACGCGTTTCCGACGCTCTCGAGCAGACGGCACACGAGGCGCGCGCCCTCGGACGCCAGGTGGAAATCGTACCCTGCGATCTGGAGGACGCGGCCCAGGTCCAAGGCGCCGCCGATGCCGTGGCAGCCCGCCCCGCCCCCGACGTGATCGTCCACAACGCCGCGGTGATCTTCAGGAAAAGCGTAGAAGACACCACGCTGGAGGAGTGGGACCGACAGCTGGCGGTGAACCTGCGTGCACCCTTCCTCCTCACTCGCGCGCTGCTTCCCGCAATGAAACGCCGGGGCAGCGGTCGCATCGTTTTCGTAGGAAGCATCAGTGCCACCCTGGGCACCGCGCGATCTGCGCCTTACAACGCGTCCAAGTGGGCCGTGTCGGGTTTCATGAAGAGCCTGGCACAGGAGCTCACGGACACCGGTGTGATGACAGTGGCAGTTCTTCCCGGCTCGGTAGCGACGACCATGCTGAACGGCAGTGGCTTCGAGCCGCGCATGACGCCGGAAGACGTGGCCCGCACGCTGGTGCACTACGGACTGGACGCGCCGCTCGCCCACAATGGCGGCGTGGTGGAGATGTTCGGAACGTGAGCACTCGCTTCGCGCCTGGAACGGTCATCGAGGAAGTGGCGCTGTTTCCGTTGCCGGAAGTGGTGCTGTTTCCGGGTACCCTGTTGCCGCTGCACATCTTCGAGCCGCGCTACCGCAAGATGACGGAAGACGTGCTCGCGGGAAGCAAGCTGATCGTACCGGTGCTGGTGCCGGATCCCGGCGCGGTGGATCGCCGCGGCAATCCCGTGGTGGTGGACGTAGCGGGGCTCGGCGAGATCGTGCAGCACCGCCGTCATTCGGATGGGCGCTTCGATTTGATCCTCGTGGGTCGCGCCCGGGTGCGTCTCACGGAGCTGCCCTTCGTGCACCCCTACCGCCGCGCGCGGGCGGAGGTGTTGGCCTGCAGCCATGGGGACGGCGCCAACGTCACCGGCTTGGTTTCGTCGGCCACGCGCTTCGCCACCCGGGTGCGCGAGGTCGACGATCGCCTGAAGTTCGAGGTACCCACGGATCTGTCCCCTGGGCTTCTGTGCGATGCCTGCGCCCACGCCCTGGTCATCGACGGGGACGAGCGTCAGAGCGTGCTCGAAGCACTCGACGTGCGCGAACGCATCCGTCGCTGCTCGGAGTACCTGGCGGTGCAGGAAGCGCTCTTGGGCCGTAGCAGCGACATCAAGAACCTGAACTGAGCGAAGGGTGTTGGTTCGCCGCGGAACCACCGGGCGAGCCGGGGCGGCACCGCGCCGCCCCGACAAAATCATCGTGTCAGCCTTCTGCGGCTGCGGCAGGCTCGGGCTGGGAACGGCGCGACTCCGCGCCACTCTGCGGTCCTTGGGAAGGGCGCAGGTTGCCCTCGTCGTCGTAGCGGGCGAGCTCCGCGGTCACGCGGCGCATGGCGGCTTGCTTCTCGTGGAAGGGACGGAACGTCGACTTGAACCCACTCAAGATGATGGCCTTGATGTCGTGGAAGGAGATGCCCATCTCGGTGTGCACCAAGTAGAGCTCCTTGCTCACGGTGGTGTCGGTGATCAGACGGTTGTCCGTGTTCACCGTCACCCGTAGGCCGAGGTCGAAGTAGAGCTTGAGCGGGTGGCTCTTCAGATCCCGCACGGCGCCGGTCTGCACGTTGCTGGACGGGCAGCACTCGAGCGGGATGCGATGGTCGTTCACGTAGTGGAGCAGGTCGCCATTTTCGCGGAGGCGCACGCCGTGGCCGATGCGATGGGCACCGCACACGTGAATGGCCTGCGCGATGGACTCCGGGCCGTAGGCCTCACCGGCGTGGATGGTGCAATTGATGTTGTTGTCCCGCACCAGCTGGAACGCCATCTTGTGGTGCTTGGCGGGATTGTCGGCTTCGGCGCCGGCGAGATCGAAACCGACCACGCCGCGGCCCTTGTAGGCCACCGCCAGCTCCGCCATTTCGTAAGAGCTTTCCGGGGAGATGTTGCGGATCCCGCAGATGATGACGTTGGCTTTGATGCCGTAGGTTTCTCGGGCTCGGCGTAGGCCGTCGAGCACCGCTTCCACCACCTTGGTGAGCTTCAGTCCCTGCTGCGTGTGGAGCATCGGGGAGTAGCGCACCTCCATGTAGCGGACGTTCTCCTTGTGGGCGTCTTCGGCCAGCTCGAAGGCGATGCGCTCGAGGGCCTCTTCCGTCTGCATCACCTTGAGGGTGATCTCGAAGCCCCGCAGGTAATCGACGAGGGAGCCGAAGTGGTTGCCGCAGCCGATGGCCTTGTTCAGGCCTTCCACGCTGTCGGCGGGGAGCCGGATGTCATGTTGCCGGGCCAGGTCGAGGATCGTCTCGAGCCGCAGCGATCCATCCAGGTGAACGTGGAGGTCCGTCTTGGGCAGTGCCTGGAAGACCTCGAAGGGGACGACTCGGCCGTTGGCTCCGTCCCCGTTTTCATTCGCTTGTGCCATGTCCGACTATACCACCGGCGTCGGACCCGAAAAGGGGCTCAGCGCCGGCGTTTGCGGCGGCCCAGAGCCACGGCGCCGCCCACGGCCACGGCGGTGAGGCCCATGAACATCCACGCCGGGATGCCCTCGTTTCCCTCTCCCCGTGCGGCGCGCTCGAAGGCTTCGCGAAAGATCTCCTCGGACTGCGCGCCGACGATGGTGGTGGAGCCCACGTAGGTCGTGGGCAGCCCCTGGAATCCGGCGCTGCGCAGGATGGTCGATTCGCGATCGATGGCGTGGTCCGTCTTCGGATCCTGCATGCAGGCGTCGTACACCTTGGGATCCATGCCCATGTCGATGGCCAGACGGCGGTTGGGTCCCGGCCGCAGATCTTCGACCTCGAACAGGGCTTCGGCCATGCGGTCTCCCTTGCCTTGGGCCTTGGCGCACACGTAGGTGCGCGCGGCGTCCTTGGCTTGGGGATGGCGAGACAGCGGCATGTTGAGCCGCACGAAGTTCACCTGGCCCGGGTAGTCCTTGATGATCTTGTTCAGCAGCGGATGCAGCATGCGGCAGAACGGGCACTGGAAGTCGGCAAACTCCACCACGTTGATCTTGCCGGGGACGTACAGCGCTTGGATGGTCTTTGGCACCGCGGGCTGCGGCTTCAGCTTGGGCCACAAGAGCGGCGCGCCGATGGCGATGGCGCTGAGCAATGCCCAACCCGTGGGGCGCAGCGGATCGGCGATCTTCGACTTTTCGCCCTCTTGCCGGCGAGCGCGACTGTATGCAAACGCGGCCCCCGCGATCACCAACGCCGCCGTGTCCGTCACCATGCAATAGAGACAGAAGGCGTGGATGATGACCGCCTGCAGGGCGATGAACACCACCGCTCCGAGGGCGCCGAGATAGGCGAAGGGCGCCAGGAGCGGTTTGCGGATCGACGGCCCGGCGAGGGACACGGCGTACACGCCACCGAAGCCCAAGAGGCCGATGAGCGGTACCGGGATGCGGCCACCGAACAAGTAGCCAAAGCCGCTGGCCCGTACGACCGAGCAACCCGAGCCCGGCGCGCAGAACGCCGGGTTGAAGGCGGTGTAGTCGACGAACAGCGCCGCGCTCGCGGCCAGCGCCACGAGGGTGCAAATTCGCAGGATGACCAGCCAGTTTCCGGAGCGCACGTCGGCGCAGTGTAGCCCGAATCGGGCTGCTGGCGGCCGGTGGTTGGTAGTCGAACTTATGCTGTGATTTCCGTCAGTTCCGGCAACGGCCGGGACGGCGAGGGGCGCCCTGGGCTATGAGGCGCCAATGGCTCCGCCGCTTCCGTCCCGTGGGGACATCGTTTCCACCCTGGCCGAATCCCCCCGCCCGCTCCACGCCCGCGAGGTCGCCACCCGACTGGGGGTTGCCGAGGGCTCCTACCCGCGGCTGCTCGAGCTCCTCGATCAACTGAGCTTCGACGGCACCATCCGCCGGCAAGCGGGTAATCGCTTCAAGGCGCAGCGACACGGTGCGGGGGAGAGCTGGGAAGGCGTGCTCAGCGTCAATCCGCGCGGATTCGGCTTCGTCACCGCGGCGGGACAAGAAGACGTGTACGTGGCGCCGGATGGCATCGGTCCCGCGATGCATGGGGATCGCGTGCGAGTCAGCGTGATCAGCCGCAGCAATCGCGGCGTGGAAGGGCGCATCGCGGAGGTGGTGCAGCGGCGCAACCCTCGAGTGGCCGGCGTGCTGAAGAAGCGCGGCAAGAGCGTGTGGCTGGAGCCTGACGACACCCGCGTGCGCGGTCCCATCGTGGTCGTGAACGGCCCCAAGATGGGGCGCGACGGCGACGCGGCGGTGGTGAGCATCACCCGCTTCCCGGACTACGCCGACGAAAACCCCGAGGCGGAGCTGGTGGCGGTGCTGGGGGTGCCCGGTGAGCCCAACGCGGAGGTCGCCAAGATCCTCGTTCGCGAGCAGATCGAGGAAGAACACCCCGAAGCCGCGGTGCGGGAAGCCGAGGCCATGGCCGCCAAGCTCCTGCGATCCACGCTGGAAGGCCGCGTGGATCTGCGCAACGTGCCGCTGCCCACCATCGACCCGGAAGACGCGCGGGACCACGACGACGCGGTGTGGGTGGAGCGCACCAACGAGGGCTACCGCCTGTGGGTGGCCATCGCCGACGTGAGCGAATACGTCCAGCCCGGCACCGCGCTGGACGACGAAGCGCTGTCCCGCGGCTGCACCATCTACCTGCCGGACCGTGCCATTCCGATGCTGCCGGCGGCGCTGGCGGCGGACCTGTGCTCACTGCTGCCGGAAGCGGAGCGACTGTGCTTGTGCGTGATCGCGGACCTCGACAAGAACGCGGACGTGACGCACTTCGAGATCGTGGAGGGCGTGATGCGCTCCGCGGCCATGCTCACCTATCCCGGGGTCGCGCGGGCTTTGGGCTTCAGCGACAACCCGCCGCGGAGCGCGCAGGCGGATGCCATGAAGAAGGGCCTGCGTGCGGTGGAGGAGCTGACGCGAAAGCTCCGCCGCAAGCGCATGCGCCGCGGCGCGTTGGATCTGGACTTGCCGGAAGCCCGCGTGAAGCTCGACGAGCACACCGGGGCGCCCATCGGCGTGGAGCGCCGGGCGGAGGATCCCGGCATCAAGCGCGCCTATCAGATGGTGGAAGAGCTGATGCTCTTGGCCAACGAGCTCACGGCGCAGTGGCTCAGCAAGCGCCGGGCGCCGGCGGTGTATCGGGTGCACGGAAAGCCGGACGAAGCCAAGCTCGAGCGACTCGGCGAGGTGGCCGAAACCCTCGGCGTGCAGGTGGATCTGGAGGCGCTGTTGGAGCCCCGCGGCGTGAGCAAGTTCTTGGGCCGCATCGCCGAGCACCCCAAGAAGCAGGTGCTGGAGATGCTCCTGCTCCGCTCCCTGAAGCAGGCGGTGTACGACATCGTGAACATCGGCCATTTCGGTTTGGCTTCGGACGCGTACCTGCACTTCACCTCGCCCATTCGGCGCTATCCGGACATCGAGGTGCACCGCGCGGTGAAGCACATCTTGCGAGGCGGCAAGCCGGACACCAGCGCGGCCGCCATCGAGAAGCTGCGCGCGGCGGCCACAGCGGCCAGCGTTCGCGAACGCTCGGCCATGGAGGTGGAGCGCGAGGTCGTGGATCTGTACCGCGCCCTGTACATGCGGGATCGCATTGGCGACGTCGTCGACGGCTCGGTCACGGCCATCGTGGGCAGCGGCTTGTTCGTGACCTTGGACGAGCCCTTCGTGGACGTCTTGGTGCGCTACGAGGCACTGGGTCCGGATCGCTACGAGGCCAGCGAGGACGAGCTCAGCGTGGTGGGCCTGCGCTCGGGGGACACCGTGGCCCTCGGTGACCGCGTGGTGGTCGAGATCGAGGACGTCGCCATCCTGCGCCGGACGGTGTACGCGCGGCGCGTGCCGCCCGACAAGGTGCTCGACGCGCTGGCGCGGGACTCGAAGAAGGGCCGTCGGGGCCGCAAAGAGCAGCCCCGGGGCCGAAAGCCGAAACCTCAACCCCGAAAGCCCAGCGGAAGGGCTCCCAAGAAGCGCAAGAAGCGCTGACCCTGCGGTGCTACCCTAGCGCCCATGAAGGGTCGTTGGATGGTGGGGCTAGCGGGGGTGTTGGCGATCACGGCAGCGTGCAGCAGCGACGACAGCTCCAGCGGTAGCGGGGGCAGCGGCGGCAAAGCCGGGGCGAGCACGGGCGGCAGCGGTGGCGGTAACACCGGTGGCGGCAACACCGGCGGCGCGGCGGGCAGTGGCACCGGCGGCGCGGCGGGCAGTGGCACCGGCGGCGCGGCGGGCAGCGGTGGCGGTAACACCGGCGGTAGCGGAGGCGGCACCGGTGGCGCCGCGGGATCGGGCGGTACTGGCGCGCTGGGCGCGTGCGGCAACGCTCCGGGGCAGCTGTTCCCGCCCGGCTCGGTGTGGAACACGCCGGTGGATTCCGCGGCCCTCGACTCCGAGTCGAGCGCGGTCATCAACTACCTGCAGCAGAACCACACGTCCGGCTCGCGCTTCCAGATCGATTTCTCCATCAAGCTGTTGATGGCAGATGCGTCCACTCCCAAAAAGACGTTCACGCAAACCGGTGATTTCTACTCGCCGGATTGCGACCCCGCGCCCATCCCGGTGCCCGCCACCGGTTCCCTCGAAGGAGAGAATGGATACGCCTGCACCAACGACGGCGATTGCCACCTGCTGGTGATGGACACCTCCACCTGTAGGCTCCACGAGATGTGGCGCGCGAACATCGTGGGCAACAACTTCCAAGGTGGCTGCCAGGTGATCTGGGATCTCACCAAGGTGTATCCCGACAACATGCGCGGCGATTACTGCACCAGCGCGGACGCTGCGGGCCTACCGATCTCCGCCCATATGTTCACCGCGGACGAGATCCAGGCGGGCGCCATCGAGCACGCCATCCGCTTCATCTTGCCGAACTCGCTGATGCGCGCGGACATCTACGTCCACCCCGCCACCCACTCCACCGGCGCCACCTCCGGCGGCTCCAACGCGCCGCCCTACGGCGCGCGCATGCGTCTCAAGGCCAGCGCCAACATCAGCGGCTTGAAGCCGGCGGCGCAGGTGGTGGCGAAGGCCCTGCAGAAGTACGGCATGATCCTGTCGGACGGCGGCAACATCACCTTCACCGGCATGGACGACACCTACACCACCGCCAAGTGGTCCGGCGTCGGCCTCGGCGCGCAGGACCTCAAGTCCCTCAAGTGGAGCGACTTCGAAATGGTCGACGGCGGCCAGCGCTACGACTGGACCAGCGGCGACTGCAAGCACACGCCAATCACGAACTAAACCGCGTCGCCCCGCGGCGTGATGCGCTCGGCGTTCACGAAACCGCGCAGCGGCTCCGGGATCACGACGCTGCCGTCCTTCTCCTGATACTGCTCCACGATCGCGATCCACGTGCGACCCACCGCCAAGCCCGAGCCATTGAGGGTGTGGCAAAGCCTTGGCTTTTGTTTTGGCTCGCCGCGGAAACGGATCTTGGCCCGACGCGCTTGATAGTCCCCGAAGCTCGAGCAGCTCGAGATCTCACGGAACGCCTGCTGGCTCGGGAGCCACACCTCGAGGTCGTAGGTCTTCTGAGCGCTGAAACCGAGATCGGCGGTGCACAGCTCCACCACCCGGTAGTGCAGGTTCAAGCGCTTGAGCACTTCTTCGGCGTGGCTCGTCAAGAGCTCCAGTTGCTCCAGTGACTGGCTCGGTTCCACGAAGCGCACCAGCTCCACCTTGTCGAACTGATGCTGCCGGATCAGGCCGCGGACGTCCCGGCCGTGGGAGCCGGCCTCACTGCGAAAGCAGGGCGTGAAGGCAGTGTAGGCGATGGGAAGCTTTGCGCCGTCCAGGATCTCGTCGGCGTGCAGGTTGGTGACGGGCACCTCCGCCGTGGGGATCAAGTACAGCGCGCCCGGGTCGTCCGGATCGCTGCGCTGGGTCTTGAACAAGTCCGCCTCGAACTTGGGCAGCTGGCCCGTGCCGCGCAGGGCTTCGGCCCGCACCAAGAACGGCGGGTACACCTCGGTGTAGCCGTGCTCTTGGGTGTGCAGATCGAGCATGAAGGCCGTCAGCGCGCGCATCATGCGGGCGCCCTGGCCCCACAGCACCGCGAAGCGCGCGCCGCTGAGCTTCGCCGCGCGATCGAAGTCGAGAATGCCGAGCTCGGGGCCCAGGTCCCAGTGCGCCTTGGGATCGAAGTCGAAGCTCGGTGCGGTGCCCCAGGTGCGGCGCGTCGGGTTGTCTTCTTCGCCCTTGCCGTCGGGGGCTGTGGCGTGGGGCAAGTTCGGAATGCCGAGCAGCTTGTCCTCGACGGCTCGCTCCGCTTCCGCGAGCTCGGCTTCGAGCTCCTTGATCTGATCCGAGAGTTGCTTCAGCTCCGACCGCCGCGCTTCGAAGGCGGCCTTGTCGCCGCTCTTCGCCAGTTGGCCCATGGCCTGGCTCTCGGAGTTGCGCTTGGCTTGCAGCGCTTCCGTCTTGCCGATCAGCTCTCGCCGACGTGCAAAGGCTGCACTGGCGTCGTCGAGGAGGGCTGCGGTTTCCGGTGAGCGCCGCGCGAGGCCCGCGCGCACGTCGTCCAGGTGGTCGGCTACGTATCGCCCGTCGAGCATGAGGCGCTCTTAGCGCTCTATGCGGCGGTTGTCAGTAGCCGACGCCGACGCCGACACCCACGCTGACGCCACCGCGGTTGCGATTGAGGTAGCGCTGGGCCCAGATCACGTGGGTGACGTAGGTGCAGGTCCGCTTCTGCGGGCCCTCGCAGCCCTGCCAAACGCCGCGGTCCTCCCGATCGCCGTCCTCGTCGAAGTAGATCACCTGACCGTTGGGCATGACTGCGAGCCAAGCTGCGGCCGAGCCGGGAGGCGCGGCGTTGGCCACGCCCACGCGGCCGAGCAGGCGGTTGTCGGGGCCGGCGACGTGGCCGTCCGGCAGCAGGATCGCGACGGGCTCGTAGTCTTCGTCCACGATGCGACCGGCGCGGTCCACCATCATGATCGGATCGCCGTCTTCCACGATCTGGCCGTTGGCCAGGATCTCGATGGGATCGTCACCGGGGCGATCCCAGCGCGCCGGCGTGATGATCAACGGCGCGCCACCCTCTTCCCAGCGCAGCGGTGGCTTGGGGGCGCAGGCGCTGAGGGCGACCGTCGAAAGGGCCAAGAGAAGAGCAGCTCGACGCATGGCCCGAGGATAGCACCGGAGTTTCGCGGCGGCCTTCACTCGCGACGTCTCGCGGTCACTCTCCTTCAGGCCGCGACACGAGCTCGACCTCCGGAACTCCGCCGGTTCCAGTGATCCGCACCGTAACCTCGTCGCCAGGCTCTAGCGGAGCTGCGCCCGCCGCCAACCGCAGAATGCCGTTCACTTCCGGCAGACGCACGATGTACGTGCCATCCCGGCCCACGCTGCGAACGATCCCTTCTTGAATGGATCCCGGAAGCTCGGTGCGGAGGCGCGCCATTCTCGCGTGGGTGGCCTCGTTCGCTTGCTGCTTGCGCGTGCGCTCCGCTCGGAGCTCGGACTCGAGCGCCGCAACAGCTTCGTCGAAGGGCACGCTGAGGGGGACATCCGGACGCGCGATCTCGATTTCGAGCCACGGCAGCATGACTATGGGACGGGCCACGAACATGCCTCTCCAGGCGCCCGGACCTCCGCGCCTCGCGGCATGGCACGACATTGCTTCGTCGGAGCTCTGCCAGGGTGCGTGCAGCACGCCACCACCGCGATACGTCGTTGGTGGACCTGGCTTCTCCCGCCAAGTCGAGCCGTCGTCGGGGGCGCCGTGATAGTCGTGGTGCCACGCGTCGGTGATCCACTCTCCGAGGCCCAGCCCCCACACCCCCCAGCCGTTGCTTTGCGTCGGGCTTTCGGTGAACCGTGGGTCGAAAATCTGGGTCTCGATGGCGTCGCGGAAGCCTGCACCGCCCGCCCACGTCTCACTACCACCCGCGCGCGCCACGTATTCCCACTGCGCTTCGCTCGGCAAGGTCCAGCCGTAGTGCGCGAGCGCGACCATCGCCGCCTCTGCGCTCATCGCCGCCGCGGCGGTCTTGCCACGGTGCTCCGCAGTTTCGTGCGTGGACCAGTCGACGCCGGCGCGTTCCGCGGCGGCCCCCAGCAGCGGGCTGCGCCCGACGAGAAACGGCTGAATCGTCACGACGTGGAGCGGCTGCGCGGCGGCGTACCAACGTGCGTGCGCGTCTCGCCAAAAAGGGACATCGGGGTCGTAGCGGACCTCGCGGAGGGCTTGCTTGACCTCGGCAGCGCTCATGCCCATCACGAACGCGCCTGCCGGCGCCAGCACGAACTGCTGTTGCGTTCCCTCATGGATGAATCGCAGCCCGTTTCGTACGAGCCCGGTGCGGCGCGCGATGTCGTCGAAGTTCACCAAGGGCGCGAGTGTACAGCGGCCGATGCCTCACAGCGAACCGTGGTGTGACCGCGGCGCACCAACAAAAATGGCGCGGACGTCCCGGCAATGCGTTACTCGTCTTCCGGATTCACACCCAGCGCGCGGAGGCGTGCTTCGAGCTCGGCGACGCGGGTAGCTGCGGCGTCGGCGCGGGCAGACTCGACGTCGGCGCGTTCCGCGCCCGTGGCGATCAGCTCGCCATCCGTGCGACACCAGCGAAGCCAGCGATCGGCCATGCCTTCGTACTCGCCGTCCCACAGCGTAAGGCCGAGGCCCACCGCCTCGAACCATGGCTCTTTGAGGGGCACGTACAGATCACCGCGAAGCTCGAACGCGTGCAGCGCGGCAGGGCCCAGCTCCCCGCCCGGGTCCCACACCACATAATAAGCGACTCTCATGCGCGCGTAGCCGCGCTTCTTGCGATCGAGCTCTCCACCAACGCGGTTGGAAACGACTTCGATGACCAAGTCCGGGGGCTTGCCGAACTCCCACACGAAGTACGTCATGTGCCGTTTGTCCGGCCACAGCTCCGAGCGCCAACGCACGTCCAAGCTGAGCATCACGTCCGGCACCAGCGGCGGCTCGCGGGGCGATGCGAAGCAGCCCACGTTCGCGGCCGCCAGGAATTGACGGGGTTCCGGCTCGCCGTCGCGCCCCGGCGGGCCGCCCCAAGAGGCATAGAGCGACTCCGTGAGCAGCCGCATCTGCTTCTCGGAGTACGGGTTATCCACGGGGGCTCCGTCGTCGATCACGATTCCGGAGACGTCCGGCGGCTCGACTTCGAAGCCTTCTCGCGGCGCGGTCACGGTCATCAGCTTTCCCTCCGTTCTGGGTTTGGTCAAGGTCACGCCTGCACATCGCCAAGCTGCCTTTCAAGCTTCGGGCCACCAGGTGCGCCCGTGGGATTTCGCCGGGTTAGCCGCCGCCGTGAGGGTGGCCGCCGGTGGCGAAGGGTGGCGATCGCCAGTGCGAGCTCGGGACGTCAGTTAGACTGCGACGATGGCCATGAACGGAGCGAGCTGGGTGCTCGCGGGTATCGTCTTGATGGCATGCTCCGGCGAGAGCAGCTCGGACGTGCCATCCATGGGGGGAGCGGGTGGGGGCGCTGGGGTGGCGGGTGCCGCTGGGTCTGGTGGCGTGGCGCAAGATGGCAGCGCTTCGGGCGGCGGTGGTGGAACGGCGGGCAGCGACGCGGGCGATCCGGACTCCGCCACCGGCGGCGCGGCGGGCATGGCGGGCGTCGGCGGCAGTGGCGGCAGCGGCGGCACGGACGTCCACCTGCAGCCGCAGCACCACGCGTCTCAGCTGTTGTTCGATCCCGCGAAGGACAGCTTCAACATCAGCTACCACAGCTTCCGGATCCCCTCCCTGGTCCGTACCAAGAAGGGAACCCTGCTCGCCTTCGCCGAAGGTCGACAGTGCTCCCACGTCGACTTCGGCAACATCAACCTCGTGTACAAGCGCTCCACGGACGACGGCAAGACCTGGGGATCGCTGCAAGAAGTGGTCGGCGCCGGGGCGGGAACCTGGGGCAACCCCACCGCCGTCGTCGATCAGGACACCGGCACCATCTGGCTGTTCATGTCCTGGAACCCTGGGGACAAGAGCCAGAACGGCGGCACCAACCCGTGCACCAATACCGCCACGTCGGTCGTCGGCGTGGGCGACCGCCCAGTGTTCGTGAGCACCAGCAAGGACGATGGCGTCAGCTGGAGCCAGCCCGTGGACATGACCAGCACGCTGCAGCCGGCGGGCACCACCTGGGACGCGGTGGGTCCTGGCGTCGGTATCCAGACCACGAGCGGGCGGCTCGTGATCCCCGCGATCCACCGCAACATCTACAGCGACGACCACGGCCAGAGCTGGAGCTACGAGAAGCTTCCCGGGGGCACCAGCGAAGGCACCGTGGTGGAGCTGTCCGACGGCCAGCTGTTGCGCAACGACCGCGCCGTGGGGAGCACTTGGAACACCGGCAAGCGCCGGTGGCTGTCGCGCGGAAACATCGGGACGGCCTTCGCGGATTTCGCGCCGCACCAAACCCTATTGGATCCTCGGGTGGAGGGCTCGTCCATCCGCTACAGCGAGAGCCCACATCGCATCGTGTTCTTGAATCCGGCCTCCACCGTGGCGCGCTGCAAGATGCGGGTGCGGCTGAGCTACGACGACGGCAAGACCTGGCCCCTGTCCCGGCAGCTGCACGACAAGCTCACCGCGGACGAAACCTGTCAGCAAAAGCTCGGCGGCTATTCCAGCTTGGCTCGTACGGCGGACGACCACATCGGTGCGCTCTCGGAGCGGGAAGACGCCGGCAATCACCGAAGCATCGAGTTTCATCGCTTCAATCTGTCGTGGATCGTGGACGGCACGCCCGAGCCGTTGTGATTGACAGCGCGGCCTGCGGCGTTGGAAAACGCGGGCGATGATCAAGCGCGGGATTGTGGGAGCGGCGGTGGTGCTGGTGGTGGGTTGCGGCGCTGCCGGTGGCGCGGGAGAGCCGGCCATCGCTGGCGCTCGTGACGAGGCGCCCAAGGGTGCCGCGGTCTACGATCGCGAGTGTGCGGGCTGTCATGGTGCTCACGGAGAGGGCCTCAGCAACGCCCCCGCGGTGATGGGCAAGGAGGCCCTGGCGCTCACGGGGAGCGATCGCGGCAAGTTCGTCACCGCGCAGGACGTGTTCGACTACGTGAAGAGCGAGATGCCGCTACCCAAGAAGAAGGTCGGCAGCTTGAGCGAGCAGCAGTACTGGGAAGTGACGGAGTACTTGCTCGCGGCGAGCGGCCGCAAGCTGCCGGACGGCGGCCTCACGGCAGACAACGCCGCCTCCGTCACCGTGAACGCCGACAAGTAGCCTCCGTTATTTGGCCGTTTCGTGCGCCCCGGCGTACGAATTCCGCGGTGTTTTTCTTTCGCCGTCCCTGCGCCGAGTTTCCCAACGACAACCCCGCTCTGCACGAGGGCGCCGTGTGGATTTGCCGCGACGTTCGCGGTCCCGCTCGAGCCATCGTACGCGCGGTGATGGCGGACGCGCCGGAGCCGATCGCGGTCGCGGAAGCGGTCGCCGAACCGCTCGCGGAAGCGGCGCCGGTCGCGGTCGCGGAAGTGGAGCCGATTGCGGAAGTGGCGCCGATCGCGGTTGCGGAGGCGATCGCGGAGCCGAGTGCGGAAGTGGAGCCGATCGGGGTTGCGGAAGCGGAGCCGATCGCGGAGGTGGAGCCGATCGCGGTTGCGGAAGCGGTTGCGGAGCCGGACGGGGGCGACGCGACGGATGGGGGCGACGCGACGGATGCGTTCGCGACGCTCGTGCAGGCGCTCGGTGACGTCGCCCTTGCCTCCGGCGCGACGCGCGCCGCTGCCGTCATCGGTGAGCTGATCGATCACGGTCACGTTTCCGTTTCGCTGCTTTCCGAGGCGGCCACGCGCACGCTGGTGGCCCGCGGGTGGGCCAGCGCGGCGAGCGGCACCCTGACGCTTTCGTCCGCGACGCAGTCGACCCTCGCGGCCTGGCGCAGTGTGCTGCGAGGCGAGTCCGCCGACTTCGAGGCGTGCGGCGACAGCACCTTGGACGCGTGGTGTGCCGAGCTGCTCGCAGCGGTGAGCGGCACGCCGGAGCGCGCCGGCGAGCTGCGCCGTGCCCTGCGCGCGCAGGGTGTGGCGGCATTTGGACTGATCGCGCAAGCCGCGTAGGCGCCGTTCGCGACGGGGCTCGCGCCGGACCGACATCAACCCGATCAGATTGTCGGGGCGGCGCGGAACCTCGCGTCAGCGCGAGCGCGCGCTGACACGGAACTCGTACAGCTCGCGCTTGCTGGTGCGTTTGCGCAAGCGGTGGATCTCCGCGTGACGGAAGCCGGCGGCTTCGAGCTGTGCGGCGAGCAGCTCTTCCACGGGCAGCACGACGTCGAAGAACTTGGAGTTGCCCACGATGTAATGGACCTCGCCACCGGCGGCGACACGCGGGCGCAGGCTGCGGACGTGCACGTCCATGTCGGTGAAGTACTTGAGCACGTAGCTGCCGAGCACCGCGCTCTGTTTGGAGATGCGCTTCACCAACGGCAAGAGACCCGGCGCCGGAGATTTCTTGGGCGGTTTCCAGCTGGAAAGGCGGCTGGTGGCGGCGCCCCAGGTGCCGCCGATGGCGGTCCAGTCGAGGTCGCCGGCGGCGCGGCGATCCTTCAGATAGCCGAGCCAGTACATGTAGGGGCGAAGCTCGCGGATGTAGCTCATGCGGTTGGCGTAGGGCGGCGAGGTGATCACCGTGCCGTACTTCACCCGCGGGCCCAGTGCTTTCAGGTCGCGCGCGTCGCCCAGCACCACGCGGCTCGTTGCGCGCGGGAGCGGTGCGCGGGCGGCGGCGGCGATGCTCGGCATCTCGGCTGCGAGATCGGCGGCCACGGCGCGGCGCGCTGCGGCTTTGGAACGCGTCGGGCCGGCGTCCGCAAACGACATCGATTGATGGCCGAAGCTCGCGCGCGACGCGGCAATCAGGGTGCGGCAAAACCCCAGCGCGGCGAGGTCCCGGCTCTTGCCGGCGCGCGTGCCCGCGAGCACGGCGAAGGCTGCGGCGAGCCCCGACAAGGAACCGTCGTCCCACCAACGCTCGATGCGATGGATCTCCGGAGTCCATCCGCTCGCCGCTCCGGCGCGGGCCGCCGCGGCCATGCGCGCCCCAAGGCCCTCTGCGGCGGCCACGCTGCGCTCGCTGTAACGCGCGGTCTTCGCCCTCGCCAGCCACACGAGGAACGGATTCACGTCGACGGTATCGCAATCCACGCCGCTCTCGGCGCAGGAAAGGAGCGTCGTCCCGGTCCCGCAAAAGGGGTCCAACACCGGCAGATCCGGCCGCGCCCGCGCAGCCAATAGCTCCCGCACCACGTGCACGGAGTACGCGGGGGTCAGGCGCAGCCAACCGTGCCGCGTTTCCCGGAGATTGCCCTGGAACGTGAAGCGCTGGCGCGACTTCATGCCACCCGACGCCCCAGCGCGAAGATCGCGAGCACGACCATCGCGACTCCCATCGCATAGGCCGCCGCCGGGGGCCAGCCCAAGGCGACGGGCAGGTAGCCGCCGAACAGCGCGGCGAGCATCGCCGTGAGCGCATAGGGCAGCTGCGTGGCGACGTGGTCCACGTGATCCGATCCCGCGGCGATGCTGGACATCAACGTGGTGTCGCTGATGGGCGAGCAGTGATCGCCGAAGATGGCGCCGTCGAGCACGCTGGCCATCGTGAGCAACGTCAGGGGCTCGCTGCCCGTGGCGTGGGCCAAGGGCACCGCCGTCGGGATCAGGATCGCCATGGTGCCCCAGGAGGTACCCGTGGCGAAGGCGACGGCCGCCGCGACGACGAAGGTCACCACCGGCACCATCACCGTCGGCAGGCTCTTGCCCACGGCGGCCACCAGCACCGGCCCGGTGCCGAGATCCTTGCACACCGCGGCCAGCGCCCAGGCGAGGAGCAGCACCAAGACGGCGCTCGCGCCCGCCTTCACGCCGCGGAGAAATGCTCCGAGGGACTGCGCGGGCGATAAGATGCGCTGGCCCAAAGGCAGCACGATCGCGACCGCCGCACCCGCCAGCGCGGCGGCAAACAGCACCTGCACGTTGTTCTCGCTGGCGGACAGCGTCTCGCGCCAGAAGGCGAAGGAGAGCGCGCTCCGCGGCCCGAGCTTTTCGAGCCCACCGCCGTCCACCACCAGGCCGCCCAGGGTGCCGAGCACCACCACGCCCACCGGCAACGCGGCGTTGATCCAACGCAGCGGCGCGCCGGGGGGCGGCTCCGCGTGACGCTCGCTGTCGCCGCCCAGGGGCTTCGCGCCGTCGCGCACCAGCTTGCCGTGCTCCCGCGCGCGCCGCTCCGCCGTGAGCATGGGGCCGAAGTCGCGATCGAAGTAGGACGACACGAACACGAACACCAACGTGAGCACGCAATAGAACCGGAACGGAAGCGCCGAGAACAACAGGGCGTAGCCGCTCTCGGAGAGGCCCAGGGTCTTGGCCACGTCCCCCAGGAGCCCCGCTTCGTAGCCGACCCAGGTGCTGATCAATACGATGCCGGAGATCGGCGCCGCGGTGGAGTCGACGATGTACGCCAGCTTCTCCCGCGACACGCGGTAGCGGTCGGCGAAGGGTCGCATGGTGGGGCCGACGAGCATGCAGTTGGCGTAGTCGTCGAAGAACACCAACACGCCCATGGCGAAGGTGCCCAGCTTGGTGCCCCGGGCCGAGCGCACCCAGCGCGCGACGGCCTCCACGATGCCCCGGGCGCCGCCGGAGCGCGCCGTCACCTGCACCATGCCGAGCAGCGCCAGGGTGAAGCCGATGATGTACAGATGGCTGGGCTCCAGCGCGTTTTTCCAAGCGTAATCGCGCAGGCCGGCCCCCAGCCCCTTGTGCAGCAGGGCGCCCACCAGCACTGCGCTGCCGAGCGACAAGAACAGTCGTCGGGTCACCAGCGCCAACAGTATGGCGATGATGGGCGGCGCCAGCGCCGAGCCATTGGGCACCCAGGGCAGCGCCGCCAGCGCCGACAAACCCAGCGCCAGAGCGAGGATTCGACCGCGATACGGCTTCACTTCTGGAGCAAGCGTCGGAGGCAGAAGACGGTCACGCCGACGACCACGCTCCAGGTGGAGAGCATGAAGATCCAACCGCCGGTGGTCATGTCGCGCCCTCCTCCGCCAGGTCGTCTTCCTCGTCCACGCTGGGGGACTCGGAGCGTGGCGGTGACTCCTCGTCGTCGTCGTCGTCCTTGCCGCGGTGATGCCACACCACCGCGACCATCACCGCGAACATGGCGATCAGGCCCAGGATCAAACCGCGGGCGAGCCAGATGTAGGGCTTGGTGTACAGGCCCTCGAGCACCATCGTGGCCTTGGCGGGAGCTCGCTTGCCCTTCACCTCGTAGCGGTAGTGCTCGAGGTTCAGCATGCGCTCGAGGGACTTCGCCGGCAGCGCCGCCTTGAAGGTCGGGTCTCCTTCGAGCTCCGTCACGCGCACGCCGCTGTCGTCCATTTCGAGGTGCGCCCACACCTTCAGGTCCCGGCTGCTGGCGTCCACGGCGCCCATCAACGCGCTCTTCAGCACGCCGTGCTCCGTGGCCTCGGGGCTGCCCTCCTTCGGCGCTTTGTGCTGGAATTCCCCGGGAAAGTCGTCGCGATTCAAGAAGCCGCTCACCAGCGAAGGCTTGGGAGAGAGCTTCCCGCCCATCACCACGTCGCTGTACACCCAGCCCGTCAGCACCGCGATCAGCGCGATGGGGGTGACGTACTGCAGGATGAAGCGGAACACCCTGGGCACCGTCATCAGTGAGCCGCGGTGCAGCTCCGCCCAGCCCTTGTCCATGCCGAACACCCAGGCGAACAGGATCACCTCGATGGCGCTGATCACCACCAACCCCAAGGTGCCCGCCCAGAAGTCGAGCTCGTCCAAGAAGCCGTAGCGCAGGAAGAACACCACCGGCAGGCTGCCCAGCAGCCAGAACACGCCGATCAGCGCTGCCGCCGAGCCGCGCTTCAGCTTGGCCTCGTCCTGCAAGAACGCCATCACCGGCTGGCACACCGCCACGCTGGAGGTGAAGGCGGCGAAGAACAGCAGCAAGAACCAGATGGTGCCGAACACCGTCGTCGAGTGCGTCGCGCGCAAGATCTCCGGCATGCTCACCATGCCGATGTCGAAGGTGCCGCTGGACGCGACCTCCGGGATCGCCGCCGCGCCGAAGAACACCGCCGCCGCCGGGATCGCGATCATGCTGCCGAAGATGATCTCGACGAACTCGTTGGTGGCCGCCGTCGTGAGGCCCGTCACCGCCACGTCGTCGTTCTTCCCCAGGTAGCTCGCGTACACCTCCAGCGCGCCGAAGCCGATGCTCAAGGTGAAGAACACCTGCCCCGCCGCCGCCAGCCACACGTTGGGCTTGCCCAGGGCCGAAAAGTCCGGATTCCACAGGAATCCCAGGCCATCGGTCACGCTGCCCTTGGCGTCCGGCAGGGTGAAGATGCGCACGCACATCAACACGCAGAACAACAGCAACAGCGGCATCGCGATCTTGGCGAGCAGCTCGATGCCGCCGGAAACTCCGCGGTACAGCACCCACACGTTCAGGGCCACGGTGATGACCAGGAACACCAGCGCCGTGTCGATGTTGGCGAAGTAGTTGCCGCTCGGCACCACACCCTGGAACTCCGCCAAGAACGTGCGCAGGTGCGCCGTCTCGTAGGTTCCCCGAAACGAGAACCACGAGTAGCCCAGGCACCACGCTTCCAGGTACGTGTAGTAGAAGCAGAACACCAACGGTCCCGCGACGCCCAGCGCCCCCAGGTACTTCGCGCCGCGCCAGCTCGTGAGCTTGTCGAAGATCCCCGGCAGCGTGCCATGGCCGTGCCGTCCACCCAGGCGTCCGATGGTCCACGCCACCCACATCATCGGCAGCCCGAAGATCACCAAGCTGATCAGGTACGGCAAGATGAACGCGCCGCCGCCGTTCTGCGCCGCTTGCCCCGGAAACCTCAGCAGGTTCCCGATGCCGACGGCGTTGCCGGCGGCCGCCAGGATCAAACCCCACCGCGACTTCCAGGACTCCCTCATCCCTGTTCCCTCGCGGCTGCCGTCATCGTTGGTCCTTCGAGGCTGCCGTCATCGTTGGTCCTTCGAAGGACTCCCTCATCCCTGATCCTCCGGCCGGATGTCGTATCCGCCGGCAGCCCCCGAGGTCAAGGACGCCGCCGCAACACCCCGCTTCAAACGTCTTCTTTTGTTGGTCCGCCGCGGAACCACCCAAAGAGCGGGGAAGCCGAGGGCAGAGGGTGCGCGGCGCGGACGGCGGCGCGGCGTGGCGCCGTTCGGACCGCTCCGGGAGGGCCGGCGCGTCCGAAAAGCGGACATTTGGGGCTGCTCGCTCTTCTGAGGGGGTCAGATGTCCGCTTTTCGGACATGCGACGGAAGCTGTCGCAGGGGCGCGCGCGAGGGGCGGCGCGAAAGTGCGGGGCGGCGCGAAAGCGGGGG
Source organism: Polyangiaceae bacterium (assembly GCA_020633235.1). Taxonomy (NCBI): domain Bacteria; kingdom Pseudomonadati; phylum Myxococcota; order Polyangiales; family Polyangiaceae; species Polyangiaceae bacterium. The sequence continues at coordinate 107,021 of JACKEA010000007.1, read as the reverse complement.
TCAGTGCTTGCAGGGGACGGGTTTGAGCGTCTTCAGGCCGTTCTCGTCGATCACTTCCGCGTAGCACGGCTGCGCGTTGGGCCGCGTGGGGGGCGGCGCGACGTGGGGGGCGGCGAGACGGATGGGCACCTTCTGGTCGCGCTGAGCGAGCACCTTGGTCTTGCCCGATCGCCCGCCGAGCTTGGCTTCGAGCTCCACCGTCTGGTTGTCGTCGACCTCGACTTCGCACGGGGTCTCGTCGCACACCTGGGCGCCGTTCAGGTACAGGATGGCCTTGGGCGGCGTGGTCTCGACGGCGAGCTTCACCTTGGGATCCGCCGGGGGTGCGCTGTCCGTCGGTGCCACGACGGGTGCGCTGGCGCTCGTCATGGGAGTGGGCGCGGCGGAGGGCGCCGTGGTCTCGGTGGCCGACGCGGAAGTGGCGGGGCGCGGTGTTTCCGCGGCGAATCGCCAAAAGAAAACTCCGGCACCCCCCAACATCACGATGGCACCCAGGGCGATCCACGGAGCTTTGCTGGGGCGTGCCGGCGGGGCCAGCTGCGTCTCCGCTTCGGAGCGCTGCGGGGCCACGGAAGTGACCGCAGGCACCGCGGGGTTTTGGCGATCGGGATCGCTCGGATGGGTGTCGGCGTTGGGGTCGGGGCGGCTGAACTGGAGCGACGTGGGCGTGCCCGATTGCTCTCGCGGAGGCGGCGCACTGGAGAGGCGCTCGAGGCTGGGGGAGAGCTTGCCGCTGGCGGACAGGGCGCGACCCTCCGGAGTGGCGAGCAGGGCGGCGCCGAGATCCGTCATGCTCTGAAAGCGCTGGTCCGGCTCTTTTGCCAGGGCTTTGGCGACGGCCGCTTCGAGCTCGGGAGAGACCCGCACGGCGGGGTTCAGCTGCTTCATGCTGAGCAGCGGATCGTTCAGGTGCGAGGACAGCACGGCGAAGAAGGTGTCGCCCGTGAAAGGCACCGCACCGCTGAGCATCTCGAACAGCATGATGCCGGTGGCGTACACGTCGCTGCGGGCGTCCACGTGCTTGCCCGCCGCTTGCTCCGTGGACATGTACTCCGGCGTTCCGAAGATCATGCCCGTGCGCGTGAGACGGCGTCGGCGATGGCGCTCCGAGAGGGCGGCTTCTTCCGGCGTGCGGAGCTGGGCGATGCCGAAGTCCACCAGCTTGACGAGCTCTTCGCCGTCGGCGGTGGTGTGCAGGAAGACGTTCTCCGGCTTGAGGTCCCGGTGCACCACGCCGCGGGAGTGGGCGGCGGCGAGGGCACGGCAGATCTGCAAGGTGATGGCGATGGCGCGGTCGGCGCTCAGCACGCCGTGGTGCTCGAGCTCGTCCGCCAGGTCGTGCCCTTCCAGGAACTCCATGGCCAGGAAGAAGCAGCCGTTCTCCACCTGGCCGAAGTCGAACACGTCGAGCACGTTCACGTGCTTGATGCGCGAGGCGCTGATCGCCTCTCGCTGGAATCGCTCCACCAGCTCGGGCTTCGCGGAGTACTCCGGGTGCAGCACCTTGAGGGCCACGCGCTTCTGGATGGCCTCGTGCTCCGCCAGGTACACGGTGCCCATACCGCCCCGGCCCAGGCGCTCCAGCACCCGGTAGCGTCCGGCGACCACGGCGCCGATCAGATCGTCCGGCCTACTCTCCATCCCTAGGGCGGCGAAACCATACCTTTCCCCCGTTCTCGCCGCACGCCGTTCTGGTACGCTGGCACGTCCATGATCGTCGTGATGGAGCCGGACGCTCCTGAAACCGCCGTCGAAGCCGTCATCTCCTATCTCGTGGACGCGGGCTTCGATGTGCATCGGTCCAGTGGACAGTCGCGCTCGATCTTGGGCGTGGTGGGTGACGTCACGCAAGACGACGTCGCCGTGGTGCGGGAGCTCGATGCCGTGCAGGACGTGGTGCGCGTCAGCGAGCCGTTCAAGCTCGCTTCCCGGCGCTTTCGGCAATCGTCCACCGTGGTGGAGGGGCCCTGGGGCAGCATCGGCGGCGAGCGTCCATGGATCGCCATCGAGGCGATCGGGCTCTCCACGCAGGAGAGCGACAACGGGCCGCCCTCGGCGGAGCTGCCCTACGAGGTCGCTGCGGGTCGTCCCTTCGATGCGGCGGTGTCCCGCGGTCGATTGGTGCCGGAGAACGTCGGTTCCCTTACCTGCCTGCCGCTGGATCCCCGGGCTTCTTCGCCGCTGCATCCGGTGACCTTCGTGGAGCGGGCGCCCAGCTGGGGCGCGAACTCCTGGATCGGCTCTGCCGAGAAAGAGCTCGAGCGCCGCGAGCGCAGCGTGGTGCTCTTGGAAGCGGGTGGGGAGTACCCGAACGGCGCGCGCACGCTGGAGGTTGCGGCCATCGCGCGGGCGAAGATCCGCACGCATCTGCCCATCGTGGTGGACGTGCCCACCATCGCGCAGCGCTCGCGGTACTGCCCAGCGGTGGCCTGCGCGGCCATCGGTGCCGGGGCAGACGGCGTGATTCTACGGGTTTGGGCTGGGCGCCCCGGGGAGCGGCCACGGGTGCCGGCCACGCTGAAGTGGTCCGAAGCCGTGGTGCTCGCCGAGCGCTTGCGGGCCATCGCCGACGCCATTCGCGGATGACCCGCGTCGCCATCGTTGGCGTCGGGCTGATCGGCAGCTCGCTGGCCCTCGCCTTGCGAGAGCGGCGCGCCGCCACGGAGCTGTGGGGCATGGACCTCGCCGGCGTCGAGGGCGCCGCGGGGGCGTTCGATCGCCGGGTGGACCGCGCCGAGCTCGCGCGGGCGGACGTCGTGGTGCTCTCCACGCCGGTGAGCGTGATCGTCCGTGAGCTGCCGCACGCGCTTTCCGCACCGGTGGTGACGGACACCGGATCCACCAAGCGCGTGATCGCTGCCGAGGGCGCCGCGCATTTCGTTCCAGGTCATCCCATGGCCGGAGATCCGCAGGGCGGAGCCGAGCGCGCTCGCGCGGATCTGTTCGAGGGACGCCGCTGGATCCTGTGCCCCGAAGGTCGCGACCCGGCCGCCGTCGCCCAGGTCGAAGCCCTGGTGCGCGCCGTCGGCGCCGAGGTCGTGCATCTGGGCGCGGAGGAGCACGATCGCGCCGTGGCCGTCACCAGCCACCTGCCCCAGCTCCTGGCCAGTCTCCTCAAGGGTATGTCGCTGCAGCGCGGTACCGACGCGGCCGCGGGGCCCGCCTTTGAAGGCGCTACGCGCGTTGCCGGCGGGCCGGAAGCCATGTGGCGCGACGTCTTCGTCACGAACGCCGATGCCATCGCCGCGGCGGGGCGCGACCTGGCGTCACAGCTCGACGGCGCCCTCGCGGCGCTGGAAAAGTCACCCCCTGACGTCGAGCCGGCCCTCGCCCTGCTCGCGCGCGTTCGGCGCGTGGTACGTTAGGCAGGCATTTTGCTTCGGGGGAGCTTTCCCATGCGTCGTGCCGTCCTTTGGATCCTGTTCGTCTGTTACGTCGCGTTCGTCGCGTGCGATCTGAATCCGCAACCCGAGGTCCCCAGTGGCACGGTGGATGGCGGCATCGGCGGCGCGGGCGGCGGCATGGGCGGTAACGGCGGGGTAGGCAACGCCGGCGGCGGTGGCGGCGCGGGAGCGATGGGCGGCGCGGCCGGCGTGGGCAACGCCGGCGGCAGTGGCGGCGCGGGCGCGGTCGGCGGCGCGGACGGCGGTGGCGGCGCGGCGGGTGGGCCGCAGGATGCCGGCGGCGACGCGGACGCCGAGGTCGACGGCGCGACGGACGGCGGCACGGACGCCGCTGTGGACGCCGACCCTGGTGACGGCGCCCTGAGCGACTGACACGGCTGTGCCACCGTGTGCCGGCACACAGGCTGGCGGCTGCGGATTTTTGCCCCAGAGTGTGGTACACCTGAGCCAGGATGCGGCGGCGCAACCTGCTCTGGGTCTCGGTCGCGCTGGTGGCGCTCGGGGCGTGCGTTCTGAACCCTCAGCCGGAGGTGCCCTCCGACACGGGCTCGGGGGCTGCGGCCGGCTCGGGCGGGTTCTCGGGCGCGGGCGCCACGGGTGGCGGCGGTGGCTCCGGCGGGGTTCAGCTCGACTCGGGAACCGGCGGCGCTGCCGGCTCCGGTGGCACCGCGGGCTCCGGCGGCGTTGCGGGTGACGGCGGCGGCGTGGATGCCGAGCCCGATGGCCCGTTGGAAGGCGGCGACGCCGCGGACGCCGAGCCCGATGGCGGCGTGCTCGATGGCGACGTCGACGCGCCCTGGGACTGATCAGCTCGCGGACGGACCGCGACGCACCAAGTAGCTGTCGAGCACGTTGGCGATGAAGTCCGCCAAGATGCCGTCCGCCACCCGCAGCCGTCGGCTGAGCTCTCGCGCCAGGTTGAGCACGATGATCGCGTAGGACTTCACGTCATAGCGATACAGGGCGTCGAGATCTTGCGCGGTGATGCGCACCAAGCGCGAGGGCGCCAGCGCGCGCACCGTGGCCGAGCGCTTCTGCACGTCCAGGATGCTCATCTCGCCGAACCAGTCCCCGGGGCCCAGCATCGCCACCCGCGCGTCGATGCCGCGGTGGCTCTGCTTGAGCACTTCCATCTCGCCGTTCACCAGCACGAACATGTCCCGGGCTTCCTCGCCTTCCTTGAACACCAGGGTGCCGGCGTCCGGCGTGGCGACGCTCAGGGTGGCCGCCAGGTGCGCCAAGACTTCGTCGGAAAGCGCGCCAAAAAGGCCGATATTGCGCAGCTCCGCGGGATCCACCCGGCCGGAGAGCTCGCTCACAGGCACACTCCGTACTCGAGCCCATCGACGAAGAAGGGCGTCTGGAATCCGGTGCAGGTCGTGCCCACGCAGTCGCTGGTGAAGCCCACGCGACACCACTTGTGGCAGTCGCCGATGGTGTTGTCGTTGGGATCCGGCAGCGTGCAGCCGTAGCCCACCGCACACAGCGTGGAGTCGGCCTGTGGCGTCGCCGAGCAGTCCCCCGCGCCCGTGCCGGTGCCTGCCTTCGCACAGTCCGTCACCGGCGGCGTGTCGTTGTTCGCGTAGCAGCCGAGTCCCGCGCCGCACACGGCGCCCGGGTTCTCCAGAGCGCAGCCGGCGCGGCACACCTTCATGCCGGGGATCGGTTGCTGGTTGCTGTCCACCACGTTGATGCACGAGCCCGAGGTGCAGTCGGTGTTCTGCTCGCAGAACTGCTTGCAGGCCGTGCCCACGCAGGCGTACCCCGCGGTGCAGAAGGCGCTGCTGCCGTCGCACTTGGCGTAGGGCTGCACCGTACCTTCCGTCACGCAGCCGGTGACGCCGGTCAGCGCGACCACGTCGCACGCCTGGCCCGCGGCACAGCCGCACTGCGGAAACGTGTCGCACGTGCCCCCGGAGACCGGCGGTGTGCAGCTGCCGCCACCAGTGGCGCCGCTGCCGCCCGTGTTGCCCGTGTTCCCCGTCCCCGCCGTGCCGGCAAAGCCGCCAAAGCCCCCCGTGCCCCCGCCGTCCATGCCGCCCACAGCGCCCCCGCCGTCCGCGGCGCCAAAACCGCCGAAGCCGCCCACGGCACCCCCGCCGCCGCTCCCGCCCACGGCGTCGTCTCCTTTGGCGCAGCCCGCAAGCTGGACCGCCGCCGCCATCGAGATCACCCCCACGTAGATCAAGCGCATTTTCAAAAAGCCTCCGCCCAACGAAAACCTACCCCGACGCGCGGAGTGTTTCAAACTCGGGCCCGGGCTCAGTCGTCTGCAGAATGATGGTACATGGGCGATCGCAGAGAGCAGAATTCCTCGATCGCATCGAGATCTCCCGGCGCCAGCCCTTCGAAAGCGATGCCCATGCCGGGAGAGACGTCGCCGCTGCCCTCCGTGGTCCAGCGCACCACGCCGTCCGCGTGGATGGTGTGTCCGCCGGGCAGTACGAAGAACAACGTGACCCGCGTCCCCGGCGGCCGGGGCTGGTAGGTCGCGACGAACAGCCCTCCGGCGGAGATGTCCTGGGACAGCCCGGTGTAGAAATTGGAGTCGCTCAACAGGCCGAGGTCCGCTTCCACGCGAACGCGCTCACCGCTGTGCCGCTTGTTCGGGCCGGTGTACGGGTCCGTGGCGCGCGCCGGCTCGCGGCGCGGCGGCGCCGGTGGAAGTGACGCGAACACGTCGCTGCTCGCGGGCGCGTCGATGACCACGTCGCGGCGCTGCCGCTGCGCTCCTCGGGCGATGGGATACAAGAGCGCCAGGGTGCGGGCCACGGCTTCCAGCGCCGTCTCGATCTCCGGATCCGTACTGGCGTAGGTCTGCAGCGCCGCCAGCACCTTGCCCAGCTGTCGGATGGCGCTGCGCAGCTCGCCGTAGGCGTCCCCGCTCCCGCGCTCGAGCTCGTAGAGCGAGCTGCTGGCGTTGGCCGTGGCCTCCACGGCGAGCTCGATGTCGTCGTCCGGCTCCCGAACCCGCTGCAGCACGAGCAGGGCTTCGGACAGGATCCGCCGTGCTTGGCGGGCGGCGTTCGACTCGGTCCCGCCCTCCGTCATCAGAGGTTCTTGTTGAACACCACGCGGGGGCGAGCGGGTCCGGCGTAGTCCTCCACCACCGTCACGGCCCAGCCCGTGGCGCGATGAAACGCGATGGATCCCTCGTTGCCGGTCGTGGTGATGGCCTTGAGGCGGGTGCAGCCCTGCGCGCGGCAGTCCTCTTCGAAGCTCTGATACAGCACCTTGCCCACGCCGCGGCGGCGATAGTCCGGGTGGATCCCCACCAGGTGGACGTAGCCGGTCTTGGGCGGTCCGGGCGCGATGAAGCCGAACAGGAACCCCACCAAAATGCCATCGTGCTCCACCACGCGAGCCAAGGAGCCGAGCTCGTAAAAGAAGATGGGGTGGGCCAGCGCACTCGTCGGACCGCCCCACCAGCGGTCGATGACTTGGACGATGTGGTCGTAGTCCTGCTTACCCAGCGGCCGCGTGATCATCGCTTTCGTCCCCGGCGTGGCTTGGTGCCACCGAGCCAGCATAACCCGGTCGCTCCGAATGTCGCCCGCGAAGTTTGCGCACCGTGATGGGCGGCGGCTGGCCCCGTGGGCAACCACGGTGTATCGAATGGGCATGCCGAGCAGCGTGCGCATTGCACCGTCTATTTTGAGCGCGGATCTGGGGCGCCTGGCGGAGGAGGTGCAGGACGTGGAACGCGGCGGCGCCGACTGGATCCACGTCGACGTGATGGACGGCCGCTTCGTGCCCAACATCACCCTCGGTCCCGTGGTGGTGAAGGCCGTGCGGCGAGCCACGAAGCTCCCCCTGGACGTGCACCTGATGATCGTCGAGCCCGAGAAGTACATCGAGGCTTTCGCCGAGGCCGGCGCGGACGTCATCAGCGTCCACGTGGAAGCCAGCGTCCACCTGCAGCGCACGCTGTCCGCCATTAGGGCTTTGGGCAAACGCGCCGGCGTGGTGCTCAATCCCCACACCCCCGAGAGCCACGTGCAGTACGTCCTGGAAGACCTCGATCTGGTGCTGGTCATGAGCGTGAACCCAGGCTTCGGGGGTCAGAGCTTCTTGCCCGCGGTGCTGCCCAAGATCGAAGCGCTTCGAAGCATGATCGAGCGCGCCGGCCTCGACGTGGACCTCGAGGTCGATGGGGGCGTCAGTCCGGAAACCGCCCGCCAAGTCGTGGATGCCGGGGCGCGGGTGCTGGTGGCGGGCTCCGCGGTCTTCAACACCAAGGACCGCGCGCGCGCCATTCACGACATTCGCGCTGCGGCCGGGGCCCGCTGAGATGCGCCGCGCCCTCGCCGCCCTCGCCCTCTGCACGCTCTCCTGCGGCGCCGCCAAGACGCCCCCCGCCATCGAAACGGTGCCCGCCGAGCCACCGAAGTCCACGACCAAGAATTCGTCGGATCATTTGGTTTCTCCCGGCGCGGAACCACGCTCCGCGGACGAGGTCGTCGCCCGGGCGCTCGCGGACGTCGCCCTACGTCGCGAGCTCCCGGCGAAAGGACCGGTGAAGGGCAAGACCATTTCCCGCGACGAAATGGTCGCCCACGTGCGTGACCAGATCCACTCGGAGATCCCGAAGGACGTGATGGACGCGCAGAACGAGCTGCTGTTCTCCATCGGCGTGGTCCCGGCGGACTTCGACTACGAGGCCAGCATCCTGGTGCTGATGGGCAGCGAGCTCGCGGGCTTCTACGAGCCCAAGGACAAGACCATGTACCTGGCGGAGGATCTGGTGGGCATGGAAGCCCACGCGACCCTCGCTCACGAGCTGGTGCACGCGTTGCAAGATCAGCACTACGACTTGGGCAAGCGCATCAAGTTCCGGGAGGACGCGACGGACGAGCAGAGCGCCGTTCACGCGCTGGCGGAGGGGGACGCGACGAGCGCGATGCTCGACGAGATGCTCGCGGTGCAAGGCCGCACGGCCCTGGATCTTCCCGAAGACATGATCGGCATGGAGACCCGCGGCAGCATGGCCGTCGCGCCGGGCAGCGCCAGTGTTCCCGGCCTCATCAAGCGCTCGGTGATCGCTCCCTACGTGGACGGCGTGCGCTTCGTGCACTGGGGTCGGCGTCGCGGGGGCTGGGCGGAGGTGGATCGCATCTGGCAGTCGCCGCCGACCACCACGGAACAGCTGCTGCACCCGAAGAAGTACCTGGCGCACGAGGCCGGCGTGGACGTGAAGGTGCCGCCGGCTCCCGCCGGCGGCCCCAAACAGGTCATCTATCGCGACATCCAGGGGGAGGAGTCGGTGCGGCTCCTGTTCGAGGAGTGGATGCCGCGGCGAACCGCTGAGACCGCTGCCACGGGCTGGGGCGGCGATCGCGTGGCGGTGTTTCGTGAAGGTGGCAACGTGGCCATGGCCTGGCACCTCCGCTACGACGACGAGGCGAGCGCCAAGGAAGGGCTGGTCGCGATGGCGCGGGGGGTGCTGAAGACGACGGAGCAGGATCCGCGCTCTCCGTTTGTCAGTCGGGCACAGGCGGAGAAGAAGCTCCGTCAGAATGGCGTCTGCCGTGAGCGCAAGGAAGCCGGCCCGTTCGCCGTGGTTCGCCGCGGCAAGGACCTCGCGCTGGTGGCGGGGCCCTATCACCGTCAGGGCAGCCAGGTGAAAGCGGCGTCCACGTGTTCGAAGGCCCTGGCCTGGGCTCGCGCAATTGCTGCGACTTGATACCGATCAAGTTCGCATAATTCGCGCGGTGCGTAAGTGTTTGGAATTACGCCGAATACCTGTGCAGAATTCGTAAAAAGGGATAGCGCGGCGCCCCGGGACGCGCAGCCGTGCGTCAGCGCACGATGTGGCACGGATGTCAGGGCTTTGACGCGGTCCCCCGCTTCTGGTGTCAGTTTGGCCCAGGTGGGTGGCGAAGCGCCGCCGGGGTGTGGGCGTTTCGCCACGTGGAACCCTGCCCAGACGTCCGATTGCGGGGTCCAAATCTCCGGAAATCGCGCTGACCGGGGGTGGCCCCTTGCCGTGGCACGCTTCCTGCTTAGGTTCTCTCCACCAACCCTCGCAGGTTTTCCCAGATGCCCTCCCCTCGCAAGAAGTCAGCTCGCAGCCGTGTCGTGGCCGCCGCTGGTGGTGCGTCGTGGATGGCACTGCTCGCCGCCACCACGCTGGGTGTGGGTCAATATGACTACGTCCAGGCGGAGATCTCATCGGACGGCAAGCCCGACATGGACCCCGCGGAAGCCGGTGACTACCGCCTCGTGGTCCAGTCCTATGCGTCTGGCAGCGTGGATGCCGCGGGCATGCCCGCTCTCCGCGCGCGGCCGTTGGGCTCGGTGCAACGCGCCATCACGTCGGAAGAGCTGGAAAAGGGCATCGCCGTGAAGGTCGTCCAGGTCGGGCCGGAAGCCGAGGTGGACGACGCCCCGGTGTTGATCGCGTGGGTCGAGCGCGGCCAGCCGAACCTCGAGTTCGATGCGCTCCGGGCGCGCCCGACGGAGGGCGCTCTCGTGGGCGTGACCCGGTCGTCCAAGGCGAGCGGTGCTCGCGTCGTGCTCAGCCGCCGCGACGCTTGAAGGCCGCAGCGGCGCTGCGCGACGGGTATCGCGCCGTGCTCAGCCGCCGCTGCGCGACGGGCATCGCGCCGCGCTCAGCCGTCGCGTCGCCGCGCCGCTGCGCGACGCGTATCGCGCCGCACCAACATCAAGCGGCACGATCGACGTTGGGTCGCAGCTGACGTAGGGCCCGCGCGCGGCGGGTGAAGTCCCGGCGCTTTTCGTCGTCCAGGAGCTCACCACCGAAACGAACCGCGAGATACACCCGCGTGAGAGCGAGGGTCTCGTCCCCCGCGGGGTGCCCCATTTGGGAGAGGGCGCGGGCGTGGGCCAAAGGCGGCGTGCCGGAAGGGCGCGGGATCCCGAGCGCGGTGAGGGACTGCTCGAGGGTGCGATAGAGCTCTGCGGCGCGCAGCGCTTCGCGTTCCTTCTCCTCCTTGGTCGGCTGCTTCTTGGCTTTCGTCTTCTTGGTGCGCCGCAGATAGACGATGCCGCCGCCCACGAGCACCAGCCCGAAGAGGAACAGAGCAATGCGTCGCGGTGAAGAGAGCGAACCGAAGATTTCCGAACGCGCGCGCAGGGCGGAGTAACGCGAACGGACGGAGTGGAACAGGCTCACCTGCTGTTTCAGGTCGTAGCCCACGACGTGGCGGTTCCAGCGCTGGGCGGAGGCCTCCACGAAGTCGCGCAGGAAGGCGAGCACACCGGTGATGTCGCCGCGGGGCGCGGCGTCCGAGGGCGGCGTGGGGTCGAAGCGGGTCCAGCCCTTGTTCTCGAGATACACCTCCACCCAGGAGTGGGCGTCGCCCTGGCGTACGGCGTAATAGCGTCCGAAGCGGTTGTAGGTGCCGCCGATGAAGCCCGTGACGTTGCGGGTGGGCACGCCTTGGGTGCGGAGCAGCACGGCCATGGCGGTGCTGTAGAACTCGCAGTGCCCGCGCTTGGTGTTGAACAAGAAGTCTTCCAGCGGATTCTTGGCGGCGCCGGAGGTGGACTCGAGGTCGTAGCGGTACTCGCTGCGGAGGTGGCTCTCGATGCGCTTGGCTTTGTCCGCGTCGCTTTCGGCCTTGCCGATCCAGGACTGAGCCAGGTTGGTGACACGCTCCGAGACATCGCTTGGGAGCGTGAGATAGCGGGCGCGCTCGAGCTGGGAGAGAGGCTTGGCGGGCGGTTCGCTCTTGCCCGCGAGGAAGACGTCGTAGCGAATGCCGCGGTCGTCCAGGCTCGCGTATTTGAACTCCCCTTCCGGCCCTCGCAAGATGGTGGTGCCGGTGCCGAGCAGGGGCGAGCCGCGGGAGTGGACGCGGAGCCCGACGGCGTCCGGCGGCAGGAACAGCACCGGTGGGTCGATGGGCTCGAGGTCGATCGTCATCTTGCGATCGCGCACCGGATCGGGGAAGCGACGGATGCGGACGTTGGGGCCGTGGGCGTCGGCGGCCACTCGCTCCGTCATGCTCCGAGACCAGGAATGGCCGTTGTACTGATCGAAGGCCGTGCCGCGGAGGTAGAGCGCCAAGCGCGGCGGGGGCTCGCTCGGCAGATCGGGGATCTCCACCCGCATGGCGATGGTGGGATCCGTGCGCAGCTTGCCCACGCCGCCGAGATCCACCTTGTCGGAGAACCCGATCATGCGTTCTGGCCGCGAGTGGTTCAAGAGCAGCAGGCTGAGGCCCACCCGGGGAAACATCACGAACAGGATCGCCGTGAACAGGAAGATCGGGACCGAGAGCATGCAGGTGAACAGCAGGAACTGCTTGCCGATCACCCGGCGGCTGCGAAGGATACGGGGAACGTCCACCGGTAGTCCGGTGCGGTCGCGGGCGCCTTGGCGGTAGTTGCCTTCGACCTCGCGCCTGAGGTGGCTCAGCACCAGGGCGCCGGGCGCCACGATCAGGAAGCCGATGAAGCACAGGCCATAGGCGAGGCCGCCACCGAGCACGGTGCCGGCGATGAGATGCAGCAGCGCCAACACGATCACTTGTTGGTCGTGGGCGGCGCCGCGGCGCGTAGCGAGGCGTACGACCTGGAGGCCCGCGGCGAACTCCACCGCGAGCTCGAGCACTGGCGCACCCAGCACCAGGCGGGTGAGCTGCGTGACCAACAAGCCGAGGGGCGCGAGCAGCCCGATCTGCCGCAGCCAGCCCTTGTCTTGCCAGCGCTCGGGGATCGCGAGGGCGGCGACCAGGCCGATCACGATCATGCTGCTGATCCAGTGGTTCAGCTCGCCGCTGGTGACCAACGCCAACAGGCCCAGGGCGGCCAGGGCGTCGGTCATGACGCGATGGATGAGCCCGAACCTCACGTGTGCACCTCGGCGTGCTTCGGGATCCGGATTTGCTCCAGCTGCGTGCCCGGTGGCGGCGGTGCGGGCTCGGTGGGCATGCGCTCTCGCGCTTGGTCGGCAGGAGTGGACTCGAGCAGCGCTAAGAAGCGCAGGATCGGATCTGCCCCGACGGTGGTGTTCGCGCGCACGCGCTCGCCGGTGGTGGTGCGCAGGGCGACGGCGTCGCCACGCTTGAGGTGGGCAACGGCGCGCGAGGCGACGTCGCGAATGCGACGCTCGAAGCGTTCGGTCCAGTCGTTGTCCGGCGCGGCATTGGGGTGCACGGGGTCGATCACGTACTCGACGTCGCGGCGCATCTCCCGCGCGCGTTCACGCAACACCATCTGGTGCGCGAGGGTGCTCTTGCGCCAATAGATGTCTCGGGGGTCGTCGCCGTCGCGCATCGGCCGCACGCCGAGGATCTCGTCGCCGTTTCCGCGACCAATGGCACCGTCGCCTCCAAGGCGGCGGCCCGGGGCGTCCGGCGGCAGGCGCACGGGATCGACCGCGGGATAGATGATGAGGTCGCCATCGGCGGACAGCTCACGGCTCTTCTCGAACAGGCCGAAGGGAAAGCGCGTGGCCACGCGGAAGCCAATGTGGCGATCGCGACCGCGCCGCGCCGGGGTTCGCCGGTAGGCTGCCACTTGGGCGGAGCGCGGACTGATCTTCAGGAAGAAGCAACGCTTGTCCGCGGGTTGCCCGGCGCGCAGGTCCTCGATCTCGATGGCGTACGAAGGCACCCGCTTCTTGTGGTTGTAGACCTCGATCTCGACCAGGTGCGGTCGACCCACTTGCGCGCGGGGCGGCAGTCGACGCGCGACCGTCAGGTGGCGGAGGGACAGCTCACTCATCACGCCGGAGACGACGATGAGCGAGAGCAACATCCCGAGCAGGAGATAGAGGAGATTGTTGCCGGTGTTGATGGCGGCGAAGCCGACACCGAAGGTGATGCCGATGAAGTACTTGCCCTCGCGGGTGAGCTTCAAGCGGCGCGGCGGGCGCAGGTAGACGAGGAGCTTGCCGAGACGCCCCTTCGGAGGCGTGCGGCTCACCAACGGTTTTTGGTGGCGGGGGTGGCGAGCGACGCGGGCGCGAGCCACGGGGCGGTTGCTCCTCAAAGCGGGACCGGCACGCGAGCGACGACGTCGCGCACGGCGGTTTCCGATTCCTCACGGGTGGGGACGTAGCCTTCGGCGTGGGCAGCGAGACGAACGCGATGCGCGAGCAAGGGAACCGCGAGGTCGTGGATGTCGTCCGCGATGCAGTAGCGCCGCCCATTCAGCAACGCGCGCGCCCTCGCGGCGCGGGACAGGTTCATGCCCGCGCGGGTGGAGGCACCCAAGGCCAGCACGGGCGTCGAGCGTGTCGCGGAAATGAGCGCCTGCAGGTAGGTTCCGAGGGCGCTGTCGATCTCTACGCGGTCGACTTGGCGTTGTAGTGCGACGAGGCTGCCGGGCTCCAGCACGGCGGGGACGCTGGCGACGCGATCGGCTTCGGGCTCGAGCATGAGGCGCGTTTCCACGTGCGCTGGCGGGTAGCCGATGCGGATGCGCACCATGAAACGATCGAGCTGGGACTCCGGCAGGGGAAACGTTCCAGTGAAGTCTTGTGGATTCTGTGTGGCGACGACGAGAAAGGGCTCGGGCAAGGGTAGTGTCTTGCCGTCGATGGACACCTGGCCGTCGTTCATGGCTTCCAGGAGCGCGGATTGAGTGCGTGGACTGGCGCGGTTGATTTCGTCAGCCAACAGAACGTTGGCGAAGATGGGACCCTGCCGCAGCACGAAATCACCGGCGCGTTGATCGAAGACGGAGACGCCGAGCACGTCGCTGGGCAAGAGATCGCTGGTGAACTGCACGCGATGCATCTCGCCGCCGACGGCCTTGGCCAGGGCGCGGGCCAAGGTGGTCTTGCCGACACCCGGGACGTCCTCGATCAGGATGTGACCTCGAGCGAGGAGGGCGACCAGCGCGAGCTCGACCACGGCCGTCTTGCCCTCGAGCGCACGCTCGACGGCTCGTTTCAGCTCGACGAGCTGGTCCAACCGCTCGTTTTCCACTGCGACGGCAGACGAGGTCATCCTGCGCATGTTAGCACGGCGTTTCGAAGGGGCTCTGCTTTGGAAACGCCGGTTTAGGGCTTCCATTGGCCGTTTTTTTCGGGGGCCCTGGTTGGGCGGCCGGAAATGCGGATTCGTGTGCTATTCCCGGCCCCGTGAGCGGCATTGATGCCATCGTCGTGCAGCGCGTGACGCGGCTGTTCGGAGCCACGCCGGCCCTCCGCGGGGTCAGCGCGCGTTTCGAGCGAGGGGAGCTCGTGTTCCTCGAGGGGCCCAACGGCGCGGGCAAGAGCACGCTGTTGGCGGTGATTGGAACCGTGCTGCGTCCCACCGCGGGTTCCGTGCGTTACGAGCCCCTTGGGGACGACCCCGTGTTGGCCCGAGAGCACATCGGCTGGGTCGCCCACGATTCCCACTGCTACCGAGAGCTGTCGGGGCGGCAGAATATCGAGCTCGCCGCTCGCATGCGGGGTGTCGATCCCGGGGACGCTTGGAAGGAAGCGTGCAAGCGCGTGGGCGCCGAGGCTTTTGGCGATCGTTCCTTCGGCACGCTGTCCCGTGGGCAGCGTCAGCGCATCGCTCTGGGCCGTGCGCTCGTCCATTCGCCCAGCCTGTTGCTGCTCGACGAGCCCTTCTCTGGCCTCGATCCGTCCAGCGCCGAGCGGCTCGAGCAGATCTTGGTGGATGAGCGCGATCGCGGGTCCATCGTGGTGGTGGTCAATCACGCTCCCGGGCTCGCCGCCCGCCTCGGCGCCCGCACCGTTCGCATCGAGAACGGTCGCATTGCCGCGCGCAGCGCTGCCTGAACCTCTCAGTTCATTTTCGTGTTGGTCCGCCGCGGGAATGACGCGGCGCGTCACGCATGTGGCGTTGGTGCGACGGCTTCGCGGCGCGTCACTGTGCGAGCGGGTGAGGTCGCTGTCGCGCGTCGGAGCGCGGCAGGGCGATGCGACGGCTTGGACGGAGCCCGAGTCGGGGTACGCGCCGGTCAGTCGCGGGGCATCGAAGCAACGGCTTCGACGAAGTCGTGGAGATCGGCGTCACTCCACGTCGCGTGGATCGTCGCCCGTAGCCGTGCGGTACCGGCTGGCACAGTGGGCGGCCGAATCGCTTGGGCGCGAAAGCCCTTGGCGGCCAGATGCTCGGCGGCGCGGACGGCGCGCGCATTGTCTCCCACCAGCACGGGCAGGATCGGACCCTCGGACGGCGCGATGGGCACCCGGCGCTCTTCCAAGCGCGTGCGCACCTCGGCACAGAGCTCGTGGAGGCGCGCTCGGCGATCGTCGGCCCCGCGGACCCGCTCCACGGCCAGCGCGGCGAGTCGCGTGAGGAGCGGCGACGGCGCCGTGCTGAACACAAAGCTTCGTGCGCGATTCCAGAGCCAGGTTCGCAGCGTTTCCGTCCCGGCCACGAAGGCTCCCTGAGCTCCCACCGCCTTGCCCAGCGTCCCGATCAGGACCTCCGGCGCGACGCCCAGCTCGAGGCAGCGGCCGCCGCCCTGAGGCCCATAGACACCAAGGGCATGCGCTTCATCCACGATCAGCGCCGCGTCGTGGTCATCACACACACGGCGGAGCTGGCGCAGGTCCGGTCCGTCCCCGTCCATGCTGTAGTAGCTCTCGACGACCACGCAACGTCGTGCATCGGCCGGCGCGCTCGTCAGAGCAGACGCCACGGCCTCGACGTCGAGGTGCGGCGTGATGCGGACGCTCGCGCGGCTGAGACGAATCCCGTCGATGATCGAGGCGTGGTTCAGCGCGTCCGACACCACCACGTCGCTCGGCCGGAGCAAGGCCGTGAGCGCGCCAACGTTTGCCGTGTAGCCCGTACTGAACAGGAGAGCCGCCGGCAATTTCACCCAGTCTGCGACGGATTCTTCCAAGTCTATGTGGGTTTGCGAGGTGCCGTGGATGAGGCGGGAGGCTGTGGCTCCCAGCGGAAGATCCACACAGGCGAGCAGTGTTGCACGTGAAACAGGTTCCGCCCCGAAGCCCAAATAGTCATTGGAAGCGGCATCCCGGAGGGAATCGCCGGAGCGCGCCACCGCGGGGCGGCGCAGCAAACCCTGGGACTCGAGGAACCGCAGCTCCGCATCCAAGAAATCCAGTCGACTCACGCCGAAGACGTAGCAGGAACCGCGGAAAGCGCGCCGGAAAAACGCCAACGCCCAAAGTCATCAGGTCGCGGTCGCGAGCACCGAACCAGCATAAAGACAGCTACTCAATGATTCCAGCTGGTTACGCGCTAAAAAGACAGCGTCGTCTTCTTGTGTCGAGCGCAGAAAACTGGCGAGCTCCGCAAAAAGACAACAGTATCTTCTTGTGACCCGCGGTCAGTACGACCGAACCCTGTCGCAGGCGGAGCGATGGGCGCGTCAGCGCGCCGATGTGCTGGACGCAGTGGCGTTGTGCGCGCCGGATCGTCGAACCGCGAGCGTCACCGCGGCCTGTCGCCGAGCCCGCGTGGGTCGCAACACCTTCTACGCGCACTTTCGCGATTTCGCCCAAGCGCGCCGGGTTGCGGAGGAGCGTGGCGAGAACGAGCTCGGGCTGGCGGTACGCCGCGCCCTCGCCGATCGCAACACGCCCCGCGCGCTGCTCACGGGCCTGTGCAGCGCCTGGATTCAGACCCTTGCGTCCGACCCCCGGGCGCGGCTGTTGCTCGCAGAACCCGAGGACGAAACCGCACGTACGCGCTTCGCCGTGGTGATCGAGCCGATGCTGGCGGAAGTCGTGGAGCGTGCGCGTAGAGACGGCGCGCTGTCGAAAAGCGCAGACGGATTTCGCCTCACGGCCGCGACGGGCGCGCTGGAAGAAATCGCACGGCGTGCCGCTCCCGACACCGTGGAAAGCGCGACGGATGCCGCGGTCGACGCGCTGCTGCGCATCTTTCGCTGAGCCGGCGATTCACGTGAAACGTCGGGACCGGCGTCCGACGCGCATTTCCATTCGTCGCGGCCGGTGCTACCGTGCTCGCCATGAACCGCGCGCCGGTAGAGCTCCGCGTCGGCGGCCAGTCGTACCGAGTGGTGGCGACGGCCGACGAGACCGAGCTACAGCGACTGGCGGAGGTGGTGGACGCGCGGCTTCGGGAGCTGGCCGGTCCGGGCCGGGCGATCGCGCCGCAGACGTTGCTGCTCGCGGCCATCGCGCTGGCGCACGATCTCGAAGAGGAGCGCGCCAAGCGCGTCGCCGTGGAACGTCGTTCGAAAGAGATGCTGAGCTCCGTGCTCGAGCGCATCGACGCGGCGTTGGCCGAGACCCCGACGCCGCCGGAAACCACCGAGCAGGGCGACGGCGCCAGCCCCGCACCCTGACTCAGTCGTCTTCCGGGGCCCCGCGAATCAGCGAGTAGCCGGCGATGAACGGCAGCGCGACGGCCAGCCCGTCGATGCGCAGGCCAATCACGATGAGGTTCTCTCGCGTGTCGCCGAGACCGTGCTGATAGTCGACCACGAGGCCCGCCGTGATGCCGTAGCTCGAGTGGAAGTTGTAGCTCCGGCTTCCGACGAACAGCTGCGACGCGACGCCGGGCTCCCAGCCCGCGTCCGAGTGGCGGCCGTAGCCACCGACGGAGAGCACCAGGGGAAAGATGGGGTGCCAGGGCACCAAGGCCGAAAGGCCGCCGCCGGGACGAATGTCGTCGAAGCCGGCGGTGGAGAAATCGACGTAGGGGCCCAGGGCGAAGTCCGCGTCGCGGTTGCGACCGAAGAGCACGTCCGCGGTGACGCCGTTGAACCAGCAAGTGTCTTGCCACAGGTGGCCGTCCGCGCCGCGGCCGCACACCCCGGTGACGATGCCGGCGTTCCACTGCGGATCGGCGTGCCCCGTCCGTGCGAAAAGCAGGAGCGCACAGAGCGCAGCGAGACCCGCGACGGATCGCATCGCCGGCAGGCTACACCGCGACCCGCGCCAACGGGCGAGGCAATCTCAAGGCGCCTGACAGATGGGGAGGCTGGCGCACAGACGGCAGTCGATGGCCTGATCCTGCCCCGTGCGGCAGGGCGCCGTCAGCGAGCTGCCCGTGTCCGCGCTCACGGTGCACTGATAGCCGGGCGTCGCCGGATCGTCGGCATCCAAGGGATAGGAGATCAGACATCCCTGACACACGGTGATGGGGAACGTGAGGGACGCCGACGTGATCTCGTCGCCGCCCAGGGTGTCGCCGAACACGCGCACCTCGGTGGTGACGCGAGTGCCAGCGCTGAGACCCAGGTTCGGTGGCAACAGCTGCACGGACATCACGCCATAGCCGGGCTCGTCGCCGGTGCCGGGATCGACGAAGCCGGTGCCCGGAACCGTGAACTCCGTCAGCAGCTGCTGGGCGTCGTTCAGCACCTGCACCTCTGCACCCCGCAGGGTGACGCGGGAGGTCTCGGTGCGCACCTGATCGCGCGAACCGCGTCGCGTGAGCTGATTGCCGACCAAGAGCGCAGCGGAATACGTGTCCTTGAACGCGAGATCCAAGACGCCACCGAGAAGCTCCGTAGCAGCAGGGTCCGCCTTGGCGACGCACTCCGGCGTTTCGATCGCGAGCACGCCACGAACGTAGAGACCGCTGTCGTTGTCCGCGCAGCCCTGAGCGGACACTGCAGCAGCGACGAGACACGCGGAAAGGACGATGGTTTTGGGCAACCGACGCATGAGAGAACCTCGGGAGCTCTGGTTGGCGGAGAGGGACCGCCGACTCCAAGACAAAGTGTATCGAGGCGTTCGTCGCCGCGCCAACAATACGGAGTGTGTGTGCGCACTTATAAAAGCGAGCGCGCGAGATCGATCACGTCCGCGACCGGGACGTCACGGGTGCGCACGTCTCCCACATCGTGGGCAAGGACGAGGCGCAGGGTCGTGCCCGCGCGCTTCTTGTCGTGCACTGCGAGGTCCGCGGCATCGACGAGAGGAGCGGTTCCGCGGTCTACCGGCAAACCGAAAGCGGCGAGCACCTCACGGATGCGCAGGGACAGCGATGCAGGGGTCGCGCCCAGACGTTCGCCCATGCCGAGGGCGACCATCAGGCCGAGGCTGATGGCTTCACCGTGGGTGTACCGGCGATAGCCGGTGTAGGCCTCGAGGGCGTGGCCGAAGGTGTGGCCGAGATTGAGCGTGGCGCGCAGCCCGGCCTCGCGTTCGTCGCGGCTCACCACGCCGGCCTTCACCACCACGCAGCGACGGACGAGCTCGACGAGGGTGGCGGGATCGCGAGCGAGGATGGCGTCGCGGCGTGTCTCGAGCAGCGTGAGCAGCGCGGGGTCTCCGATGAGCGCGGTCTTCACCACCTCCGAGAGTGCGCTGCGATAGCCGCGCTCCGGCTCCGTCTGCAGCAGGGCGACGTCGCAGGCGACGCCGGTGGGTTGCCAGAACGCGCCGACGGCGTTCTTGGCGATGCCGAAATCGACGGCGGTCTTGCCGCCAACGGAAGCGTCTACCATCGCGAGCAGCGTGGAGGGGAGCCCTGCCCACGAGACACCGCGCAACCAGGTGGAGGCCGCGAAGCCAGCGATGTCGGAGACCACGCCACCACCGAGGGCGAGCATGCGCCCCTTGCGATCCAACCCCATGTCGTGCGCCGCGCGCCACACTCGCTCGGCTCCGGCGATGGTCTTGTGCTCCTCGCCGGCGGGGAGCACCACACTCTGCAAGGAATGGCCCGCGGCGGTGAGCGCCGCCAAGATCGGCGCGGCGTGCAGCGGAGCGACGTTCACGTCACTCACGACCAGCACGCCCGTCGAGGTCTGCATCGCCGCCGCGGCACGATCGACGGCAATGTCGACATCGACATCCACGGCGTAGCTCGAGAGGCCCGCGGCGACACACACGGGATCGCGCTGCCAGACGTCGAGCACGTCGTCCGCGACCTGCGCCACGCTCCGGGTCGCGTCCACGCGAGCGTGGGCCTCGGCGTAGACCACGGCGCGCTGCTCGAGGAGCTGTGCTGCGCGCTCGTCGAAGAGCGGCCGCGTGGCGTCGCCCGGCGCGCGCGCCCGGAGCACCGCGAGCGGAGCTTCCAAGGTGATCACCACGGCGCGCTCCAGCGCCCGCAGCCGGAGCTCCCGGGTCAGCAGGGCGCCGCCCCCGAGCGCGATCACGCGCGGCGTCGGATCCGAGAGCTCGGCCTCGAGGCGATCGCGCTCCAGGGCGCGAAACGCCCCTTCGCCGTCGGCCTCGAAGATCTCGCGAATGCTGCGCCCGGCCGCTTCGACGATGCCTGCGTCGAGATCCACGAACGGCACGCCGGCTCGCTCGGCGACCCGGGGGCCGACGGTCGACTTGCCCACGCGCATGAAGCCGCCGAGCAGTAGAGGGCGATGCATGCCCGAAAGTACCTCAGGACGCCGGCTGCGCTAATATCCTGCGGCCGTGGACGAGCTGGCCGTGGAAGCAACCGGGGAAGGGGTGCGCCTTCGGGTGTGGGTGAAGCCTCGCGCCAGCCGGACGCGCATCACCGGCGTGCGGCAAGGCGCGCTGGAGGTGGCCATCGGCGCGCCTCCGGTGGACGGCGAGGCCAACGGCGAGCTAGTGCGCTTCTTGGCGAAGCTCTTGGGCGTGCCACGGTCGTCCATCGCGCTGGCGTCCGGCGCCGCTTCACGGCAAAAGACGATCGCGATCGCGGGCATAGACGACGCGACCCTGCGACGCGCCCTGGTGAAATGATGCTGGAGTTCGACAAGTACGAGGGGCTCGGCAACGACTTCATCGTCGTGGACGCCAAGGACGACGCTGCGGTGACGCCGGAGCAAGCGCGGAAGCTCTGCGACCGTCACTTCGGCATCGGCGCCGACGGCGTGCTGTTGGTCACGCCGCCGCGCTCCGCAGAGGGCCGCGCGAGCATGGTGGTGATCAACGCCGATGGCTCGCGGCCGGAGATGTGCGGCAATGGCTTGCGCTGCGTCGCGCTGCACCTGGCTCTGCAGGATGATGCGGTGGGCATCAGCTACGTGGTGGACACCGACGCGGGTCCCCTCAGCTGCGAGGTGGAGCGCGACGGCGACGCCGCCATGGTGCGAACCAGCATGGGGCGGGGACGTCCTCAGGGCGAGCACAGCGCCGAGCACGCCAGCACGCGCCTCGACCTCGCGCTGGTGTCGATGGGCAATCCGCACGCCATCGTGTTCGACAGCCACCTCGACAGCGCCGCCGTGGATGCCTGCGCTCCGGAAATTTCCGCTGCATTTCCCGAAGGTTGCAATATCGAGTTCGCGGAAACTCGGGGGCCGCGGGCGTTCGATCTGGTGGTCTGGGAGCGCGGTGTGGGGCGCACCCTTGCCTGCGGAACCGGCGCCGCGGCTACCGTAGTAGCGGCGGCTCGGGCCGGACGGGTTCCGTATGGGGAGCCGGTTGAAGTTCACTTGCCCGGCGGGCCGCTCAGTGTGACCGTGGCACCGGAGACGCTCGAAGTCGTGCTGCGGGGGCCAGCGCGGCGAGTGTTCCGAGGCCGGGTGGACAAAGAGTGACGGATTCCCGCAACGACGAAGTCGCCCCGTTGCAGGTGCTCGCCATCCTGGAGGACGGCGAGGCCAAGGCCGCCATCCAACGCGCGGCGCAGGTGACGGCGGACGTGGTGAGCTTCTCCGGCACGCTGGAGGACGGCCTCGACCACGCACAAGCGGAGCTCCCGGACGTGGTGTTCCTGGAGGTCACCCTCAGCGAAGCCGCCGGCGTCGCGCTCGTCCACCACCTCAAGGCAATCGATCCGAGACTGCGCATCTACGTGTTGGTGCCTTCGGAGCGCTTGGAGCTCGGGGCTCAGGCGATGTCCCTGGGGGCAGCGGGCATCGTGATGATGCCGCCCTCGGGGGACGAGCTGCTCTCGGCCCTGAGCGACACCCGCGGCCGCGTGGGGGCCGACGCCGTTCGCGCCCGTCTCGAGCGCGAGAGCAGCCGCGCCCAGATGCAGCGCAGCGTGGCTTCGGCGCTCTCGCGGCTGGGCGCATCGGAGACTCGCCGGGAGGTCGCTGATCGCATCACGGAGGTGCTGCTCGAGCACACCGGCGCGGACAACGTGGCGGTCTACGTGCCGGCCGGGGAGCGCTCGCGGGATCTGCTGCGCCTCGCCCACCGCGGAATGAGCGAGCCGCCGGCCATGGGCGACGAGATGGCGCTGCATCGCTTCGCCGCGGAGCACGGGCTGCTCACCCAGAAGCTCGAGATCGGCAACGAGACCACGGGCATCTTGGTGCTCGGCGGTCTCGAGTGTTACGGCCGCACCCGGGGAGAGCTGCTGGAGCTGGTGAGCGGACAATCCGCCGCCGCGCTCGCGCTGATCGCGGCCCGGGAGCAGGCGCAGCGCGGGGCCATGAAGGATCCGGGCTCGAGCGCCTACACCTTCGCGTACTTCGTGGACGTGGCGGGCCGCGAGATCGACAAGGCGCGGCGTCACGGCCGGCGCTTCGCGCTGCTCACCCTCACCCTCGAAGACGAAGCCGCGCCGGAGGCCTTCAGCGTGGAGCTCGCCGAGCGCGTGCTCGCCACGGTGCGCGCGACGGACGTCCTCGCGCGTGTGGACGACCGCGAGTTCTACCTGCTGCTGCCGGAGACCGGCGGCCTCGGAGTGCACACCTTGCGGCGCCGGCTGCAGTCGCGGCTGGCGGGAGTTCGCGGTGGGCGCCGCGGTGAGGGCGAGCCCCTCAAGACGTCCATCGGCACCGCCGTGTATCCCCACGACGGCAGCGCGCTGTCGTCCTTGCTGCGCACCGCCAAGCGCCGCGCGGAAGCGTCGAGCACTTCCTTGGTGCACAGCTTGAACGCGGGGCCTCGACCTCTCGACGAAGTCCTCGAAGCCTTATTTTGGTGCGTCGCGGAAAAGGGCGAGGCGGTCGACGCCGATCGTCTCAGGACCATCGAGCTGCCCTTGATGGATCTGGTAGGGCTCGCCTCCGCCGCTCTGTCGGAAGCCGTCCGCGGCGGGGCCGCGCGCGTCGTGGCCAGCCAAGGGCCCGGCCTCGGCGTGGGCGCTGCAGTGCGCTCGGCGCCGGGGGCGGATCGCGGCGAGGTCGAGATCACCGTCACGGAAGCCTCGAGCTTGTCCGGCGGGCGCGACATCGAAGCGCTGGCCATCGTGGCGGAGCACGGAACCTACGCGCTGCTCGGTCGCCGCGAGCGGGGCGTGGTGCGGGCGGTGCACGCCGCGGATCCGCTGCTCACGGATCTGGTCTTGGATCTGGTCACCAACAAACGAAACGGGAGCAACGCCTGATGTCCCGCTCGCTGGTGCTGGTCGATTCGGATCTGGACGCCCTCGGCGCGCTGGCGTCGGATCTTCGCGCCCGCGGTCTGGTCGTCACCGTGGCGGACGGACTCGACGGCGCGCTCGAGCGAGTGCACAGCTCCGCCCCCGACGCCTTGGTCGTCGCCGATGCCTTGGCGGCCAAGCTGAGCGACGCGGACCTGGGCGGTGTGCCCTACTTCGTGTTGGCCCAAGAAGGCCAGGTGGCGAGCGGCGATCGCACCCTCAATCGCGACGCCGACGCCATCGCTCGAAGGCTCTTGGCGCTGCCCCCCAAGCGCGCCTCGGTGGCGGCGGAACGCGGGGATTTTCGCGGTGATCTGCGGCAGGTGAGCGTGGTGGATCTGTTCCAGCTGCTGGGCATGAACCGCCGCACGGGGCTCTTGTCCTTCTCCACCCCGAGCGGCGTGGGGGAGGTGCGTCTGATCGATGGCGAGATCGCCGATGCCGCCTACCGAAGGCTAGAAGGCGAGAAAGCCGTGGTGCGGCTGCTGGGCGAGACCGAGGGCACCTTCGCCTTCGGCACCACCGCCCCCACGTCCATGCGTCGCATCCAAGCCCCCATGAGCAGCCTGGTGATGGAGGGGCTCCGTCAGGTGGACGAGGTCAAGCGCCGGCGCGCGGACGTGTGCAATGAGCACGACGCGTTGATGGCCAGCGAGGAGCCCGGCGAAGACGCCGCCGACGCCGACTTGCGGGTGCTCAGCGCGTTGGCCACGCCGCGGACCTTGAGCGAGCTGCTGGACGACGTTCCGCTTCCGGATCTCGACGTGCTCGAGACGACGCAGAAGCTCATGGCGCGCGGCGCGGTGCGACGCATCACCCGCGGTGCCGAGCGCGCGACCCTCGCGGATCCGGAGCACGCGGCGGTGCTGGGCGCCATCGTCGCGCGCCTCGGGCGGCCCGGCTTCCCCGGTGTGCGCGTGGTGGTCGCGGCACCGCTGCCGGAGCTCACCCCGGTGATGCACGCGCTCCGCCGGCTGGCGGAGGCAGGTACCCCCACGGAGACGGTTCCCGCCGCCCCGGTGCCCCACGTGCTCGCGACGCTACGCGTCGGAGAGAGCGCCGAGCTGGAGCTGGTGGGCTTGCCCCTGCTCGAGGCCTATGCCCCCCTGTGGGCCCTGACGCTCGCTGGGGCCGCGGTGCTGATCCGGCTGGATTCCGCGCCCAACAAGGTGCTGGACCACGCCTGCGATGCAGCCGAGGTTCCAATCTACGACGCCGCCGTGGGCGGCTCTCCGGACCCGGCGGATCCCACCCAGATGGCGCAAGTCATCCGCATGGCGTTGGAGTCGGTCTCCGGTCGCAAATGAGCGCTTCGGGGCCAACGGTCACGATTCAATGATGTAAAAGTCGGGCTCATGGCGGCAAAGAAGAAGATCGCGATCATCGGCGGTGATGGCATCGGACCCGAGGTCACGCGGGAAGCTTCCGCGCTCCTCGACTGGTACGCGAACGACCGCGGGCTGCCCATCGAGCTGTGGCACCTGGATCTGAGCGCCGATCGCTTCCTGCGCGACGGCACCACGTTTCCCAAGGAGATGCGCATCGCGATTCAGCGCGAGTGCTCCGCCGTGTTCCTCGGCGCGCTGGGGGATCCGCGCGTGCCGAACATGGAGCACGCCCGGGACATCTTGTTCGGCATGCGCTTCGGCTTCGACCTGTACGCCAACATCCGACCCGTGAAGGCGCTGAGCGATCGCCTGGTTCCGCTGAAGGGCCGCGGCAAGAACGACGTGAACTTCGTGGTGTTCCGCGAGAACACGGAAGGCATCTACGCGGGCATGGGTGGGCAGCTCAAGCGTGGCACCCCGGACGAGGTCGCCATCAACGAGGACATCAACACCCGCAAGGGCGTGGAACGCATCATTCGAGCGGCCTTCGAGTTCGCCAAGAAGAACGATCGCCGCAAGGTGTGCATGGCGGACAAGTCCAACGCCATGCGCCACGCCCACGAGCTGTGGCTGCGGGTCTTCGACGAGGTTCGCCGGGAGTACCCGGAAATTTCCGCCAGCCACGTCTACATCGATGCCCTGTGCCTGTACGTGATCCAGGACCCGAGCCAGTTCGACGTGATCGTGACCAACAACCTGTTCGGCGACATCGTCACGGACCTGGGGGCCGGGCTCCAGGGCGGGCTGGGCATGGCGGGGAGCGCCAACGTCCATCCAGCGGACCCGACGCGCGTGGCGCTGTTCGAGCCGGTGCACGGCTCGGCCCCGGACATCGCCGGCAAGAACCTCGCGAACCCCTTCGCCGCGCTGCTCACGGTCGGAATGCTGCTCTCCCACCTGGGCTGGCCGGAGGAAGAAACTCGCATCGAAGCCGCCGTTTCCGCCGCCCTGGAGGCGAATCAGTGCAC
Organism: Polyangiaceae bacterium; assembly: GCA_020633235.1. Lineage (NCBI taxonomy): Bacteria > Pseudomonadati > Myxococcota > Polyangiales > Polyangiaceae > Polyangiaceae bacterium. The sequence goes on along the minus strand of JACKEA010000007.1, from coordinate 81,132 downwards.
CCCGGACGTGGGCGGCGAGCTGCGCACCGGAGAAGCAGGGGCTGCGGTGCGGCGACTGCTCGCCGAGCTGTAGTCGGGATTTCCCCAAAAATTAAGCCAATCCCACGGCGTGTGGTACGGCCGAGGCGATGATGGTGGCCCAGGAAACGCCGAACCACGACCGGGGTGGCAATCCGCGCGCGGACTTCGTGGCGAGCCTCGGGCGTCGCCTCGCGGTGCTGCGGGCGGGGCTCAGGGAAGTGGAAGCAGAACCGAGATCGGCAGCTCGCCGCGACATGCTGCTGCGCCGCGTGCACGCGCTGGGCGCGGCGGCGGGGGTGCTCGGGTTCGACGAGGTGCAGGCGGCGCTGGTGAGCGCGGAAGACGTGCTGCGCCGCAGTGGCAGCCATGGCGAAGTGAGCACCGGCGACATCGCCGAGGTGGCCCGCGCTTTCGAGCTGGTGCCGTCCTTGGTGTGGGGCGCGAAGCTCGGAAGCGAGAGCGGGCCCGAGCCGGAGACGCCGGATCACGCCTGGCCGTTGTGCGTGTTGGTGGTGGGCGCGCCGTCCCTCGGCGAGGGGCTTTCGGCGCGCGAAGAGGGCATCGCCATCGAGCACGAGCACGCCGAGGATCCCTCACAGGCGGTCGACATCGCCCGGTCCATCGCCCCCGACGTGGTGGTGGTGGACGCCGACAAGGCGAGCTCCGCCGAAGCCGTGGACGAGCTCCTCGACGACCCGCTGATCGAGCCCTTTGCCTTGGTGGTGGTGGGCAGCTTCGAGAAGCCGGAAGCCGCCAGCGCCTTCGTGGCCAAGGGAGCCGCGCGGGTGTTGCCGAAACCCGTGAGCCCGGACACCTTGCGGCAGAACGTGGCCAGCGTGGGGCGGCGCAGCAGTGACGCCTTGCCGCCCCGGGAGCCCATTGGCGACGTGACGGTGGACGAGCTCGCCGGGCGCATCGCCGCCGAGGTGCGACGTGGTCTGGTGGAGGCGCAGGAAGCCCAGAGCCGAGGGCTGAGCGTGCCCTTCGGCGAGGGCGTGGACGTGCTGGCGGCCGTGTGGGGCGCCGTAGCGCGGGTGCGCGAGATCGCGACCATGCGCTCCAGCGGTGGCGTGCGCTTCGACGCATCGGGGCCCGAGGGTGCGATTCCGTTGGCACCGTGGACCGGGGGCGAGCGCCGTGCGGGTGAGCGCGGTACCAGCTCACGCCGCGACGATAGCGTGTCCCTCGAGGGGCGCCGGGTCGTGGTGGTGGACGACGATCCCTCCGTGGTCTGGTTCTTGGCCGGGCTGTTGCGGGACGCCGGGGTCGAGGTGATCGAGGCGCACGATGGCGAGCGGGCGTTGGAGAAGATCTCCGGCGCGTGGCCCGACGTCGTGATCAGCGACGTGCTGATGCCGAAGATGGACGGCTTCTCGCTGTGCCGCGAGCTCAAGCGCGACATCGCGGTACGGGACGTGCCGGTCATCTTGCTGTCGTGGAAGGAAGATCTGCTGCAGCGCGTGCGCGAGCTGGGGGCGAACGCCGACGGCTATCTGCGCAAGGAGGCGACGGGGGCGACGGTGTTGGCGCGGGTCCGGGAAGTGCTGCGGCCGCGGGCGCGGGTGGAATCGCGGCTCGACGCCGGGGGCGGCGTGCGAGGGCGGCTGGACGGCCTCACGCCGCGGCTGATCCTCGAGCTGGCCTGCGCCAAGAAGCAGAACTGCCGCGTGTCCGTGCGCGACGCCGTGTTCCTGTACGAAGTGGAGATCCGCGACGGTCAGCCGGTGCAAGCGACGCGGACGGCGAGTGACGGCAATTTCGAGCGCGGCGCGCGGGTCATTGCCGGGCTACTGGGGGTGAGTGCCGGGCGCTTCGTGATCACGCCGAACAAGGCGCCCAGCCGCGACGACTTCAAGAGCAGCCTCTCGGAGCTCCTGGCCGGGCCGATTCGGCGCGCCCGCGCGGCGCAGCGTTTGCTGAGCGGTAGTGCGCTGATGAGCGTGGAGAAGGTGGACATCGACGAAGCCGCCGTGGCGGCCTACGTGGCGTCCACGCCGGACCCCGCCCACAGCCTGACCCAACGTTTGATCGCGGGAGAGTCGCCGCGGGACATCGTGCTGTCGGGGGACGCCTCGGCGGAGATGTTGGAGCTAGTGCTGGCGGACGTCGCGCGCCATGGTGGTGTGCGCGGCGTGGTGCGCGATGGCGAACCGCTGGACCTCGACGCCCGGCCGTCGGTGATACCGAGCGGACAGTCGGAAGTGGACGTGAGCGATGCGGAGAGCGAACCGCCGCAGTTCACCTTCGCCCTGTCGCCGGAGCCGCCGCAGACGTCGGCGCGACTGCCCTTGAGTCGACAGCTCACGCCCCACGTGGCGAGCGAAGCGCAGCTCGAAGTCGCAGGGTTCAAGGAGGAATCCGGGACGTTCCCCGGGGTGGGGCCGGCCGCGCCGGTGGCCGAGACCGAGCCGACGCGCAGTCCGCCGGCCCCCACGATGCGGGCTCAGAGCCCGCTGCCGGTGAAGGCCGTGCCTCGGCCGAAGCAGGAGTCGGTGGACGAAGCGTGGGGCACCGAAGCGGACCTCGAGGAGCCGCCGGCGAGTGAAGCATCGTGGCAGCCGGAGCGGGTGGAGATCGCGCCGGACGAGGCGGACGAGGCCGTGATCGCCGCCAGCGACGCGGCGTCCGAAGCGCCGGAGCCGGAGGCAGCCGAAGAGCCGGAGAGCGACGACGCTGACGAGGACAGCGCGCTCGAAGACAGCGACGAGGACGACGCCGACGAGGACAGCGACGAGGACGACGCCGTCGAAGACAGCGCCGACGAGGACGACGAACGCGAAGAGATCGCCGCGCTCCCCACCATGAAGCGCATCGAGTTCCCGCGCGATCTGCCCAAGGCGGCGCTGCCGCCCACGAAGGACATCCAGGCGCCCGGCAGCAAGGCGAAGGACCTGCTGCCGCCCACCAAGAAGATCCAGGCGGACGACGCGTCGTTGCCGCCCGCGAAGGACATTCCCGTCGGCGACGCCCTGCCGCCCACCAAGAAGATCCACGCGGACGAAGAGCGGCCGGCCAAAAAGATCCCGGCGGACGAAGAGCTGCCCGCCACCAAGAGCATCGGTTTCCCGGCCGACACTCGGGCCGAGACACCCGAGCCGGAGCCCATCGCCGAGGAACGCGCGCCGAGGAGCGCAAAGAAGAAGAAGTCCGATGGCGGCGTCCTCGGCATCGCTCGAGTGGTGCTGGTGATGGGCGCTGCGGGTGCGCTTTCGTTCGGTGCCGTGAGCTGGCTGCGATCGATGGCGGGCAACGAAGAGAAGCAGCCCGCCGCGGCGTCCAGCGCGGCGCTGCCCACCGCTGCTCCGACGGCGAGCGGTGTCGCGCCGAGTGGTACCGCGGCGAGCAAACCCAAGGCAGCCGATTCGGAAGCGAAGATCGAGGATCTGCCGCTGCCTCCCGGCGTGCCCCTGGCCGACGGCAAGGGGCTGCTCGAGATCGACATCAGCGGCAAAGACGCGATCTACGTGGACGGCACCTTCGTGGGACGCGGTCCGCTGCGGCGCGTGCCGCTGGATCCCGGGAAGCACGACGTGAAGCTGCGTCAGCCCGGCGAAGAGCGGACCTTTCAGGTGGACGTGAAGAAGGCGTCCCGCACGCGGCTTTCCCTCGAGGGGGAAAAGTAGCCAAGCGCTGGGCGTGGCCGACAAATGGCGGTAGACAGCCGCCGATGGCGTTTCGGCGCATAGCGCTGGCCGTGCTGGGCCTCGGCCTGAGCCTCGGCGGCTGCGACAAGGAATCGAAGAGCGCTCCCGCCGCGAGCGCTTCGGCTCCCGCGGCGGAGCCCGCGCCCAAGACCGCGCCGGCACAGAAGAGCTACGAGATCGTCCAGCACCTGGAGGGCTGCGAGATCCACCACCGCGGTCTGTCCATCGACGTGGGCACCCGCTCGGCGAACGCGCGTCGAGGCTTCGAGATCGGTCCCTTCGAGGACGAGAAGGACGTGGAGCGCGACGGCGCCAGCTACGGACGCATGCTCGACTCCCGCGTTGCCTACGACTTCTGGCTCGACGAAGACATCGAAGATCTGCTCATCGAGCTCAGGGTTCACGCCATCATGGCCAAGCGCCTGCACGTCGTGATCGATCGTCGGCGTGTGGGCACCGCCAAGCTCAATGCCGGCGAGACCCGCATCGTGAGCTTTCCCTCCCTCAAGCTGCCCCTCAGCGCGGGCAAGCATCGCATCGAGCTGCGGTGGTCGGGGCGTCCGCGGGGCGTGACGGAGCCCTACGCCGAGGTGGACTGGATCCGCATCGGCCTCCCGGACGAGATCAACGCCACTTACGCCGCCCCCACCCTGCGGGACGTGGTGACGGACGTGGTGCTCGACGGCGTCCCCAAGACCTCCCTGGTGCTCCGCGCGCCGAGCACGGTGCGCTGCCCAGTGCAGCTGGCGCCGGACTCCAAGCTGCAGTTTTCCCTGGGTTTCTGGGGCTCGGGCAAGGGCGCCGCGGACGTGCGCATCGTGGCCGACGGTGAAGAGCCCGTGACCTTGCTCGAGCGCAAAGTCACCGGTGGCGGGGGCGCCACCTGGACGCCCGTCGGTCTGGATCTCTCGAAGTACGCGGGGCGCGTCGTCGGCCTCGAGCTGCGCGCCCTGAGCTCCAGCCGCGGTGGGCGCGTTGCCTTTGGTGATCCGGCCATCGTGCGAGCCCAGGGCAGCGAACAGATCGTCCCGGAGGCGTCCACGGTGGTGCTCGTGATCGCCTCCGCTCTGGATCGCAAGCGGATCCCGCCCTGGGGCCCGGCGGCGGGGCTGACCTCGATTTCGGAGCTGGCCAAGGCCGGCGTCGCCTTCAACAGCTTCCGGGCGCCCTCCACCGTTCCGGGCTCGAGCATCGCCTCCATGCTCACGGGGCTACCGCCGCGAGCGCACGGTCTGGAAGACCCCGCCGCACGGCTGCCCAAGCAGGCCCAGCTGCTGAGCGAGATCGTCAAGGAGTCCGGGGGGCGAACGGCGATGTTCACCGGTGTGCCCACGACCTTTGGTGCTTTCGGCTTCGACTCGGGTTGGGACGTGTACGAGTCCATGTCGCCGGTGAAGGACATCGCTGCGGCGGAGCCCATCGTGCGCGCCACCAGCTGGCTGGAGCACGAGCTCGGGGAAGAACGCGCCAAGCGTCGGCTGGTGGTGGCCCACGTGCGGGGCGCGCATCCGCCCTGGGATCTGTCCCGAGAAGAAGCGAGCGCCCTGCCGCCGCAGGAGTATGGCGGCATCCTCGACGCGCGGCGTGGTGCCATCACCCTCGCCAAGGTGCGCAGCCGGCGCTCCCACTCCCAGCGGCGCCTCGACGAAGAGGACTGGAAGCGCCTGTTTGCCCTGGAGCACGCCGCGCTCTTGAAGCAGGACGCCGCGCTCCAGCAGCTGTTCGCTCTGCTCAAGAAGAAGGGCGAATGGGAAAAGACCCTGTTCGTGTTGGCCAGCGACGTCGCCCCGGGAGAAGGTCCGGAGCCACCTTTCGATCCCGCTGCACCGCTCGCGGAACAGCACCTGCTCGTCCCGCTGATCGTGAAGTTTCCCGGGCCGCGGGTGAGCGCCAAGGAGACCAGCAGCGACGTCACCGCCGTGGACGTGGCCGCCACCACCCTCGCAGCGCTGCGGCTGGACGCTCCGGCGAACACGAGTGGCCGGGATCTGTACTCCGCCGCCGTGGGTCAGGAGCCCCTCGCCGGGCGCGCCATCGTCTCCACGCTGGCGGATCACTACTCCACGCTGTTCGGCCACTGGCGCCTATCCGGCCAGATCGGCCGCACACCGAAGCTGTGTCAGCTGGACGTGGACCCCGCCTGCGTGGCCGACGTGCTCGAGACCATGCCCGTGGCCGCCCAGGCCATCTGGCGCGTCACCTTCGTGAGCGAGTCCGCCGCCCTCGATCATCGCATCGCCCCGCGCGAGCCCGCCAGCATCGACCCCGACACCGGCGCCGCCCTCACGGTGTGGGGCGACATCTATTGACGCTCACCCCCAGCTGCCGGTGGTGCCGGCGCGCTCCGTCGAGTCTCCGGTGTTGAGCGTGCCCGCCGGCTCGAGCAGCAGCACGTGGCATTCTCGCTCGGCGTACGGCTGATGCTCGACGCCTTTGGGGACGACACACAGCTCCCCTTGCCTCAGGTTTGTTTGTCCGTCGCGGAACCTCAGGGTGAGCTCGCCCTCGAGCACCAGGAACAGCTCGTCGGTTTCTGCGTGCTGATGCCACACGAACGCGCCCTCCACGCGGACGACCTTCACGTGGTAGTCGTTCAAGCTGGCCACGATGCGCGGCGACCACTGCTCGGAGAAGGTCGCGAGCTTCGCGCGCAGGTCGACGGCGGGCGGCACGGTCATCGATTTTCCGGGCAGGCCCGCTCCTTGGCGAAGCGCGTTCGGAGCTGTGACGTCGTGCTGGAGCAAGCGAGCAGCGCGAAGCCCGCCATCAGTGCCGCCCTCTGCATGGCGTCCGCATAGCGCGGTGGGGGCGTCGAGACAACGCGGGCGTGACGCGTCAGGGATCGAGCCAGATCGGGTTCGTGAAGGCGAAGGGCATGGTGCCTTCTCGCGACGCGTTGGGCAGGCCCCGGTCGCCCCGGGCGGTGACGATCACGAACGTCTTGTCCGTGACGGGGACGTCGAAGGTGCGATCGAGGCGGACCACGGCGTTCTTCCGCGGCACCAGCGCGAAGTGCGCTTTCCGCGCCGCCCCACCAACCAAGATCTCCACGGCGCGCACGTCGATCCAGGGAGCCGCCTTCACCACCACGTGCACGTGGGCCTTGTTCCCCACGCTCTGCACGGTTTCACCGGGCCCCTTGCCGTTCACCGTCACGTCCAAGATGGGGCCGCTGGTCACGATGGCGTGACCGGCGCGTAGCGCGGAGATCACGGACTTCTGAGGAGCGGAGAGATCTTGCGCGTCGCTCTTGGCGCTGCCCCAGTGGATCAGCGTGCGGGGTAGCCCGGGATCCAGGAACGCGAGATTGTGCGAGTCGCTGCTGCCGGTGGCGGTGTAACGCCCGCCGCGGCCGAGCAGGTGGATCCAGTCGAGCAGCACGCGCTCGACCTTCTTCAGGTCGCGGGCGTCGTCCCCGTTGTAGACCTCGATGGTATCGAAGCGCGGGTCGTACCCGGGGCGCGTCATCTCTCCGGTGTCGTCGTCGATGCCGAAGTACGAGAAATAGCCGAGGGCGGGGTCCCAGCGCGGGTGGTTGACCTGCAGGATGCCGTTCGGCGATTTCTTCTTGGCGTCGTCGAACAGACCCTTGGGGGTGGTGCTTTGGTAGCGCACGTTGTCCCGGGTGGAGAGCGGGAACACGTTGAAGTGGCCGAAGCGACTGCCCAGCGTGCTCACCTCGCTGCCCGGAATGGTGACCACGTTGCCGGTCAGCACACCGCGCGTGCGAAGCCACGTGACGGTGGGGGCGAGATCCGTGACCACGTAGTGATCCGTCGCCACGCCCAGCTCCACGCCCTCGGCGGCGATGGCGACGACCCGGGCGGGCAGCGAGATGTCCGCGTCCACGCTGGGAGCTTGATGCAAGTGGAGATCTCCGGAGATCCATCCCGGTGTGTCGATCACCCGCGGCAGCTTGGCTTCGAAGCGGGCGGTCTTCCCAGCGCGGATCAGGACGCTGCCCCGGGCTGCGTCGCGCTCGATGCCGGCGGTGGCCAACAGCTGATAGCGCCCCGGAGGCAGCGCGCGGGTGAGCACGCCGTTGCCGGTCCAGGCGAAGCGATCCGTGCCGTCGAGCCCGCCGTTGTCGTCGAACAAGGGCTTCTTGCTGCCCAGGGAGTCGATGCGCAGCTTGGCGGGAAGCGGGTTTCCGTTCTCGTCCGACAAGCGCGCCTCGAGCGTGCCCGTGGGGCCGAGCTTCCGTTCCGGTAGCGAGAGCTCTTCGAACGAGAGCTCACGCGTCACGGTGACGGAGCCACCGGCGGGGATCCCGCTCTTGTCGTACAGCGTGGTGATGGTGCTCTGAAAACCACGGATGCGCGCCGTGTAGTCCACCCACATCGAGCCCTTGCCCAAGGGCCGGAGCAGCAGGTCTCCGCCGGCGCCGCGGCGACCGATCCATCGGGCGCGACCCTTGTACTTCATGCGGGGAGGCCACACGCCTTCCACGTAGTAGCGGACGTTGCCCCACTTGAAGGCGTCTCCCAGGCCCAGGCCGCCACCCACCGCGGCGCCGCCGTCCACGCTGAAGCGCGTGGTCATCGTGAGGCGCGGCTCCGTCGGGTGCATGCGGTAGCGCGTGAGCGCGCGGATCTTGCCGACCGGCGTGTCGGCGACGCCCTCCACCTCGATGGCGTCCGCCGTGACGCCCACGCGTGCGGCGAGCACCGGGTAGTCCTTCTTGCCGAGCCGCGCGACGGGATACAGCTGCCACAGAGCGTCGATGTCGGTGGTGGTGCCGAGCTGCTCCACCGTGGGCAGCACCGGACCGTTGCGCCACAGCTCCGTGAGCCAACCATCCCGCTTGCGCACCACGGCGGTGATGGCGCGGTTCGAGAGCTTGAAATCCCCAGGCCGGGCGAACACCCGCAAGCGAGTGCCGATGTCCTGCGCGGTGAGCACGGCCGGGGGTACGGGGGCGGGCGCGCTGGCGCTGGCCGACACAGCCAACGCCACGATGGCACCCACGCTGCGAGCAACTCTCACGGCCACGCACCTTAGCGTGTTACCTTCGGCCCCACGGAGGGCGAAAATTGAGGTGGGTTTGGGCGGCCGCACTCCTGGCCATGGCCTGCAGTCCGGCTCCAAAGATGGTGACGGCGGCGCCTCCGGCACCGGAGTCGCAAAAGCCGGATGCGCCGCGAGAGCGGCGGCTGGTCTACGACATCGTCTTCAGCGATCGCGTAGCAGGGCACGTGGTGGTGGTGCGCCACGGTGACGGCACCGCGGACGAAGATCTGGAGTTTGCCGAGCGCGGCAAGGGCCCCAAGCTGCACTCCCGCTTGGAGCTCGGCAAGGACGGCTTCCCGGACCACTTCGAGCTCAGCGGCAAGAACCGCAAGCAGCGTGAGGTGCGAGAGCTCGTGAGCTGCGACGCGACGCACTGCAAGTGGAGCGGCACGGACGAAGAGGGCGAGGGACGCCGAGCGTTTTACGTCTCGAACAACAAGTCCGTGATCGCCGACGCGGCGTTGCTGGCCTTGTCCCAGCGCATGGGCAACGTGCCGCTGTTGCCGAGCGGGAGCTTCCACGCGGAAAAGCTGGTGGAGACCACCGTGAAGGGCACCACCGTGGCCGCCTGGGAGCTTTCGGGCTTTGGCTTCGTGCCGCGCATCGAGTGGTTCTCCGCGGATGGCGAGTGGTTCGCGCAGGTGGACGAATACGGGGCGGGCATTCGTCAGGGGTTCGGGGACGCGCGCCCGAAGCTGCTCGAGCTGCAGGCACCGCTCGATCGCGCCCGGCGCGAACGGGTCACGGCGCAGGTCTCGCACCGGCCGGACAAGCTCGCCATCGTTCACGCGCGGCTGCTTTCGCCGAAGCCCATCGACGACGCGACCATCCTGGTGCAAGACGGGAAGATCACGCGCGTCGGCGCCAAGCTGCCGCCCACGGAGGGCGCCGAGGTCATCGACGCCCAGGGCAAGACCGTGCTGCCCGGCTTGTGGGACATGCACGTGCACGAGGACGCCGACGACGGCCTGATGTACGTCGCCAACGGCATCACCACGGTGCGGGACCTGGGCAGCGACATGGACGCGGCGCTGACCCGACAAGCGCGCTGGGAGGCGGGGACGGAGCTCGGGCCGCACCTGATCTTGGCGGGCTTCGTGGATGGTCGCGGTCCGAAGCAAGGCCCCACCAAGATGTTCGCGGACACCGCCGAAGAGGCGCAGAAGGTGGTCGAGGCCTACGCCGCCAAGGGCTACGTGCAGATCAAGATCTACGGCTCGATGAAGCCGGAGCTGGTGCCCGTGATCGTGAAGCTGGCCAAGGCCAAGGGCCTGCGGGTGAGTGGCCACGTACCGCAGGGCATGACCGCCGAGCAGGCCGTGAAGGACGGCTACGACGAGATCCAACACCTCGAGCACGTGATCTTCGACCTGCACTCGAAGCCCAGCGAAAACCGCGGGCAGACCGCGCTCTTGGGACAGCGGGGGGCGGATATCGGTCTCGATGCCCCCAAGACCAAGGCCTTGTTCTCGCTCTTGAAGCGCCGCCACATCGTGGTGGATCCCACCCTGAACGTGGTGGAGGCCGAGCTCACCACGCGCCCTGGTCACGAAAACCCCACCTTGGCGCCGGTGCTGTCCCACTTGCCACCTCAGGTGCAGCGCTCGGCCTTCGACGGCGGGTTGCCGGAGGTCGCGGCGAACCACGAGCGCTACCAGCAGTCGTTCCAGCGCTGCCTCGAGCTCACCAAGCGGCTGTGGGACATGGGCGTTCCGCTGGTGGCCGGCTCCGATGAGTGGCCGGGCTTCGCCTTGCAGCGGGAGCTCGAGCTCTACTCCAAGGCCGGCATTCCGAACGCCGACGTCTTGACCATCGCGACGCTGGGGGCCGCGAAGGTGATGCACCGGGACAAGACCACCGGCTCCGTGGAGCCCGGCAAAGTGGCCGATTTGATCATCGTCGACGGTGATCCGCTGGCGGACATCAGCGCGCTTCGCAACGTGGTCACGGTGGTGCAAGCGGGCCGCGTGGTGGACGCCGTAGCTGCCCGAGCGGCGCTATCCATTCATTGATTGCTTGCCGTCCGGCGCGCTGGTCTTGGCCAACCCCGGCCCGAGGGCGCGGCCGATCTCCGCCCTGTCGCTCTCGGAGAGCTCGGGTGTCAGCCGCTCTATCCGGCCCAGGACGTTGCGGGTTTCGAAGTACGCTTCGCTGCAGCCCACGTGAATGAACCCGATGGGATTCATGCGGCCTTCTTCCACGATGCCCAGGCGCAGCCGCCAGGCGCCCTTGTCCATCAGCTCGTGGCAGCTGCGGCAGCGGGCCCGCCCCGAGGGTGCGCGCTCCGCCGCGAGCAAGCGCGGCAAGCGGCGGTGCGCCACGCCTTCCTCCGCCAAGGCTCGGAGCTCGGCGTGATCCTGGCTCGCGATCTCGAGGAACTCCGCAGGCCGGGCGCAGGCGGCGCACAGCATATGAAACCAGACGGTGGTCTCGCCCTCGGCGTAGGCGTTGGGAATGCTCTCGCCGAAGCGCAGCTCTCCCTTCGGTATCTTCTGGCCGCAGCCGCGGCACGCGGCGCGACCGGTGGTGGCGGGCTCGATCACGTTGGGCACGGCGAAATTGAAGCGCGCCCGAAGGGTCGGGGCCAAGTCAGGGGCCAGTGACCACGACCAGCGAGCCCCGGCGCGTGACCCGCGCCCCGTGGGCCTGGGCGATGGCCACCAGCGCGTCGTAGGGGCGAACGCGCTTCAAATCGACGTCGACCTTGCCGGCCAGGTTGCCTTCGGCCACGACGGAAAAGTGCCCGGCGTCCGCGAGGAAACGCACGACGTCGGACAGGGACGCGTCGCGAAAATGGACGTCCACGCGGCGGCGGATCCCCACGCCCGGCGCCGGCGCTTCCGGGGCGTCGGTGCCGAGGCTCTGGGTTTGGCGGAACAGCACGCGGGAGCGCGGAGTGCGCTCGGCCGTCAGGGGTGCAGACTGGAACTGCGAGGGCGTATCCGCGGGCGGGGGTGAGCCGGCGCACCCCGCCGTGAGGAGCACCAGAGCCGAAGTCGCCGATCGCACTTTGCGATCATGGCCTCTTGCGGGCGCCCTTGCAGCAGCGAAAGCCGGTTTGCGGCCCAGCGTAGATCTCGTTGTGGCTCTCCGTCGCCGCGCGACAGCGATTGCGCCCGGTGAGCCACCAGCCGCCGCGGAGGATGCTGCGCCATGGCCGCTCGTTGCCGGCGCGGGTGGTCCATTCGTCGACGTTGCCCACCATGTTGAGCACGCCGAAAGGGCTCCTGCACTCCGGCAGCGCGTCCGCCGCAACCCGCCGGTCGATGAGCTTGCCCCGGGGCGTGAACAGGTCGTCCTTGTCGTGATTGCACTTCGCGCCATCGCGCACGGCGCCGTAAGGGTAGGGGCTCGCCTCCGGCCCTTCGCACGCGAACTCCCACTCGTCTTCGTAGCAGAGCCGCTTGTCCATCGCGCCGCACACGCGCTGCGCCTCCGTCCACGACACGTGTACCAGCGGCAAATCCCAGCCCTCCGGCGTGTACTCTTGCTCGTCGATGCAGTAGCGCATCGCTCGCCGCCCGCCCTTGCACTGCACCGGCGTGGAAAACTCGCCGCAAGCGCGATGAGGCTTGCCCGGCGGATCCACCCAGCGCAAACACTGTTGCTCGGGCACACTGCAGCGGAGCCCGTCCACCAGCAGCATGCCGTCCGGGCAGGCGGCCTCTTCGGACGCGTAGGCCGGCGGCTTCGGCATCGGCGGCAGCGGCGCGGCCGGATCGTCGAACGAGCGAAATCCCTGCTCGTTTCGCGTCACCGTCACGCTGGCTGGGGTCGTCTGCGGATCCTCCGGCGCCGGCGTGCTGCAGCAACGAAAGCCGGTGGTGAAGTCGTGATACTTCTCGCCGTGGCGCATCGTCACGTAGGCGCAGCCTTCGCCGTTGATGTGCGCGTCCAAGTAGTACCCTCCCATCAAGAGCGGCCGGTCGCCGCGGGTCCACTCCAGCAGGTTGCCGACCATGTCGTGCACGCCCTCCGGGGTGACGCACGCGTCGAAGCTCCCCGTAGGCGCCACCGTGCCGCCCACCTGGTTGATGCGCGCATCGTTCAACGCCACGGAGTCCGTGAAGCGCCGCCCTTCGTGCAGCACCATCAGCGGATGCCCATCGTGGGTCGTGTTGCAGGCCCGAGGATCCTCCACGTTGCCGTAGGGGTAGCTGCGCTTCGGCTTCGCGCTGCCCATGCACGCGTCCACCCACTGCTGGGTGGTGCACAGTCGCTTGCCGCTCTGCTTGCACGCGGCGTCGGCTTCTTCCATCGAGATGTACGCTTGCGGCACCACTCCCGGCCGGCTGTCGGCCGCCACGCCTTCGGTCGCCACGGCGTGGTAGGGCGAGTGCAGCTTGCCGTCCTTGGTGAGGGTCACGGCCTCCCAGCGATCGATGCAGAAGCGCCCGTCGATGAGCGCCATCCCCGCGGGACAGCGCCCCTTCAAAGCGGGCCCTTCCGCCACGTGGCTCGCCGGCTCCACCGCATCGGGCTCGGCAGTCACCGGCGCTGCCACAGCGGGCTCGGTGATCACCGGCGCCGCCACAGCAGGCTTCTCTTCAGTTTGCGGGGCACTGCCCGGGCTGGCACAGCCAACCCCGAAGAGCCCCAGGACGAGGGTCCACCCCAAGCGACGCATGTTCCGTAAGGATCGCCCGCCTGCGCCAGACCGCCCAGTTTTCGCCGCCCGTTGAGTCCCGCAAGATTGCGTGTTTTGTTAGGGGAGGCCGTCTAACAGGCTCCTTTTTCTCGAGGTGAGGTCGACGTGAAACACATCCGATACGCTCTCGCGGCGATCGCCGCGACCACCATCGCTGGCTGCGTGGTCAAGACCTACGACTCGCCGCCCCCGGCTCAACCCGCCGCCACCGCGGAGCCCGCTCCCGTCCCGGCGACCACGGAAACCGCAGCGCCCACCGCGACAGAGACGGCCACCGCCGCCCCTGAGCCGACCAGCAACATCCCCATCACCACGGGCCCCGGCTGCCCCAAGGGCAACTGCGAGCTCACCTGCGGCTCCAACAAGCACTGCCAAGACACTTGCGACGGCGGCAACTGCCGCTACGTCTGCGCCGGCGGCTCCATCTGCGAGCTCACCTGCACCGGTGGCAACTGCAACACCAACTGTCTGCCCGGCGCCAAGTGCAACATCACGTGCCCTGGCGGCAACTGCAAGACCACCTGCAACAAGAACGCCACCTGCGACGTGAACTGCGCGGGCGGCAACTGCGAGACGCAGTGCATGGATCCCAACACCTGCACCGTCGCTTGCCCCGGCGGAAACTGTAAGTAGCGCCGCGACGTTCCTCGCGCCGGACCAACACCCTTTGGCATTTGGATGTTGGTTCGGCGCGGAACCTCACTCCCCCGTTCGCGCGCCTACCAGCGCGCGAGGCTGCCGAGGTCGCGTACGTTCTCGTAACCGGCGGCCATGAGCATCTTCTTGGCGCGGCCGCTGCGCATGCCGCTCTGGCAGTAGAGCACCACCGTGGCGGCGCGATCGCCGAGCTCTTCCAGGCGGCCGCCGAGCTCGTGCAGCGGGATGTTGCGCGCGCCGGAGAGATGCCCGCCGGAAAACTCCTGCGCGGTGCGCACGTCAATCAGGCGCGCGCCCGCTTTCACGAGCTTCTTCGCCTCTTCCCCGCTGATGTCCGGCTTCGGTCGAGCGAGATACAGGATGAAGATCAGCGCGATGGCACCGAGGACGAAGTACATGGCGGCCATCGATTAGCACGGCCGCCCCAGATCACCAGGGCCAAGCGTCCCCGTGCGCGTTTCCATCGGATGGCGGGCTCGCGCTGTCACTCCCTCACTCCCTGGGCTCGAGCACGACAGCAACGACGTGAGGGTCTTCGAGAACAGCGAGAAGACAGCCGTCCGATATCACCAGGGGCTGGGAGAGCACACGCCCCAGGTGGCGTTGCACCCAGTGAAGCCCAACTGTTTGCAGTCGAGCTTGTCGATGCGCCCGGCATTGCAGAACGTGAGGGAATCTCCGTCGCAAGTGGCGTCGGCCACGGTGCTCGGCGTTGGGTCGCATTCCGCCGCCAAGCCGCAGAAGGCGGTGCTGCCAAGGGTCTGACAGGTGAATCCCGCTCCAACCTCGGCGCAGTCGATGTGATGGAGCCCGCCGTTCACGCACACTTGGAGACCGTCCGCGGTACAGGCCACGCCGGCGAGCTCGGGGCTGCCATGATGGTCGACCGTGCAGCTACCCTCGGCACCCGCACAGTAGGCGCTCCCCAAGGTGGCGGCGTCGTCCACGCACGTCAGTCCCCAGAGGGCGCACGGGCTGAGCGTGGTTTCCATCCCGTCGAGGCAGCGGATGGGTCGATCGCCGTCGCAGTGGTCGACGTAGCTCGAGTAGTCACAAGCGGGCCCAGCGTCGCACGCGACGCATCCCTGATCCGCGTCGCAGCGCCGGCCCTGCTTGGCGCAGTCGATGCGGAAGTGGAGCGTGTCATCACACCTCTCGAAGATGGAACCAGCACAACGCGGCTCGCAAGGGCCGGTCAGGTCCGCGCTGGCTCCGAGGCACTGCGTCACGGCTGCGCAGCCGTTTGTCTTGCCGGCGAGGCAGTCGACGACATCCAGACGCCAGCGTTCCCCGCTGTCGCGCTCGTAGTAGTACGCCGCGAGGTAGCGCGCCGCGCCATCGTCGGGCAGGCAGCTACCGATCAACGCTGCTGCACGCGCGGCGTCTGCGGGATCCAACGCGGGATGGCCGAAGTTCCAGCCACTCGCGGGCTCCGCCGGCGGAACACAGGCAGCCGGGCTCTGGGAGTCGCTCTCGGCGCTGCCACAGCCCCAGGTCAGCAGCAATCCATAGAGACCCGTGATCAGCAGACGTCGCGCTCTCTTCATGCCGAAATGCTGCCACTGCGGGGGCGCTTGCGTAATGGATGAAGTTTGCGTCACTGACGCGTGCCACTGCTTCACATGATGCGAGCATGCGTCAGCGCACGTCGGTGATCTCGTGCGACTTCGTGCCTTGGGGCGTGGTCACTTCCGCTTCGTCGCCCACCTCGAGGCCCAACAGGGCGCGGCCCAGGGGGCTCTGGGTCGCGAGGGTGGTCACGCCCGCGACGCGCTCGCCACCGCCGGCGGTGACCAGGAAGTACGTGCGCTCGCCGTCGAGCTCCACCAAGGCCGACACTGCGATGCGATCCCCGGCGCCGAAAGTGCGCACGGGCATGGCGGCGAGCTGGCTGATGGCGGTCTGAAGCTCCGCCGCGCGCTGGGCCTGGCCGCGAGCGACGTACGACGCCTCCGTGGCCCGCATGTCCTTGTCGCCCTCGGAGCGATTCTCTTCGTGGGTCGCGCCTTCGGCGGCGTCCTTGGCCTGCGCCGTGCAGCGCTCGAGCTCCGCCGCGAGGCGCGCCGAGAGCTCCGTGATCAGCGCGCGCTTGTCCATCAGTACATGAAGTCGTCGTCGCCGTTGGTCAGCGTGACCATCACGATGGTGTCCGCTCGCGTGGCTGCGGGGAGCGTGGGGTAGGCCTGGAACAGGGCGTCTTCGTGCTGCTGGTTGTAGGCGAACACGTGCAAGATCTGCTTCTGCCAGGCGTCCACCGGCTTCACGTTCTGGGTGCTGAGCACGATGTCGTCGAGCTTCTTCGCCAACAGGTCGTGCGCCGCGGTGACGGTGAAAGTGGAGCCGGCCGGGAAGGCGTAGGCGCGGGTCACGCTGACGCCGACCTTGTAGCCGTCGATGCTCACCAAGATGTCCGTCTTCTTGCCGCCGGCGTCCTGGTACTCGATCTTGGTCTCGGTCTTCAGCAGCGTGGCGAGCTCGCAGCGGTACAGGACCTCGTAGCTGAAGATCTCGGAGTACAGCGAGTTCCCACCCAGGTTGCCCTCGTCGTAGAGCTGCTTTCCGCCCAGCGAGAGCGCGTTGTAGTCGAACGTCTGGGTGCCGAAGTCGAGCACCGTCTCGAAGGTGAAGGGACTCGGCGACGTGATCTCCGTCGGGTCGATGGGGCCGCAATCCCCGGTGATGGCGCCGAGGCCGTTCAGCGGTACGCCCGCGTCACCGATTGTCGCGTCCGCGCCGGCGTCGCTGCCCGCCGAGCCCGCGCTGCCCGCTGCGCCCGCGTCACTGCCCGCCGAGCCCGCGCTGCCCGCCGCGCCGCGTCGCTGCCCGCCGAGCCCGCGCTGCCGCCGGTCGCCGCGTCGCTCCCCGCGGCGCCGCCCGTCGCGGCGTCCGCGCCGCTGCTCCCCGCGCTTCCGTGCCCGAGGCCTTCGTCGTCCCCGCAACCGGGAGACGCGAGCAGCAAAGACCCGAGAAACACCAGGAACAGCCGGCGCATGCCGCAAGCGTAGCCCACCCGCGGCAGGGCGGCGCGAGGTTCCGCGGCGCCCCGACAGGCTGGCGGAAAGGCTCAGGAAATGCCGTCAGCGGCCGATTTCGCCGGTCCGAGGCTCGGTCTCGGGGAAACCCTGCAGCTCGTGTGAGGTCGCGCGGCACACCACGTAGCGACAAGGGTTGTCGTTGGCCGCGTGGATGTTCTTCTTCAGCTCTTCCCGAAGCTCGGTGAGCGTGATCCCCCAAATCAAACGCACGTGACGTTTCTCCCTGATTGCCCCCCCAGCGACCCGTTCGCCGCGGGCATCACTCATCATGACGCCCATCAGCTTCAGTGGGTAGTTCTTTTCAGAACTTTCAGACGGTCGCCAAGGCGCGGGCCCGGCGGCGCCGGGCAAGATCTGTCGCAACCGCAGGAGCCAACACCGCGAAGCTCCCCAGGATTCCGTAGGTCGCGGTGACCGCAGGATTGAGGAAGCCACCCTGAACGGCCGACCCATCGACCAGGACCTCCAAGGGACCCGCGAGGACGCGGACGTCCAGCCCCCGACCCTGAGCCCAGGTGCCGAGCGCGTACAACGCGAAGTGCAACCCGAGGCCGGTGAGGGCGCTGGCCCAAGCGGCTCGGCGACCCAGGCTCGGTAGCAAGATACCCGCCAAAATGGGAGCCGTGCTGGCGGCCACGATGCCGTACACCCCGATCTGCCCGAAGATGCCCAGCAACTTTGGCGGATGGAGCGAGATCACGAACGCTGCCACGCCCATGGCCACCAAGATCGCTTGGCTGGCGCGATGCGCAATGCGCGCCCGCTGCTCCGGGGTGTGCTGGGCCAGGAGCGAGCGCTCTGTGAGGTTCAGGAACAGATCGTTGGCAGCGATGCTGGAGAGCGCCACCAGGATCCCGTCCAGGGTGCTCATGCCGGCAGCGAGCAGCGCGACGGTGATGACCGCCAGCAAGGTGGGGTCGAAGCTCTTGGCCAGGTACACCGCCATCACGCGATCCTGGCTGAAGGCGCCAGTGGCCGGGTTCACGAACACCTCCGCCGGCAGCTGCATGAGCCGCGCGTAGATGCCCACGAACAAGAGCGCCGTGAACACCAGCGAGACGGCCACGGTGACGCCCAGATAGCGCCGTACGGCCTTGTCCGACTTCACGTACAGCGCCTTGGTCATGATGTGCGGCTGGCACACCAGGGCGAAGCCCACCACGAAGCCGCTGACCCACACGCTGAAGAAGCTCCCGAACAGCGGGCTCTGGGGGTTCACCCACTTGACCAGGTTCGGATCCTGAGCGGACAGCGCGCTCATCACCGCGCTGGGCCCGCCCGCCAGGTGCTTGGCGCCGCCCACCACGATGATGGCCGCGACGATCACCATCACGATGCCTTGCAGCGTGTTGGTGTAGGCGTGGGCGTAGGTGCCGCCCACGAACACGTAGCTGAACACGAACACCACCGTGAGGATCAGGCACTCCAGGTTGGTGAGCCCGAGGGTCTGCTGCATCACGATGGAGATGCCGCCGATGATCAGCACCACGAAGGAGAGCGAGAGCAGGTTCACTCCCGCAAACATCAAGGACAGGCCACGGGAGCCGTAACGCTGGCCCATCCACTGCGGCAGGGTGATGGCCTTGTACTTCTCGCCGATGCGACGAAAACCGCTGCTCATCACGTACAGCCCCGTGACGATGCCGGCCCCGGCGGCCACGCCCAAGTGGGCGAAGGCCGAGAGGCCGTGCACGTACACGAAGCCGGGGTTGATCACGAAGGTGGCCGTGGAAGCGATGGACGCCGCCAGCGTGATGCCGACCACCACCGGCGAGAGGTCCCCCGAGCCCACCGCGAAGCTCTGGATGTCGGTCGTCTTCTTGTGACCGCGCCAGGCCAGCCAGCCCGTCGCGACCATGTAGATCAGGAAGAGACTCCAAACCAGCGGTCGCTGGGCGATGAGCTCGAAGTACCGCATGTTCCCCTCACATCACGAGGCCGCCGTCGACATCGACGGTGCGTCCGTTGAAATAGTCACACTCGATCACGAATTTGACGGCTTGCCAGATGTCGTCCGGCTCACCGATGCGGCCGCAGGGCACCGCTGCCACCAGCGCGTCCCGCGCCTTCTGATTCATGCCCTGAGTCATGGGCGTCTCGATCATCCCGGGGGCGATGGCGCCCACGCGGATGCCGAAGGGCGCGAACTCCCGCGCCCAGGTCACCGTGTTCGCGGCCAAAGCGCTCTTCGCTGCCACGTAGTTCGACTGGCCGCGGTTGCCGTGCCGAGCAACGCTGGAGATGTTCACGATCACGCCGGGACGCGTCTCCTTCGTGGCCATCTCGGCGACGAGCTCGCGCACCATCAAGGTGGCGCCGGTGAGGTTCACGCCGATCACCTTGTTCCAGTCGTCCGTGGACAGCGTCTTGATCTCGCCCGTCTTTCGGTCCTTCTTCACCAGCAGGCCGTCGCGCAGGATGCCGGCGTTGTTCACCAGGCCATTGAGGCCGCCGAGCTCCTGCGCCGCCCAGGCGACGAAGCTCTTCACGTCTTCTTCGTTGGACACGTCGAGGCGGCGCCGTGCGATGCCGCTGGGCAGCGCCGCGAGGCCCTCTTCGTCCACATCTCCGGCGGCCACGCGGGCGCCGCCTTCCGCCAGACGGGTTGCGAAGTGCGCGCCCATACCGCGGGCGCCACCGGTCACGATCACCTTCAGATCCGAGAGTTTCATCACGAGTCCTTTCCGAGCTTGTCCAAGAGCCAGCTGGCGAGCTTGGGGTACAGCTCCTTGGGGGCGCGGCCGCCGACCACGGCGCCAACGTGACCGCCGGGAATGACCAACAGCTGCTGGTCCTCCGACGACGAGTGGGTGCCGAGGGCCTGTGCCGCCTTGGGCGGGCAGATGGTGTCACGGTCCGTGACCACCGTGAGCAACGGACAGCGGATTTTCGCCAGGTCCACCCGCCGCGCGCCAATGGCGTGCTCCCCACAGATCAAGGCGTTTTGCTGATACAGCTCGCGGATGTACTTCACGTACGCCTCCGCCGGGAACGCGATGTTGGCGCTGGCCCACTCTTCCAGGGCCTGGAACGCCTCCAGGCGCTCGGGATCCGTGAGGCGGTCGAAGAAGCTCACCCACTTGGAGAGCTGCGAGGTGGGCCTGAGCGCCACGAAGCCCGCCTGCATCTGCTCCGCGCGCATGTTGCCGGCGGACGCGATGGCCTCCGGGTCGAACCAGCGCGGGTTGGTCATGTGGGCGAGGAAGCCGCCCTCGGAAAAATCGATGGGGCCCGCCAAGTTCACCAGCGCCGCGATGGAATCCGGCTCCAGCGCCGTGTGGATCGCCGTCAGCGTGCCGCCGATGCAATAGCCGAGCAGCCCGATCTGGTTCGCGCCGGTCTCCCGCTTCACCCGCCGCACCATGCGGCTGAGCCGCGCGACGACGTCGTCCCAGCTCAGATAGCGGTCCTCGTCGTTCGGCACCCCCCAGTCCAGGCAGAACACGTCCAGCCCCGCGTCCACCAGTGCGGAAGCCACACTGGCGCCGGAGCGCAGGTCGAGCACGTACCAGCGATTGATCAGCGACGGGACCAGCAAGAGCGGCAGCCCTTTCGCCGCCGCCGCGCCGTTCGCGCGGCGGAAGCGATAGAGCTTGGCCGTGCCGTCCGTCAGCACCGTGTCCTTGGGGGTCGGCGTGATCGGCATCGGGGATCAGGCTCCGGGGACCTGGGTGGCCTTCTTGGCGGTCTCGAGACCGATCTTGCGCCACTCGTCGCCGAGCTGGATGGCGTAGCGGAGCGACTCCTTCATGAGCTTGGCGCTCTCGTCGATGGCCTGGGTGGCGCGCTCGACGCTCTCGCCCTGCATCTTGCTCATCTGAGCCGAGAGGCTCTCGAGGCGCTCGCTGTTCTCCTTGGCCATCTTGCTCCAAGCCTCGAGGAATTGCTGCGGTTGCGTAAAGCCGGGCATGAACATGATTCTTCTCTCCTGATAGGCGTTTGCCTTGGTAAATCCGTGGCAGCGCGGGGAGAGAGGTAAATCTCGCAGCCAACCCTGTCAAGACGATTTTGTTGCAGCGCAACAAAATCTATCGGCCCCCCGGTGCGGGCGTAGTTGATAGAGTTCGGAGTTTCCCCCCACCCACACGAGCGAGCGTGAGTCCCCATGTCATCACCCTCCGCGGCCACCTGACCCTGGTCGCCCTCGAGAGCGAGCTGCGCCCCCTGTCCGAGCGTTTGGCGAAAGGGGAGCCGGCCACGCTGGTGGTCGATTGCCTCGACATGGAGAGCTACGAGGTGGAAGCGCGCGCCGCCTTCATCGAGTTCCACAAGCGCTGGCGCCCGAGCCTGCTGGGCATCGCCGTGCTGACGCGCAAGGTGTCGTGGAAGGGCGTGGTGCTGGCCATGGCCATGGCGTCCGGCACCAAGATGCGGGCCTTCGACGACCCAGCGTCGGCCCGGGCGTGGCTCAGCGAGCTCGCCTGACGGGCATCGCGCCGCACCAACAAGATCAGCCGAATTCTTTTGTTGGTCCGACGCGGAAACGGACGCTCAGCGGCGGGGCTTCTTCGCCTTGCGCGACTGCCCCAAGGACCTTTTCAGCTCTTCCAGCTCTCGGCGGAGCTCCGCCACGTCGCTGTCGCGCTCGCCGCGATCGGAGTCGGGCTCCGGCTCGGGCTCCGGCGGGCGCGGTGGCGGCGCTGGCGGCGCGCCCCAGGGCGACACCTGGCTCAAGAGCCGCGCGAAGGCGTTGCCGGCGGTGAAGGGCACGGTGGCGAAGGGGAAGTAGGGCGCCACGGCCTGCGCGCCGTGCTTCGCCTGCAGGTAGAGGTCGAGGGCGCCGGACACGTACTGCCCGAAGAACTCGGCGAGGGAATCGTCCTTCATGCGGATCAGGCGCATGAGCAAGGGCACGGGCAAGAGGCGCGCGGCGGAGGTTTCCAAGATCACCTGGGTGAGGGTGGCTTGGGTCAGATCCTCACCGCTCTTGGCGTCCACCACCTGCACGTCGGTGCCCTTGCGGATCTTGTCCGTGAGCTCTTCCAACGTGATGTAGCGGCTCTCCTCCGTGTCGTAGAGGCGCCGGTTGCTGTACTTCTTGACCACCATCGCGGAATTTTGCGCCGCAGCAAAATGGCCACGACAGGACCCCCTGATACTCCGGATTTTGCGGCATTGCAACATGAGCCTTGACCAGCAATCCAGCCAGCGTTATCCATGCGCCGAGGCGTCATGGTGCAGCGCAACATTTTGGGTTCAGTGGTGGGCATTCTTCTGGGGCTGGCGGCGTGGGGCTGCTCGGCGTCGGACTCGATGGCCGAGTGCAGCGTGGGCGCGGACTGCGCGAGCGGCGCATGTCAGGGCGGGCACTGCGTGGCGGCCACCGGAGGCGGCAGCGGCAGCGGGGGCGCGGCGGGAGCTGCCGGAGCCGCGGGCTCGTCCAGTGGGGGCGCGGCCGGGGCGGCGGGCATGGGCGGCGCGGCAGGCACCGCGGGGAGCGGCGGCAGCGGTGGGGGCGGCGTGTGCAGCCCCAACCACGACGGCGTGATCGAGCGCGCGGAGGTGCCGCTGATGGCGGGGCTGAACGCGAAGTTCATGGTCGCCGTGAACGCGACCTTCGCCACCGCGGGCCAAGCCCAGGGCGACGGCAGCAGCAACTGGGATCTGTCCGGCAGCCTCGCCGGCGACCACCTGGCGTTGGTGGAGCTCCAGGCGCTGACGGGCAAGTGGTACGAGAGCAAGTTCCCCGGCGCGACCTACGCTTCCCAGCTGAGCGACAGCGCGGATCTGCTCGGCGTGTTCGAGATCACCGACAAGGCGCTGCTGCTCCGGGGCGTGGTGTCGCCCAGCAATGGTGCCGGCTATACGGAGCTCACCTACAACCCGCCGGTGACGGTGCTCGATTTCCCAATCAGCGAGAACAAGAGCACCAAGAGCGTGTGCAACGTGAGCGGCCTCGCCCAGGGCCTGCCCGTCAACTACACCGAGCAGTACGACCAGCTGGTGGACGCTCACGGTCTGCTGAAGACGCCCTTCGGCGAGTTCCCGGTGCTGCGCATCGCCATCAAGCTCACGCGCACCGTGGGCGTGCTCACCACCGTGGTGCGGAGCTACGCCTTCGCCAGTGAGTGCTTCGGCACGGTGGCCACCATCACGTCGAAGGACAACGAGCCGAACGTGGAGTTCACCCAGGCCTCGGAGATCCGGCGGCTGGCGCCGTGAGCCGCTCATGGCCACCTCACTCGGCTCCATGAAGCTCGCCGCAGCTCTCGTCGTCCTTGCGACGGCCGGCTGCGCGCCGTCCTTCTACCAGGGTCCGCTGCCCGGGGCGCCGCAGGGCGCGACCTACGCGCAGGTGAACGGCACCCGCGTGCGCTACGTGGACAGCGGCGGCAAGGGCTCCCCCGTGGTGCTGCTGCACGGCTTTGCCTCGGCCCTCGAGACCTGGAATTCGGTGCGCCCCACGCTGGAGAAGCAGCACCGGGTGATCGCGCTGGATCTCAAGGGCTTCGGCTGGACCGATCGCCCGCCGGGGGACTACTCCCCGCGCGCCCAGGCCAAGCTCGTGGCCGGCCTGTTGGAGCAGCGCGGCGTGCGGCGCGCGTCCGTGGTGGGGCACTCCTGGGGTTCGTCCGTGGCGCTCATGCTGGCCATGGAGCGGCCGCAGATGGTGAGCCGCATCGCCCTGTACGACGCCTGGGTCTACGAAGAGCAGCTGCCCACCACGTTCCACTGGGCGCGCGCCCAGGGCCTGGGGGAGCTGCTGTTCGATCTGTTCTACGACCAGCGCTCGGACGAGAAGATGGCCTTCGCCTTCTACGATCCGAGCCGCATCTCCGAAGAGTTCGTGGAGGACGTGGACCGCGCCCTCGAGCGGCCGGGGACCACCGCCGCCGCCCTCGCCGCCGTGCGTGGCCAGCGCTACGAGGACTGGCAAAGCCGCTACTCCGAGGTGACCGCGCCCGCGCTGCTGCTGTGGGGCCGGGAAGATCGCGTCTCGCCCGTGGACATCGGCGAGCGCCTGCTGCGCCAGCTGCCCAACGCCGAGCTCAAGGTCTACCCGCGCTGCGGCCACTTTCCGATGATCGAGGCGCAGAGCGCGTCGACTCGGGACCTCGCCGAGTTCTTGAAGGGTGACTCGTGAGGCACGCCGTCCTGCTCTCGCTGCTGCTCGCGGCCTCTCCCGCGGGCGCCACCACCTTCGCGGACTACGGCCGCGATCTGGGTGCGGCCCCGGAGCAGACGCTGAAGCTCGACGGTAGCTTTCGGACGCGCGGCACCGCCTACTACAACTTGGATCTCGATCGCGGCGCGACGCCCTCGGGAGAGCTGTTCTTTCCCGTGAGCAGCGGGGACCCGAAGGCGCAGACGCTCACGGCCGCGGACATGCGGCTGCGGCTCGATCTCGCCATCGTCGCGCCCGGCGGCATGATGGCCGTGAAGTCGCGCATCGACGTGCTCGACAACCTCAGTCTCGGCTCCGCCCCGGACGGCATTCCGTCCGCCAGCGGCACGCAGCGCGCGAGCGACGAGCCGATCCACGTCAAGCGCGTGTGGGGCGAAGCGCTCACTCCCTTCGGCGTGCTGGCCGTCGGTCGCATGGGCAGCCACTGGGGGCTGGGCATCTTGACGAACAGCGGGGACTGCCGCGATTGCGACAGCGGGGACGCCGCCGATCGCGTCGCCTTCGTGACGCCCTTGGCGGACCACCTGTGGGCCGTGGCGTACGACTTTTCCGCGACGGGGCCCTTCGTGCCGGACCGCACCGGCCACCGCGCCATCGACGTGGAGCCCAGCGCCAACGTGCACACGATCACGGCGGCGATGATGAAGTACCACGACGCGCTGGCGACCGCGCGCCGCAAGAAGGCCGGCAAGGCGACCTTCGACTACGGCACCTACGTCACGCACCGCTGGCAGAAGGACGACGTGCCCGCGACGTACGTGCCCACCGCGCAGCCGGTGGCCATCGACGCGGGGCAAGTGATGAGCCGCGGCTACACCGCGACGGGCGTGGATGTGTGGCTCGAGCTCGTCGCGCCGGGAGTGCACATCGAAGCCGAGGGCGCGTTCCTCACCGCCAAGGTCGACCAACCGTCGCTGATCCCGGGAGTGCTGTTCCGCGACGCCGCGACATCAAAACAATACGGCGGCGCGCTGGTGAGCGACTTCGGAGAGGACGTGGCGAGCGGCGGCCTCGACTTGGGCTACGCCAGCGGCGATTCGGCGCCCGGCTTCGGCGCCTTTCCGAAGATCGGCGGCGCCGCGCCCCAGCCCGGGGATCTGGACGGCCCGCAAGCGCGACCGCCCTACGACAACGAGGTGAACAATTTCCGTTTCCACCCGGACTTCCGTGTGGATCGCATCCTGTTTCACGAGATCATCGGCACCGTCACCGACGCGACGTACCTGCGGCCCCACGCCCGCGCCACGCTCTTCGACGTGGCCACTGGTCGCATGACCCTCGAGCTCGCGGCCATCGCCTCTTGGGCGGTGAACGCGGAGAGCGCCCCCGGCGGCAAGCATCCTCTCGGCGTCGAGCTCGACCCCACGCTGGCCTACGAGAGCCGCGACGGCTTCGAGCTCGCGCTGGAGCAAGCCACGCTGTTCCCCTTGGCCGGGCTCGACAACGTGCAGACGGGCCAAAAAGCCAAGAACGCGCAACTGTGGAGGATTCGTGTTGGATTCTATTTCTGATCTTGTCGGTCCGCCGCGGAACCGCGGGTGCAACAGGATGTGCGCAAAGCGGACATCTGGCGGTACTCAGGCGAGTGAACGGCCGAAAATGTCCGCTTTTTGGACATGGTCGGAGCGGCATTGCGTGGCCGGGCTCGCGCTAGCGCTTTCCGTCATCACGATCTCTTGTGGCGACAACAAGACGCAGGCGCCGGTGTACGGCGACTACACCGGGGCGCCGCCGACGACGCTCGAGTGCGTGCCGAACCTGGACGGAAAGATCGAAGCCAGTGAGGTGCGGCCGGCCATTGGGACGCCCATCTCGTACCTGGTCTCGCCCGCCACGGCGACGCGGCCCGTGAACATCGCCGGCGGCCCGGACAAGAACGGTCAGCTCTCGTGGAGCTTCGACACGGACTACGCCGACGACCAGGTGGCGACGGTGATGCCGCAAGCGATCACCGGCAAGTGGTACGAGACGAGCTTTCCGCCGGATGCCTTCGTCACGCCCTTCGACGCGGGTGGCACGGTCGACAACATCGCGCGGCAGACGGACCAGTCGCTGTTGCTCCTCGGCGTGGCGTCCCACGATCAGAGTCCGGCGGAAGGGCAGACGCTGCTCATCTACGACAACCCCGTCGAGATCCTGCGCTTCCCGATCCAGCCGGGCACGGAGTTCGTGTCCACCGGCGTGGTGCAGAACGGCACTCTGCGCGGCCTGCCCTACGCCGGCAAGGACGTGTACGAGGTGCGCGTGGACGCCGAGGGCAGCGTGGTGTTGCCCTCGCTCTGGTTCCAACAGGCGTTTCGCGTGCGCACCAAGGTGACGGTGCAGCCGGCCGTCGGGGCCAGCACGTCGCGGCGTCAGGTCTCGTACTTCTCGGAGTGCTTCGCGGAAGTGGTGCGCGCCACCAGCTTGCCCGACGAGCCCAACGAAGACTTCACCACCGCAGCGGAGCTCCGCCGCATCGGCTTCAACTGAAAGGAACGACGATGAACTTGTGGGAAACGTACAAGAAGTACTTCAACGCTTGGGAAGGCGCGACGGCGCAGTACCTGGAGCACTGGCTCAAGAGCCCCATGGTGCTCGAGCCCGCGGGCGCGTGGCTGTCCGCCATGATGAAGATGAAAGCCGCGAGCGACAACGCGAGCGCCCAGTGGTGGGGCACGCTGGGGCTGCCCACCAAGCGCGACCAAGAGCGCGCGCTTCACAAATTGAACCAGCTCGAGAGCCGTTTGCTCGACTTGGAAGAGCAACTGGCCGAGGCCCGCGCCGCGAAGTGAGAGCGCGACGGGGCTCGCGCCGCCCCGACAAAATCGAAATCCGAAGTTTGGACTAACTGAGAGACCGCCATGTTAGACGTCACGCCTTTTCTCGAGATCAAGATCGCTCCGCGAGCGGTGTTCGACTCCCTCGAGGAACGCCGCACTCGCCCGCGCTTCATGCTGCCCAGCCCGGACGGGGACTGGACGGCGATCACCTGGGGTGCATTCGCGGACGCCATCAAGAAGAGCGCGGCGTTCCTTGCGGCGGTGGGCCTCGCGCCGGGAGACCGCAGCGCGGTGTTCGCTCCCAACCGCTGGGAGTGGGCAGCGGCGGCGCTGGGCATCCAAGCGGCGGGCGGCGTGATGGTGCCGATCTACCCCGCGTGCACCGCGGATCAGGCGGCGTACGTGGCGAAGCACAGCGACGCGAAGGTGATCTTCGTGGACACGGCGCCGCTGCTCGCGCGCATCTTCCAGCGCTGGAACGAGTACTCCGGGGTGGAGCGTTTCGTGGTGCTTTCCGAGGCCATCGAGCCGACTTCCGTTTTGTCGGGGCTGCGCGGTAACGGCCATGCGCTGCCGACGGTGGGCGAGGTGGAGCGCAAGGTGGTGAGCTGGCCGCGGGCGCTCTCCCTCGGCGCGGCCCGTCTCGAGGAAGAGCCGGGTGCCTTCGAAGAGCGGATGGCGAGCATCGATCTCGATCAGCCCGGGCTCATGCTCTACACCAGCGGCACTACCGGGAACCCCAAGGGCGTGCCCCTCACCCATCGCAACGTCGGCGTGAATGGCTTGGATTGGCTGCGCTGCAATGCTCCGCAGCTGGACGAGAGCGCGGTGGACGTGCTGTGGCTGCCGATGAGCCACATCTTCGGCTTCGGCGAGGTGTGCCTGGGCAACACCCTGGGCTTCACTTCGTATCTCACGGATCCGGCGAACGCCCTCGAGCTCTTGCCCGAGGTGCGCCCCAACGTGTTCATGAGCGTGCCGGCGTACTGGGAGAAGCTGGCCATGACCGCGGCGACGGAGAGCGATCGCGACGCGCGGCGCAAGAAGCTCATGGACATCACCGGCGGCCGACTGCGCTTTTGCCTGAGCGGCGGCGCGGGGCTGAAGCGCGAGGTCAAGGAGCTGTTCTACGACGCGGGCCTCTTGATCATCGAGGGCTACGGCCTCACGGAGTGCTCGCCCACGCTCACCCTCAATCGCCCCGGTGCGTTTCGCTTCGACTCCGTGGGACAGCCGCTGCCGAGCGTGGAGCTCCGCTTGGCGGAAGACGGCGAGATTTTGGCCAAGGGCCAGAGCGTATTTTCCGGCTACCACAAGGACGAGGCGTCCACGCGGGAGGCGTTCACGGAGGACGGCTGGTTCAAGACCGGCGACGTGGGGCGCTTCACGGAAGACGGCTTCTTGCAGATCGTCGATCGCAAGAAGGAGATCTTGGTGACCGCCGGCGGCAAGAACGTCCCGCCGCAGAACATCGAGCTGCGCTTCGCCGACGAGCCATTGGTCACCCACGCGGTGGTCTACGGCGACGGCAAGAAGTACCTGGTGGCGGGCATCTGGCTCGACGCGGAGGCGGTGGACGCGAAGCTCGCGGAGCTCGGAACGGCGCCCAAGGAGCGCACGGAAATCGTGCGCGGGCTGGTCGGCGAGGCCGTGGAGCGCGTGAACGCCGAGCTCGCCAAGTTCGAGCAGATCAAGAAGTTCCGCATCATGGACACGCCCCTCACGGTCAGCGGCGGTCTGCTCACCTCCACCCTCAAAGTGCGGCGCAAGAAGGTGTACGAGACCTTCGGCCACGAGCTCGAAGCGCTGTACGAGCCATGAACCGGCTGTTCAATCTCGCGCGGCGCATGACTCGCGGGCGGCCCCAGGTGGGGCTCACGCCGGCGGACGTGGTGCACCGCGAGAACAAGTGGCGGCTCTTGCGCTACCGGCCGCGGAAGCTGAAATACGAGACGCCGGTGCTGCTCGTGCCGTCGCTCATCAACCGGCACTACGTGCTGGATCTGATGCCCGGCAAGAGCTTTGCGGAATACCTGGTGGCACAAGGGCACGACACCTACGTCATCGATTGGGGCACGCCGCAGGACGAAGATCGCTTCGTGACCTTCGACGACGTGTGCGATCGCTGGCTCGGCCGCGCGGTGCGCGTGACCGCGCGCACGGCGGGCACGCCTGCGGCGCACTTGCTCGGCTATTGCCTGGGCGGCACCCTCACCGCGATCTACACCGCCGCGCGTCCGGAGCACGTCGCCTCCTTGGTGGAGCTGGCGGCGCCCATCGGCTTCCACGACGACGGCCTGCTCAGCGCCTGGACGCGCACCCAGAGCTTCGACCTGGACACGCTGGTGGATGCGACGGGCAACGTGCCCTGGCAGCTGATGCAGTCGGCGTTTCACCTGCTCCGGCCGACGCTCAGCCTTTCCAAGGCGGTGCACGTGATCGACCGCGCCTGGGACGACGAGTTCCTCGACGGCTTTCTCGCGCTGGAGAGCTGGGGCAACGACAACGTCTCCTTTCCGGGGGAGTGCTACCGCCGCTACGTGCGCGAGCTGTACCGCGACAATGCCCTCGTGAAAGGGACGTTCGCCCTGTCCGGGCGCCCGGCGAAGCTCGAAAACATCCGCTGCCCGGTGTTGGACGTCACCTTCGTCCACGACAACATCGTCCCCACGGAGAGCGCCCGCGTGCTCCTCGACCATGTGAGTAGTGTGGACAAGGCGGAGCTCCGTCTGGGTGGCGGGCACGTCGGCGCCGTCGTGAGCAAGAAGGCCGCCACGACGCTATGGCCGAAGCTCCACGACTTCTGGGCGTCCCGCGACTGACCGCGCGCCCGCGCCGCCCCGCAAGTCCGTGCCCCGTCGGCCCCGCGCCGCGCCGCGCGTCCGTGACCCGTTGGCCCCGCGGCGCCCCTTACACCATTTCAATTCCGTCCCTTGCCTCCGCCCTTTGCGAACGGACGTCAGGGCGAACCGCCGACAACCGCGCGAACGGACGTCAGGGCGAACCGCTGCCAACCGCGCGAACGGACGTCAGGGCGAACCGCTGACACCCGCGCGAACGGACGTCAGAACGAACCGCTGACAACCGCGCGAACGGACGTCAGGGCGAACCGCTGACAACCGCGCGAACGGACGTCAGAGCGAACCGCCGTCAACCGCGCGAACGGACGTCAGAACGAACCGCTGACGCCTAGCGTGGCGCCGCCTCGCGGCAGCGGTGTTGCGGACAGGGCAAGATCACGACGGACCCACTTTTTCTTTGGCAAGCCGTACCCGAACAAGAGCATCGAGAGACCTGCGATCTGCCAGCTCGCGAGAAGAATGGGCAACGGATTGTTGCAGCCGTCGCTGTCTTCCCCGCGCTTCACGAGATCTTCGCACCGCCCGTCGTTCCAGCGGAACGCTCCCACCACGGGAAGCGCGAACCACGCGGTGTGATTTCCAAAGCCGTTCGCTACGGCGACACCGAGCGGCGCTCCATAGGAGAACGTCAACGTGACGTACCCCAGAGTCACCGGCGTCCAGCGCGGCTCCTTACCCAGCACGTAGTCTGGCGGCGGCGCTTCTCCGCGCTCGTAGTTCAGAGTCTCCGGAAGCGAGCGCAGATTCGACGAGCGTTGTTCGTGCGGTTGCGCCAGTGCCTGCGGCGCGACGAGCGCTGCCGCGAGAAAGCACGCCAAGATGCGTCGGTACCCCACTGCCACAAGCGTAGCAGCGCCGTGCGCCGGCGCGAGGTTCCGCGCCGGACCAACATACAAACGTCAAAAAGAGTCGCTGAGTAGCGCTTCGATGCGCGTCTTGCTCGTGAGGCCGACGTGACGCGCGACCTCCGCCCCGCCCGAAAAGACGATCATCGTCGGGAACGCGCGCACGCCCAGGCGACCGGCGAGGGCGGGCCACGCGTCGCCGTCGACCTTGACGATCTGGTAGCGGCCGGCGGCGTTGGCAGCGAGCTGGTCGAGGATGGGGCCGAGGGCGCGACAGGGGCCGCACCACTGGGTAGTGAAATCCACGAGCACGGGGACGTTCGCGTTCGCGATGCGCGCGCTGAGCTCGGCTTCGGTGATCTCCGGTATCATGCGGAGACAGGTGCCGGAGCCGCCGGGCATTACACGAAATATTTCTCGTAATGCCCGGAGCCGTCGACACCTGACCCGGTGAGGCGCATGGACATCCTGACGGAAGTTTCGGCCCTGGCGCGGCGCGAGCGGAGCGCGCTCGCCGCGCTCGCCCGGGGCGAAGGAGCGACGGCGGAGGATGCCGTGGACGCCGTGCAGGAGGCGCTGTGCACGCTGCTCACACAGGCGGGAGACGGCAAGCTGCCGGCGGACCCGGCGGAGTGGGGCGCGGTGCTGGCGGTGATGGTGCGCAACGTGGCGCGCAATCGGCGGCGGCGTCACGATCGCGCGCGGCCCCACTTGCCCGTGGAGGACGACGACCTCGTCGACGAGCTCCCGACTACGGACGTGCTCATCGCCCGCGCGGAAGATCACGTGCGGCTGCGGGCCTGCGTCGAAGATCTCTGCGAGATCCAACAAGCCGTCGTCACCTTGCGCATGCTGGAAGAGCGCCCTGGGGAGGACGTGGCCCGCGCCCTGGGCATCACACCAGGGCACGTTGCCGTGCTGCTGCACCGAGCAAAAGCCGCCCTACGCGTGTGCATGATGGCGTAGACTTGCCGCGTGAGCTTCGGGCACTTCGGTCCGCCGCAAGAGCTCGTCCCCCAAGCTACGGCCAAGGACGCGAGCGATCTCGATCTGCTCGCCACCCTTCACTACGTGTGGAGCGGCCTGCTCAGCGTCGGCACCCTGGGCGTCATCGGGTACTTCGTGCTGCTCGCCGGCGTGTTCGGCTTCGCGCCCACCGGGCACGGCGCCCCCGCCAGTGGCGTCGCCGTTGCCGGCGTGCTGCTCGTGGTCGGCGTCGTCATGGCGCTGGTGCTCGTCGCCCTCGTCACGCTGCACATCCTGGCGGCGTCCGGCCTCAAGAAGCGCACGCGCCGCACGCTCACCTTCGTCGCCTCCGTCATGATGTGCACGAGCTTCCCGCTGGGCACCGCGCTGGGCGTGTGGACCATCATGGTGCTGGGTCGGCCCGGAGTGAAAGCGCTCTACGGCGTTCCCTGACGCATCCCTATGTTGGTCCGGCGCGATCCCCGTCGCGCTACGCCTTGGCATTCCGGATCAATCGCCGCCCGGCCAAGAACACCAGCGCCGCGATCGCCGTCGCGACCAGCAGCGCGAGCAGCAAGTCGAGCGCCATGATCAGCATCACGTAGTCCTCGTGCCGCGCGTAGTGCAGGTGCTCGAAGTACGCCGGGATGGATCCGAGCTCGTAGCTGTAGCTGATCTCGTCCCCGGCGCCGCCGATCACGAACGAGCGCGTCATCACGCGCGCGGGATACACCGGCAAGAAGGGTGCAACGGCGAGACCGACGCCCAGCGCGACGGCCAAGAGCGGTCGTGACCAACGGGCTCGCGGCGGACCGACAATCATGAGCCGAGGCTGCCCGCGACCTGTTCCAAGATGCCGCGCCAGCGAACGCGCTTCTCGGGCATTGTGGCGATGGCCCCTTCGAGCGCGCTCCGCGTGCCCTCACCGAAGCAGGACAAGAGACCGCTGACGACGCGGACGATGTCTGCGTCGACCGCCGCGGGGGCGTCGAAGGTGAGGTAGGCGTCGTTCGCGAAGAACTGCACGACGTGATCGCGCACGGCGGGGGTGGGCGCGCAGGGGGCGACCGCCAGGGAGCCGCGCAAGAACGGGCGCTGGCGGCCATCGCTGGCGTCGCTGACCAGGAAGTTCGGCCGCATCGCCAGCACCACGGCCTCGCGGCGCGGCGGCGGCAGACGATTCACGATGCGCTGCGCGCGCGGCGGATCGATGTGTGTGTTGTCCAGCGTTTCCGCGATGGCCAGATCTCGCGCCGGGTCCACCTCACAGCGCTCGGTCCAGACGTCGAACAGCGCATCGTGGTCCCGCTCGCGAGCCAGGGCGTCGATCTCCTCCGCGGGCAAGGTGGCCAGCACCTGCCGCACGCGCTCGAGGAACGCCGTGTGATGCGCGATGCCGAGGTCCAAGCCCTTGGCGAAGGGCCGGAACCAATCGCGTCGCAGGTGATACGACACCTTTCGGTTCATCAAGTCGTCGGCGAGGTCCCGCCGCTTCTCGAGAGGCAGCTGTTCGAGAAGCTCCGTCCAAGCGCTCTCCGGTTTGCGGCCGCAGTTCACCAGCAGGGCCGTGCGCCACACGGGCTCGCCGTCGATCTCTTCGTCCAACGTGCGGGGCGGCGTCAGGCCCAACAAGCGAGGCAAGCTGAGGAGCCCCCAGCTCTCGAGCGTGTACGGGTTATAGGACTGCGCTTTGGCGACTTCCTCGGCCAGCGGCATCAAGAGCTCCGCCGCGCCCTCGGGGAGCTCGCTCCGCGCGTACGGCAGAGTCTTGGTCTTGGGCAGCGCGGCCTTCAAGATGTGCGGCACCAGCGGCATCCAGCCCACGAGCTTCATCGCCTTCGAAAGAGCGGCGGAAGCACCGGCCCTTCCCAGCGCGTCGAGCGCCACGGCGAGGCCGTACTGCGCCAGACGTCCTTCGTTGAACGGGCACTTGCCGCCCGGCTTCTGGACGTCCGGAGCGACCTTTGCGATCAGCTCGAGCTGGAGCTCCGCGTCCGCGGGCTGCCCCTTGGCGCGAGCGATCAGCACCGCGAGCTGCACGTCCTTGGCGCGATGCTTGGCGAAGGGCTCGGCCTCCGCGCTGGCGTCGCCCAGCTCCGAGAGCGCAAGCAGCGCCGTCGACAGCACCACGCCGGACTTCTCCTTCGGGATGCGCGCGCGGAGCGCAGCTGTCGCCTCTTCCGCCTTCTCCGGCAAGAAGCCCAAGCCCAGCGCTGCCGCCGCGCGCAGGTCGGCGTTCTTGTCGGAGAGCGCGTCTCGAAACAGCGTCCAGTGCTCGACCAACGCATCGCGAAACGAAACGAGCTCCGACGGAAGCTCTTCCCGCGGCGTCTTGCCCAACGGCACGTTCACGTGGGACCCACCACAGGCGAGATCCGTGAGCAGCACCAAGAGCTCGTCCGTCGGCTTCGCTTGCGCGAGCTCCAGCAAGAACGGCGCCGCGGGCACCGCCGCCGGCGTGGAGAGTCCCTGATGCGCGATGCGGTCCGTCAGATCCGCGAGCGCCTTTTCATCTCCCTTGGACACGGCTCGCAGCAAGCTCGGCACCTTGGTCGCCGCGCCGTACGCATCTTGGATCTCGCCCCACGCAATCGCGTCCACGCCATCCAACATGCTGCCAGGGAACCACGCACCCCCGGCGACAGCCAGGCTCTTTTCATTTCATGTCGGTCCGCCGCGGAACCACGCGCCTCACGGGAACGGCGGGCCCAGGATCTCGTTCAACGGGCTCTTCGTCGCATCGATGGGATCGGCGTCACGCGCGTCGCACTTGGACGCCTGACTCACCAGATCCGGCTTGATGGACACGTCGAATTCCTTGCCGCTCACGGGGCCATGGCAGCCACCGCAGAAGTTGCTGAACACCTCGCGCCGGAAGGAGAGCGTCAACCACTCTCCAGGGTAGAATTGGATCTCTTCCAGTTGGTGGTGGAGCGTCGGCTTGGGCTCGCCCTTCATGCGTTGCTGCACCGCCAGCACCACCGGGTAGCCCGCGGGCGCCTGGAGCTTCACGGAGCCATCCGGCAAGAGCGGCACGGTCCCCACTTTCACGCGGCGGGCATACACCTTGCCGTACTGATCTTCCACGATGTAGGGGCTCGGGTCGTTCAAGCTCTTCTCCGTTTCCGGAGGCAAGCTGGCCCACGCCTCGAAGGACGACATGTCCTCCACGTGGCGGCCGGAACGAGTGCTCTGGAACAACAACGAGGCGAGCATCGGGAAGTCCACGATGGTCAGCTGGAAGCGATCCGTGCGCTTCTGCTCGTCGTCCTTGTCGTACACCACACCGTGGAACACCGGGTCTCCGCCCGGCGTGGTGCGGAACACTCCCTGATTCACGCGGCCGAACACGGCCACCGGCCAGAGCTCGTCGGTGGCGGCGTCGTCGAGACCCGGCAGCGCGCTGCGGGCACCAGTGGTGGCGTTCACCATCACGACGTCGAAGCCGCCATCGAAGCTTCCGAGGTCGGTGACGCCGGCGGCGTAGCTGACCAAGATATTGCCGTTCGGCAGCGCGGACGGATTGCGATACGCGCCCTGAGTGCTGGCGCCCACGCGGCCCGTGGCGGCGGGATCCAGGATCGACAGCGAGTGCTGGAAGAACGGCGTGCTCGCGTAGTCCACGGCGTCCGGGTTCACCGCGTAGTCATCGGGATTCTGGCTGACGTTGTCTTGCCCCAAGGAGCGGTTGATCACCACCAAAGTGCCGGCCAGGTGGCGAGCGTTGCGATCGCTGGCGATGCCCACCAGGTTCTGGTCCAAGAGCTCCGCGGTCTCGCTGAGCTGCAGGTAGCCGAAGTGGGCGCGCTGTCCGTACAGCGGGTGGTAGTCGCCGCCATCCAGGTTCATGCGCCGCGCGGCGATCTGATAAAACCCTGGGACGCGCTTTTCTGCGGTGACCAAGAGCTGTCCGTTGGACTTGAAGCCAGGGTACATCTCCTGGTTCGAGAGGAAGGTGAGCTGGCGGATCTTGCCGTTCTCCAGCGCGTAGAGGTTCGCGTTCAGCTTGGCCGGATCCGCCGCGGACCGCTGGGGTCCCGGAAACAGGTGCCCCGGCAGGATGTTGCCGCGGCTGGAGGTGAACACCAGCGTCCCGTCCGGCGCGAACGCCGGGTCGAAGTTGTGGATGAGCTCGCCCTTGGTGTCGATGGCGCCACCCGCCGTGTCGGTCGGTGCGGCATTGATGGTCGGCTCCGGCGCGCAGGCCGAGCCGTCCGCGTTCATCACGTACACCTGGTAGGGCGCGCTGCCCGCGCTGCGCGCGGCGAACGCGATCTTCTTGCCGTCCCACGAGACGCTCGGACGCCGTACGTCGGCGGTGGGAGCGTCCAAGCCGCAGCCGCCGAGCAGACTCTTGTCGTTGCCCGCCGTGGTCACGTCCCCCGTGGCGTCCATCGCCGCATCGATCCAACGCAGATCCGCGCCGGGCAGATACGTTTCCCAGTCCTGCATCATCTCCGGTTGGGTGACCGGCGCGCGCCGCACGTACACGATTCCCGAGAGGGGCGCGACGCTCTGCATGCGTGCGGTGCGCTCCTTCGCGAGCCACGCAACCAGCACGCAGTAGGGCGACTGCTCCGAGAGCGGTCCGGTTTCTGCCTGAGCCAGGTCACAGTTGGCAGGGTCCCCACCTTGCTCGGCGAACAGCGAGCCGCCGCGGTGGCGGATGCCGGGCCCGCCGGGCCCGGGCGGCAGATTCTTGCGCACGATGCGGCCAGCGTTGGGATCGGCGGACTCCAGGGCCACCCGCTTCAAGACCTCTCGATAGTTGTGTCGGGTCGCCGCGATACCAAAGTGACCGCCGCCCGGCGCTCGAGGTCGAAACTCATTGAACACCGGCGAGGAGTGACAACCCATCAGCACGCAGCCGCGCTTCACCAGCATCGGCTGGACCCGCTTGGCGAAGAAGTCGAAGCCGGCATCGGTCGGGATGTTCGTCGGCCCACCCTTGGCCGCCGCCCAGCTCAGGATCTTCTGGTAGGTCGTCTCTCCGCTGGACGAGAACACCCAGCCGCCGGGGTGGTACACGCCGCCGCTCGCGGGATTCAGGGCGTGGGTCAAGATGTCGCTGTACTGTGGGTCCTTCGCCACGTAGTCGCTTGCGGAGAAGTAGTTCCAGCGCTTCTGTTCGTCCGTCTTGCCGCACGATACCGGGAATGGCGCTTCCGTGGATCCGTGGCAGTTGGCGGCCGCACAGTTGTCGACCAGGAACGGATTCACGTCGGAAACGAAGGTGGCGTAGTCCGGGTTCGCGGGATCCGTGCTCGGATCGAACAGAGGATCCGTGCCGATGGCTTCGACGCAGGGTTGGCGCTCCCCCACCGACTTCGTGGCAATGGTGTTGTTCTCCGTGGCGCCCCGCTCCAGCCAGCGCAAGAGCGTCTGGAACGAGGAAGTGCGCACGTCCAGGATCGATCCGCCCGCATGAGGAATGTCCGTGTCGAACGTGTCCTGGGTTCCGTCGTAGTGAGTGAGCAGGATCGTTTGTGGGGGTACGGCCTTCGCCAACAGCGCGGGCATGCCATACGACCCGTAGTCCTCCAGCAGGTCCCGGCGTTTCGTCACCATCTGGTAGCTGGTGACGTCGAGGTTGCCGAGGGCGTTGCCCCGCTCGTCCGCGGTGACGTGGCAGGACGACCCCGTGGCACTGGTCGCGCAGGACCCCTGCAAGATGGGGGATATCTTGCGGTCGAAATAGGTCCCCTCCGACTTCACCTCGCGCTGGCCGCAGCTAACGCCGAGCAGGGTCGCAAACAAGAGAGCGGTCAGGTTCCGTGCGCGCATGCCCCCAATGATGCGCCGCGGGGGAACAGTGCGACTTGATCGGGATCAACGCGGTGTCGTCACTTCACAGCTGTCTTGCGGTCCGAGCCACGCCATCACGTTCACCCACAGCTGTTGGATTTCCGGAAGCGTCTGCCACTCGGAGTCGAACTCGATCCATTCGTCGCCCCAGATCACTGCGCGACCCTTGCCGCGCTCGTGGGCGTAGGCAATCGGGCCGGCGGAGATGCTGCCGATGACGGTGCTGGTGCCCGGTGTGCCGCCGGCGTCTGCCACCACATACCCGCCGAGGAACGTCACGGAAGTGAGGCCCTGCGTCACCGGATGCGAGGCGAAGTTGGTGACCGGCTCGCTCTGGAGCCCAGGCTGATACGAGAGGCCAAACGGTGCCAGCAGCGTGTTGGTGTAGAAATCCGGAGCGGGGTTGCCGGTGTAGCCCGTCATGGAGATGAACCCGCCGCCCGCTTCCACCCAGGTGGCGAGGGCCCCGGCTTCCGTCGTGGTGTACTCCCGCGGCAGGCGGTCCAGAATCAGGACGTCGTACTTGTCGAGTAAGGGGGCGTCGAAGCTCTCCGTCGCCGTCTTGTGAGTGCGCTCCACCGAGGTGCCCTTGGCCTCGAGCCAAGCTTGGAAGTTCGCTGACGGATTGGACCCCGGGCTGCCGATGATGCCGATGCGCAAGCAGTCGCAGATGCCATCGCCGCCCACGTCCACGTCGTCGATCTTGCCGTTGCAGTCGTCGTCCTTGCCGTCACACAACGCTTCTTTCGCACGGGTCGGAACGCAGGAGCCGGCATCGGGCTCGATGATGCCGCCGCCCGTGCCGCCGCTGCCACCGCTGCCGGCGGAGCCACCGCTGCTCGCGTCGGCGGCCGCCGTGCCGGCGCTTCCGCCACTCGCGTTCTTCGCCGGAGCGACGCCGCTGTCGTCGCTGGAGCAGCTTGCCAAGAGCAGGGCACACGAGAGCACCAATGTCCGCCGCATCGCGTCAGGATAGCACCTGTCAGATTCGGCACGCTGGCGGCGAATACCCCCATATGTCTCTTCGACGCATCAGCCCGCTGCTGTTCACTCTCGGTATCGCTGCGGCGTGCAGCTCTGGGGATCCCGCGAGCCCCACGTCGGTCTCGCGACAAGCCCTGAAGGGGCCCTCCGAAGCGCTGCTGGCACTACAAGCGTCCCTCGACAAGTCCGCCGCTGCGGTGCTCGCGCAGATGGATGCCAAGGAGCGTGCCCGACTCGTGAACGGCCTCGCGTGGTACGACGACGATCCACGCGAGCTCACCGCGGCGCGGGGTACTCGGGGCCAGGTGACGCACGCGTCCGCTCGCTATCTCGCCTACGACGTCGCACCCAAGCTGCCACAAAAGCCGAGCATCGATCGCGCCAAGGCAGCGATTGCCGACGGCGGCATCGTGCGAGCCCTGGCGGGTCTCGGGCCGAACGACGATCTCGAGATCGTCGATTCTCGTGGTCAGGCCGGCAAGGGGCAGCGCTATCTCGTGGAGCAGCGCTACGCCGGGACACGGGTGTACGAGGCCGGGGCGGCCTTCGACCTGGACGCCCAGGGACGCCTCACGCGCTTCGACGGCTGGCTGTTGCCGACTCCCAAACCGCCGACGAAGAACCTGATCTCGTCCAAGGTGGCCCTCGCCGCGGCCCTCGCTCACGTGAAGTCCCTGGGCGCGCCGTGGACCCTCGGCAGCATCAAGGCGCTGGAGACGGAGCTGGTGGTCGCACACCGGCAGCTCTCGGACGACGATCGCTATGCGTGGCGCTTTCTACTCTCGGTGCCCAACGCGCCCTCCGCCCTGCGGGAGGTGGTCATCAATCGCAGTGACAAGAGCGTGATCGAGAGCACCGACGAGGTGAAGTACCTGAACGCGAACGATCAGATCTTGCTCGCCAGCGGCACCATCGGAGGTACGGGGCACGTCACCACCACCGTGCTCTGGCGCGGTGACGAAGACTGTCCCAACACCAGCGCGTATCCAGTGGGAAGCAGTCCCTTCGAGCGAGACCTGGACGAAGCCAAAGCGGCGCTGTGTGAAACCGAGCAGGTGTTTCAGACTTATGGGCCTGAGTGGGGCGTGTCGGATCCCCGAGGCTGGATGGACGCCGGAGATCCCGGCGTTCAGCTCGGCATCGGCGCAGACCCGCTGCTGAGCGTGGCGATGAACTCCGGCGGGCGGCTGGTGTTCGCCAACGGCGTGGCGCGGGCCGAGGTCGTGGGCCACGAGGTGTTTCACTCCACCGAGGGCCTGTTCCATCTCGGAGGTGGGCAGGAGGCCGGCGCAATCTCGGAGCACATGTGCGACGCCTTCGGGATGCTCCTGGAGCGCCGCTTCGCGCATCGTCAGGAAGACGCCTGCCTGCTGAACGACGATCCGGACTCGGAAGCCGCCATCGCCTTGCAGGACCAGAGCACGCTGTCGCCCATTCAGCCGTTCCGTCCCTGTGCCGCGGAAATGCTGCCCCGCCCGTGGCGCAATGCCTGCGACCCCACGGCGGACAACGGCGGCTGGTGCGAGGGCGCCGACAGCTACCGCAATCAGGCGTTCAGCAAGTACGACGCCTATGGCGACACCAGCGGTCGGAGCTCGGGCAACGTCAAGTCCCACACCAACTTGGGCATTGGCAACCACGTGGTGATGTCGCTCCTCGGCGTCTCTGGGGGCTCGCCCCATGTGGTCCACGGCGTCGGCGACCACGACATGACGCGGCTCTTGCTGGGGACCATCGCGGGTCTCGGCTCCCAATCCGACTGGTCTTCCTACGGCGAAACGATGATCCAGGCCGCGATCTCCATGGCCGGCGGCACGGCCCTGAGCACGGTGGAGCGGGAAGCACGTGTCGCTCTCGGCAACGCCGACATCTGGAGCATGCCCAAGCCGATCATGCCGCGCACGGGCGGCGCGCCCACCCTGCCCGCACCACCCGTCACCCAGCGGCCTGCGGTCGCCACCGTCGCGCTCACCGGAGATCTCGCCGGCCGCGAGCGCACCTTCGTGTTCTATCGACCGAGTGAGTTCTCGAGTTCCATTCAGTACGTGTGGCGGGATGACGTTGCCGGGGACGCGACCGCCACGCCATCGGAGGGCTGGACCGGGCCGTGCACCATGGACGGCGTCACCACCAACGGCAGCCCCGCGGCGGCCGGCAGCGACCAAGCGGTGTTCTTGGCCTGGGGTGAACCGACGGCAACGGCAGGGGAAAGCCGGCTGCGCGGCAAGGCGCTCACCGGGGAGGACGCCAGCAGCGTCACCAGCGGTTGCGGCTTCAGCTGGCGCGACGACGACCCTCTCCAAGAGCGGATCCTGAAGGGCTCCCCGGCGATCGCGTTCTGGGGCGCGAGTGAGAACCTGACCATCTGCGACGTCCTCAAGCAGGACTTTCCCGGGCTCTCCTTTCCCTTCCGGTCCGTCGCTGCGATGGGCATCTACGTTCCCGACTGCATCGACGTCGCCGAACGCATTCCCAACCTGCCCCACGATTTCTGGCCCGGCATCGGCATCGACATCTTCGACCTGTTGAAGAAGACGCTCGACGGCAAGCCCAGCCTCGGGTTGCCGCAACCCGGCGACCCCTGGGCACCCCGCCTTCCGGACTACGATCCCGGCTTTATGGCGCGCATCAACCTCGTGTCGCAGCTGGCTGGCGACAAGGACGCACAGTCCGCTTATGTGAAGCTCCCGGGGGAGCTCGGCAAGCGCTTCAGCGAAGCGTTCAATCGCTACGGCACCGCGAATTCGCACGGCATCGAGGCCATCGTCGACCAGAACACTGCCTTCAAGAACGGTGACTGGCCGGAGGGCACGGTGCAGGCGATATCGCTGCGGTTCTTCGACGATGTTTTGGTGGTCGCGTTCCGCGATAAAGACGACAACCTGCGTTCGACCACCTGGACGGACATCGCCCCAACGGAAGACGTCGCCAAGCTTCACGCCGGCGTGACGACGGATCCAGCACTGACCCAGGCCAAGGCGCTCACCGCGGACGACGACGGTCATCGCATCGAGGCGAACTTCCTGTACGCCGTCTACGGCCGCAGCCAGACGGTGGATGGGACGCCCCGTCCGCGCCTCTCGTACCGAGTCGCCACCACCTTCGATCCCGACGTCGGCGGTCTACGAGACTTCTCGTTCAGCTCGGAGCGGGCCTTGGACGACACCGTGGAAACCGTTGGCCGTCGGCGCAAGCGCGACTACCGTTTCATCCGCAGCAACCAAGCTCCCGTGGCCGCCGGGGCCGACAAACAGCTGCACGTGTTCACCATCGAGCGCAGCGGCAGCAGTGAAACGCCGGACGACACCGTGGTGGGCGACGCCTCTCCGATGGTGGATCGCGTCCGTTACACCGTGTTTCGCGTGAACTGGGACGGAAAGCTGAAGCCCCTGTCGGAGCGTCCGGTGGTCCTCAGCCGCACGCGCTTGGCGCGCAACGTGAGCGGCGGACAGGCTGGCGCGGCCATCGCCAGCACGGCCCGGCGTCGCCTGCGCTGGTTCTACCCGAACGGTGAGAGCCTGGACGTGCGCACCGAAGGAGAGCAATGACCTGCTCACGCGCCGAGTGCACGATTGCCACTGCTGACATTGGGCCGAAGCGGACTACGTACTTGGGGT
Source organism: Polyangiaceae bacterium (assembly GCA_020633235.1). Taxonomy (NCBI): domain Bacteria; kingdom Pseudomonadati; phylum Myxococcota; order Polyangiales; family Polyangiaceae; species Polyangiaceae bacterium. The sequence goes on along the minus strand of JACKEA010000007.1, from coordinate 39,151 downwards.
GGGATTTCGCTTGGAACAGGACGAGACCGTGCAGTCCGGGGTTCGGCGCATCTCGGCGGAGCAGCTCGACCGCGCTTTGCACGAGCTGAGCACCGCGAGCACTTCCGAAGCCGTTCACCAAGTCCGCAAGCGAATGAAGAAGGTTCGCGCGCTGCTACGCCTGGTGCGCAAGAGCTTCCCCGCGTATGCGGAAGAGAACGCAGCGTTGCGCGACATCCAGAAGAGCCTGGGACCGTTGCGTGAAGCGAAGGTCGCCCTGGACACCCTCGCCCTGCTGCAAGAGGGTGCGGATGTCAGCCGCAGGAGCGTCCTCGAGGCGGAACGCGCATTTCGAACGCATCGACTGCAAGTTGCCACCCCGGCCTGGACGCTCCAGACCCTGGAACGAGTGCACAAGGACATGGAACGGGTGCGCGCGCGTGCCCACCGCTGGCAGCTGGAAACCAGCGACTTCGATGCGGTTGCCGGTGGGTTGGGCAAGACCTATCGCCGAGCGCGGAAGCGCATGCGTGCCGCGTACGACGATCCCTCCGCGGAGGCTTTCCACGAGTGGCGCAAGCGCGTGAAGTACCATTTGCTCCAGGTGCGGCTCCTTCGGAACGCGTGGCCGACGGAAATGAAGGCGCGTCGTGAGGCGCTGGACGAGTTGAAGGACTCGCTCGGGGAAGCCCACGACTGCGTGGACTTCGAGCGTTTGCTGAAGCAGCTCGAAGTGTCGTCGATGGCCCGAAAGGAGCTGCTAGCGGTGTCGAAAGAGGCCCGCTCCGCGCGGCGGATCCACGCAAAACCTCTTGGCGAGCTCGCCTTCGCCGAACCGAAGAAGCACTTCGTCTCGCGCGTGGAGTGCTATTGGGACGCGAGCCGCAGCGCGCGGCTCAAGAGATAGTCGCGCTCGGGAATGCTCGACGTCTTGGCGGCCGCGGCGCGGTAGTGCTCGCGGGCCACCGCAACGTGGCCGGCCCGCTCCTGCAAATGGCCGCGCACGGCATCCAGACGATAGTGTCCGGCGATGCGTGGGTCGTCGTCCAGAGTTGCGACCAGCGCGAGGCCTGCCTCGGGACCGTGAACCATCGCGGCAGCCACCGCCATGCTCAGGGTGACCATCGGATTGTCGGTCATCCGCCGGAGCAGACCGTACAGCGCCAAGATCTCCGTCCAGTCCGTCGCCTCCGTGCTGGGCGCTTCGTCGTGCACCGCGGCGATGGCCGCCTGGAGCTGATACGGCCCTACGCTGCCGCGAGCCAGCGTGGTCGTGATCAACTCCACACCCTCGCGAATCAGCTCCCGATCCCAGAGCGATCGATCTTGCTCGTCCAGCGGGATGAGCTCGTCCTCCGGGCCGCTGCGGGCGCGCCGGCGAGCGTCCGTCAGCAGCATCAGCGCCAGGAGCCCTGTTGCTTCCACGTGATCCGGCAAGGCTCGCTGAACCATGCGAGCCAGACGTATCGCCTCTGACGAGAGATCCACGCGCTGCAGGTTCTCGCCCACGCTGCTGGCGTAGCCCTCGTTGAAGATCAGGTACAAGACGTGGAGCACGGAGTCCAAACGTGCCGCCCGCTCCTCGGGGTCGGGCATGGACAGCGCAATGCCCGAGCTCTTGATGCTCTGCTTGGCGCGACTGATGCGTTGAGCCATCGTCGCCTCCGGCACCAGGAAAGCGTTGGCGATTTCCGCCGTGGTGAGGCCGCCCACCGCGCGCAACGTGAGCGCGATCGCCGTGGGTCGGGTGAGCGCCGGATGGCAGCACATGAACAGCAAGAGCAAGCTATCGTCGCGTTCGGGCTCCTCGCTCTCCACCTCCAGCGCCACCACGGCTTCTCGCCGGCGGCGGGCGATCTCCGAGCGCAGCTGATCCGCCCGCCGGCGCGACGCCACGCGGATCAACCAGGCTCGGGGATCGAGGGGCACGCCTTCTCGAGGCCACTGCTCGGTCGCCGCGATCAAGGCTTCTTGAACCGCGTCTTCGGACGCGGCGAAGTCTCCAAAGCGCCGAACCACCGCGCCCAGCACCTGCGGCGCGAGATCTCGCAGCAGGTGCTGGCCAGCGTCGTTCACGCGTCGACCGGCGGTGCGCTCATCACTTCCCGCACCTCGATGGCCAGGTTGAGGGGTTTGCCTCCGGGCCCCGGTGCGGCCGAAGCCCGCGCGGCGATGGCGTAGGCCTGCTCCGGCGTTTCCACGTCCACGATCCAATAGCCCGCCAAAAACTCCTTGGTTTCGGCGAAGGGACCGTCCGTGACGTGGGGCGAGCCGTCCTTTCCCGCCTTGACGATACGAGCCTGCGCGGGGGATGCGAGTCCTTCCGCTCCCACCAGCTCGCCGGACTTGGCCAGGTCCTCGCCGAATCGCTTCATGAAAGCGATGTGCGCCTTCAGGTCTTCCGGGGGCCAGCTCATCACGCCCCAGTCGCCATCGCCCCGCGGTGCATTCATCATCAGCATGAACTTCATGTCGTTTCCTCTCGTTTTGCGCCTTCCCTGGCGCGTTCGAGACACTGTCGGAGCAGGGGGACCGGTTCTCGACATGCCCTGAAAAAAAATGTCGAGCCGGCGATACGCGAGGTTCCGCGGCGAGCCAACACCCAGAGGAGAAGGCAGCCATTTGTTGGTTCGGCGCGGATCCCGGCGCGCCCCAAAGTCCTACACCACCACACAAACGACCCGAAGCGCCCTTCGCTCGGCACGCCGGCCGCGCTGCAATGAAGGTAAAGTGAAGAAATGGCGGATCCCCGACCGCCGCTGGCGCCCACCGTGAAAAACCTTCGAGTGCTCGGCTGGGCGCTGGTGGTGACGTACGCCGTGATGCTGGTCGTCCACGGCCTCGACCTCCAGCGAGCGGGGGCGCGGGCTGGGTTGATCGCATCGTCCATCACCATCGTGTTGCTGCTGGCAGCGCTCGGGATCACACGGGTGCGTCCGCCCTCTCCACAAGGCGCGAACCATCTGGCCGGCGCGTTCTCCCTGGTCGTGCTCGCCAACATCGCGGTGCACTACACGTTGGCCCGAGACCCGAGCACCGTGGCCATGTTCGTCTTCTATCTGCTCGGCGTCAGCGGGCTCCTGTTCCACCGCGGATGGGTGATCGCGTCGCTGATCCTCGGCTACGGCGCCTGGATGCTCGCCACCGTGCTCACACCTCACGCCAATGCCCTCAGGGACGGGCTCACGCTGGTGACCACGGCGGGCATTGGGTTCGTCGTGTATCTCGGACGCATGCGCGCGATGGCACGGGAAGCCGAGCTGCGCGAGAGGGCAGAGACCCGGCAGCAGTTGGCGGAAGAACGCACGGCGGCGCTGAACGAGCTTCAGACCAGCTTGGCCGGTATCGTGGAGCGCAATCCGGACGGCATGCTCGTGCACAAGAATGGTCGCGTGCTGTTCGCGAATCATCGTTTGGCGGACATGCTGCGCTTCGAGAGCAGCGACGAGCTGGTCGGGCTGGAGCTCTCGGACCTGCTCGGCAGCACCAGCGGTGGTGTCCCCGGCGGCCTGAGCGAAGTGCGCGTGCGCCGGCGGGACGGTGAGGCCGTCGTGCTCGAGGTCGCCTCCACGGCCATTCAGTGGGAACGAGAGCACGCGATGCTGCTCGCCGCGCGCGACGCGACGGCGCGGCACGCCGCCTTGGAAGAGCGCTTGCTGCAGTCGGATCGCCTGCTCACGGTCGGGCGCTTGGCTGCCGGCGTGGCCCACGAGATCAACAATCCCCTGTCCTACGTCCTGGGAAACCTCGCGGAAATCGAGCGGGAGGAGCTACGGCCGGAGGCCCGGGAGCTGCTGCGGGAGGCCAGCGAAGGCGCGCGTCGAGTGAGCTCCATCGCGAGGAATCTGGAGAGCTTCGTCCACCCGGATGCTTCCGATCCCAAGGACCAGGTGGACGTGGTGGAGCTCTTGGAAAGCTGCGTGCGGATGGTCGAGCACGAGCTGCCCGCGAATACCGTCATCGAACGTCAGTTCCCGTCGCGGCCGCAGTTGCTCACCGACGAGCATCGCCTGGGACAGGTGTTCGTCAATCTGCTCTTGAACGCCAGCCAAGCGATGGACAACGCGTCGCAGCGCCTGCTCTCACTGTCGGTGGAAGAACGTGAAGAGGCCGTGGTCGTGAGCGTGAAGGACACCGGCGTGGGGATGCCGCTCCGTGTACGGCGGCGTCTGTTCGAGCCCTTCTTCACCACCAAGCCGGTGGGCAAGGGGACCGGTCTCGGCCTCCACTACTGTTACAACACCGTGCGTGGCCTGGGGGGCTCCATCGACGTCAGCACGGAGGTCGGCGTGGGCAGCACCTTCACCGTACACCTGCCCACGAGCATCGAACGCACGGCGTCCACGAGCCTGCTCCCCCTGCGCATCGTCGTGATCGACGACGACCGCGCCGTCGCGCGCAGCGTGGCCCGCATGCTCCGAGGCCACGATGTGACCATCGCCGAATCTGCGGTGCACGGCGTGGAGCTGATGGAGAGCGGTCAGTTCGACGTCGCGGTGTGCGACCTGATGATGCCGGGGATGGATGGTATCGAGGTGCATCAGCGTCTGGTTACGGCGGGCCTCGCGGAGCGTGTGGTGTTCGTCACCGGCGGCGTGTTCTCCGAGACGGCCCAACGTCGCATCGACGCCATCGAAAACCCCGTGCTGCGCAAGCCTCTGGATGCGACAGCGCTCTCGGACGCCATCCGGCAGGTGACGGAGGCCCGGAACAATCGCGGAATCTCCGGCACCCGCATCGCGCATCCGCGGGAGCCGCGGAAGAAGCACGGTTCTTGAGGAATTGCTCAGGGTCTGCTCAAGCTCCGAGGCGCTGTCGGTGCTTCCATCCGAGGCATGAGGGTCGGGACGATTGGCGCGTTCGCGCTTCTACTGTGCTCGGGGTGTCGCTTCGGCTCGGAGACGAGCTTTGACGTGGTCCACGGCTACGCGGACAAGAAGGTCATGGCGTCGGATCCGGAGGGTGAGCACGTGCTCACCTCCGACGTCGACGGGCAGAAGCTCAGGATCTTCGACCGCGACGGAACGCCGGTTGGAACCTTGCCGTGGCTTTCCCTGGGTTACGGCGGCGAAGTGGAGAGCGGTAGGGGTCCGTACAACGGCGCAGCCACCGCCTACGGCGCTGCGGGGTTCTACGTTGCCGGTGGAGACGACGTGATCCACTGGGTGTTCCCGCTGCTCGGCGGCTGGGCCACCATCAACTGGGACACGGTGCCGCCGATCCCGGAGTCGTCCGGGCGGGTCAAGGTGTGCGACATCACCTCCGGGGGGGACGGCTCGGTGTACGTGCTGAGCGGCGAGCGTACGAACCTGGGCGACTCCTGGGCTCGCGGCGCGGCCTGGATTCAACGCCGTGATGCGAACGGAACCTGGACGCGAAAGCAGCTCGCGGTACACACCTTCTACATCTCGTCGCTGTGCGGCTACGTCGCCTATGACGTGGTTTCCGACCGCGTGCTGATGCTCGACCAGGTGGCGGGCTTCGCCCGGCGCTTGAAGCCGGATCTGAGCGCCGACGGCACCATCCCGGTCACCAGCGCGTCCACCGTCCAAGACATGGAAACCCTCGCGGGATCCATGTATCTCGCGTACTGCTCGGGGACCTGCGGCGGCGACACGGAGCTTCGGATCTTGAACGAAGACGGCGCCGTGACGGACGCTCGCCTCACCGGCAACGTGCACGCCATGACCGTGGAGCGGCCGCCGTTGCCGCTGGGCAACGACCAAGAGGCGTTTCTGTGGACGGTCGGGGAGAACGACGAGGGCGCGCTCACCAAGTTCGAGCTGCTCACGGAGTGATACACTACGCGAGATGAAGGCCACCTTCGCGAGCGCCGTCGCCGTCGCGCTCCTCGCTTCCGCGTCTTCCGCCGGTGCCGTCGAGACGGTCATCGATCTCTCCGGCCAGGTGCCGGATGGGCCCGAGCGCCACTTTTCGGTGCCCTTCGACGTTCCCGAAGGCACCAAGGAGATCGCCGTTCATCAGCTGACACTCTCCGACAAGAACATCCTCGACTTCGGCATCATGGATCCGAACGGGGTGTGGCGCGGATGGGGCGGCAGTCGTATTCAAGACGCCGTCGTCGGAGAGCAGGCGGCGACGCGAAGCCACGTGCCCGGACCGATTGCCGCGGGCAAGTGGGAGATCGTGGTGGGGGAGGCGGCCGTCAACGAGACGCCGGCGCTGTTCACGCTGGAGGTCACGTTGCGAGACACTCCGACACTGCCGCCACAAACGGATCGCAAGCCCTACGTCCCGACGGCACCCCTGGAGGTCGGCGAGCGCTGGTACGCCGGCGACTTCCACGTTCACTCCATCGAGAGCAACGACGCCAAGCCGCCCCTCGATCAGATCGCGACCTATGCGGAAAGCCGCGGTCTGGATTTCGTGCACATCAGCGATCACAACATCCACACCGCGCTGGACTACATGACGGACGCGCAGAAGGCGCACCCGAAGCTCTTGTTCGTGCCCGGTGCGGAGTACACCACCTACTGGGGCCATGCGAGCGCCGTGGGTGCCACCCAGTGGGTGGACGATCGCACGGAGCTGCCGGGTCATTCCATCGAGCAGGCGGTGGCGGCGTATCACGCTCAGGGCGCGTTCTTCTCCCTCAACCACCCGGCGTTGGCCCTTGGGGACGCCTGCATCGGCTGTGCCTGGGAGCACGACCTGCCCATCGACCAGGTCGACGGCATCGAGATCGGCACCGGTAAGTTCGGCATCATCAACACGGACGCCATCAAGCTGTGGGACGAGTACTGCGACACCGGTCGTCACGTCGTTCCCTTGGGCGGCAGCGACGATCACAGCGGCGGCGCCGACGTGAGCACGTTCAAGGCGCCCATCGGTTCGCCCACCACCATGGTGTGGGCCAAGGAGCTGAGCGTTGCCGGCATTCTGGAAGCGCTGAAGAACGGCCGCACGGTGGTGAAGCTGAAGGGGCCGGACGACCCGATGATCGAGCTCGAGACGCTTTCAGGCTCTGACGAGAACCACCCGCTCCTGCACGCCACCATCACTGGCGGCGCGGGCCTGGTGGCGCGCGTCGTGAAGAACGGCGAGTACGAGCCGGAGGTCGACATCGACGCCGACCCCTTCGTGATCGAGGAACAGATCGCGGCCCCCGACAGCGGCGAAGATCGCTATCGCGTGGAGGTGCTGGAAGCAGGGCGCCCTCTCACGGTGACCAGCCATGTGTGGATCGAGCGGACGCCCCAGACGCCGGTGACGCCGGTCGAAGAGACGGACGACGGCGGCTGCGGCTGCAGCGTGCCAAGTCGTAGCGGCGATACCGCGGCGCTCCTGGCCTCCGCCCTGCTCGGCCTCGCGCTACTCGGCCGCCGTCGCTAGCTCGAGCACCACGGGGCAGTGGTCGCTCAGGTGACGATGGGCCGCCGCGAAGCCGGACGCCTGCTGGCAGGTGAGCTCGGCGCAGTACCCAGCCACCTGCGCGCGGCCCCGAACCAAAGGACGCAGCGAGTCCGACACGGCCACGTGATCCAAGAGCCACGGTTTGCGATCGAAGTACTCGCTGCAGTTCAACGTCGAGGGCACCCGGAGTAGGTCAGCGTGCTGAAGGGCGCCGGTGAGGTCGATGACTTCTTGCTCTGGCGTGACGGGGCTGTCGCATCCATCGCAACCCGACGTGTTGAAGTCACCCGCAACCACCGCCGGGTTGCCGAGCAAGTCGAGCCCCCGCCAGCTGTGTCGGCGGAGCGTTGCGTGGTCTTTGCCGGGACCAGAAGGGAGGTGCACAGATACGAACTCGAAGCGCGGGCCACCGCGAAAGGCGACGCTCGCTCGTAGCCCAGGATGCAGATCCACGCCGCAAGGACGCTCGTCCGTGGGCCGCAGAGCGTAGGCGGCGCGCACGTTCTTGGTCGTGACTCTAGCCGCGTCGAACAGGATGCCCACATGAGGCACGTTGCCGTCGCCACACTGCTCGAGATCGAGCTTCCAGTCTCCTCCCGTGTGTCGATTCAAGAGCGAGATCAGCCGCAGTGCGGCCTTCCGTGCCGGCGGGTTCGACTTGATTTCCTGCACGGCGAGGAGGGGGACGTCCATCAAGGCAATCGCGCAGGCGAGCCAGGGAACGTCCGTCTTGTCACCGTCGGGAAAGGTGCGGATGTTCCAGCTGCCGACGCGCACCTTTCCCGTGGCGCGCGGCAGGTGCTGTTGAGCCTCGAGCATCGCGAGGCAGGACTCCCGGGACTTCCACGGAGATTCGTCCCGCGCCAGCACCTTTTGAGGCAGCGGGCGTGAGGGTGTCGGTGCTCGCTCGACGGGCCTCGTCCGATCACATCCCGCCACCATCGTCAGAGCCAACACCAACACCGACCACGCTCGCATGGACTGGCGAAATGCAGCTCGCGTGCCGGCGAAATGACCGAGAGAAAGCCGCCCACGCTCGGGGCGAAACACCTCGCCGAAGCGCTTTGCCCCCAACGCTTCTCGTCGTCAGGTCCGAAAATGGCCAGACAGGCTCAGCCGTTGTCGCTACCACTCATGGCGTGACCCTGGACGCCGACACTTGCTACCGCGCTCTCACCAGTCGAGACGGGCGCTTCGACGGCGTGTTCTTCGTGGGCGTGGAGACCACCGGCGTCTACTGCCGGCCGATATGCCCCGCGCGCACTCCGGGCCGCGGTCGCTGCGTGTTCTTCGCCCGCGCCGCGGAAGCGGAACGTGCCGGGTTTCGCGCCTGCTTCCGCTGTCGGCCGGAGCTGGCCCCCGGGCTCGCGAGCGTCGACAAGGTGTCGCGGCTGGCCGCCCGCGCCGCCGAGCTGATCGACGCCGGCTACCTCAACGAGCACTCCGTGGAGGAGCTGGCCAAGCTCTTGAACGTGACCGCTCGCCATCTCCGTCGCTGCCTGGAGAGCGAGCTCGGGGTCGCCCCGGTGGAGCTGGCGCAGACCCGCCGCTTGGCCATGGCCAAGCAGCTCTTGGCGGACAGCCGCTTGCCACTGACGCAAGTCGCCTTCGCGTCGGGGTTTTCCAGCGTCCGGCGATTCAACTCGGCGGTGCGGGAGCGCTTCGGGCGGGCGGCATCGGAGCTGCGCAGCGAAACGGGCACCTCGGGGGATGGCATTCCGCTGCGTCTCGACTATCGACCGCCCTTCGATTTCGAGCGCTCCCTGGCGTTCTTGCGCGCTCGCGCCATTCCCGGCGTCGAGCGAGTGAGCGACGGCGAGTACACGCGCTCGGTCGTGGTCGACGGCAAGGTGGGCGTCGTCTCCGTGCGCCATCACTCGCGTCGCGCCGCGCTCGTGGCCCAGGTGTCCCCGAGCTTGGCGCCCAAGCTCATGTTCGTGGCACAGCGGCTTCGGGCCCTCTTCGATCTGAACGCGCGTCCGGAACAGATCGCCCGGCACCTGTCGCGGGATCGCCGCCTCGCCCCGCTCGTGAAGCGCTACCCAGGGCTGCGTATCGTGGGCGCCTTCTCCGGCTACGAGACCGCAGTGCGCGTCATCCTCGGACAGCAAGTGTCCGTGGCTGCCGCCACCACCCTGTCCGGTCGCTTGCTGGAACGCTTCGGCACCGAGTCCGAGGTCGGTCGCGTGTTTCCGGAGCCGCTGGTGCTCGCCAAGGCCAGCGCTCGTCAAGTGCGCGCGGTGGGCGTGACGGAAGCGCGCGCCAAGACCCTCGTCGAGCTCTCCCGCGCCGTCGCCGAGGGACGCATCGATCTGACCGCGGGGGAGCCCACGACGCTGGTGCAGGAGCTACTAGCAGTGCCCGGCATCGGTCCTTGGTCCGCCCACGCCATCACTCTCCGCGCCCTCTGTTGGCCGGATGCGTTTCCGAGCGGGGATCTCGCTCTGCGTCGCGCCCTCGGGGTCGACTCCGCGCGCGCGGCCGAAGTGCGAGCGGAAGGCTGGGCGCCCTGGCGCGCTTACGCGGCAATGCTCTTGTGGCGCGCAAGCGCCGAAGGAAGATGACCATGCTGGCTCACATCGTGATCGACACGCCGCTGGGCAAAACCAAGCTCGTTGCCACGGACAGCGCCCTCGTTGCCATCGTGCTGCCCGGGCAGCACAAGCCGCTCGACAGCCGCGAAGCTCAGGGTCACCCGCTGCTGCTGCGCGCCGCCCGTGAGCTCCGGGAGTACTTCGCCGGCAAACGGCGCGACTTCACCGTCCCCATCGCTCCCCAGGGCACTCCGTTCCAGCAACGCGTGTGGTCCGAGCTGGCACGCATTCCCTATGGACAGCACCGGAGCTACGGCGACCTCGCCACGTCCCTCGGCAAGCCCGCCGCTGCGCGCGCCGTGGGCCGGGCCAACGCGCTCAATCCACTGGCCATCGTGTTGCCCTGTCACCGCGTCATCGGTAAGGACGGCAGCCTGACGGGCTTTGCGGGGGGCATCGACAAGAAGCGCTGGCTCCTGGCCCACGAAGCTCGAAATCCTCGAGGATTGTTTGTCGGGCCGGCGCGATCCCCGGCACGCTCGGGAAGCTCGGCCCCCAAACGTCCGTAAGCGTCAGCGCATGCGCGTCGCTGCGTTCCTCTTCACGGCTGCCCTGGTCGGCTGCGCTGCGGGTCGGCCCCCCGCGGAGCACCCCCGCTCGGGTGCGCCCGAGCCCGGCCCCGACGGCTACACCTGCAGCGCTCAGCAGAGCTTCCAGACGCCTCCCACGGACGCCGAGCTGAAGCAGCTCGAGACGGCCTGCGCGCGGCGCGGCGCCCGGGTGCCCGCGGGCGTCCGCGAGGTGAACGACTGCCCCTGCACCCAGCTCGCCGCAGCGCTCGGCTACCGCAAGGACGCCGCCGCGCGCCGGCGTGGCATGACGCTGTCGATGCAGATCTGCGAGGCCGGCTCCTACGACGCGTGTGACGCCTACGAGCTCGCACGCTCGCTCTGTCTTCGGGATCCGAGTCAGCCCGAATGCGGCCCACTGCGGGATCGCGGGCTGATCCCCACGACGCCCCTGCCCCTCTCCCGCGTGCTCGGCTGCCGCGCCTTCGACGAGGGCACGCTGTGCGTGGAGCGCGACCGCTTGTACTTCAAGGCCGTTGGCCAGCAGTGGGAGCAAGCGCGCGTGCTCGGCTGGGAGCGCGACGACGCCCCCGACGAAGCGCGCCTTCGCGCCAAGCTGCCGCAGGGAACCCTGCTGCTGACGCCCACCCGCGTGGTGGAGAACGCCTTCGCGGGCGCGCAGCGGGGACCCCTGGCGGACCCTCGAGGTTGCTCGCGTCAGCTGACGCCCCCCGAGCTGAAGGATGCTCGCGCAGCCATCGCCGGGCTGCCCCTGGTGGAGGTCGCCTGCGCCGCGACGGATGCCTGCGTCCGCGCCATTGACGATCTGCTGCGTCCGCCACCTCCCTCCCGTGAGGGCGAGGACGACGATACCGAAGGTGCCGTGGACGAGACGGCTCCAGCTCACCCACGCACCCTGCGGGCCTGCTCTCGGCTACGAGATTCGACCATCTCCCAGCTCGGTGAGCGCGCGATCCCCGCGGCCTGCGCCCCGCCCGCGCCGCGCGGCCCGTAGCTCGAGAACGAGTGCCCGCTTGCCGCTCAGCGTTCACGAGCAAGCAGAAGACAAACCGCCAAGACGCCAAGCGCGCCAAGAGAGAGCCAAGAGAGAGCCAAGATTCTTGGGTCAGCACGGGGAGACGGTTCGCGACGCTGGAACCGCAACGGTGAATCGCATCGCCGCACGCAGAAGACAAACCGCCAAGACGCCAAGCGCGCCAAGAGAGAGCCAAGATTCTTGGGTCAGCGCGGGGAGACGGTTCGCGACGCTGGAACCGCAACGGTGAATCGCATCGCCGCACGCAGAAGACAAACCGCCAAGACGCCAAGCGCGCCAAGAGAGAGCCAAGAGAGAGCCAAGATTCTTGGGTCAGCACGGGGAGACGGTTCGCGACGCTGGAACCGCAACGGTGAATCGCATCGCCGCACGCAGAAGACAAACCGCCAAGACGCCAAGCGCGCCAAGAGAGAGCCAAGATTCTTGGGTCAGCGCGGGGAGACGGTTCGCGACGCTGGAACCGCAACGGTGAATCGCATCGCCGCACGCAGAAGACAAACCGCCAAGACGCCAAGCGCGCAAAGAGAGAGCCAAGATTCTTGGGTCAGCGCGGGGAGACGGTTCGCGACGCTGGAACCGCAACGGTGAATCGCATCGCCGCACGCAGAAGACAAACCGCCAAGACGCCAAGCGCGCCAAGAGAGAGCCAAGATTCTTGGGTCAGCGCGGGGAGACGGTTCGCGACGCTGGAACCGCAACGGTGAATCGCATCGCCGCACGCAGAAGACAAACCGCCAAGACGCCAAGCGCGCCAAGAGAGAGCCAAGAGAGAGCCAAGATTCTTGGGTCAGCACGGGGAGACGGTTCGCGACGCTGGAACCGCAACGGTGAATCGCATCGCCGCACACAAGCCCAGCTCTCTCAGGTCTTGGCGGACTTGGCGACTTGGCGGTTCTTCTCTCTCTCTCTGGAACAGACCCAACTCTCTCTCAGGTCTTGGCGGACTTGGCGACTTGGCGGTTCCTTCTCTCTCTGGAACAGACCCAACTCTCTTTCAGGTCTTGGCGGACTTGGCGACTTGGCGGTTCCTTCTCTCTCTCTCTCTGGAACGAGCCGAGGTGTTGGCGACTTGGCGGTTCTTCTGGCTCTCTGAAGCACGTTGCGTCAGGGCGAGACCAGCGCGAGCTTCTTCCGCAGCAGGCGCTGCTCCGCGGCGTTCTCGCACAGCTCGAGGGCCCGGCCGTACCCCGCGTGAGCGGCTTCGCGCTGACCGGCGCGGCGCAGCAGGTCGGCGCGGGCGGCGTGGAACAGGTGATACTCGGAGAGCGACGCTTCGAGCTCGCCCAAGAGCGCGAGGCCCGTCTGCGGCCCGTGCGCCATGGCCACGGCCACGGCGCGGTTCAGCGCCACTACCGGCGTCGGCTCCACCGCGAAGAGTCGGGCGTACAGCGCGGCAATTTGCGGCCAATCCGTGTCCGTCGCGCGCTCTGCTTCGGCATGCACGGCGCTGATGGCGGCCTGCAGCGGATAGGCGCCGCGCGGCGCGCGGCGGAGCGCCGCGCGCGTCAGGGCGCACCCTTCGTCGATCTGCTCGCGGTTCCACAGCGTGCGGTCCTGGTCCTCCAAGAGCACCAGCTCGCCCTCGGCGTCCACCCGCGCGGCCCGTCGCGCGTCGGTCAGCTCCATCAGCGCCAGCAATCCCAGCGCGTTGCCGTCTTCCGGCAGTAGACGGCACAGCTCCCGCCCCAGTCGCAGCGCGTGCTGGCACAGCTCCGCTCGAATGCCGTCCCCGCGACTCGCGGTGTACCCCTCGTTGAACGTGAGATACACCACCTTCGAAATCCCTTCGATACGCGGCGAGAGCTCACTGGCCTCGGGCACCGCGTAGGGGATGTTGGCCGCGCGGATCTTGTGCTTCGCGCGCACCAGCCGCTGCGCCAGCGTGGGCACCGGCACCAGGAACGCGCGGGCGATCTCCTCCACCTCGAGCCCGGCCACGGTGCTGAGCGTCAACGCCACCTGCGCGTGCAGCGCGAGGGCGGGGTGACAGCAGGTGAACATCAATCGCAGCATGTCGTCCCGGATCTGCGGTTCGTCCTCCACGACGGTTTCCAGCTCTTCGAGCAGCTCTGCGTGCTTCTCCCCGTGCAAGGTCCGCTTCCGGATCTCGTCGACGGCCTTGTTGCGCGCGGCGGTGAACAGCCACGCGCGCGGCGAGTCCGGAATGCCGTCCCGGGGCCACTGGGAAATCGCCGCGGCCAGCGCGTCCTGCAGCGCGTCCTCGGCGAGATCAAAGCTTTTCAGGCGCCGGATCAGGCGCGCGAGCACCGTGCCATGATGCTCGCGCACGACCTCTTGGATCCGCTCCCGAGTTGCCGTCACCGCCGAAGCTTACGACTGCCAGACCATGATGGGGCGCACTTCGATGCTGCCCATCTTGGCGGAGGGGATCCGCGCCGCGATGGCCAACGCTTCATCCAGGTCCTTCGCTTCGATCAAGTAGTAGCCACCGAGCTGCTCTTTGGTCTCTGCAAAGGGGCCGTCCGTCGTGAGCGTCTTGCCTTCGCGAACGCGCACCGTGGTGGCCGTGGACACGGGCTCCAACGCGTCACCGGCGACGAAATTTCCCTTCGCCTTGATGTCCTCCGTGAACGCCACGTAGTCGCTCGTGAGCTTTCTCCGCGCCTCCGGGTCTCGTCCGGCACCGACCGCTTCGCTTTCGTAGATCAAGAGCAGGTACTGCATGATTTCCTCCTTCTTCTCCTAGTCGAGCGGCGCAGGCGCATTTCGACATTTTTCTTCTCTCGTGATTCCGAGCACTTGAACCCTCGCGTTCACTTTCTTTCGGGCGCCTGTCGATTGGGCGGCGCCTCGCTCGACCTCCCTGCAACGGCCCCGCAGGGCAAAGGAGAATTTCGATGAGCTACGACTACGGACGTTTCAACTGGTTCGAGCTGGTGACCGGAGATCAAGCGCCGGCGCGGGCCTTCTATCCCGAGCTGTTCGGCTGGAAGCTCGAGCCCATGGACATGCCCGGTGGGCAGAGCTACCCGCTACTGAAGGCTGGTGGCGTTCCCTTCGGCGGCTTGCGCGACCTGCCCAAGCCCGGTCTGCCGCCCCACTGGCTGAGCTACGTGTCCGTCGCCGACGTGGAAGCGTCCGCCAAGAAGGTGAAGGCCGCGGGCGGCAGCGTGCTGATGGATCCAGTGACCATTCCCACCGTGGGCCGGATGCAGCCGGTGGCAGATCCGGAAGGCGCGGCCTTCATGCTGTTCCATGGCGAGTCCGGCGATCCGGAGCCGACGGAGGGCGTGGGCGCCGTTCATTGGAACGAGCTGTGGGCCACGGATCCCAAGGCCGCGGCGCGCTTCTACGAGCAAGTGCTGGGCTATGGGCACCAGGTGCGGGAAATGCCAGGGGGCGAGTACATCGTGCTGCACAGCGGCGAGACGCGGCGCGCCGGGATCTTGCGCAAGCCCAGCGCCGAGATTCCGAGCATGTGGCTCAGCTACTTCCAGGTCGCGGACTGCGATGGCGCGGTGAAGCGCGCCGAAAAGCTTGGCGCGACGCCAATCGGCGACGCGATGTCCGTGGAGGGAGTCGGGCGCTTCGCGATCCTGAAAGACGGCCAGGGCGCCGTGTTCGGGGTGATCGCGCCGTGAGGCCGACGTTCCGGCGCGGCCGCGTCGTGGCCGCGCCGGACCAACATCAGCAGGAAAACACCTGCCACTCGAAGATGATGGGGTTCGACTTCTGCCCGGTGGTGTTGGTGGCGTGCGCGCCGTAGATGCGGATTTGGGTGGTCTGCACGGCGCTCGGGAAGGTGAAGCTCCAGTCGTTGGTCTTGCCGGACACGGTGCCCACGGTGACCCACGCGGAGCCGCTCCAATACTGGATGGTGCCGCCGGCCAAGGTACGGCCCGAGTTCGCGCAGGTAGAGGACGTGTTCAGCGAGGTGTCGATGGCTATGCGCTTGACCGTCTTGGCGGAGGACCACGAGTACTGGATGTAGGCGGTGCCCGGTGAGCTGCTGGCGCTGAGCCAATGGAACTTGGTGGTGCTGCAGGTGGCCTCACCAGAGCCATCGTTCATGCGATCCGGTCCCACGCCGTTGGCGGTGGTGCCGCCGCCGCTCGAGGTCGCCGTGGCAGAAGTGGCGATGTTGGTGCTCGGGTTGCAGGTGGAGACGCAGGAGCCGCTCTGGCACGCCTGTCCGGAAGGGCAGACCGTGCTGCAGTTGCCGCAGTGGTTCGGGTCGTTGGAGAGGTTCACGCACTGATTGGAGCAGTTCGTGGTGCCGCCGCTGCACACCACGGTGCAGCTGCCGCTCTGACAGCTCTGCCCGGAGGAGCACACCTTGGTGCAGCTGCCGCAGTGGTTCGGGTCGTTGGACAGGTTCACACATTGCCCGGAGCAATTGGTGGTGCCGCCGGTGCAAACCAGGGTGCAGCTGCCGTTCACGCAGCTCTGGCCGGGAGAGCACACCTTGGTGCAGCTGCCGCAGTGATTTGGATCGACGCTCAGGTCCACGCACTGATTGGAGCAATTGGTGGTGCCGCCGCCGCACACCAAGGTGCAGCTGCCGTTGACACAGGTCTGTCCGCTGCTGCAGGCGGTGCCGCAGCCGCCGCAGTTGGCCGGATCGCTGTTGGTGTCGGCGCACTTGTTGCCACACTTCGTCAGCCCGCCGCTGCACACCAGGCCGCAGGTGCCGTTCTGACACGTCTCGCCGCTGGGGCAGGAGGTGCCGCAGCCGCCGCAGTTGTTCGGGTCCACCGTGGTGTCGACGCACTTGCCGCTGCAGTTGCTGGTGCCGCCGGTGCACGAGAGCTGGCACTGGCCACTGGAGCACACTTCGCCCGCTCCGCAGGCATTGCCGCAGGCTCCGCAGTTGTTCGGGTCCACGCCCAGGTCCACGCACTTGGTGGTACCGCCGGCGCCGGAAGAGCACGCGGTGGTGCCGCCCAGGCAGGAGAGATCGCACTTGCCTACGGAGCACACCTCGCTGGGCAGGCACGCGGTGCCGCAGGCGCCGCAGTTGGTGGGATCCGCCTCGGTGTCGACGCACTTGCCGTCGCAGTTGGTGAGGCCGCCGCTGCAATCCGGAGTGCAGCTCCCTTGCGAGCACAGCTCACCCGCAGCACAGATGTTTCCGCAAGCGCCGCAGTTGGCGGGGTCCGTGTCGGTGTCCACGCAGGCGCCGGCGCACGCCGTGGTGCCGCCACTGCAGCCCGAGAGGCACGTCCCCTGGTTGCACACCTCGCCGCTGGGGCAGGCGTTGTCGCAACCGCCGCAGTGGTCGGGCGAGCTCTGCGTGTCCACGCATTGCGAACCGCACTGCGTGGTGCCGGCGGAGCAGCCGCCACCACAGGTTCCCGCGGAGCACAGCTGCCCCGAAAGACACGCCAGCCCGCAGCCGCCGCAGTTGGCGGGATCCGTGGCCAAGTTGGTGCAGGTGGAACCACACAACGTTCCACCGTTGCAGCCGTTACCACCTTCGCTCGACGGAGGGCCGCCGCCGGTGCTTTCCGACGTGGCACACCCCACGAAGCCGAGGGTGAAGAGGAGCGCAAAGACCAAGACAAAGGGACGCCGAGCCATACTTCAATAGTACCTCAGGTTTTCGATTAGATGTCGGTCCGGCGCGCTCACTCGCGGACGCAAAACGTCTGGGTTGCCGTGCGGGACCCACATTGTGGGTTCGTCGTGGTGGCCCCCGCGCGATACCCCTTGGGGCAGCCGTCGCAGCTGTAGAAAGAGCTGCCACAGCTCGGAACACAGAACGTCTGTAGCCCCTCGCACTGAGCGTTTGGTCGCTTGGAAGCGGCGTGCAAACCCTCGGGGCAGCCGGCGCAGGTGTAGCTGGAGTCCTTGCGTTCGTGGATCACGCCCCGGGAGCGATCGCAGCTGTCCTGGGTGCAGTCGTCGCCGTCGTCCACGTCCACCGGGCCGTGGGTGACCTCGCCGGTTCGGGGGTCGCAGGCATCCACCGTGCAGGCGTCGCCGTCGTCGACCGTTGTCAATTGGTGGGAAACGCCCTGCTTCGGATCGCAGGTGTCCACCGTGCAGGCGTTCTGATCGTCCAGCACGGGAGGCGTACCCGGGATGCAGTGGCCGCTGCCGTCGCAGGTGGCGACGCCGTCACACACGGTCTCGTTGTCGCAGCTCTCGCCCTTGGGAGCGAAGTTCACGCGGCACTGGCCGGCGAAGCATTCCGTCGTGCTGCAGGGCCCTGCGGGCGCGCAGTCCAGCGCCGTGGTGCACTGGGGCTCGGCGCTCTCCTTGTGCGTCGGGCGATCCTTGTCGTTCTTGCAGCCGACCAACAGCACGACGCCGAGAAGGAGAACGGTGCGGGCCATCAGCGGGTCACGGCGATCACGATGGCGATGGCGCCGAGCAGCACGCCCAGCATCGCGAACGCCAGGGTGAGCCAAACGATGGGATGAAGCTTGGCCGCGGCGGGCGCCGCGCCCGGCGGCGGTGGCGCGGAAGGGTCGCGCGGCGGGACCGGGCTCGGCACGCCGGCGGGGGGTGGAAGCCGTCCCAACACGTCCTGGATGGGAACGTGATCCACGGTGTCGGGGAGCTCGCTGCGGGGCGGAGGAATCGAGCCCAAGGACGCTTTCAGGGAGGTCAGGAATGGTCCGGCGAGCTGGAAACGCGCGGCGGGATCCTTGCGAATGGCACGCTCGATCACCGGACCGAGGGGGGTGCGGTACACCGCTTCGGGAAGCACCAGCGGCTCGGGGGCAAGCTGCGTTCGACACGCCTCCGCGTGGTCGCCACCCACCACGGGAACGCCTGCCAGCATCTCCGCGAGCACCAAGCCCGCCGCGTAGAGATCCATGCTCGGCGTCGCCGGCTCGCCGCGAATCTGATCGGGAGACATGTAGCGTGGCGTGCCCACCAGCATGCCGTCGGAGGTGAGCAGCGTGGCCTCCGGCTCCATGCTCTTCGCGATGCCGAAATCCAGCACCTTGACGAAGTCCTCTTCACCCGCAAAGTCACAGATGAAGACGTTGTCCGGCTTGATGTCGCGGTGCACGACGCCCAGCGCGTGGGACTCCATCAAGGCCTTGAGGATCTGGCTGACGATGTGAATGGATCGCGCTTCGCCCAGCGCGCCTTGCTCCTGGAGCACCGCGCGCAGCGTGCGACCGCGCAACAGCTCGTAGACGATGAAGGGCACGGTATCGCCGCCCACCTCGAAATCGAGCAGCCGCACGGTGTTCGGATGCTGCAGCTCCCGCGCGAGATTCGCTTCCCGCCGAAAGCGCGAAGCCCAAGTCTTGTCCGACGGATCCCGAGCCAGCACCTTGAGTGCCACCTCGCGCCCCGTCCGGGTTTCCGCGGCGCGAAACACGCGGCTCTCCGGGCCTCGGGCGAGCTCCGCCTCCAAGCGGTAGCGGCCCCCGAGAACGACGCCGATGCTGAGATCTTCGGGCTGCAACGGGACTGGGATGGAAACCTGAGGCCGGGGCCGGGCGCAAGCGAGACCGCCGTCGATGGACTGAAACTCGCGGGCGCGTCGGTGTCGTCGCGGTGTGTGCCCGTGATTCAGCCGATCGCGGACTCTACGGCCTTGCCCGTCTTGAGCACCTGATCCATTCGCTCCGGGCTCACGCCCATGATGCGACCGAGGGTCTTGCCCATGGCGCCCAGGGTTTCCTCGAAGGGGATGTCCCCACCGTCGCCCCCCTTGCCGGTGGCGGAGTCGATGGCCTGCGCCTGGTAGTCGCTGCCGGACTTGTTGTGCTCGATACCGCCCACCACGCCGCCCTTCACGCCGTTGCCGATCAGCACCGTGACGTGGTGGCTCTTGTTGTGATCGCGTCCCTTGGTGCCCTTGCTCTTGAGCGTGCGGCCGAACACGTTCAGGGAGCCGACGATCACGTCGTGGGTCAGCAGGCCCTGGCTGCGCATGGAATCGAGCTCTTCCACCAACGTTTGCAGCTGTTCGATGGCCGTCACGTGGCGCGCGGCCTCCTTGCTCAGGTCGCCATCGGTGTGGTTGTCACCGCCGAAGTCCAGCTTCAGCGTGATCACCGGCGTGATGTTCATCGCCGCCAACACGGACGCGGCGCGCACTTGGTTCACCTGGTTGTTTCCGTCGATGGCGTCGAGCCGGGAGAGCAGCTCGGTACCAATGCTACGAACTTCGTTGCGAGAGCGCGCCCAGGCTTCCAGCAGATTGCGCTGACTGGGTGTACCGTGCTCCTTGTACAGGGCGTACATGGCATCGATGCTCTTGTCGCGCAGCTGGGTGAGATCCTTGAGCGGTCCGTCCACGCCGCCCAACGCCTTGCGTACGGACACCGGACCCACGTTCGCGAGCACTCGGCCTGCGGAGCTCAACAACTCTCCACCGTTGGCGCCCAAGCTCACGGGATCCGACTGCACGGTGCCCAAACCGGGAGCGAGCTCTCGCGCCAGGAGCGAGATGAGCATGTCGTTCTTCTCGGTCTCCTCCATCATGCGTTGGACTCGACGCATCTCGCCGTGCACCGGCGTGTAGGTCGCGTGATGGAAGAAGCAGGTGCGATCCAGGATGTTCTGCGGCAGCTGGGCCCAAGGCTTGGCAGCGGAGGTGGAGGTCGAGCCCAACTTCAGGCTGGTCTCCGCCATGGTCGCGTCCGTGGGATGGAACACGTCGCTCGGCCCGTAGGTGCCGGGCACGTTGGCGTTGACCGGATCTCCGGAGCTGGAGCAGCTCAAGATGAGCATCTTGCCGTTGGGCAGCTCGTCCGCTCGAGCGCTCAGGGGATCGAGCAGGATCTTCGCGGGGATGCCGGTCGCCAGGGAGCGGAGGATGAGGCCGCCACTCACGGTGGCGAACGCTCCCAGGATTCCGCGGCGGCTGAGCTTGCTGTGTCGATCGTGCGTCATGGCGGCCCTCAGAACCCGACTCCGGCAGAGCCAGGGGACATGCAGGCCACCACGAAGGCGGACTGCAGCGCTTCTTTCTCGGTCT
Organism: Polyangiaceae bacterium; assembly: GCA_020633235.1. Taxonomy (NCBI): domain Bacteria; kingdom Pseudomonadati; phylum Myxococcota; order Polyangiales; family Polyangiaceae; species Polyangiaceae bacterium. The sequence goes on along the minus strand of JACKEA010000007.1, from coordinate 18,727 downwards.
TGCCCGAGTCCATCGCGTCGCTCACGTGATTCTCGAGGATCAGCTGTGCCTGGTCGTGACGGGGATCGCTGGCTGGCAACGCCATCACTTTCTCCACCAACACCGGCATGACCTCTGCCTCGCTCTTGCCGTCGAACAGCTCCTTGGCGTTGAGCGCCGCAATCGTGCAGGCCGCCTCCCGGTTGGCGCGGGTGAACATGCCCGTCTCGCCGATGGTCACGGGATCCACCACGGCGCGGCTGAAGCCGTCGTCGGGGATGGAGGAGGTGGCGTCCCGCATCTGATTCTGCAGGGTAGTGCCGCCTTCGGTGTGCATCTGGAGGTTGCAGATGTCGTCGATGCCCAAGCGATGAGACAGCTGCAGACAGAACTGGGAGCGCCGCGCGATGGTCGCCGTGGTCCCCGTGTTCACCCCGGCAGCGCAAGCGCTCCCGGTCACCAGGGGCGAGGAGAACAGCTTCCGAACGAGCACCCGGAAGTCGAGCCCGGAGTCCTCGAAGGCCTTCACCACCGCGTCGAGCTCCTCCCCCTCCGGGCAGGCCTCGGAGTTGGCGTAGAAGCACAGCTTCTGCGCCCAGGCGTGGGAGAAGAAGGGATGCTTGGCCAGCACGTCGACCAGATCCAGGATGCCGCTGCCCTGGGCCTGCACGCCGCCGAACACGAAGTGACCGGAGAGCGCTTCCTGGTTCGTGTCGAGCTGCTGGCCGGCGAAGTTGGTGTAGCTGGCTCGAACGTAGTCGCGCATCGGGTCCAGCGTTTGGTGACAGCCGTAACACTCCGTGCCCGGTGCGGCGTGCTCTTCGTCCAGATCCGTAGGCTTGAAGTTGCTCACGGCCTTGCCGTCGAAGCTCGCGCCCAACGCCACGATCAGGATTTGGTTCATGACCACGCGGGCCGAGTTGTCCTCGTTGGTGGGCCAGGTGCCGAGGAAGCCCGGAGACCCTAGGAAGCCGGGGCGGTCCGAGTGAATGACCAGCTCGTTCGACCCGCGGAGCTTCTTCAAGTCGTAGAACTTGGTCGCTGTCTCTCCCGCCTTGGGCTTGCGGATCTGGACCATGTGCCAGTCGCTGAAGTCCTCCCGCTCCATGAGCGGCGTCTTGTTCGTCGCCTGGGTGTTGCAACCCGCGTTGTGGCGGCTCAGGGACTGGTGGCGTCCGAGCATGGCGCTGAACACGTAGAACGACGGCGGGATGCCGCCGCTGGCGATGCGCCACTCGCCGTCCACCTTCTTGGTGGTGTCCACCACGTTCACGCTCGCCACGTTGCAGGAGGCGTCCAGGTCGGCGAGCTTGCCATGCCAGAACTTGCCGAAGTTGCTGCTGCTCGGGTCCAGCGATTCCGAGGCCGGCGGCGCGTCCGCCTGGTTTGCGACGAAGCGGAGCGTCGGGAAGTCGTCGCCGGTGGTGCGTACGGTCTTCTTCTCGTCGTCGTCCACCACCACGTCGTCCTGATAGGCCATGTAGGCCATCTGGGCGGTCGTCATCATGATGGTGTTGGTGCTCAGCACGTCGGTCCACGGCTGACCGGACTTGACGATCTCGTACGCAGTTCGCGCGAAGCTCTCGGAGAAGTTCGCGTTCAGCATCTCGTCGGTGGTCGGGCTGGTCGGGTTCGAGAAGCGACCGAGCGACGTGTTGGAGAAGCCCAATGGATAGAAGAAGGTCTCGTTGTCGAGGCCGGTCTGCTGGAAGGCCGTCATGAAGAAGCGGACCAACATGTCCCGGGCGGCGTCGCTCTGGACCCAGACGTCGATCAGCCCTTCGAGGGCGTTCGGGTCCTTTTCCACCGCTGCCAGCTCGGACTCCTCCACGGCCTCGCCGGTGAGCAGCGTCTTGACCTTGGAGACGTAGGAATACGGCTGCAGCAGCGCGTCCAGGTTGCACTCACCGGTGGTGCCGGAGGGCGTCCAGCTCTTGGGGTCCCCTTCCTGCGTGGTCTTGGAGCTTCCGCCCTTCGCCGTCGTCGCGTTGTCGGCGCAGCTGGTCGCGAGCATGGAAAGGGTGAGCGTCGTTGCCGCGGCCCGCGCGACGATGCTTGTGCGCCTTTTCACGGTGCCATTCCTCCTGCCAACCACTGGGCGATGACCTGAACGTCATCGTCGCCCCAGTCGGGTCCTTTGTTTGCTGCCGGCGGCATGGTCTTGGCATCCACCACGCGCTGCTGGATCTGCTTCGCGTGGGCGACCCAGTCTTGGTAGCTCGCCAACGCCGGTCCGCCGGGCTCCTGCCCCGTCGTGTGGCATCCAGCGCAATTGCTCTCGAAGATGGGACGGATGTCCGAGTCCCAGCTGCGCTCTGCGTCCGGAAGGCGCTTGAGCCACACGCGCCGCTCGGCGGCGCCCGCCGCAGCCACCAGCTGATGCCATCCCGCGGAGTCCAGACGCAGACTGCCCGTGCTCGCGCCCGTTTCCGGATCGATGGTGAGCGTCAGCGGTTCACCATCCAACGACGCGGTGACGGTGGCGGCCTCGTCGCTGGCGGTGATGGAGAACGCGTGGTCGAGCTCCTTGGTCCGGAGGTAGGGGCGAACTCCCGCCACATGGACCATCGGAGCGCCGGTGAGGTGGCAGACGGAGCTTCCATGCTCCACCCACAGACCTCCGTCGTGGGCGTGGAGCGAGGCCACGTCGCCGTCCTCGCCGTCGAGGCGTTGCATCTCGCTCCAGCTCTCGCCGTCGAAGCGGAGCAACTGCGAGCCCGACGTCACCCACACCATGCCGCCTGCGGCGCTCAGCTGGCCCGGCGCGCCGTTCGGGAACTGCCAGCGCTGCCACGTCTCGGGGCCGACCCACAGCTCCTCGCCGTCGATGGCCGCGAGCAGCACGCTCTTGTCCGCCGCGGTGGTCACGGCGGCTGCCTTCAGCGCCGGGAACTGCACCGGGCGGTAGTAGGTGGTCGGCTCCACGCGCCACAGCGTGCCGTCCGGCGACGTCATCCACTGCACGTCGTCCGGACCCTGACATTCGCCCTGTTGGAGCAAGAGCTCGCTGGGCGCCGCTGCTCCCTTCGCGCCCGTGTCCCACGCCCACCACTGTTCGTCGTCTCGGCGCTCGAACAGCCTTCCGGCGAAGAGCAGGGAGCCGTTGGTCGTGGGGTCGCCGCACACCGCGGCGTCCTTCGAGAAGCCGGCGGGGGGCGTGAGCTCCACGCGGGACAAGTCCTCGAGCTTCCACAGCCCCGATGCCGTGGTCACCGCGGCATCCACCTGAGACCAAGCCTGGATGCGCTCGATGCCGGACAGCGCGATCTTCGCCACCACTTCGTGGGCCGCATCGAAGGAATCCACGACGCGCAAGAGACTCTCGCCGTTCTCCTCGCGGGCGAGCCACAGCTGACCCTCTGCGCTCACCGAGACCACGCGCTCGCCCGCCAGCAAGTCCGTGCAGAATCCCGAGCTCTCGATCGGGGTCGGCGAGAGCGGAACCTGTTGCGCTTCGGTGTCCGGCGGTGGCGGCGGTCCGCCCGCGTCGGAGATGTGGCCGGTGCAGCCCTCGGCCCCCAGCGCCAAGAGGGTTGCGCTGAACAGGACGGAGATGTGGAGCGGAGGGGTCATTGTGCCGAAGGGGAGCGGTTCACCTCCTTTACGAAATCCGTGCCAGCTGAAATCTCGGCCAAAGCTCCGATAATGCGCCAGAAAGTGGGCCGAGTAGGGACACGATCCCGCGACTGACGGAGTCACACAGGGACCTACGGGGTCGCACCTTGTGCGACGCGGACCTCAGTCGATTCGATACAGGTGCACGGCGTAGCCGTCGAAGGTGTCGCTGAAAGCGCCGCTCTCCACCTTCAGGCTTCGGTCTTCACCGAGCACCGTCGCGCCGCTGCCTTCGGGCACAGCGAAGCTGGCGTCCGCAGATCCGCTCGTCATGCCGATCGCGAACACGTACAGCGAGCCGCCGTGCTGCTTGGTCATCACATCCACTGGCGAGGCGGAGGTGACCGTGACCACGCCGTCGAGGCTGGGTGTGTTCAGCACCGGCGCGAGGTTCTGCACCCGCGCATTGATGTCCGCCACGCCGCTCTTCACCGTCGAGTCCGCGAGGAGCCCCGCTTCGATGAAGCTCGGTGCGAACACGTGGGCGAAGTAGCCGATGCCGCGGGCGCCGTGGATCAGCGCCATCCACACCTCGCTCTCGATCTGGGATACGGACGGCGCGTTGCCGGTGCCGTTGAAGTCCGTCGTCTCGATCCAGGCCCACACCGGCTTCTGATAGCTCACGGCTTCCCGCAGGAAGCTCACGCCCTTCGCGACGTACTCGAGCTTGCCGTGAATCTTCGCGTCCGTCTCGTTCACCGGATAGATGTCGAAGGACACGATGTCCGCGCCCTTGGCGTACTCCGGGTACATCTCCGTCTTGCCCGTGCAAGTACCGCGGCCGACCCAGTCCGTGTTCGCGACGCCCTGGCCAAAATTCAAATAGACCGGGCGAGAGGCGTCGTTCTGCACCATGGTCTGGTACAGGGCCACGATGTCCTGGGGATCCACGCAGGGGTCGTAACCACCGCTGCCGTTGGGTTGGGCGTTGTCCGGCTCGTCCTGCTGCGTCCAGGCCAAGACGGTCTTGTCGGACACGTGACCCGACCAGGCTTGCTCCTGCGCACAGAACGTCGGCATGCCCGCGCTCGAAAGCTCCGTGAGCTGAGCGTCCGTCGGCCCATCCCACAGACCAATGAACAGGTTGATGCCGATGCTCTTGTACTCGGCGGCATTGCTCGGGCTTTGCAGCCACACGGCGATGGGGAAGGTGCTCGTATCCGTGGAGGGGCCGTTCGGCCACTTGCCGTAATACTCCGGACCGCCCTCCCAGGGCAGCGTCGGGTAGCCGCCAGCGGCGCCGCCCGTGCCAGCTTCGCCCCCCGTCCCGCTCGTCCCACCGCCACTTCCGCCCTGTCCTGCCGCGCCTCCGGTGGACGGCGTCCCGCTCGCGTCGTCGCTGCCGCAGCCAAGCGCGAGCAGCGCGGCGAGCACCGAAATTGCGATACCCCGCATGCGCGGAGAATAGCACCCGCTCACTCCTCCCGGCGCATGTCTTCCACAGTTGGGGCGTACTCCACGGACTCGCGACGGCGGCGCAGATCGATGGCCATGGTGCGCGCGGCTGCACCGCGGCGCGTGCGCTCGAGCGCGTCTTCCACCAGCTCGTCGCCCACCTCGAGCCACCAGCGTTCGGCGTCTTCCTCCGTCCAACTGCCAACGTCGGTCAGCGCAGCGAGCTCTTCGGAGAGCGCGAGGGCGCTCGGACGCTCCTTGGGGTCCTTGGACAGGCAGCGCAGCACGAGCTGCTCCAGCGCTTCGGGCACCTTCTTGCCGAGGCGCAGCGAGGGCGGCACCGGCTCGTCGTACACATGCGACGTGCACACCGCCACCATGTTCTCCCCCTCGAACACCGTGGTTCCGCTGAGCAGGAAGTAGGCGACGGCCCCCACCGCGTAGATGTCCGCTTCGGGGCCGACCTCGCCTTCGGTGATCGCCTCCGGCGCCAGGTAGTGCGGCGTGCCCACGAAGGTGTTGGTGCGCGATAGCTTCAGGTCCGCTTCCGTCTCCACCTGCTTCTTTACCAGGCCGAAGTCGAGCACCTTGACGAAATCCGGGATGTTGCCGCGGCGCGAGATCATCAGGTTGGCGGGCTTGATGTCGCGGTGGACGAGCCCCACGGCATGCGCTTCGGCAAGCGCGCCCAGCACCTGTCGCAGGAGCTGCACGACGCGCGCTGGCGGCTGCGGGCCGTCCTCGCGCACCAGCTGCTCCAGCGTCAGCCCTGCGATGTACTCCATGGCGTAGTAGAAGACGTCGTCCGGCGTGCGCCCGTAGTCGTAGATCGCGATGGTGTTCGGGTGTGTGAGCTGGCTCGTGAGCTGCACCTCCCGCTCGAAGCGCGCCAGCCGACTGTCGTCCCGCCGCTCCGCCGGCAACAGCTTGAGCGCCGTGGGTCGCCGCAGCATCGCGTGCGTCGCCTCGTACACCACGCCCATGCCGCCTTCGCCCAGCTTGCGCATCAGGGTGTACTGCCCGAGATGCGCCGCCGCCTGCACCTGCTTCCGCAAGTGCAAGATGGTGCGACCTCCGGACACCACCAACGCGAGCAGTATGCTGCTGGCGAGCCCCCCGAAGAGCAGCCACAGCGGGCCGCGGTCCACCGGCACCACCGAGCTCACCACTACCGCCCACTTTCGATCGGCGAAGCTGAAGCTTCGTTCGTACCCCAGGCGTGGACCCGTTCCTGTCGTGCTCTTCTCGAATAATTGTTGGTCCGCCGCGGAAGCAGAGCGATCGAGTACCTCCACGCCCAGCTCGGTCACGTCGTGATCCCGGAGCGCGCGCTCGAGCACCGGCTTCACTCGAAACACTTCCACGGCACAGCCCAAGAAGCGTAGACGCCGCTCGCTCGGAGACTGGGGCGGAAAGCCGTGGGAGTACACCGGATGAAACACGGCGATGGAGTGCACGCCGGGCGCGTCTTCCACCAAGCGAATGCGACCCGAGGCCACGGTCTTCCCGCTGTCCCGCGCTTGCGTGTACGGCGCGAGGCGCTTGGGGTCTCCGGTCAGATTGAAGCCCAGCGCTTCCGGGTGCGGCGGCACCATGTAGAAGATGGGTGCGTAGCGCTTCCGCGTTGGCGCGGGCACCATGCGACCCCCCTTACCGACTTCGGTGAAGGTGAAACCCTCGAGACCTTCGTCCCGAGCCTCTTGCTCGAACGTCACACGCTCGCCTTGGGCGAGCCATGGAAGCCACTCGAACGCGTAGATCCCGGGGTGGCGCTTCAGGGCACCGGTCACGAACTCGCGAAAGTCCTTGCGCGTGACCTCGTCCGAGGCGGCGAACAGCGCGGGGATCGCGTACAGCGACTCGAGCGGTCCATCGAGCCCGTTCACCACCACGGACGCAGCATCCGCCGCCCGGCGTTCGAAGCCGAGCTTCTGCTCCGCGCGGCGATCGCCGAGGCGCACCCAGAAGATCGCGAGGGTGACGAGGACACCAACGATGAACGTCGCCACCGCCGGCGCGTGACGCCGGGATCCCAGGGTGGAGCTGCCGAGCGGCTCCGTCGGCTTTTCGCGCGTGCGCGGCACCACTGTCGCCTCTTCTCACGGCGCCTTGCGGCTGTCGACGGCGCGGCCCAAACTTTTCCCCCACCCGGTTGTCCAAGCTGCCATGTCCGGCCCCTATCGCTCCCGCCTGGTCCACCCCGAAAATCACGACGAGTTCTGGGCCGCCGTGGAGCGGCGGGCCAAGGCGCTCCGTCGCGCGCCCAAGCTGGTGGCGCTACTGGCAGTGCTCCCCGCCGTGGCCATCATCGCCAGCGCATCGCTGGCCCGGGCGGGAGATGCGTTCACGAGTCACACGCTGCAGCGCGTGGTGGCCTCGCCCTTCGACGAGCCCTTCGGCCTGTTCGTGTCAGCGAGCGGAGCGAACGCGTGGCGCGGTCCCCAGCCCCCCAGCGTGACGCCGCCGGATTTGGAGCAGGGCACCGTCACCATTGCCGACGTGCAGCGCGCCGTCGCCCGCGACGCGAGCGACAAGCTCCGCGCGTGTTACGCCGCGGCCCTTGTGCGAGATCCAGTGCTGCAAGGCGATCTCGTCGTCAGCGTCGCGGTGGCGCCCCACGGTGAGCCGCGCGCCATCAGCACCGGCCCCGCGCCGCTCCGGGCCGCTCTCCACGGCTGCGCCGTGCACGCCCTCGAGAACGTGCGCTACCCGCGGCCGCACCACGAGCCCTTGTGGTTCCACTTCCCGATCCGCTTCTCGCCGCGCTAGCGGTCCAGCGCGGAGCGACGGGACGGGGATCGCGCCGCCCCGACAAAGGAAGACGACGCAGCTACGCGACCAGGCACAGGCGCACGCTGGAAGCGTGGACGGACAAGCGCATGCCGAAACCGAAGTCGAGGTGGTCGCTCTCGATGCCGTCACCGAACACCACGCCGCCTTCGTTCATCTCGGAGACGACCTCGAGGGTATCCGTTTCGGTGAGGCAGCCCGCGGTGATGCGCGTGCCCGTGCTCACGGACGGAAACGCTTCGCGCACCAAGAACGTGACGCGGCCGTCGGTGGGCTCCGGCAGCTCCACCGGCCTCTTGCGTTGGCGTGCGATGGACCGCGCCCAACCCGTGGCGCCGGTGCCGGTGGCCACGATGAGCCCCGAGGAAGACTGGCGTTCGTGATGCTCCTTCCAGCCGATGCGATAGCGCGCGGACTGATGGGATCGGTGTCCGACGAAGACCTCGTTCAGGGCCAGGAGCTTCTGACCGTCGTCGAGCTCGGCTTCCACCAGAGTGCGGCGCTGAATGGGGGCGGCGCCATCGGCGGTGGGCGCGAGCAGCTCGCTGGCCAGGGCAGGGGTGTAGCGTGCGAGCACGCCGTCGTTGCGCTCGGGATCGGGGTTTACGCCGATGACGGGCTGCCCCTGGAGATACTTGGCCACGTTGGCGACGAGCCCGTCCTGACCCACGACCAGGATGACGTCCTCCGGCTCGAACAAGAAGCGGTCGAGATCTTCCCGCGAAACGTGAGCGCGACGAAAAGTGTCGGGGATGCCGCGATGACACTGCTCCAGCACGCCTTGGAAGCGCTGATGGGCGGCCTCCACGTCGGCGAGCTTCTGCCCGTGGGCACGGAGGAAGAACTCGGCCTGCCCACGGGTGGCGTGACGCCGGAGCAGCAGCTCGTACTCCGTGGGCCGAGTCACCGTCACGGCGCGCGGCGTGCGAGCCATCACTTCTCCAGGCGACGCGTTCCGGCTTGCACCAGATCCGAGAGCATCGGACCCAAGAGCTCCGGCGTCAGGTTCAGGTGATCGATGCGCTCGAGCTTGGTGGCGAGCTCGCGCGCGGCGAGGCCCAGCATCACGCCGGTGGGCAGCTCGCGGTACACGTCCATGCGCTCGCGCTCGCTCTCCACCCGGGCGCGCTCCACCATGCGAATGCGCTCGGCGTCGGCTTCCGCCGCGATGCGCTTGCACTCCGCCGAGGCCGACACCTCGAGCTTCTTGGCCAGCGCGGTTTCTTCGGCCCGCCGCCGTTCGTTCTGTCCCGTCTGACGGATGAGCTCTTCCTCGCGGCGCGCCAGCTCGATGCGGTTTTGGAGCTCGTTCTCCTCGATGGCGCGTTCCTTCTCCACCGCCAGCGCGCGGCGCTCGAAGGTGGCCTGGTCCGCTTCTTGTTGGATCTTCTCCCGCGTCGGCATCTCCAGCGCGCGCTCCAGCTCCGCCGTGGGCTGCACGGCGGCCACGCGCACGGTGGCGATGTGAATGCCCATGCCGGCGATGCCCGCGTCTTGCTCGAGCCCCGCGGTCACCCGCTCGCGGATGGTCGAGTAGCCCTCCGTCAAAATTCGTCGGATGGGCGTCTCCGTGACGTACGCCAGCGCGTGCTGTTGCGCGAGCTGCGTGAGCAGCCCCGCGAGCTTCTCCAGCGGCTGGGCCTCGTAGCTGCCGGAGCTGGAGTCCACGGTGAAGTCGACGTGGGCCGCGAGCTCCTGCGGCTCCGCAACGCGATACGTGATCACGCCCTGGGTGGTGACGTCCTGGAAATCGCTGGAGCGCCCGTGGAAGGCGAAGGGCAGCTCGCGATCGTCGAGGGGCACCTCCGCCATGCTGGCGGACAGGGGCAGGAACCAGAAGGTGAGCCCCGGTCCGCTCGCCACCCGCTTTCCGCGGCGGTAGCGCAGCACGAACATCGCCGGGCTCGAGCGGAAGTGGCGGAAAAGGCCGTAGTTTCTGATCTCTGCCATGACGGACCTCGTGAGGTTCAAACAGCGGAGCGCTTGCCGAAGCGATACAGCTCCGCGGGGCGATGACCGACGTCCTGCTGCCGCTCGCCGGTGGCTTCCAAGAGCCCGGACGAGAGCATGCGGCGCCGGAAGGAGTCCTTGTTCTGGGGGCGTCCGGAGACGGTCTCGTGCACCTGCATCAGGTCGAGCAGCGTGAACGTCTCCGGCAGCAGCTGAAAGCCGATGGGTGAGTAGTCGAGCTTCCCGCGCAAGCGTTTGACCGCCATGCCCAGGATGTCGTCGTGATCGAAGGCGAGCTCGAGCGGCTTGCCGGAGGCGTCGTCCACGCCAACGGGTCCGCCCACCTCGCCTTCCCACGGAATGCGCAGGCGCCCGACCGTGCCTTCGGAGTTGGCGCGCTCGTCGAAACGCGCGCGATCCACCAGCGCATAGTACGCGACGCTCACCACCCGCGTTCGCGGATCCCGCCCTGGGTTACCGAAGGTGTACAGCTGCTCCAAGAACACGCCGGACAGGCCCGTCTTGGCCGCCAGCACGCGCCGCGCCGCCGCTTCCAGCGACTCCTTCATCCCGACGAAGCCACCGGGCAAGGCGTAACGACCGCGATGCGGATGCTCCCCGCGCCGGATCAGCAAGGTGTACAGCGCGCCGTCGACCACGCTCACGAGCGCCACGTCCACCGCCACGCTCGGCCGCTCGAACTCGGCCGGGTCGTACTTGGCGAGGAACTCCGCCTCGTCTCGCGGGGCCCGCTGGGCCTTCTTTGCACGGGAGGTCGCCATATATGCAGAATACATATATGCGTAACGCAGATATGTCAAGGAAGGCCCGCGCAGATGCCCCAAAACCAACGACTTGCCCCGCTGCTTTTGTTGTCGCCTCGCCGCGGAACCTCGCGGACGGCCCCGCGGGACGCTATGGTCGTAGGGTGCAGAGGGTTGGGTGGTGTGCGGGGTGTCTACTGATCGGGCTCTTGGGCTGCGGTAGCGACGACTCGGGCGGCGGCGGTCCAGCGGGCAGCGGCGGCGCGAGCAGCGGCGGCCAAGCGGGCGCGAGCAGCGGCGGCACGAGCAGCGGCGGCCAAGCGGGCGCGAGCAGCGGTGGCTCGAGTAGCGGCGGCGCGAGCAGCGGCGGCACGAGTAGCGGCGGGCAAGCCGGCAGCGGCGGCGGGCAAGCGGGCGCGAGCAGCGGCGGCACGGGCGGCCAAGCGGGCAGCGGCGGCACGAGCACGGGCGGCCAAGCCGGCACCGGCGGCCAAGCGGGCTGCAACTTCACGGAGACCTTCAGCGGCGCCAACGGATCCCCCTGGCCGTCGCCCTGGAAAGCCGCGGGGGGCGTACAGACCGCCGACATCCAGAACGGACGTGGCCGTTTGATCCCGCAGACGACGAGCTACTCCTTGGCACGCATGACGGCGCCGCTGGGTTGCAGCGAGGCCCAGGTCACCTTCAGCTTCGAGTTCTCGAGCGAGAACACCCAGGGCGTCGGCTTCTATCTGCGTCAGAACGGCGGCTACCTCACGCAGTCCACGCCCAACGGGCAGGGCTACGCGGTGTTCGTGGAGGCGTTCCGCAATCCGGAAGGCATCGGTGTTTGGCACGAGCTGACCGGCAACGAGAGCCTCATGGGTTCCGTCTCGCCGGTGTCGCTCAGCGCCGGTGTGCTGTACCGCGTGCGCTATCGGCTGACGCAGGTGAACGCCGGTCAGTCGCGGTTGCAGGGCAAGGTGTGGCCGGCGAGCGGCAGTGAGCCGAGCGCGTACCAGGTGGACCGCACCGACAGCTCCGCGGTGCTCCAGAACCTTGTCGGCGATCTCGCGGTGGACTCCTGGAGCTCCATGACGAGCGGGACGGCCGCGGCGCTATACGTCGACGACATCGTCGTCAGCCCGCCGTGACGGCGCGGAGCTCGTAGCGCTCTGTCACCCCCGCGAGCTACTCTTCGCTCCGACATGGACCCCCTCCTCGAGAACGAGCTCATCCAGCTGTTCGAGCACCCGGAGCGAAAGCTGATCCGCGTCGTTCGCTCGGCGCGCCGCCCCGAGCGGCAAGAAGCCATCGTGGAAACGTATCGCGAAGCGCTGGGCCTCCTTCGCCCAGAGCACGCCTCCTGGGGTGTGCTCATCGACGTGCGGAGCGCACCCGGTGTGAACGACGAGCCCTTCGAGCGGTCCGTCGAAGTCGTTCGTAGCGAGCTCGCTTCTCGCGTTGCACGGGTCGTGTTCCTCGTCTCGAGCGCCGTCGGCGCGCTGCAGGTGAACCGTGTCGCTCGGGAATCCGGAACACGTGCCAGCGTGACCCAGGACGAAGACGAAGCGCTGCGTTGGGCAACCGGCGAGGCGTGACGCGCCCCGGGAGCGCGACGGGGTTCGCGCCGGACCAACAAAGGCAGACTACCAGAGCTGGCCGCTCCGCCACTCTTTGACCAGCACCACGAGCAGGTACACGGCGCCCAGGGCCACACCGACGAGGGCGAGCCACAGCATGCCGTCGAACACCGTGCCGGGAATGCGCATCAGCCGGGCTCCCGCATTTCTTCCGCCAGGGATTTGAAGTCGAAGGGCGCCGGTGCCAGGGCGCTGCCGACGACGACGCACAGCATGCTGACGGCGGCGCCCACCAGCGCCGCGGTGTACCAGCCGATCACGAAGTAGGACGTGAGGCCCGCGGCGGTGCCCAGCACCATGCCCAGCGTGGCGGCCTTGGGGTTCGCGGTCTTCCAGTACAGCCCCGCGGCGATGGGCCAGATGGTGGAAGCCACGAACGCCCCGGTGAAGGCGATCATGCGGGCCAGGGTGGTGGCCTTGCTCCAGCACAGGGCGATGGAGAGCACGCCCAGCGCCAGGACCAACGTGCGCGCCGCGCGGCGGAGCTCGGGACCCCGGGCCTGGGGTCGAAGGATGCGGCGGTACACGTCTTCCACGAGCAGATCCGAGGTGGCGGCCAACAGCGAATCCAGGGAGGACGCGAGGGACGAGAACACCACCACGAAGATCAGGATGGCTCCCACCTTGCCCATCATGTGAGCGACCACCAGGGGTCCCACCATGTCGAGCGCCGGCACGTTGATGCCCAGCACGGGAGCGAACAGCGCCAGGGCGCCGGCGGCGATGGGCACCGGCAGCCAGGCGAGGCCGGCCACGAGATACGCGCGGAAGCCCACGCCCTTGCGGAAGGCGAGGGCGCGCGACCACCACACGTTGCTGTGGAAGATCTCGCCCAGGCCGAACAGCAAGTTGTTGAACAGGAACATGATGGAGGCCGGCATCAGCAGGTTCAAGAGCCCGGGCCGCGTCTGGGCGAGCTCGTGATGGATCTGCACGGGCTCCACCTGGGTGAAGCCCACGAAGCCCACGACGCACAGGCCCACCAAGATGAGCAGGCTCTGAATGAAGTCCGTGCCGATCACGGCGTGCAGGCCACCGAGCAGCGTGTAGCCCACGCACACCACGGTGATGACGACCATGCCCACTTCGTAAGGGATGCCCGTGAGAGCGTGCAGCAAGATGCCGCCGGCCATGCCCATGCTCACCAGCCAGCCGAGGCCGTAGAAGAACGAGATCAGCAGGAACACGATCCACGCGGCGACGCCGTAGCGGGTGCGCACGAAGTCCCCGCTGGTGTAGCCGTGGGGCATCAGGTGCTTGATGCGCTCCGCCATGGGCGCGAACAGCAGCAAACCCACGGCGCCCAGGGAGTAGCCGACCATGCCCCATACACCGAAGCGGTACGCCACCTCTGGTGCCGCCATCGTGGTGTTGGAGGTGACCCAGGTGGCCATCGCGGTGGCGGTGCCCAGCGCCAGGCCCACCTTGCGACCAGCCAGCATGTGCCCTTCGAAGGTGGTGCCGTGCCGACCCCAGTACCAACCGAGGAAGATCCAGAGCAGCGAGAAGCCCGCCAGGATGATCCAGCCGGTGCTGGCTTCCAGGACCGGACCGGTCATCCGATCTCACCCCGCTTGTGGGCGCGATGGCCGCGCAAGATCACGATCACCGTGGCCAGCGTGACGAGGGAGCCGACGAAGAAGAACGACAGCGCCAGGGTCAACGGGTAGGGGCGCACCTTGACCACGCAGGGGGTGGCGCTTCGTCCCTGCACGGTGCTCAGCGAGTATTGGTAGTCCCCGGCGGGGCGCCCGGTGACGGTGCTGCCGTGGGAGCGTCCCTCGAACAACGTGCGCGATTGGTCGCCCTGCTTCTCGACCAGGCGAAACGTTGCGTCCTTGGGTCCCGTCCACGAGAGCTTGAAGGCGCCGTCTCGGTTGGCACCGCCGGGCGGGCACTTGAGCTCGAGAGGCTCCGGCATCAGCTGCCGCTCTCGGCCGTCCGCTTCTTGATGCCGTCCATCATCACCGGGTAGTTGCCGAACATGTCGAACACCCGCTGGCCGCCGAGGTCACCGAACTTTTCGCGCCAGATGCGGTAGTAGAACAGCATCTCTTTCGATGCGAGGGCGGCCTCGGGCCACTCCTGCTGCGCGTCCTTCAGCTCCTTGTCGCTGATCTGGGAGTCCACATGTTGGATGATGTGGCGCGCGCCGCTACCCTGATCGAAGGGCATCTTCTCGCGCCACACGATGTCCCGCGGCAAGAGATCGTCGAAGGCCTGGCGCAGGATGTACTTCTCGATGCGGCGGCCGCCCTCCTCCTTGACCTTCACCTCCCCGGGCAGGTTCAGGGCGTACTCCACCAGGCTGCGGTCCAGGAACGGAACGCGCGCTTCCAAGCTCACCGCCATGCTCATGCGATCGAGCCGCTTGCACTCCGTGTTGTGCAGATTGTTGATGAGCGTCCACGAAGCTTCCACCATCTGCGGCCAGCTCATGTGGCGTACGGCCTTGTAGCCGGCGAAGATCTCGTCAGAACCTTCACCGCACAGCACCACTTTGAGCCCCGCGCTCTTGGCGTGACGCGCGGCCAGCAGCGTGACCACCGCGCCGGTGACCATGGACGGGTTGTAGCTCTCCACGTGCCAGATCACCTCCGGCAGCGCCTCGAGCATCTCGTCGATGGTGAAGGGTTGCACGTAGTGCTTCACGCCCAGGTGCTCCGCCACGCGCTTGGCGGCCACCACGTCCGGCGAGCCCTCCATGCCCACGGTGAAGGCCCGCACGCGCGGATTGTGCTGCGCCGCGAGCGCCGTGATGATGCTGGAATCCAGCCCGCCGCTGAGGAACGTGCCCACCTCCACGTCCGCCATCAGCCGCTTCTTCACGGCGTGATCGAGCAGCGCGCGGACGATGTGTGGATCCGGCACGCTGCGTTGCGTGGCCAGGTAATAGTACTGCTCCGGGCCGCGCTCCGTCAGCCGAAAGCCCGGCGGCAGCATGCGTACCGTCTGCGGCTCCGCGCCGCCGGCAATCAACGCCTTCGCTTCCGAGGCAAAATACCAGCGCCGGCCATCGCGCGCGTAATAGAAGGGCTTGATGCCGATCGGATCTCGCGCCGCCAGGAACGTCTGCTTCTTGCGGTCGTAGAGCACGAAGGCGAACATGCCGTCGAGCAGGTTCACGCAGTCTTCCCCGTGGTCCTCGTACAGGTGCGAGATCACCTCGGCGTCGGATCGGGTGAGCAGCTCGTGCTCCGAGAGGTCCGCCGCGATGGCTTCGTGGTTGTAGATCTCGCCGTTGCACACGACGCGCACGTCACCGCTCTCGTTCCGGAGCGGCTGCTCGCCGCGCTCCAGATCCACGATGCTCAGGCGGTTGATGCCGATGCCGCAGCGTTCATCGTGGAACTCGTAGCGCGTGCTGTCTTCCCCACGGTGGACCGTGGATTCGAGCATGGCATTGAGCGCATGCTCGTCGTTGGCGTTGAACATTCCGACGATGCCGCACATTCTCCACAGGTACCGAAGGCGTCGCACAAAACCAACCCTTGGAGCCATTTTTGGCTCGATTTCGCGCCAGCCGCCCAGAAACTGCCGTTTCATCGATCTGCTGCAGCTGGGTGTTGGTGCGTCGCGATCCCCGCCGCGCTCCGCGGGCATATGGCGTCGCGGGAGCGCGGTGCGTCGCGAGGCGCGGGCATATGGCGTCGCAGGAACGCAGTGCATCGCGAGGCGCGCGCACCGCTCCACGCTTCGGTCGTCCAGAAACGGCTTCGGCGCTCTGCCGCAGCTGGATGTCGTAGCAGCGCGATCCCGCTCGCGATCTGTGCTCAGATGGCGTCATGCCGCGCTACGTCGCCTTCCTCAGAGCCGTGAACGTCGGAAAGCGCACGGTGCCCATGGCGCGCTTGAAGGAAGAGCTCGAGGCCCTCGGCTTCAGCAAGGTGAGCACCTTCCTGAACAGCGGTAATGCCGTCTTCGAGAGCCGCGCCAAGGCCGAGAGCGTCGAGAAGAAGATCGAGACGGCGCTGGAGAAGGCCTTTGGATTCGAGGTGCCCACGCTGGTGCGGAGTTGGGCAGACGTGGAGCGCATTGCGGCGCACAAGCCCTACGGCGACGTAACGAAGCCGCGGACTCACATGGTCGCATTCCTGCGCAATGCGCCCGGCAAGAAGGTAGCGCAACAGATCGAAGCGCTCTCGAACGACGTCGACACCTTGAAGGTGAAGGGCCGGGAAGTGCACTGGCTGATCGAGGGCGGCGTTTCCGGGACGTCGCTCAAGGGCAAGGACTGGGGCGCCATGGGCGGCGAGACGACCACGACGCGCAACACGACCATGCTGCGCAAGTTGGTCGACAAGTTCCGCCCCTAGCCGCCCACGCCGCCCCGCGCGTCCGTGCCGCCCCGCGCGTCCGTGCCGCCCCGCGCATCGTGCCCGCGCCGCTCTGCGCGTCGTGCCCGCGCCGCTCTGCGCGTCGTGCCCGCGCCGCCCTCTCACACCATTTCACTTCCGCCCCTTGCACCTGCCCTTTCCCGTGATAACATGTGCCCAATTCAAGATGTCCGCGCCCGCTCCCAGCACCCGCGCACCCTCCCGCAAGGCGTCCGGCACCTCCCCGCGCGCCCTCCGCCCCGCGCCTTCCGCCCCCCGGGCTTCCTCCGGCGCTCCCCGCTCTTCGACTTGGGGCGGCCGCCGTCGCGGTGCTGGCCGCAAGCGCGTCGAGGGCTCCGGCGTCCGTCACGCCAAGCGCCGTCCCACCCATCGTGAGCGCGCCGTCTTCGTCACGCTCCGCGTCCGCGCCGACATAGTGAATCTCCGCCGCCCTTCGAGCTACCGCGTCATCACTCGCGCCTTCGAGGCATGGCGCAAACACAAGGGTTTCCGCCTGCTTCACTTCTCCGTCATGGGGAATCATCTCCACCTCCTCGTGGAGGCGAACAACACGCCCTCCCTTTCCCGCGCCATGCAGGGCATCGCCATCCGCATTGCCAAGGGCATGAATCGCGTCATGGGGCGCAAGCGCGGCCGCGTCTTTGCCGGCCGCTATCACCACGACGTCATCGACACTCGCCGCGGCGTCCGCAACGTCCTCGCTTACATCCTTTGCAATGCCCGCAAGCACTTCCCCAACAAGAAGCTCGGGCGCACCTGGGTGGACCCCTGGTCCAGCGGTCACGACTTCGACGGCTGGCTCGGGGATTGGACCTGTGACCGCAAGGGCAAGGCGCCCATCACTGCCCCCCTCTCCATCATCGCCAAGCAGTGGCGCGACAGTGGCGGCGGTATCCCACCGGACACCGTCCCCGGAAAGCGCCCGCACCTCCACGCGTGAGGCGGACTACCTCGAACACCGTGCGCGATCATGTCGGTCCGCCGCGGAACCACGCGGACGGACGTCAGAGCGAAGCACTGACGCCCACGCGAACGCAGAGCGAACCACTGACACCCACGCGAACGGACGTCAGAATGACCCACTGACGTCCAGCGTGGCGCCGCCTCGCGGCATCGTTCCGGCGCGGAATGCGCGCGGCCGTGCCGACGCAGGACCGCGACACTGCTCGTGGCGTGCCTTTCCCTGTGCGTCCATCACGGCCATCGCGGGGCGGGCTCACTCAAATCCGGACCTGGCCTGCGACAAAGGTGGTCGCAGGTAGCATGGCGATGACAGCAGGATTCCCGGGCAACGTGCACTCGGCATGGCGGCTGTCATGCGGACAGGCGCTGGAACGGGATATCTGAGGGCATGACCCGAACGCCCCTGCGCCTCACCACTTTCGCTGTCGCCTTGTTGCTTTTTTCCTGCTCTTCTGGGAGCGGCGGCGGGGGCGGTATGGGCGGCGCCTCGGGCAATGGCGCCACGTCGGCAGGAGGCGGCGGTGCCGCATCGACGGGAGGCAGTGCGGCAAGCGGTGGCAGCGGCGGAAGCACTGCTAGCGGCTGGGTATGCCGGCATCGAGACGACCGCATGGATCCTCGCGATGGTTGCTACTGCGACACGCTTGCGCCGGGCGAGGATCCCCTGTTCCCATTGGTCGCAAACTGCGACGACACCTTCGCTGGTGCAGGAAAGACCGTGTGCTGCCGCGATGCAGACAGCTGCCTGTGCGTGTACGTGGGCTGTGACTCGAACTCGATAACGGACACGTGTCAGTGCGGTGCGGACCACGGCAGTGCGATCTTGTCGTCCATGGAGGAGGTGTCTACCTGCAGTCCGCTTCCGGGCGGGCGCTGCTGCAAGAACGAGACGGAGCATTCCTGCGGATGCGACACCCTCGACACGCAGTGCGGTGCTCAGTACGGAGACTACAACGTTCCCACGTGCACAGCGACGACAGTCGTTCCGGGGTGTTGGAGCGGAAAGCAGCAAGTCGATAGCTGCAACACGCCGTGATGGCGAGCTGACCCTGCACTAGCACCGGTGTACACAGAGCAACCGCTCCGCGTGGGCAGCTGTCAGGCAATTCCAGCACCGGATCTGCGTGCCGAGGCGTGGTCGCCCGAAATGGCGTAGGCCACTCCGGCGAGCCATTCGTGGAGCCATTCGAGCGCGAGAAGCTTCCTCCCAGCGAATGACGGCAGGGTCGCCAGCGAGGGAAACGCAGCATGCGGGTCCTGGGAGCTCATCCACTTCGAAGGGCGCGTGCACGATCATGTCGGTCCGCCGCGG